>JACKIU010000001.1 GCA_020638295.1 Rhodospirillales bacterium | reverse complement strand
TGATAGCGGCAAAGCCAGATCAATCCGGGATGTTGCTGAGCGCGAAGGGGTGCCAAGCGGTTATGCCTGTAAAATCATTCGCCTGACCGAACTTGCTCCCGACATCACCACCGCGATTATCAATGGCCGCCAGCCACAATCGCTGCAACTCGCCAGCATGATGGATGATTTTCCGATCCTATGGGCAGACCAAAGACAGCATTTTGGGTTTTAATTTCCTCGCTCTCTCTCAAGTTTTCTCTAAATCGCACTTGGTATCCGCACCGTCTAAGAACCAGCGATTATGTTACCACTTGCAAAGCCTTAGAAATAAAGGCTTGCAAACCGCTCTGTTTCTTGGGGCAAAGGTAGCGGTGTTTTGAGATAAACGGGCATTTTGAGACTTTTTCTCCTGAGATATCGGCTATAAACACGTCAAAAAGTGAGCGGTCACATACACCAAAACCCCACAGAGCGTGGGCTTCACGGCGTTAATCTAAAAGTCTGGAAAAGGTTCGAAAATATGAAAATGGCTGGGGTGGGAGGATTCGAACCTCCGCATGGCGATACCAAAAACCGCTGCCTTACCGCTTGGCTACACCCCAACTTTTAAGAAGGTCATAATAAGGAATTTCTGACCTTAGTAAAGAGTGAGAATGGTGCCGCAACACGGACTCGAACCGCGGACCTGATGATTACAAATCAACTGCTCTACCAACTGAGCTATTGCGGCACACCATTTCGGCCCCTCAAAGGGCCCGGGCATGGTCTTATCAAAAAAATATGCCTTTGCAAACAGATTTTAAAAAACCGGACAATTTTTACCCGCGCAAAGTGGTTTTAAGCTACTTTTACTGCTACACTGGTAGAAGTAATTTTTCTAAAGAGGCAATTCTTCCGTGGCTGGTGGACAACAGGCAGAAAACACACTCCATGAAAATGCGATTGGCTGGTCCATTATGTTGGCAGTCATGTCGGTTGTTGTCTGGCTGTTTTGGTATTACCAATCAGACGAAGTGCGTAATATTATCCGCTGGATTCGCTACGCCGAAGCTTGGGTTCTGCAATGGTTTATTCTGGCCGGAGAAACAATCGGCCTGATCGAAAGCCCCTACAAAGTCTTCATTTTCGGCCGAGAAATCAGCTTTTGGGACATCCTGAACGGCAATGAGGAGATCGTACGCCAGCAACTTGCACGCGGTGAAATCGCCACCCCCCAGCGCAGCCTGTATTTTGGCATGGCCAATTACAACAAGGCCGCCCTGACCATCAACCATCTCGAGCTTTTCACCGCAGCCACCATGGGCCCGATGCGCATCGCCATCGTTACCTTCGTCGGCCTTGGCGCACTGTGGTGCATATTCAAAGGCCCTCAAACCCATTATCGCAGCCGCCTCGGCCTCGAAGGTCTCATCCACCGTCAATCCAAAAATTTCCCTGTCATTGCGCCTTTTGCTGATTTCAACCCCTCGACACAGCCGCCGCGCCCGCCCGGTTCGCCCGTCCCGGCCGAATTGCCGGCCTTTGCAGAAGCTCTGGGACCGGAAGAATGGCTCGCCTATAATAATATCCCCGCACCGGATGGCAAAATTGATGAAGAAGTCGCGACCAAAGCCTTTATGCGCCAGCTTTACGGGCGCTGGAAAGGACCGCTGGCCCTCAAACCCTACCAGCAAGTCCTGCTCGCGGCCTTTTGCCTCAAAGCCTCGCGTAAAAGAGGAGAATCCGATGACATGCTTGGCCGTCTGGCCATGTGCTGGAGCCATAAAAACGGCCTGCAACTCAGCCGCGATAAATTCTTGCTAAAAGAAGCGCGAAAAATACTCAAAAACAAGGACCTGTCGACCAGCACCTTGTCAAAGTGCAACCAGCACGCCTTTGTGACCACCGCCCTTCTGCGCGCTCTAGCCACCGCGCGCGAGGAAGGCGGTGTTTTGGCCCCGGCCCAGTTTGTCTGGCTACGCGGCCACGACAGAACATTATGGTATCCACTGAACAATCTCGGGCGTCAGTCCTACCATCTCGAAGCGATCGGCGCGATGTCGCATTACAAGGCCGAAAAAATGACCCAACGCCCGATTCCTGTACCAAAATTGGCCGACGCGGTAGAAACGATCAGCGAATATATGGGAAGCCGCCGTGCCCGGCCGATCCCGCAGCTTGACTACAGCAAATCCAGCAAACGCGGTGTGAAAAAAGCCATCTAGATAAAGACAAAAACCAAGGAGCAAAAACAACCATGATACTCAATTTCACAGCGAAAAAATCGGAAACCCAAGCCAGCGCCAGCGTTGTTGACGGCAAGCTGATCCTCTCCCTGCCCGACGCCATAAGTCCCGTTGTCTGGCAAATGGATCTGGCTCAGGCTAAAGCCTCCGCATTGGAGGTTCTCCATGATGAAAATACCGGCCATCACATTTTAAAGCTGAAAAACCCCAAAGGTGAAACTGTAGAAATCGCCGTCTTCAACGACCGCATGCAGGCCGTCGCCGGATTGATGGCTGCCTCCGGCGCTCTTGAAAACGCCCATGGCCTGATCCGTCCGGGCGTTAGCGAAGACGGCGCACAGGTCACCAGCGCCTCAAGCGTAAAAATCAAGAAAAGCGCGAAAGAGAAACGCAAAAAATGGATGGGCGCCGCGCTGGCTTTGGCCGTTTTCTTTATTCTCTTTACCATATGGACCTCCCTCATCCCCAAACAAATCGGCATAAATGGAGAATTTGCCCCGACAGCAACCACATCCGGCGTCAACCCGCAAACATCCTCCGGCGTCCCGGTCTCCGCCGATGCCTTCCTCGGCGGACAGTAGGTCGGTTTAAAAGGATTATAATTATAAAGGCAGTTCAATGGCTTTAGACCAGCGCAAATACGAACACAAGCACACCGCCATCCTCCGGGATGTGCGGCCACTGTGGACGCGTATTGGCGACGCCCTGGCCACCACATCTTATTCAACCGCCATATTTGTCTGCGCCAGCGCAACGATTCTGTTTAACGACTGGGCGCTCGCCTTTGCTGATCTGATTATCGTTTTCCTCCTGCTTTATTTCTGGTGGCTGATCAACCGTAACAAAGCTCTGGCCTTTAAGCTTCCACTGGGCGCAAAATTCTTGGACCCGAACAACGGACGCGGCGGTAAACCCGGCAAACCCGAAGGTATCTTGTATCTCGGCAATGTTGAAAACACCAACGAAGAAGTCTGGTTTACGAACTCGGATGCCCGAACCCACGTCCTGTATCTCGGGACCACCGGCGCCGGTAAAACCGAAGGGCTAAAATCTTTGGTCTCCAACGCTTTGGCATGGGGTTCGGGCTTTGTCTATGTCGACGGGAAAGCCGATACCGACCTTTGGTCGTCCCTGTCGTCTCTGGTCCGGCGCTTTGGTCGGGACGACGACTTGTTGGTGCTGAACTACATGACCGGGAACGCCGACGTACAAGCTCCGTCGAACACTATGAACCCGTTCTCCTCCGGATCGGCCAGCTATCTGGTGAATATGCTGGTTTCCCTGATGCCGGAATCCGAAGGCGACAACGCGATGTGGAAAGAACGGGCTGTCGCGCTTGTCTCGGCGATGATGCCGATCCTGACCTGGAAGCGTGACAAACAGGACATGCCGCTTTCCGTGCGCACGATCCGCGATTACCTTTCACTTAATAACGTTATCAAACTTCAGCGCGATGAAGCCGTTCCCAAGGAATTACGAGAAGGGATCGACGGCTATCTCGACACTCTGCCCGGCTTTCAGGGCGATGCGTACGATGATGAAGGTAAAGTCAAACCGCCCGGCCCGGACACCCCGCAATACGATACCAACACGGCCAGCCAGCAACACGGCTATCTCGCCATGCAGTTCACCCGTTCACTGCAATCTCTGGGCGATGATTACGGCTATATCTTCGATACGCAGGCTGCCGATGTTGACATGGTCGATGTGGTGTTGAACCGCCGGATTCTCGTCGTGCTGATTCCGGCGCTGGAAAAATCCGGCGACGAAATCGCCAACCTCGGTAAAATTGTCGCCTCAACGATGAAAGGCATGATGGGCTCGGCCCTTGGCTCTACGGTCGAAGGCTCCAGTGCGACTGTTATTGAAAACAAACCGACCCATTCCTCGACTCCGTTCATGACCGTCTTTGACGAGGTCGGTTACTATACCGCGCAAGGGATGGCGGTGATGGCCGCCCAGGCCCGTTCACTCGGTTTCTGCCTCGTCTTTTCCGGTCAGGACTTGCCGGCGATGAAAAAGCGCGTGCGCGAAGAGGCCCAGTCCATCACCGCGAACTGTAACATCAAGATTTTCGGGAAACTCGAAGACCCCACAGAAACCAAGGAATTCTTTGAAAAAACCGTCGGAACCGCCATCGTGACCGAAGTCTCGGGCTTTCAGATGGCTGGAGGAACGGAGCTCGGCTCCTATTTTGATACCCAGCAGGCTGGTGTACAAATGCGTCCGCGCGCCAGCTATGACGATCTGCGCGGCTTTAAAGAAGGTCAGGCCGTGGTTACCTTTGGTGACGTCGTGGTCGATTGCGCGATCTTTTATTCCAATCCCGGTTTTGCCAAGGCGATGCGTGTCACTCGTTTCCTTGCCTTGCCACCGCCGGATGAAGAAATCATCAAACATGCCGGCGCAATCACCAAGCTCCGTGATCTGATGGTTAATAAGAGCTGGACGGCACAGCGCGCCGACGTTGCCGTGGAAACACCGCCGGAAATCGACGCCTTAAGAGAAGGGTTTAAAAAACCGAAGAAGAAAGACGTGACGCCGGTCGAACGCTCCATTTCGGCCATTGTGCAGGTCCACGCGCTTGATAACGAAATCGAAGCCGCTCCCCCAGCGCCGCCGCCCGCCGCCGTTACCGCGCCGTCTTCACCGCCTCCGGCTCAGGAAACACCGGTACAAACTGCGCCGTCCACCGTACAGGCTGCGTCGCCACCTGCCAGTCCACCACCGCAAGAACAAAGCGCTCCGCCGCCTGTGAGCCAGACCGGGAATCCCATGGGCTTTTTCGGCGGCAACAAGACAGAAGAACCAGCCCCCAAAACCGGCACCGAAGATACGAAATCATGGCAGGATCTGGTCGGCAAAGAAACGCCGCCGACCCAAGAACCACCCCCTGTACAGACGGCACCGGTCGAAACGCCACCACCTGCTACCGCCCCGACAAGCGCACCGGCCGAAAGCGTAAAACCGCAATTGCCCAAAGAAATTCAGGACATCATTGAGGCCGCCGCCGACCAAACGCGCAAGGCCCTGTTCAAAGACAATAAAGACAGTGAGGATATCGATGCAACGGAGTAAAAAAATAAGGCCGTCCACCGTCCACCGCCCGCCGTCTACTGAATCCGGAAATGTTTTCGTCTTGATTCTACTGGGCATCGTCTTATTTGTCGCCCTGTCGCTGTCAATATCGCGCGGCATGCGCTCCGACACAACATCCAACCTCAGCAAACAGGAGGCCGCTCTTGCCGCGGCTGATATCCTGTCCTATGCGCAAAAGGTTGAACGCGCCGTCAATCGCCTGCGCCGGGACGGAGTGTCAGAAAATGACATCAGCTTTAACCAGATCCTCGTCGCCGGATATAATCACACCCCGGTCGTCGCCGACACCAACAAAATCTTTCACCCGGACGGCGGATCGATCAGCTGGCAAGCCCCGCCGGAAGGCAGCAATGACGGCAGTGAATGGGAATATACCGGCGCAACGTGCCTCGCCGATATCGGTACGGGCGCGACCGGATGCGATACCGACAGCATCGCCAACGAAGAACTCATCATTGTTCTGCCCAACATCGTCGATATCGTCTGTGAGGAAATCAATAAACGCCTGAATATCAGCGGCACTCCGGTCGATACGGGCGGCGGCGCTTCGTCAACCAAATATCAGGGCAGCTTCGCCGACGGCACCGAAATCATCCTGCCAGGCGGTCCGTTCAATACCGCGTGCTTCTCCGATGGAACCAACAACCATTTCTATTCCGTCCTCATCGCCCGGTAAAAAAGAATATCTCATTGCTATTGTGTAACTTGCTTTAACAACGACTTTTGAGCCGAAAATATTTATTTTTGAGAACCGGAGCGTAGCGTACTTAAGGTACGTGAGCACCGGAAGCACAAAAAATGAATATTTGCTGGCCAAAAGTCTAAGTCAAAGCGTACCACGTGCCGCGCCCGGCCCCATGCCGCACCAAATACCGCCCGTCGGCCAATTCCTGCAAGCGCAGCTTAATCGTCGCGCGCCGCCCATTGGTCAATTTGATAATCTCTTTCATCTGCAGGCGCTTATGCTCTTTGAACAACGCCATAATCTTGACCGACAAGTCAGAAAGCCCGCACAACTCAACCTCCTTGGCATAGAGCCGCTCATGCAAGGTCTCTTTCTGGTCCTGCAACATCCCAAAAAAATACGCCAGCCACGCATCCCAATCCGGCGTGCCTGCTTCAAGGCTTTCCTGATTATTCTTGAGCGCCACACACAACTCCTCGGCCCGCCCCTCCATAATCGGGGTCAGCGACGCATACGGCGCATACGTATAGCCGGATTTCAGCATAATGAGTAAAATCATAAACCGCACGGTACGCAAATTGCCCGTATCAAACGGGGCAAGCTGCAAAAACACCGCCGCAAACACCGCCGCTACCAAAAGCGGATGAAGATCGTCCCGCCCCAGCGATTCATTGATCCACTCACACAATTTGTTCAAAATCGGCTCGACCTGTTCCGGCTCCGCCGTATCCAGCGTCCCGAACACTTTATCGCCATGTGAGATCGGCAACTGGTTCGGCGCGGTTTTTAAATCACTCACGCCCTTTTGCCCGAGCTGACTGGCATTGACCACCCGGATCATGTCAATCGTGATCGGATGCTCTTCCAACGGCCCCAAGACCTGCTTGAAATTCGCGCCGTAATCCGCCACATCGCCGAGCAGTTGCAGCCCCGTTGTGTGCCGGTCCAACCCGCGCCACAGCCCTTTAAACTCGTCAATATCCGTGACTTGAAGAAGCAGAGCGGGGCTGATTTTTATTTTATTAATCCCAAGCATTTAGCCAGTATTAGCCAATAGACATCCGCCGTCAAGACGATAATTTACATACGCTCAGGAACTTCAATGCCCAACACACTCAACACCAAACAAAGCTGACGGTGGGTCAGGGCGCACAACGCCAACCGGCTGGCCCGCACCGCCACATCCTCTTCGGAAAGAATATGACAGTTTCCGTAGAAAGAACTGAATTCCTGCGCCAGTCTGTACGCATAATCGCACAACACATGCGGCGTGTAATTCTTCAAGGCCAACTCAAAATGGTCAGCCATTTCACCCAGCAACAAGGCCAGTGCCCGATCCTCATTTTGTATCTTAAAACTACCGTCCACCGTCCACCGTCCACCGTCACCCGCTTTGCGCAGCAAAGACTGAATCCGCACGGCTTGGTACAGCAAATACGGCCCGGTTTTCCCTTCAAACGACGTCATCCGGTCCAAATCAAACACATAATCCGACTGACGCTGGTTCTGCAAATCGGCAAATTTAATCGCCGCCAAGGCCACCTTATGCGCGATTGTCCCACGTTCGGCCTCATCCATATCGGCCGCCAGATTGGCCTCTTCCAACCGCGCACGCGCCTTTTCAACGCCCATCGCAATCAAATCCTCCAGCCGCATCACCCCACCGGCCCGTGTCTTAAACGGCTTACCATCGGCCCCGTTCATCGTCCCAAACCCGGCAAAACTGAGCTCAGGCCGGCCATCAACAACCAAACCGCCTTTTTCCGCCGCCCGGAACACCTGATCAAAATGCAAAGACTGACGCTGATCCACCACATAAACAATCTTGTCTGGATTATGCGTTTTCACCCGGTCGAGTATCGTCGCCAGATCGGTCGTCCCATACAGCACCGCCCCATCCTTTTTAAGCAAAATCAGCGGCGGGACCTCTTTCTTGTCATCATTACGCTCAACCGGCACAACCCACGCCCCATCGCTCTCAACCGCCCAGCCCTTGGCCTTCAAATCGTCAATCATAGCTGCAATGAACGGGTGCGCATCGCTCTCACCCTTCCATTCATCGAAATACACGCCCAGCGCGTCAAAATTACCACGCATCCCCTCAATCGAAATATCGATAAATTGCCGCCATTTGCGGGTGTACGTCTCATCACCGTCCTGCAGCCTTTTCGTCGCCGCCCGCGCCAACTCCATCCGCGCCTCGTCGGCCTTACAATCGCTAGAGGCCTTCGGATAAATCTCGGCCAACTGCTCCATACTCACCGGCCCATCATGGCCCATGATCTCCAGCTCGGACAAAATCATGCCCATCGGCGTGCCCCAATCGCCCATATGCACATCGCCGATTGTGTTATAGCCCGCCACCTTCATCGTCCGGCGCAAGGAATCCCCGATAATCGAGCTGCGCAAATGCCCGACATGCATCGGCTTGGCAATATTCGGCCCGCCATAATCCAGCACCACCGTCTGCCCGGCCCCGCTTTGGGCCAGCCCCGCATGCGCGTCCGCTTGCATAGCGGCCAACTGCCCGGCGATAAACGCGTCGGTTACATCAATATTTATAAATCCAGGCCCGGCAATTTCAATATTTTGAAAAACCTTTTCATTGTCATCCCGAGCGTCAGTCGAGGGATCTTTGTTCTCACGAGAAACCAAAGATTCCTCCGCCCCCTCCGGTCGGTCGGAATGACATTTTTGAAGAACATCAACCACGCCTTGCGCAACTTCCCGCGGATTTTTCCGTGCAAGCTTTGCCGCCGCCATCGCCCCGTTACACTGGAACTGGCACAAATCCGGCCGATCACTCACCCGCACCGCGCCCAATTCCACAGGCAAACCCTGCGCGGCAAACGCCGCCCCAACAATTTCCGATAATTTTTCCGCTAACGAAGTCATGAGAGCGGTTTTACCCGCCATTGATAATCATTGCAATGCTCAAAGATTAATGGAGTGGCTCAGGATTTATTTTTTTAGCCGCATCAAGACCACTACTACGTATAACCGTAGTAGTAAACACATCTTGATCCGGAACACTATCATCAAATTTCAAGTAATAATTCTTCCTATAACCACGGGGTTTAACAGAAAAAGGAAATAAATAACCACGAGTATCATGTCGCATAGAATGACGAAGGTCAGGGATTTGCTCTGGGGTTACATCCTCAGAATTCCATCCCCTTTTCAAAAGCGAAGAACCAGCACGCACACAATATGTGTGCAAAACATCATTGCACTCTCTATAAAGCCCAAGCTTATTCAACACACCAATTTCAGGCATACCTGAAACATCATAAAAATCACTCTTCAGCCTTGGAAACTGTTCTGAAATTCTTTTCTCAAGGTAACCATGCCATTGCAAAAATGCATTCGACAAAAGATCAACCTTGGCTTCGTCACACATTAAAGCAAAAGATTTAAGTCTTTGAAGAGGGTGAAAAGCAGCCTTCATAAAATGAGGACCATAACGATCAGATTCATAGCTGCCAAAAATATCGCAGGGTTCTAAGCTTTCTTTAAGCACTTGGAAGTCTTTAACCGTCGCATACAAATATTCAAAAGCAAAATGATCTGACACGCCTACAAAAGCTTCAGTATCACGATCCGCATGCTTCAACTGATTTGCTATTCGAACATATAACCCCTGATTCCCGTTAATGCGTTTATAATGAAATAAAGATTGCCCCGAGAGCCTTTCAACCATATCACTCCACAATTCTAATTTGTGAATATGCCCTTCTTTGTGCAAATGGTGTGCTAAATCTCTAATAATCGCGCTGCAACTATGCGCTAGATCAAGCACAGTCGCAGGGTGGGCACCGGCAAAATAATTCGTTATCGCATCGCCCAACTTACCCGAAAGAATTTGAAATCTATCATGTTCGTAACGCATGAAAAGCGTTATGTCAAAATACGTAAGTTATGTCAATAATTTAATGGCCATTGATGATCTTTTCAATCCCTAACGACTCGATAAGGTGATAATAGGCCGCAACAATCAGGCCGAAAAACGTCACCACCGCATGTTCTGCGCCATACTTTTGCAACACTGACCCATAGTAAAAGCCATCGCTGAAGCTACCTGCATACTCCCTATTCTAGATCAACGCAAATTGCACCATCTTTTCGAGGAACACCGACAACAAAATCTTGAGGGTATCTCAGCAGATTGCTCAGTCTAAAATACTATTCTAAGCAGCCTCACTCTGGCGCTGCTTCTCCATCTTCGCTGCTGCAAACGCCCAGCTCACCCAAGGCATCAGCGCCTCAACATCATCGCCCGATACGGTCGCCCCGCACCAAATGCGCAGGCCCGCCGGAGCATCGCGGTATCCGGCAATATCATAAGCCACGCCTTCATCATCCAGCAATTTGCACATCGCCTTGATAAACGGCGTTTTCTCATCCTCAGGCAAGCCCGCAAACCACGCATCGGTGATTTTCAAACACACCGAAGTCGTTGAACGGCTCGCCGGATCCTCAGCCAAAAATTCAAACCCGGCGGTTTTAGCAACCCAGTTCTCAATTGCCTTGAGATTTTCCTGCGCGCGCGCAATCGTCGTGCGAAGCCCGCCGATATTTTCCACCCAGCGCAGCGCGTCCAGAGCATCGGCCACCGCCAGCATCGAAGGCGTATTAATCGTTTCGCCTTGGAAAATCCCGCCGATCAGCGCGCCTTTCTTGGTCAGACGGAACACTTTCGGCATCGGCCATGCCGGTGTATAGCTTTCCAGACGCTCGACCGCGCGCGGAGACAGCACCAGCATCCCATGCGCCGCTTCACCGCCCAGCACCTTTTGCCAGCTCCACGTCACCACGTCGAGCTTGTCCCACGGCAAATCATAGGCAAATACCGCCGAGGTTGCATCGCACAAGGTCAACCCCTCGCGCTCGGCGCTAATCCACTCACCATCCGGCACCCGTACACCCGAAGTCGTCCCGTTCCACACAAATACCGTGTCGTTGGCCGGATCGGCCTGCGACAAATCGGGAAGTTCGCCGTAAGGCGCTTCATAGGCGTTCACATTCTCAAGCTTGAGCTGCTTGGTAATATCGCTCAGCCACCCGGATGAAAAACTCTCCCACGCAAACACATCCACGCCGCGCTGCCCTAACATAGACCACAGCGCCATTTCGAATGCGCCCGTATCTGAACCCGGCACAATGCCGATCACGTAATCGTCAGGAATGCCGAGCAGTTCTTTTTGCTTGTCGATCACATCCTTGATCTGCTTTTTCAACGGACCCGCCCGGTGCGAACGCCCCAGCATGGCATGACCGAGATTGTCAAAGCTCCACCCCGGACGCTTGGCGCATGGGCCGGAAGAAAAACAGGGGTTTTTGGGTTTAAGGGCTGGCTTTTCCATGATGTCTCCAATTTAACGGCATTTTTAACTTGTCATTCCGAGCGAAGTCGAGGAATCTTAGGGCATTAACAACGCGCAAAAATCCTTCGACTTCGTGCTAACGCACTTCGCTCGGGATGACAAGCAGGAAATAACATATGAGCACAGTTCTCACCCTCGTTGCCTCCAACGTCCGGCGCCCCTTGCGTGACGAACACACGCGTGAAATCATCAAGATTCTTGGGGCTTATAACGTAAAGCCGACCTGCCAGCCGGTCTGGATCAAACCCGGCAAGGCCGCCGAAATCGGTATCACCGATAACGCGTCCAAACCCCTGCTCATGCATTTACGCGATTTTTTGGAAAAAGACGCCATTGATGTCTTCATCACCCCGATTGAAAAGCGCCGTAAAAAGCTGTTGCTCGCCGATATGGATTCCACCATCGTCAGCGGCGAAACTTTGGACGATCTTGCCGAGCATGCCGGGATCAAGGAGCAGATCGCCGACATCACCGCTCGCGCCATGAATGGCGAACTGGACTTCCATGCCGCGCTGAATGAACGCGTCGGTCTGCTAAAAGGCCTCAGCACCGAAGCGCTTGATAAAACCCTCGCCGCCATGACCATAAATCCCGGCGCACAAACCCTCATCCAGACTATGAGAAAAAACGGTGCGCATTGCGTTCTCGTCTCCGGGGGATTTACCTTTTTCACCGATGCAGTCGCCAAACAAGTCGGCTTTCAAGGCCATCATGGAAATGTATTGGAAATCAAGGACGGTGCCCTGACCGGCAGAGTCAAACCGCCTATTTTAGATAAACACGCCAAGGTCGAATGCCTGCGCACCTATATGGATCGTTTCAACCTCAAGCCCGAGGATTGCCTGACCATCGGCGATGGTGCCAATGATATTCCGATGCTGAAAATGGCCGGATTGGGCGTGGGATATAAACCAAAACCCGCAGTCGCCGATGAAATCGACAATCTCATCATTCACGGTGACCTTGACGCGGCGCTCTATGCCCAGGGATTTGCCGCAAGCGACTTCCAATTAACATAATAAACAAACCAAACCTTAACCCTCTACCGTTATGATAGGGTTTACGCTATAGTGGCGTTGCGCGCACTTCGCGTATATTTCTCTGCGTTTTTTCTTCAAGATCAACCAACAATGCAACCGGGACAAACACGATGTCTGAACAATGGTCATATAGCGTTACAAACGACGAGTTGGAAGAACTGTTCCGGAAATATTGCACCGACTTCACCGCACTGGCGAAATTGGGCCGCTATGGCCCGATCACCGGCCGCGACAAAGAGGTGGATGAGACCATTCTGATCCTAATGCAAAAAGGGCGTAAAAACGCTGTGCTTCTGGCCCCCGCCGGGGTGGGTAAAACCGCTATGGTGGTCGCACTGGCCCAAAAAATTGCCGCAGACGACGTACCGGATTATTTGCTCGATGCCCGCGTCGTCGAAATCGACATGGCGCGCATGGCCGCCGGAACCAACAGCCCGGCAGAATTTCAAGAACGCTTTATTCCGATTTGTAAAGGCGTCGCCGAACGTTACCACAACCCGAACAACCCGCGCATCATCCTGTTTATGGACGAGATCCACCAGATCATGCCGAACTGTGTCGGCTCGGCCTATGCTGGCCTGTCCGATGTAATGAAACCATATCTGACGGCTGGCGACCTGATGGTCATCGGCGCCACCACACTCGACGAATTTCGCATGTATGTCGCCGAAGACCCGGCTCTTGATCGCCGTTTCCAGAAAGTCTTTCTCAGCGTACCAAACTCGGTTGAAACCTACGCTATTCTAAAGGCTCTGCGCCCCAGCCATGAAAAGCACCACGGCGTCACGATTTCAAACAACAATCTGATGACCATCGTCCAATTGACCGACGAACATATGCGCAAACGCAACCAGCCGGATAAATCGATCATCACGATGGACTCGGCGATGGCCTACCATGTCAAAACCCACGGCAAAAACACCAACGTCACGCTAGACTCAATTTACTACATGGTCGGCCGGGAAACCGGTTTGAACAAGCAAGCCCTGCATGATGACAAAAAAATCCAGCGCATCATGAAACATGTTCAGGAAATTGAAGGCGAAGGCCATATGTACTACATCTAGAAAGCCCTATTTTGCTACGCTAAAAATCTATTTTTGCGCACAAAAAACCTTAAACCCCTGCCCTTCATACAGCTTTTCAACTTTTGCAAAAACCTGCTCCAAGACCGTTTCATACGGCAGCTGCTTATTGGCGACCATCCACAATCGCCCGCCGGGTTTTAAGCTGATCGCCGCTATGCGGATAAAAGCCTGACCGATTTCACTATTTGTGACTTTACCTTCATGAAACGGCGGGTTCATCACGATAAAATCCAGCCCCTCACACACAGGTTTCGTACAATCCACCCATAAAAAATTGAGATTACACGCCCCACCATAACCCTGAAGATTTTGCCGACACATCTCCAGAGCGCGCCAATCTGCATCCACACAAATCATTGAATGCACGGCGCAATGTTCCACAACATACCGCGCCAAAAACCCGTAACCGCAGCCAAAATCAGCGCCCTTGCCCTGTAAATTTTCCGGTAAATGCTGCGCCAGCAAGGCCGAGCCCTGATCGATTTTATCCCAGCCATAAATCCCCGGCCAGGATTGATACGCTCCACCAAGAACACTTTGCGGCTGCCCCGCCGCAATCGCAGCCTCAACACCCCTTTCATCAACAGTATCAGTCCGGGCCCACACTACCCGCGCTTTGTTACGCGATTCATTGTGTACATCGTCCAAACCAAAGCCTGATAAAATGTTTGCCAATCGGTTTCCACCGGCTTTGTTCGCCGCCGCAACGACCAAAGCCCCGCCCGATTTTAAAAACTGCACGCCGCGTGCCATCAAAGTCCATGTTTCCACCTGACTTTTCGGTGCCAAGATCAACACCAGATCAAAACTTGCGTTAAGTGCTTCTTCGGGAAGATCGGGCTGAACCTGAACGCCCTGCACCTCCAAGACCGCAGCATAAGGTTTAAAATATTGCTGACACGTCAAACCTGCCTGATCAAAATGCTGCAGCATAGGTGAATATTGCGCATTGATAAACAATACCTTCGCCCCGGCCTTCGAAGTATCCAAAGCCCCGGTTTCAAACGGAACAAAAACTGTCTGCAACACTGCATCGTAAGGTAAAGCCATAGGTCGTACCTTACGCGCAAGAGGATCAAAAAAATAGAGATTTCTCTAGAATGGAACTGAAGCATCAGCCTCGATATTACCGTTCGTAATCAGTTCTGCAAGCGTCGCGCCAAGACCGCCGTCAAACACGGCAATCGTTTCAAATGCGCCGCCAAGATCCCCATCGGCATTCACCCGCAATTCAGTATCCCCGCCATTATCAACCAGTTGAACAAAATCGCTTAATGCATCGGCCAGCGGATCATAACCGATCAGAACATCGGCAATATTTAGAACGTCTCCACCAACCCCGACTGTAAAATCATAAATTTTATCAGCCACCGCATCAGGGAAAAACATCACGAAAACATCGCTGCCCGTGCCTCCATATGCTTGATCAAAACCTTCACCGATAAACAGGAAATCATCTCCGCCTTCACCATAAAGAATATCATTCCCGGTCCCGCCGATTAAAATATCGCTGCCCTGCTCGCTGGCATCCACGCGAATGCGATCAATATCCAGATCGAACAAAACATCCTCAAAATCAGCATCACCCAAGTCTGGTAAATCTTCAAAGCCGATCCGCAACACATCTTGGTTCGCAATATCCAGCAAACCAGAAACCGCGTGGGTTTTGCCGTCCCAGTTAATATCCGGCGTATCGCCGCGCGGCGTTGTATGATAATGATACCCGCCAAGAACCCGTTCGATTACGCCGTCATTATAAACAACCGAAACCATGCCGCCGTCATCGGCGATGTTTGCTGCGCGTTCATTGACGCCGCCATAATCGTAAACAAAGCTGATCACATCATCACCGATAATATCCAGCCCGGAATATCCACCGTTAACCCGATCGCCATTGGCAATAATAAAAAACCCGAACTGACCTCCACTTTCACCGACCGGCAAATCAATCGAATGCTCTATGTTAATTCTAGCATCCTTCACATTGGCCCATAACACGGAAGCCATTTCAATCGTGCCGTCCTCAGCAATGGCATACACGCCCAGCGTGTTGTTATACCCGGCAAACCCTTCCCGGAACGTCAACGTCGCGCTTGCATCATAACTCACTGTTAGATTATCGCTGTTAATCCCCAGCGCAGGCGTGCCCGGTGGAATCAAATTCTGAATATTCGTCCCCTCAATCAACTCGGGAAAAGTGATACTGTCGATAAACTCTTTATCCAGATCCATCAGGCCCAAATCAGTCCCGCCATAAAGAATATCGTCACCGGCTCCGCCATCAAGGCGATCATCTCCGGCCCCGCCAAAAATCTGGTCGTTATCACCGTTCCCCGATAGCCGGTCATTCCCCGGTCCGCCATCAATAATATCATTCCCGTCCGCGCCTGTAATCTGATCGTTCCCGATATTAGCCCAGAGAATATCATCTCCGGCCCCGCCTAAAATCACCACATCACCATAAGTCAGCGTATCATGCGCCAGATTGATGATATCGCCACCATTTCCGGCAATAAACTGCTCGACATTTTGCACAACCTGCACGCCGACATTATCGGTAATGCTCAAAAAATCGCCGTCATTGGTCATAATCATGAAATCCGTACCGCCCAGCCCGTCATAAGCGCTGGAATTCACACGAAACTCATCGTCGATATTATAAGACTTACTGCTGTAAGGGTTGGTCAGTGTAACCGTTACCTGCTGAATCGTCCCGAGAAAAGTGATAACATCAGAACCGTTGGTCGCCATTGTCCCCTGCCTGTATTTATTCTTTTTGTTGTTGCCCCAAAGCTGCCTTCTTGTTTTTGGACACGCGCACAGCCCGGCTATTCTTATTAGAATAGAACAATTTAGTTAATATTTTATGTAAAAAATTAAGGAATTTACGCCTAAAGTCGTATAAAACCGGTCGGTTTTTCACCGCAAAATTAACCAAATCTTAACGATTTCCGCCGGGCATTTTTATCTAACTTATTGATTTATAGACATTTTCTTTAAAAAACCGAACGTATTATTCCCACTGTCATCACACGCCTTTGTGCGTGTGATATTTGGTTTCAATAGATTGCACGGACAAGCCGTGCAATGACGTGTTGCTGAAATATGTCCGATTCTTAAAGGAAATAACTATATTTTTTAAAAATAGATTTTCCAATCAGTTTCTCTGCGCGAGCCGCTTCATCTTCGAGTTGCTGCGCCACCCACGCCCGGTCTTCTGATGCAATAGTCTGTGGTTTTTTACAATATTTTTTGACCCTCGACAGCCACTGATAAAACCGAACCGCTTTCATCGCTCGCCCGTCAATCGGCAAACCCAAAAATTCGGATAAATCACCGATCGTCTTCTCGGGGTCATCGTACAAATCTTCGTAAGAAACAATCCGCAAATCCGGATAAAAGGAAAGCCAGTTTGGTAAATGATCTGCGTACCGGCTGGCGAACAGAATCTGCGGCGCCTGTCCGCAAGCCTCACGCAAACCGCCCTTCACAATACCGTAGCGCTTATATTCATCATAAACCGCCAGCGAGCGAGCGACCGGATCACGCAACACGCAAAATAACCGAGCATCCTTGCCCAAAACATCCTTCACCCGACCCGGCGCTCCTTGTGTATCGAAAAGCGTACTACTCAGCTCCATAAACATTGTGACATCCAGGCCATCCGCAAAATAGCTTTTATAAAAATCCGCCCCGCGGTGAAAATGCCGGTCAAAAAAGAACACCTCGCGCACCCGCGGCAACGCCACGTCCCGATGCCGGGAAAAATAACGGTAAAGCGCATCCGTACCACAAGCCTGCGGACTGATCGAAAGCGCAAAGAGTTTGGTAAACAAGTCGGCCAAAAGAATATCCTTTCAACCCCTATTCCCACACAGATCATCTTGAATTACAAGCCAAATACACCAGATTAAGGGCTTGCCTAAAACCTCAAGGACAGCTATCCATTTCACCCATGCGCAACAAAGACCCCCAAGCCCTGCTCAAACGTTATGCCCATCGCGGCAACCTGACCGAAGGACCAATCCCTCAGCATCTCATCCGCATGACCCTGCCGATGATCTGGGGTCTGGCCGCCGTCATCGCCGTACAACTCGCCGATGTTTACTTTATCGGTCTGATGAAAGACACCGATATTCTGGCCGGAATCAGCTTCACCTTCCCCATCACCATGCTGATCTCGCATCTGGTCTTCGGTATCAACATCGCCCTGTCATCCGTCACCGCACGACTGATCGGCGCCAAGCAAACCGACGATGCAAAGCGCATTGTCCTGCACGGCCTGATCATGGCCTTCATCGCCTCCAGCATCATCGCCCTAAGCACCTATATTGTCATCAAACCGCTTTTTACACTGCTCGGCGCGGACGCAGACACCTACCCGGCCATCGCCGACTATATGCCGCTCTGGCTGGTCGCCTCAGCGATCCTCGCTCTACCCGTCAACGCCAACTCGGCCTTGCGCGCAAGCGGTGATACCAAAAATCCGGCCATTGTCATGAGCCTGATCGCTCTGATTAATCTCATCTTCGACCCGCTGCTCATCTTCGGCTTGGGGGGATTCCCGGAAATGGGCGTCACCGGCGCGGCAATGGCCACCCTGATCGGCTATAGCGCCGGAATGATTCTAGCCTTTTATATTGCGATAATCCGTAAAAAACTGGTCGCCACCGACGGACTACATCTCGATCAATTCAAAGACTCAATGAAACGCCTTTTGATCATCGCCATTCCCGCAGGGATCGGCAATATCATCACCCCGGCCACCGGCGCGATGATCATCGCCATTCTCGCCAGCCACGGCAGCGAGGCCGTCGCCGCCTATGGCATCGCCACGCGCGTCGAGGCTCTGGGCATGCTTGTCGTTATTGCACTGGCGTTAGGGATGGCACCGATCATCGGACAAAACTGGGGCGCGGAAAAATTCGACCGCGTGCACAAAACCATCAATCTGGCGATTGTCTTTAACTTGATCTGGTCGGCTTTGGTCGCAATCATCCTCGCCCTTTTCGCCCGTCCCATAGCCAGCATGTTCACCCATGACGCTCAGGTTATTCACGATGCCGCGCTCTTTTTCTGGATCGTGCCGTTTTCCTTCGGCATCGGCAATATTGTATTTGGCTGGTCCTCGGCCTTCAACGCCATGGGCAAACCGCAAAAAGCCTTTATCATGATCTTCGTAAAATCTTTTGCCCTGATGGTTCCCGCCGCCATGTTAGGCGCGCACCTTCACGGCATCACCGGCCTGTTCTGCGCGATCGCCACCAGCAATATAATCTCGGGGATTGCCTTCCACCTGCTCAGCAATCACCAGTGCCGTAAAGAAGAACAAGCCCGCCTCAGCGGAACGGAATTTTAATCGAAAATCTTCTTCAAATTTTCGCCAAGATTATCGATGTCCTGACGAAATTGTTCTTTAATCGCCTCAAATTGCCCCATCCCCATTTCCCTTAAGGCATCGGGCGACATCCCTTGATAAAGTCCGGCATCACCGGCCGCCTGTGAAAACGTTTCAAGCACCGGGGCCATCACTTGCTTCACCGCTTCACGCGCCAAAATCCCGTTTTCCTTCACGCCAATCCCGTTCAACCGCACAGGCGCGACTTTCACCGCCTGTAACTCCTGCGCCTTAAGCAACGTCACCGAAGGATTGACCTGCGCGCCGTCCAACACAAACTTGCGAATAATCACCTTCAGCGACTCTCCTTGCGCCCCCTCACTCTTTGCCCCTTTCATCCCCGCCTTCAAACGGTGCAGGTTCGTCGCCTGCGGTGTCACTTCCAGAAAAGTCTGCGTCCCGTTGACCGTAATCGTTTCAAAATCAATCAACTCCTTGGACACCGAGCGCAGAGTAATATCAATCACATCGATGCTCACCGCCTGAGGCTTGGAAAAGCCCTCAGGATTGGCCACTTGAATATTACGCGCCACAACACGCTTTTCTTTCAGCGCGATATCCAGCCCCCCGATACGCACCGGCACGCCCATCGCATCCGAAGCGACGCGCTCAGCCAAAGGCTTGGCGAGCGTGCCGAGCTGCGTAAACAGATAAACCCCGCCGCCAAACATTAGCGCAAACGCGAGCGCTGAAACACTCAAAATAGATTTAGTGGCTGTCATGGTCCGATCCTCGCAGGTTTGAAACTTGCCCGTATATCATTCACGCTTAGCACCACATGTGCAAGCGCTTTATCGGTTGCCGTGCGCAGCGATAAGCGTTAAATAAGGCCCCATGCCACCACCGCTCCTTTTAAACATCAAAGACGCGCTCGTGCGTTACAGCGAAACGCCGGTCTTCGAAAACCTCTCCTTCAATATCCACGAAGGCGCGCGGATCGCGCTGGTCGGCAAAAACGGTGCAGGCAAATCCACCCTGATGAATGTCATCACCGGCCTGCAAGACCTTGACGACGGTGAGCGCTGGGAAACTGCCGGCCTGTCCATCGGCTACCTGCATCAGGATATCACCCCCGAAGAGGGCCAGAGCGTCTTCGATTTTATCTTCACCGATATGAAAGATGAGGACAAAGAACTGCACGCCTATAAGGTCGATATTATCACGCAGGCCCTGCATCTCGACCCTCAGGCGCAAATGACCCGGCTATCCGGCGGCCAGATGCGCCGCGCCGGTCTGGCCCGCGCGCTGGTCGAAGAACCCGATATCCTGCTGCTCGACGAACCCACCAACCACCTCGACCTCGAAGCGATTGAATGGCTGGAAGACTATCTTAAATCCTATCGCGGCACACTGCTGTGCATTTCCCACGACCGCACGTTTCTTGCCAACATCACAAATCAGGTATTCTGGCTCGATCGTGGCCAGTTAAAAGTCAGCCCGCGCGGCTTTAAATATTTCGACGAATGGTCAACCGAGCTTCTCGAACAAGAGGCCCGCGAGCTGAAAAACCGCAAATCCATCGTCGCGCAGGAGGTCGAATGGGCCAGTCGCGGCGTCAAAGCCCGGCGCAAACGCAATATCCGCAGGCTGGAACTGGTGCGGGAAATGCGCGAGCAGCTCAAGACCGACGAATCCGCCTATCGCAGCGCCACCGCCAAAATCGAACTCAAACCCCTCGAAGATGTCGATGCCACGTCAAAAATCGTCGCCGAATTTTACAACGTTTACAAAAATTTTCCTAAATATACCCCCCCCTCCCTTGAGGGAGGGGGTAGGGGGGAGGGTGTCAAATCTTCCAATACTGAACACCCCCACCCTAACCCTGCAAAGCAAAGCGAAGCTTTGTTTGCGTCTAAAGAAAAGCGAACAAGTCCTGCGGACTTGCTTCGCGGGGAAGGGGAGCTAGTGATCCTTAATAAATTCTCCCTGCGCATCCAGCGCGGCGACCGCATCGGCATTCTGGGCAAAAACGGTTCGGGCAAAACCACCTTCCTCAAAATGCTGATCGGCGAGCTTGAACCCGACCAGGGCCGCGTCAAGCGCCGCAAGGAACTCGAATTTTCCTACTTCGACCAAAAACGCCGCGACCTCGACCCGACCGATACCTTGAAAAAAACCCTCGTCCCCACAGGCGGGGATTACATCGATGTCATGGGCAAACACCGCCATGTCTGCGGCTATCTCAAGGATTTCATGTTCGACCCTTCGCGCGCACAGGATAAAGTTTCCCAGCTTTCCGGCGGCCAGAAAAACCGCCTGATGCTGGCCAAAATTCTGGCAAACCCCAAAACCTGCCTGATTTTGGACGAACCGACCAACGATCTCGATATGGATACGCTGGACATGCTCGAAGAAATCCTCTCGCAATATACCGGTACGCTGATTGTTGTTTCCCACGACCGCGATTTTCTCGACCAGACAGTCACCAAAATTCTCGCCTTTGAAGGCGATGGGAAAATCGAAAGCTGCATCGGCGGGTATAGCGATTATCTTGAATTAAAGAAAAAACAGGAATTGCCAAAATCACCGACCCAAAATGCTGCGCCAAAACCGCAAAAAGAAAAGCCTGAAGAAGCGCTAAAACCAAAGCCAGTGGCTAAACGTCAACGCCTCAGTTATAATCTCGAACGCGAGCTCAAACTCCTGCCCGGCAAACTTGAAAGAACCGAAGGCGAAATTGCCTCTTTGTCGGAACAACTCTCCGATGCGGAATTCTACAAGCGCGATCCGGACGGCTTTCATACCGCCACACAAGAACTCTCTGAAGCCCAAGCTAGGCTCGAGCGTTATGAAACCCGCTGGTTAGAGCTTGAAGAGATGAAAATATCGGAGTAAGACAAGGAGCCATGGACGCTGAGACAAAACATATTTGGACTTTAAGAGCACTAAACGCCGGTTTAACCGGAAAAACCGTCCGCTATGACCGCGATGAACTGGCCATGCTGCGTCAGGAAATCTGCGGCATCCAGTTTATGAACCCGCTGGGCCTGGCCGCCGGATTCGACAAATACGCCCGCGCTGTTCCCGCCTATGAACGCATCGGTCTGGGCTTCGCCGAATTGGGCAGCGTCACGCCGCTGCCCCAACCCGGCAACCCGCGCCCGCGTATGCACAAGCTCTGGGCGGATCAGGCCATGATCAACCATATGGGTCTTAATAATCCCGGCTATACGGAATTTTTCAAAAGCATCGAAAACGCCCGCCCACAGCTTAAAAACCTTCCCATAATCGTCAATTTGGCCAAAGGCAAAGACCAGACCGACCCTGCCGCCGACTATGTCAACGGCCTGAAAACCTGCGCCGGTCGCGCCGATATGGTCGTGCTGAACCTGTCATGCCCCAATGTCACAAATTTCAAAAACCTGCAAGACCCTGATCAGGCCACGCCCATCCTTGAGGCCATTGCAACAGCGCGCCATAAAAACGATATTACCGAACCGGTCTTCGTCAAAATCGGCCCGGACCTCAAAGACGATCATTTACAAACGCTGATCACATTGTGCATGCAAACCTGCATCAATGGCATTGTCGCCACCAACCTCACCCACCACCGCCCCGCCAATCTGAAAACAAAAAACCTCCCCGAACATGGCGGCCTCAGCGGCCCACCGCTACGCGACCAATCCACACAGGTCATCGGCAAGATTTACCAAATGAGCAACGGCCGACTTCCGGTCATTGGCGTCGGCGGCATATCGAATGCGCAGGATGCCTATGACAAAATACGCGCCGGCGCCAGCTTGCTCGAACTCTATACCGCCATTGCCTATAAAGGATTCGAAGTCGTCCCCGAAATCGTTGTCGGTCTGGCCAATCTGCTGAAAAATGACAGCTTCACCCATATTTCCGCCGCCATCGGCGCCGACCACAAAGCCGTTGAAAGACTCGCCTCATGAACAATGAAGCGCTTGATAAAATCGAAGAAACCCTCGCCCATCAGGAGCAGCAAATCATCGACCTTAGTGATATGGTCATCACGCAAGGCCGCGATATTGATCTGCTTAAAAAACATATCCGCCAGCTCGAAAACAAAATCGATGTGCTCGAAGACGAAGCCGCCATCGGCGAGGATAAACCCCTGTCCGTCACCGAACAGGCCGCGCGCGCCAAACCCCCACACTATTAATTATTCATTCCCCGTCATTGCGAGCGCAGCGAAGCAATCCATTGCCAATCCTGAATTGCCGCGTCGAAGCTGGGCTTCTCCTCGCAATGACGCTTAAGAAAATAACTTAAGCTTCTCCGCCCGGCTCAACCCCTTAATCGCCCGCTCGCGCTTTGACGCTTCGCTGCGATCCGTGCAAACCTCCTCATACACGAGGCGAAAAGGCCCGCGCCCTTTCGTATATTTCGCGCCTGTCCCAACCTCATGCGCCGCCACGCGCGCCGCCAAATCATTCGTAATGCCGGTGTACAAACTGTCATCGCCGCAGCGTAAAATATAAACCACCCAACTCATAAAATTATGATACAACGCCAAACATGAAACCCCAATACGATGTCATTATAATTGGCGCCGGTGCAGCCGGCACGATGTGCGCCATCGAAGCCGGTAAACGAGGCCGCAAGGTCTGGCTGATCGATCACGCCGAAAAGATCGGCGAAAAAATCCGCATCTCCGGCGGTGGGCGCTGCAACTTCACCAACATTCACGCGCAGGCCCAAAACTACATCTCCGCCAACCCGCATTTTTGCAAATCCGCCCTTAAACAGTTCACACCCAAAGATTTCATCGCTCTGGTTGAAAAGCACGCCATTGCCTGGCATGAGAAAAAACTCGGCCAGCTTTTTTGCGATCATTCCGCGCAGCAAATTATCGACATGCTGCTCACCGAATGCGAAAGCGCCAATGTCAAAATGGATAGCGCCACGACCGTGGAAAATATCAAATATGCTGAAGGCCTCTATCACCTCAGCACATCACGCGGAAACGCTACCAGCCAATCCCTCGTTATCGCCACTGGCGGGCTATCAATCCCCAAAATCGGCGCCAGCAAATTCGGCTATGACATTGCCCGCCAATTCAGCATCGCAGTCATCGAAACCACTCCCGCCCTCGTCCCCTTCACCTTTCAAAAAACCCTGCTCGCCCGCTGCAGAGCGCTCTCCGGCCTTTCGGTCGAAGCCAGCGTCACCTGCAACAAACAAACATTTCGCGAAGGCCTGCTCTTCACCCATCGCGGTCTGTCAGGACCGTCGATTTTGCAAATCTCGTCCTATTGGCATGAAGGTGATGAGATCATCATCAATTTTGCGCCCGAAACCAATGTGCTGGAGTTCCTCAAAACTCGCAAGCGCGAACACGGCCGTCAGGAACCCCACACCGCGCTCTCGCATATTCTGCCCCAGCGCCTCGCCCACAGTATTTGCGAGGCCGAGAATATCACAGGACGTCTAGCCGATTTACCGGATAAAACCCTGAGCCGCCTCGCCAGCGCCGTCAATGACTGGCACGTTAAACCCGCAGGCACCGAAGGCTATCGCACCGCCGAAGTCACGCGTGGCGGCGTAGATACCAACGAAATATCCTCTAAAACCATGGAAGCCAAAAACCAACCCGGCCTTTATTTCATCGGCGAAGTCGTCGATGTCACCGGCCATTTGGGCGGTTTCAATTTCCAATGGGCGTGGTCTTCAGGCTATGCCGCCGGACAACACGTATAGGAGCAAACACATGACCACCACCATCTACGGCATCAAAAATTGCGACACCATGAAAAAAGCTCTGAGCTGGCTGGATGAAAACGACATCGAATACAACGTTCACGACTATAAAAAATCAGACGCCGATGCGGATATTCTCAAAAAAGCCATCACCGCCCATGGCTGGGATAATGTCATCAACCGCTGCGGCACAACATGGCGCAAACTCCCCGATGAAATAAAAAACGCGATGAATGAAAACAAAGCCATAGAAATCGCGCTCGAAAACCCCTCCATCATCAAACGCCCCTTGCTTGTCCACAAGAGCCACATCGAACTGGGTTTCAGTCCAGACGCTTATCAAGCTATCTTCAAAGATACTGCCTAAAAACTTTACCGTGTGTGCGAAATATGATTATGTGCGCTGGTTATGGCCAAACCAGAAAACATTATTCCGAAACGGCGCTCCGAGCTGCTCATGCCCGCCGGATCGCTGGAAAAACTCAAAATCGCGGTACTCTACGGTGCCGATGCTGTTTATATGGGCACGCCGGATATGTCCCTGCGCACCAAATCGGCCTTTACGCTCGACGAAGTCGTTGAAGGCATCGAATTCGCCCATGCCCACGGCAAGCGCGTCTATCTGACTCTAAATTTGTTCACTCACAACAAAGACATCGCCAAACTGCCTGAATATATTGAAACCGTGAAAAAGGTACGGCCCGACGGTCTGATCATCGCCGATCCCGGCGTATTCCAGTTCGTCAAAGAACAAGCCCCTGAAATTGAGCTCCATATCTCCACCCAGGCCAATATCTGTTCCTGGCTCTCGGTTAATTTCTGGCAAAGAGCCGGAGCCTCCCTGTGCGTTCTAGGCCGCGAGGTCACCTACGCAGAACTCAAGGAAATCCGCGAAAAATGCGATAACATCAAGCTCGAAGCCTTCGTCCACGGCGCCATGTGCATGACCTATTCCGGGCGCTGCCTGCTGTCCAACTTCATGTCCGAACGCGGCGCCAACCAAGGCAATTGCGCCAATTCCTGCCGCTGGAAATACAAACTCCACGTCCGCATGAAGGACGGAAGCGTCAAAGACCTCGAAATCACCGAAGACAACGAGCATCTCTTCGAATTCTTCCTCGAAGAAGGCTACCGCCCCGGCGAATATATGCAGCTTGAAGAAGACGACCGTGGCGCCTATATCCTGAATTCCCGCGATCTGTGCCTGATGCCCAAGCTCGATGATTACTTGCGCATTGGCATCGATTCCCTGAAAGTCGAGGGCCGCAACAAAAGCGCCTATTATGTCGGCATCGTCGCCCGGGCCTATCGCATGGCCATTGATGCCTATTACGCCGATCCCAAAAACTGGGACCCCAGGCCCTATATGGCCGAGCTGGAAACCGTTCCCAACCGCGGCTATACGCTGGCCTTTCATGATGGCCGCCTCACCGACCTGTCCCATGGATACGACAATACCGGCTCATTCTCCGCTTTTGAATTTGGCGGCCAAGTCACCGAAATCACCAACGATGCGTTTTTAATCAAGGTCAAAAACAAGATCGAAGCCGGCGATGTCCTCGAATTTATTCCGCCCTCAAACCACGAACCGGTTTTGCTGCGCATCTATGAATTTGAAAACGCAGCAAACGGCAAAGTCACGACCTGCGCCAATGCCGCGCCGGAAACCATTATCCGCATCCCCTTAGATCTGTTCGAGCACGAGAATATCGCAGATCTGAAAACCCATTTCCCGCCGATGACCATCGTGCGTAAAGAAAAGCCGATGACCAAAACCCAAGGCCAGCGCATCAAACTCGATAAAACCGTACAAAATCTTGAACTGGGCAAGGGCCGCGAAAGCGCCTTTACCGAAGGCCGCCAAGCGCTACAGACCGCCACGCTTGAAGACAATGACGGACGTGTCTTTAAATCTCCGCGTTTCGGCGTCGAAGGCTGCTGCGGCAAAGGCTGCAACGGCTGCCTTGTCTTCTGGCACGCCCCTGAATACGAAAAAGCCCGCGAAGTCATGAAGAAGAAAAAACAAGGTGAAATGCTGTCCAAAGACATGCTTAAAATTCTCGAACAGGCCAGAGCCGCTGAATATCAGGAAGCCCCACAGAATCTCAAAGAAGCGTCTTAATATAAAAAGCCCACAAGGCCCCTCTTGCACTTTTCCCGTGATACGGCTAATGTGCGCCGACTTGGAGGGTTTATCCCTGCAAATTGGTTAGGAGAGGTGGCCGAGCGGTTTAAGGCGCACGCCTGGAAAGCGTGTTGGGGGCAACTCCTCGCAGGTTCGAATCCTGTCCTCTCCGCCATTTTCAAAGCCTCTTTGCGAAAGGCCCATTGCCTGATAGACTATGCTTTAAAATGTAATGCCTATCAGCGAGTTAAACATTATGCGCGCATCTCTTATTTTTCTGCTTTTGATCCCAGCTTTCATTGCGCTGGGCCATGATTTTTACCTGTTTTACAATGAATATCTGAATCCGGGAGTGTTCTCCATCGACCTGTTGTTGGAAAAATTCAAATTCAGCGCGCTGGGCTTTATCTGGACGACTTATGCCGAGGACTCCTACAAAAACGTCGTGCAGAGCACCGACCCTGAAACCTGGGCCACTATCGATAGCCTGCTCACCATCAAGGCTTTTTACGCCGGGCTGGCCTTTGCCGGATTTTTCATTGTTCTGTTTCTGATCTTAAAAATGTTCGGAAAAGGTCCGTTTGCCAATGAGGAAGAAGCCTACACAAACAATAAATTCTCATCCAAAAGCGATACTTTCCGCGCCGGCGGCCAAAGCAAAAAAATGCAATATAAGCGCAAATAAGCCGCTTAGGATAAAGACTCGCCCAGCGCCCGTAACTCCCGATCAATCAGTTCAAGGTCTTCTGGCCGCGACAACCGGTGATCTCCGTCATCAACAAAGACAATATCGACATCGGCTCCCGTATAATTTTTCTCGATTTTAGTCGCCATTTCCCACGGCACATCTTTGTCCCGCATCCCCTGAATCAGGCGAATGGGATAATCAACCACCTGCAGCTCGTTCAACAGCAAATGAGTCTTGGCCTCCATACAAAACTTCCGACTATAATAATACGGCTCATCACTGTAATCATTCGCCACGTTGACAAACCCTTCGCGCATCATCTCTTCCTGTTGTTCAGGACTGAGGCGGTTAAACAAATCCTCTGAAAAATCAGGCGCCGCAGCAATACCTAACACACCCCGCACTTTGCCGCTGCGCGCCTTTGCCAGCAACAAGGCAATCCACCCGCCCATTGACGAGCCCACAACCACCACCGGTCCCTTAAGGGTCACATGATCGAGAATATCCAGCGCATCGCCCAGCCACGCCCCAATCGTACCCTCTTCAAACGCCCCGTCAGACGCTCCATGACCGCTATAATCAAAGCGCACATAGCCCTGCCCCCGCGCCTTGCATTGCTCTTCAATATACAAAGCCTTCGTCCCGTTCATATCCGAACGATACCCCCCGCAAAACATCACAAGCGGCAAATCCGCGCCTTTTCCATCCGCCGGGGTATAGACATAGGCCAAATTAGGTTTTCCCTCGCGTTCAAGTATCGACACAGATTCAAATGCGGTTTCAGCGGTCATTGCGTATCTAATCCTTACATCACGATCATCTTGCGGAAATACGATCCTGCCTATATAGATAAACGATCTGGGCACAGGTGACCAGAGCTCAGAAATTCTGTATGCTTAAAATCGCTTCAGGCAACACCCGCAAAGGCTTTTTATGAACGCATTCCAGACCCAGCCCGTCATCATGCAAATCATCCCCGAACTGGGACCGGGCGGCGCCGAACAGGGCTGCATTGATATTGCCGCCGAACTGGTCGCCAGCGGCGCGCAGGCTCTTATCGTTTCCAATGGCGGCAGCCGCGTTCACGAACTTGAACGTATCGGCGCGGTCCATATCAACCTGCCGGTTCATTCGAAAAGCCCGGTCGTCATGTGGCGCAATGTCGCCGCGTTGCGCAAACTGATCGAGCGCTATAACGTCAATATCGTCCACGCCCGCAGCCGCGCCCCGGCCTGGAGCGCTTATTATGCCTGTCGCAAAACCCGCGCCCATTTTATGACCACCTGCCATGCGCCCTATAACATCAGCGGCGAAGCGAAGAAATTTTATAACAGCTCAATCGCTCAGGGCGAGCGCGTCATCGCCATTTCCAATTATGTCGCCGATTACCTGCGCAAAAACTATCACCTCGATAACCGCACCATCCGCTTGATCCCGCGCGGTATTCCGATGGAGCGCTTTCACCCCACCGCCGTCACGCCCCAGCGGATGATCGCTCTGGCTCAAAGCTGGCGCGTTCCCGACGGGACCAACATCGTCATGCTGCCCGGACGCATTACCCGCTGGAAAGGCCACAGCGTTCTGGTCGAAGCACTGGAACGCATCCACCGCGAAGATCTGTTCTGCGTAATTATCGGCTCGGATCAAGGGCGCAAGGAATACCGTAAGGAACTCGACGAACAAATCGCTTCCTTAGGGCTGGAAGGCCATGTCCGCATCGTCGATCACTGCAACGATATGCCCGCCGCCTACATGCTGGCCACCGTCGTTGTCTGCCCGTCCACCGATCCCGAAGGCTTTGGCCGCGTCCCCGTCGAAGCTCAGGCCATGGGCCGACCGATCGTCGCCGCCGACCATGGCGGTGCGCAAGAAACCATTGTTCGCGGCCAGACCGGCTGGCTGGTCGAACCGGGCAATTCGGCCGCGCTGGCCGATGCGATCGAAGACGCGCTGGCCTTAAGCCCGACCCAGCGCTCCATGCTCGCCACCCGCGCTATGTCGCACATCGCCGCCCATTTCACCAAAGAACAAATGGCCGATAAAACTCTCGACGTATACGCAGAACTCCTGCGCGGCGAAATCGCTCCGTCAGGCAGCGAATACCCCTTCCACGCCCAGCAAAACGCCCATGGCGGGCGAAGAATGTAGTCATGGCCGATGCCACAAAATCCCAAGACCGCATTCTGGTCATTAAACTCAGCGCACTGGGCGATTTTATTCAGGCCTTGGGGCCAATGGCCGCCATCCGCCGCCATCACCAAAACGCCCATATCACCATCCTGACCACCAAAGCCTTTGAGAAATTCGCCCGCCAATGCGGTTACTTTGACGAAATCTGGATTGATGAACGACCTAAATGGCTTGACCTTGGGGGCTGGTTGGCTCTTCGAAAAAAACTCAATGCCGGAAATTTCGAACGCGTCTACGATTTTCAAAACAACGACCGCACCAATATTTATTTCAGCCTTTTAAGTCCCAAGCCTCAATGGGTCGGCACCGCCAAGGGAGCCTCTCATCGCAATAAATCTGCGTTGCGAACAACAGTTCATGCTTATGACGGCCACGTACAAACGCTGGCGCTGGCCGGTATTACAGACATTAAAATCGACCGTCTCGAATGGATGGACGGCGATCTGAGTAATTTCAACCTCAAAGACCGTTATGTCCTGCTGGTCCCCGGTTGCGCGCCCCAACACCCCTACAAACGCTGGCCTGCGGAAAACTACGCCGCCCTCGCCCGGCGCCTCGTTGAAAGCGGCTACCAGCCGGTTCTGATCGGCGCCAAGGCCGATGAAGATGTCACAAACATCATTGTTGAAAATTGCCCGCAAGCTCTCAATCTGACCAATCAGACAAGCCTTGAACAAATCGCCGCGCTCGGGCGTAAGGCCGCCGCCTGCATCGGCAACGACACCGGCCCGATGCATATAATCGCCGCCACCGCCTGCCCTTGTACGGTTTTATTTTCAGGCCGCTCTAACCCCGTACGTCACGCCCCTAAAGGCAAGCATGTCAAGGTTTTACAACAAAATGACTTAAAAGATTTGAGCGTCAAAACCCTCATCGAAAATCTCAAATTTTTAAAACCCGCAGAAACTCGTCAGCAAAACAACGCCTAACAAGACACATCTTTACAATAAATACTGTGCAAACACGCCAACACTTTTTCAGCTTCATCAGATTTTAGAGAATAATAAATTGTTTGCGCGTCTCTGCGGGTTTGGACGATACCATCGCGCCGCAACCGGGCCAAATGCTGGGAAAGTGCAGACTGGCTAAGCCCGACCATCTCCTCCAGCGCCCCTACGCTCTTTTCACCCATAAACAGAATACATACAATCAACAAGCGCCGCTCATTGGACATGGCCTTTAACACTTTGGCCGCAGACTCAATATTGCCTTCTACTGCTTTAACGTCCATCCATCAAATACTCTGCTTAACTTGTATAGTTTTGAAGAATAACCTGAAATCACACAGCATCACAACTATAGATTACTCAAAACCATACCGCACAAAGCCCCAGTAATCCACTATAACCTAACATGATTGTTTTATAATATTCAATCACGTTAAAACATTTTGCCCTCACAACCCCCATACACAACAACATTAAACCCTGAAGAGACTAAAATCCGGATTCAACTTGGCACTTTGACATTGCACAGCGAATAAAGGGATGTTTAAACTCAACAAAACACTTACGCATAGCTAAAAAGATAAGGTCCAGAGTTTTGAACACGTTAAAGCGCCGCGGTCTGATGTACGTCCTCTCCTCCCCATCGGGAGCCGGGAAAACCACGATCACGCGCGCCTTGCTCAAAAACAACGAAAACCTCATCGCCTCGATTTCCGCCACCACTCGCCCCCGCCGCGCCGGAGAAGTTCACAATCAGGATTATATCTTCGTCAGCCACAATGAATTTCGCGATATGGTGGATAATGGCGAAATGCTCGAGCACGCCAAAGTCTTTGATAATTATTACGGCACACCGCGCGGCCCTGTCGAAAAAGCTTTATCCGAAGGCAAAGATGTGATCTTCGACATCGACTGGCAAGGCACGCAACAGCTTTTCGAACTGGCTGTCGAAGACCTTGTCCGTGTCTTTATTCTCCCCCCATCCAATCAGGCCCTTGAAAAGCGCCTGCGCGACCGCTCCCGCGACACGCGTGAAACCGAAGAACAGATCCGCAGCCGCATGGCCAAAGCCGCCGATGAGATGTCGCACTATACAGAATATGATTACGTGATTATCAACACCGATATTGAAGAAGCCGTCGACCAAGCCCAACTGATCCTTGATGCCGAACGCCTCAAGCGTCGCCGGGTTCAGGGCCTGTCGGACTTTGTCCGCGGTCTAATGGGTGGGCTGTAAAAACATTATGCTTCTGGCTCTTCTAAAAACGTTTCTATTACCGCAACAGCTTCAGCGTTTTCTTCCTCTGCGGGACAAATAAAAAATCTGTCACCCGCACCCACGAAAACGAACTCTCGGCAATTTTCGGGCCAAGCAGAAACTCTGGATAGTATATCAACTGCAAAACGTCCACTGTTATCCTGACAATCAACTCTATAGGCATTTGCAATTATGGCTCCGCGCTGTTCTTTAGGTATAGGCACAAGTTTCTTTTCAAATTCTTCGCGAGAAAAACACACAAGCTTATGATCCTTCGGATGCGCCATTGTAAAAAAACTAATCTTTAACTTTTTATCTCCGCCATTCATCGCATTACGAAAAACAGCGGGCAACAACAAACGACCCTGTCCATCAACTTGCGCATTAAAAGACCCTGTAAAGTCCAAACACACTGGTTCATCAATCAATTCAAAAACCATGGCATCATATCTTTTTTCAAATAAAAGAGGTTCTACACAGGTTTTATAATTATGTCAATATTTTGCAAGTTGGATGAAGTCTTCGACGCTAAGCGTTTCCGCGCGCACTGTCGGCTCCAGCCCCAACGCCCCAAAACGCTGCGCATAATCACGCAAAGACGACCGGATCATTTTGCGCCTCTGGCCAAACGCTGCTGCTGTTACCGCTTCAACTGCCTTAAACTCCGGCGCCTCCGCCGCTAAAACCTTCGGCACAAACCGCACCACGCTCGAACTCACTTTCGGCGGCGGCGTAAACGCCCCGGGCGGCAAATCAAAACATTTCCGCGTTTCGCACAACCATTGGCTGATCACCGATAACCGGCCATAGGCCTTATCCCCGGGCCGCGCTACAATCCGCTGGGCCACTTCCTTTTGAAACATCAAAATCATTTCATCATAAACGCCAAAACCGCTACGAATTTGCGCCAGCCAGCCCGTCAGGAGCGGTGTGGCGATATTATACGGCAAATTGGCGACAATCACCCGCGGCCCTTCACAGAGCGTCGCCAGATCGACTTCCAGCGCATCCGCTTGCACAACCGTAAGCCGCCCCTCCGCCGCTTGTACCAAAGCCTGCAAAGCGCCAACCGCGCGCAGATCAAATTCCACCGCAATCACCTTTTTCGCCCCAACGCGCAACAAAGACCGCGTCAGCCCGCCCGGCCCCGGCCCGATCTCGATTACGGTTTTGCCGGATAAATCCCCGGCCTGACGCGCAATTTTATCGGTCATATTCAGGTCGAGCAGAAAATTCTGCCCCAGCGCTTTTTCCGCCCGGAGATTATGCGCCGCAATCACGTCGCGCAATGGCGGCAAAGCTTCTAATGCCGACAAAAAGCTTTCACTGCTCAAGACGATTCTCGATAAAAGCCGTTGATTTCAAATCCATCAGATAACGGCGCTGCAACCGCTCAAGACGCTGGTTTCCTAAAAAACTCATCACCTGTTCACGGCTCGGCATGTTTTCCGGCGCGATTGTCCGCTGTTCCCGCACATTGAGTATATGATAGCCCGCAGCGCTGCGCACCGGATCGCTAACCTGCCCTTTTTCCAAACGCGTTAAAACCTCATCCAGCTCAGGCTGCAGCTGGCCTTGCGTAACCCAGCCCATATCGCCGCCTTGCGGGGCCCCCGCCGATTTTGAAAATTGCTGCGCGACTTTGAAGAACGGCGCTTGCCCGCTACGGATTTCCTGCATCAATTTCAAGGCCAACTGGCGCACCTGAGCCTCATCCTGCGCCGCATCGACGGGAAGAAAAATTTCCGACACCAGATATTCCGGCTTGCCTGTATTGGCCGTAATCCGTTCCAGATGCGCATCGATATCGCTTTCTGTCACCACCACCTGCGGCCGCAGCTTGGACTGCACAACCTTCCCCCAAGCGATCTGCGCCCGAATCTGGTCTTCCATCGTCCGGATATTCAGACCACCGCGCGCAATCATCGTGCGAAAATCCTCCGCCGACATATTATTCTGCTGGGCAATCGTCGCAAACCCCTGATCGATTTCCTCCGGACTGACCGACAAATCCAACCGCCGGGCTTCCTGCATGCGGATCAACTCATCGACCAGCGACCCCATAATCTGCGGCGTCAGCTTATCGCGCACATCCTGCGTATTGGGCAATCCTGAAGACGCGACAATCAACCCCATACGGTCATTCATATCCGATAATGTAATCGCATCTTCATTCACGACCGCAACAATGCTTTCCGACCGCGCCGCATAGGAACCCTGCGCCGCAAACGCCACAAACGACAGAGCCAAAACAAACAGCAAAAATCTACGCATCTTTAAAATCCTTGCTTAAAATTATTGTGCGGCAAAACGCCCGCCATCCCGGTAACTTTTAAGATAGGTTGGCAAAATCACATCCAGCGCTGTTGGTAATACGCCCAGATCCGCCAAACCCTGCGCCGTCGGTGAAACAACATTATCCGTCTTAAGCGATTCCACTTGATCGCGCGTCAACGGCGGCTGTGGCAAAACGCTCATAAAGCTCGCCTGTACTTTGGCCAGCCCGTACGGCAAACTGACCAGACAGCGCTTGCGCCCGGTATAGCGGAACAAGCGTTCATAAATTTCCTTAAAGTTCAGAACGTCCGGCCCGCCCAGCTCATAAATTTGACCCTGCGCCTGTGGCTGTTCCAAAGCCGCCAAAACCGCTCTGGCAACATCGCCGACATAAACCGGCTGGAACTTCGTCTTACCCCCGCCAATCAACGGCAGAGCCGGAGCATAACGCGCCATTTCCGCAAACATATTAAAAAAGGAATCATCCTCACCGAAAATCACGCTCGGTCGTAAAATCGTCGCCTTCGGGGAATTGGCCAGCACGCCCTTTTCCCCTTCCAATTTGGTCTTGGCGTATTTCGATGTGCCCTTATCAACACCCAGCGCAGAAAAGTGCACCAGCCGCCCCACACCGGCTTTAGCACACAAACCGGCAATCGCCGTTGGTAAATCACTATGAATTTTCTGAAATTTCTGCCGCTTGCCCTTTTCAAACAAGACACCAATACAGTTGATCACATAATCACTACCCGCAATCGCCGCAGCCAGACTTTTCTCATCCGCATAATCACAGACAACCGGAACAATCTGCCCCACCGCGCCATCGGGTTTGAGGAAATAGGCGCGCTCCGGCACTCTGGTCGCCACCTTGATAATCACCCCGCGCGCCGCCAGTTCGCGCACCACCTGCCGCCCGACAAATCCTGTGCCGCCGAATACGGTTGCGATTTTGTTTTTCATGTTCATAACGACCTCCGCAAAATATGGTTTAATATGGCGGCTTTAAAACAAAATATCCAGCCCGCATGTGTAATCTCAGTCATGCTTTTCGACAAAGCTATCCATCACACGCTTTTGACCGGATTTTTCAAACGCGATATCCAGCTTATGCCCGTCGATATTGATGATCTTGCCATAGCCGAACTTATCGTGAAACACTCGGTCCCCGCGCGCAAAGACAGTGCCGCTTTCACTCATCACCTTACGCTCATGCACCATCCGCTTCTGTACCTTCGGCGCAAATCCTGAACTATCCCAATGACTTGAGCGCCCGCTACCGGCCAGCCCGAGATCGGACTGCACGTCCGTCTGCGCTTTCGGCAATTCATCGACAAAACGTGAGGGAATGGCATTCGTCCATGATCCATACATCCGCCGGTTCGCCGCAAACGATATATAGGCCTTCTGCTTGGCCCGCGTAATCCCGACATAGGCCAGCCGCCGTTCTTCTTCCAATCCCTTCAGGCCATTCTCATCCATCGATCGTTGCGAAGGAAACAACCCTTCTTCCCAACCCGGCAAAAATACCGCGTCAAACTCCAGCCCCTTCGCCCCATGTAGCGTCATGATACTGACAAACTCGCCGCCCGAAGCATCCTGATTTTCCAGCACCAGCGCCACATGCTCTAAAAACTGCGGCAAGCTCTCATATTCCTGCATTCCGGAAATCAGTTCTTTCAAATTCTCCAGCCGCCCCGGCGCCTCGGGCGTTTTGTCCTCTTTCCACATCTGCATATAGCCGGATTCATCCAAGATTTGCGCCGCCAGCTCCGCATGATGCACCGTCTCAATCAACGACCGCCAGCGCCCGAAATCATCCAGCAATTTCATCAGGGTACTTTTAACCTTGGGGCGCAGCTCATCGGTCTGCGTCAAATCCATCACCGCATCATGCAGGCAAACCCCATGCGTCCGCCCGTATGCGTACAGCGTCTGCACCGTCGCACCGCCAATCCCGCGCTTGGGCGTATTGATAATCCGCTCCAGCGCCAGATCGTCGGCCTTTTGCATCGTCACCCGCAAATAAGCCAGCGCATCGCGAATTTCCATCCGCTCGTAAAAACGCGGGCCCCCGATCACTTTGTAGGGCAGACCAAGCTTGATAAACCGCTCCTCAAATTCACGCGTTTGAAACCCGGCGCGCACGAGTATAGCGATTTCATTTAAAGAACACTCTCCTCTATTGTCATCCCGACCGGAGCGCAGCGGAGTGGAGGGATCTTTGTCCTGCATTTTATTATAAAGATCCCTCGACTTCGCTCGGGATGACATTTCGTATTTTCTTTGCAGTTGCTCAATCTCTTCACCAACCCAGCGCGCTTCGGCCTCACCGTCCCACAGGCCCCGCACCGTGATTTTCTCGCCATCCCCGGCATCGGACCAAAGCTCCTTGCCCAACCGCCCGTCATTCTTGGAAATCACCCCATGCGCAGCCTTAAGGATATTATTCGTGCTGCGATAATTCTGCTCCAGCCGGATAATCTTCGCGCCCTCAAAGTCTTTTTCGAACCGCAAAATATTGCCAACCTCCGCCCCGCGCCAGCCATAGATCGACTGATCGTCATCCCCCACGCAGCAGATGTTAGCGCCGCTATTCCACTCACTGTCATCCCCGCGATCAGCCGGAGGCTGATTTAAACAGCGGGGATCCATATGTGCAGCGCTTTCAGCGCTGCTCTTTCCCGGCTCCCGTTCGTGCGAGCGTCCTACGGGATGACGGTTGCGTTTTAGCGCCAGCAACCGCAACCACAAATACTGCGCCACGTTGGTATCCTGATACTCATCGACCATGATATAGCGAAAACGACGGTGATACTCATCCAGCAGATGGGCGTTGGCCGGGTCTTTCAGAATCGTGATCATATGCAACAACAAATCTCCGAAATCACACGCATTTACCTCGCGCAACCGCCGCTGGTAAATCTCATACAGCATCGGCAATTTGCCATCGGCGATATCGCCAACCTCATCCGCGCTCACCTGCGCGGGCGTAAGGCCGCGATCCTTCCAGCGATCGATAAACCCGATCATTGCCTTGGGCGCCCATTTCTTGGTATCAATGTTATTCGCTTCCATAATTTGCTTGAGCAAGCGCACCTGATCGTCCGGATCGAGAATCGTGAAATTCGAGCTTAAGCCCACCAGATCGGCATGCCGCCGCAGCATCCTTGCCGCCAGCGAATGGAACGTCCCCAGCCACCAGCCCTCAACCGGCGCACCGCCCATCAGCTGACTCACCCGCGCTTTCATTTCCTGAGCCGCTTTATTCGTAAAGGTCACAGCCAGAATTTGCGAAGGATACGCCCGGCCCGTATGCAGCAAATGCGCCAGCCGCGTCGTCAAGACCCGCGTCTTTCCGGTCCCCGCACCCGCCAGCACCAGCACCGGCCCGTCCAGGCTTTCAACAGCCTCGCGTTGCTCGTTATTTAACCCTTCAAGATAGGGAGGCCGCACCATCGCGGCGGATGAAATTGAATCCTGCATGCCTTTAAACTAAGCCTTTATGAAGAATATACAAGCCGCCAAAACGACCTTGGAAGCCTTACTTCTTCTGGCCCGGCGCCGGAGCGGCCGCGATCTGGTTCCGACCATTATGCTTGGCGGTATACAACGCCGAATCCGCGCGCTCGATCAGGTTTTCCAGCGGCTCATTCGTTACATATTGCGCCACGCCGCCCGACAGTGTCACCCGCCCCAGCGTTTCACCGGAATTACGGTTAATCAGTTCCTTGCCCTGCACAACGCTACGCAGCGAATCGGCAACCTTCACCCCGCCGGTTAAATTGGTTTGCGGCAAAAGAATCGCAAACTCTTCCCCGCCATACCGCGCCGCAACGTCCCGGCCTTTCACCCCGTCAGTCAAGGTTTGCGCCACCAACCGTAAAACCTGATCGCCAACCTGATGACCGTAATTATCGTTAAAAGCCTTAAAGTGGTCGATATCCATCAAAATCAAAGAGAACGTCTGCCCGTCGCGCTTGGCTTCCTCGGCAACCCGGATAATCTCGCTATCAAAAGCTTTGCGATTCGACAAATTGGTTAACCCGTCGGTTAAGGCTTGCTGGCGCACAACCTCAAGATCGCGTTGCAATTCCTGCATCACCAATGCCGAACGCTCAAGCTTTTGCTCCAGCTTCATATTATGCTCAATCACATTGGATGTATTATCAAGCACCGATTGCAGTTTTTCGCGGATTTGTTCGGGATTAGCGTCCGGCCCTAAAGACCCGGCCGCATCCTGCAAAACTTCGCTATATTCATGCGTGACCATTTTAATTTCATTCACGCTGGTCTTAACGCCCTTAATCGTTTCCTGAATTTGATCTCCCGCCTGCCGCACCCGCTCATTTTCTTTTGTATCGCTCAAGAATCGCTGGTGAATCTCCTCACACTGCTCATCGTTAATCGGCTCTTTATTGGCGACCAACACATCAATCGCCCGCACCACATCCGGATCGCATTCGGCATAATACACATACCAAAGCTCGAAATTTTGCGGCACTGGTGACAAGCCTTCCTTGTGAAGGCGCTCCAGCGCCTCACTCGCAAACTCATTGGCCTTCTCTTTTGAATGTGAATACTGCACGTTGCGGTCATTTTCTACTGATGATACATCAACCTGAACCTTAACAAGCTGCCCGGATTGAAAAAAGCAAAATATATTATTCAGACGCGAAAAAAGTCTGTATTTCTTTAATATTATCCACGCTTTCCCATATAACAAGCAAATCCGTCAACTTCGCATACAAAAATCTCTCATTCTCTGACTGGTTCAGCAAAGCGATCAACGAATCCCAGAACCCCTGATAATTAATCAGAATAATCGGCTTGCGATGTAACCCTATATGCTTCCAGGTCAGGATTTCAAAAAACTCCGCCAAGGTTCCGATACCGCCGGGCAGAATAATAAATCCGTCGGCCAGCTTCGCCATTTTCTGCTGGCGGCTATGCATATCCGGCGTCACATACAGCTTGGTCAATCCCTTATGCGCACGCTCCTGCGGTAAGAGCACCTCCGGAATCACCCCGACGACCTCACCGCCCGCCGCCAAAGCCGCATCGGCCGCAGCGCCCATCAACCCGCCCTGCACACCGCCATAAACCAGACGAATGCCGCTGCACGCCAACTCTTGTCCGAGCTGCGCCGCCAAATCCATATATTTGTGATGAACCTCAGACGAAGACGCGCAAAACACGCACAAAGATTTTAAAATTTTATTCGGCAAAGGCGTATTCATTCCCGGTCCAATACAACGTATGGCTTTGCCCACAAGCCTCGGCTGTAATTGTCAGACGATTTATACACGCCGCAGACACATCGGCATCCGAGACTTGCCCCTCGCCACCTTTATCCTCTGGTAACCGCGCCTCATCCGGAGGCTGCGCGAATGAAAGTCCGACAACAAGCCCACAACGGACGCGCTCTTCATCAACATTATCAGACTCATCATCAAACCCCAACTCTATAACCGTGCTCTTAGGCCGCCCGGTAAGTGGGTTCTCTGAAATAGAAACAACGGGAAAAACCTCCATAAAATCTTCGGAAGACCGCAAGCCGCCCATCATGTGTTCATTCTCACCGTCACAATCTAAATCACCTTCAATTTGCGCCCCATAATTCCAAAACACATTTGGATAATCACTGGCCAGCGCATTCATCCAGCGCGGCGGCGCAGCCGTCTCCCCCTGTTCTTCAGGCGGATCTTCAGGGTTCAGGCTTTTTTGCAAAGCGCCGATCCGCTCGCGCGTCAAACGCTGCAAACACCGTAACGTTTCAAGCCGCTTCAGGGATTCGGTTTCAAGACCGGACGTTTCCAACGCGCATTCCCGATCGCGGTATTCCACCCAGCGCGCCTGCAAATCTTTCAACGCCTCCAGCGCTTCTCCCGAATTCTCAAAGCTCAGCGCATCAAAAACTTTATTCAGCTCTTCTTGCGAAACATCATGCTGGCGGCTCAGGCATTTCATGACATCGGCAGAGCTGCGCGCTTTTTCACAAGCTTCCTCCGCAGCCTCAGCCAACCCGGCCAATCCCGCCAAAAAAACCAACCCTGTCAGAAGGATAAAACCGCGCATCCAAACCTCCGTAAAACAACGGCAATATTCAGAGTCAGTTATAACGAATTGTCAGAAAAAACGATAGGGGGAATTATGATGCGCCCATCATCGGACTGCTATAGTAATTTAAAATAATATTTACACATGTTATATTTTGGTATGACATGTTCGATTGATATACGAGAGCGGGTCGTGGATTTTGTTCTCTCGGGCGGCAGCAAAGCGGAAGCGGCGCGCCGTTATAACGTATCGCGCAAGAGTGTTTATAACTGGTTGTTGCGCGGTGACCTTTCTCCTAAGAAACATGGTTTGCGGCGTCGCAAATTGGACAAGGAAGAGCTTCGCCGTCATGTGCGGCAACATCCGGATATGCTATTACGCGAACGCGCTGAGATTTTTGGCATCAGCGTTCCCGGCCTGTCGATAGCGCTTAAGACGATGAAAATCGTTAAAAAAAACAACGACGATATTTGGAACGAAACAATATGAAAAGAGCGGCATATCTGTGCCGCCTGCGCAAACTGCTCTGCGCGTATGGCTCCGACAACATTATTTACTTTGATGAGAGCGGGTTTGAGGAGGATGTTCGGCGCGATGCAGGCTGGGCAGAGCGCGGGATAAAAATTTACGGCGATGTGCGGGGCGGGAAGAATACGCGCACGAATCTCATCATGGCGCAACGGCGAAAAAGCAAACAATGGCTTGCGCCGATCTTGTTCGAAGGTTCGTGCGAAGGCACAACCGTCTTGTGGTGGATCAGGGAGCATTTGTTGAGAACCCTGACAAAGCCCAGTGTCATCGTCATGGACAACGCGCCCTTTCACCCCAAAGCAAAAATCAAAGCCATGCTCGAAGAAAAAGGGCACAAACTCTTATGCCTCCCCAAATATTCTCCCGACCTCAACCCCATCGAAAATACATTCGGAGCCATCAAAACAAACTGGAAAAATGCCGAGCAAAAAACAACCCTTGATGCTCTTGTTACGTGTAAATGTTAATTTAAATGACTATATTATATTGAGCGCTACGAACAAGTTCTGCTTCCAAATTCTGATCAATAGAAGGACTTTCCCGATCAATAGATGGCATACCGGCCGTTTTTCGAGCATACATAGCCATTTCAGGTGAAACCTTAATCTCGCTCTGACTTAACATGCCCAAAAAGCCTCCATCGGTCAGCGATCCCTGAACGCACGTCATACGGTCAATCATATCTTGCTGCGCAATACTAACGTTCTCGGTCTTAATCCCTACTGTCTCGGCGTCTGCAATAACAGCCTCGTTCACATTCCTGATACTCCCGTGATGGCCAAGGTCTTGCTTCAACTCTTCCTTCACGCCCTCCATGATAGCCCATTCCGGCTGGTTTTCTGGAGGAAGAAGGGCCTGTTTGAATGTCTGAATGAGTTCAGCATCCGGCATATCTTTTAACACATCAACATTTAAATTGCTTGCCACGACAGGAGGCTCAAGCACTTCACCGCTTAAACTGTCAACTTTAGGACTCAAAAGACTACGCATTTCATCGGCGAGGCGGGCCTCTTGTGCTGGAGTAAGCTTCCCTGCAATCGCTTTTGCATCACCGATCGCAGAAGCAACATTTGAAGCTGTATTCATAGCTTTCACAGCAGGAATACCAGCCTTCATAGTCGCCGCATCAAACATAACGTCAGCCGCAGTCGTCGGGCTATCGGCGTCAAAACTAGCATGCGCCGAACCGTGGTTAATTTCAGGAATATTATCAACGGCCTGATTCATCGCCTCACGAATCGGCTTCTGCATTTCTTCTACCGCCGTTTTAAAACCAGCCTGTACATTTTGTACTTTTTCCATCTTCTGGTCGGCACTCACTGCAGCACTCACATTTGCCGTCGCATTCTGTCCGGCCTTATCAGAAGATTGTATTTGCGGAAGTTTTTTCGTGTGGTCGACACCGGTTAATTTCGCAACTACAGTTTGACTGTTCCCTGAAAAAACAGATTTAGCTGCCGTTTGAAAAGCATTGGGAGACCGACCAGACGCAGGCTGACCAAACGCCCGCGCCAAACTGCCTACATCAGAAACTGCTCTATTATATCCGAAAGAATCGCCTGTCAAAGTCACACCCTAATTATTATATATAAAATTTTATCTTTTATTTCTTAATTTTATCTTACCAAATCCCTGAAAACACTGGGATTTCGCGGTTTTTTATCCTTCTATAGCCGTAATCCCACATTACCTGAAAAAGCCAAATTTATGCAAATAAATTCTGTTTTTACATTGAATATCAATAAGTTGATGCTTTTTAAATCAAGGCGGCCCGGCGCATGCTCAGCGCCTCTGCAATATGAATTTTGCCAATTTTTTCAAGTGTTTGGCCCGAACTTACCGCATCCAGATCGGCAATCGTCCGCGCCACCCGCAAAATCCGATAATAACCGCGCGCCGACAACTTCGCCGTTTCCATCGCTTTATCCAACAAATCCTTGGCCTCCGGGCTCAAAATCGCGATTTTTTCCAACGCCGCACTGTCAGCATGCGCATTCAATCCGGTCTCTAGCCCCAGCGCCTTAAACCGCGCCTGCTGAATTTCATGTGCTCTGGCAACCCGCGCCGCCACGCTCGCCGAAGTCTCCCCGGCCGGCGCATTCAAATCCCCGACGCTGACCGCCGGGACATCCACCTGTAAATCCATCCGATCCAGCATCGGCCCCGAGACCTTCGCCTGATAATCCGCCGCACAGCGCGGCGCTTTCGTGCATTCTTGGGTCACATCGCCCAAATGCCCGCAGCGACACGGATTCATCGCCGCGACAAGCTGGAACCGCGCCGGATAACGCACATGCGCATTGGCCCGCGCCACCAGCGCCTCGCCGCTTTCCAAAGGCTGACGCAGCGCCTCCAGAGTCGAACGCGCAAATTCCGGCAATTCATCCAAAAACAGCACCCCGTTATGCGCCAGCGAAATCTCCCCCGGCTTCACCCGGTGACCCCCGCCGATCAATGCGGGCAACGAAGCCGAATGATGCGGATCGCGAAACGGCCGGTGTTTCAGCAACCCTCCATCCGGCAAGGACCCCGCCAGCGAATGAATCATCGAAACCTCAAGAGCTTCTCGCGCCGAAAGCGGCGGTAAAATCCCCGGCAAACAGGAAGCCAGCATCGATTTGCCCGAACCCGGCGGCCCGATCATCAACAAATTATGCCCGCCCGCCGCCGTAATTTCTAAGGCTCGCTTCGCGCTTTCCTGCCCTTTCACATCGGCCAGATCGGGCATCCGGCGCGTCTCTTCACTTTGCAACTTGGCTTGCGGCGCGCTCATTACATGTGTGCCCTTGATATGATTGATCAATTGCAGCAAATCCTTCGGCGCAACAATCTCGACGACCCCCGCCCAGGCCGCCTCGCCGCCGCAATCCGCAGGACAAATCAGCTTGTTATCATTTCCCGCCGCATGCATCGCCGCCGGTAAAACCCCGGTTACGGCCCGGATAGACGCATCCAGCGACAACTCGCCCAGCACCAGAAATTTCTCCAACTCTTCCTTCGGCACAATCTCCATGGCCGCCAACAACCCCAGCGCAATCGGCAGGTCAAAATGGCTGCCCTCCTTCGCCAGATCGGCCGGGGCCATATTCACGGTCAAACGCTTGGGCGGCAACGCAATCCCCAGCGCATGCAGCGCCGCGCGCACCCGCTCTTTACTCTCCGCCACCGCCTTGTCCGGCAGGCCCACAATCGTGAAATTCGGCAGACCATTGCTGATCTGCACCTGTACATCCACCGGCTGTACATCGATCCCCTGAAAAGCAACGGTATTAATCCGCGCAACCATGCCTTTTTCCCCTTTTACGGGTTCTCCACAACTTTCGAAATCCGCCAAAACCCTACTCTCACTGGGCTTTATAGCACGTGTGGATAAAAAAGAAATCCGTATTAATAAAGTCTTTACCTTTACCCGTTAAACACAAGGGTACAAGCCGCGCAAAAAGTCAGGAAATGAGGCGCGCATAAAGAAGGAATAAAACCATGTTGAGTGAACAGGAACTGGCCAAATTAACCAACCGCTTGCAAATCCCGGCCATCGTCGGTGACATCTTGAACGGGCGGGAAACCTTAAGCCCGGATGTCCAATATGGACTGCATGAAATCTTGAGCGACGACCAGCCCGATTCCGCGCTGCTGGCCATTGCGCTCGGCGCGCGCAAAATCGCCGCCCGTTACCAGCATCTCGGTGCCAATATGGCGATCCTGAAAATGGAATGCGACCGCATCATTAGCGATTATGCCGAGCTCTGGGTCCGCAACGCCGAGGCTAAAACTCTCGATGACAATCTGGTCTTCGATACGCTCGAACAAATCCCCGAAGACCTTGAGGCTCTGGCGGAACTGCTTGAAATCAACACCGGATTGCTGCACACACAAAATGACGATCTTGCAGCAATTTTTCAGGTTTTCGCCGTGCAAGCCCGCGCCCAGGTCCTGATCGCCGATACCTTTATCGACATGATGGATGAAGGTCTGGACGAAGTCGTACCGGCCATCGCGGCAACGCCGATCGCCTATAACGACAACGTCATTCCGTTTCCGGGCGGCCTTCGCGCCTCATAAATAAAGTTTCATTGACCTCCAATGACAACGGGCCTTCACATGTGAAGGCCCGTTTACATTTAAGTCGCTTTGCTGACCATCGGCCCGACCGGCGCCCCGCCTAGAATATGCAGATGAAAATGCGGCACTTCCTGACCGCCGTCACCGCCTGTATTGGCGATTGCCCGATACCCGTTCTCACTAAGCCCCTGCTCCTGCGCTATTCTGGCCACGGCGGCAAAAAACCCGGCCACCTCTTCCGCGCTGGCTTTAAGCCCAAAATCCTCAATCGACACATACGCCCCCTTTGGAATCACCAGAACATGCACCGGCGCTTTCGGATCAATGTCATTAAAGGCGAGAACATAATCGTCCTCATACACCTTGTCGCAAGGAATCTCCCCGCGCACAATCTTGGCAAAAATATTCTGATCGTCATAAGCCATCGCAAAAATCCTTTCCTTTAGCCGCATTCAACACTATATAAAGCACATGTTGTTGAGAATGCTCAAATCAAAACTCCACCGCGCCACCGTTACGCAAAGCGATCTGCATTACGAAGGCTCGATCACCATCGCCCGTGACCTGATGGATATCGCGGAAATTAATCCTTATGAGCAAGTCGATGTCCTCAACATCAATAATGGTGAGCGTTTCACCACCTATGCCATTGAAGGCGAAAAAGGCTCAGGCATGATCGGCATAAACGGCGCGGCCGCCCGCCTTGTCCAAGCGGGTGATCTCGTGATTATTTGCAGCTATTGCGATATCGAAAAAGAACAAGCGCGTAATTACAACCCGACGATTATCTTGCTGGATGATAACAACGAACCCAAAGCCGCCTAGCTCAACCTGTACAATAATACTCCCAACCAGGCGGACAACGCCACGTCAAATCTAACGGAATTGTCTGTTCAGACGGCTCCTCCGACTGCGGGGGCGCCTCCCGATCATCAAGACCACTACACGCAACCAAAATGAACTACCCCGCCGCAAGCAGCGGGGTATCAGAACAGGGAGAGTTGCCTATCTTCGTGTAGCTTGAGATATTCTTTTCCCTGATTTTGGACGTATTTCTTTATCATGTCCTCATCACCATGCTTTCCTACTGTAGAAGCGAAATAACCATCGGTCCAAAACTCACCGCCCCAAAGCTGTTTTTTAACATGAGGACATGATCGAAATATCTCACGCGCCGTAATGCTCTTTTGATGATCGTTACCAGCTTTGTTACTGGATAACTCGGAACGGATTGCACCAAAAAATGAACGTGATCCTCATCTGTCCCTATCTCTAAAAATTTTAGCTGGTAACGATCTGCTATCTTCAAACAAACATCGCGCAACACTTCATCAACCTGCGCATCGAAAACGGCGCGACGATATTTCGCCGGAAACACCAGATGATACAGCAAAACAGTAACATTATGGCTCTTATGGATATATTCGCTCACGCGAATATTTTACGCCCCAAGGGGCGGGGAATAAATCCCAAAGAGATTCAAAGCAGCAGCCAACACAAAATAATTTCGTACACTCTTTTTCATAAGATTTTTATAGCGAAGATCAAATAATAAATCAAGCTCTAACGCTTACGGCTGGCTTTTTTCTTCGTGGCCCGATATGCCGAAACGCTTCTCCAGCACCGCAAACACCTCATCCGGGTTCACATTATGATGAGCCAAAAGCACCATAAGATGAAACACCAAATCTGCCGACTCTCGCAGGTCAAAGCCTTGCGGATCGCGCCATCGCCCGGTGATTTTTCCAGCCGCAGCCCTCGACAATCGTCTCCTCGGCCTCCTCACGAATTTTTCGGCAATCTTGGCCGCGCCCCTTGTCATACAGGCTCGCCACATAAGAACTCTCAGGATCGGCTTTTTTCCGCTCCTGCAAAACCGCATACAGTTTGTCTAAGATATGCTCACTCATGATCTTTAAATCCTCACCGCAATGCCGGCCTCAGCCATTGCTTGCTTCGCCTCGGCAATCGTATAGGTTCCAAAGTGAAAAATCGAGGCCGCCAGCACCGCGCTCGCATGCCCCTCTTTCACCCCATCGACCAGATGCTGCAAAGTCCTGACCCCACCCGAGGCAATAACCGGGATCGGAACCGCATCGGCCACGGCGCGCGTCAGCTCCAGATTAAACCCGATCTTCGTCCCGTCCCGGTCCATCGAGGTCAGTAAAATTTCGCCCGCGCCATACTCCGCCATTTTCACAGCCCACTCCACCGCATCAATGCCTGTGCCTTTGCGCCCGCCATGAGTAAAAATCTCCCAGCCCTTGCTACCATCTTCTTTCTCTTTCGCATCAATCGCCACAACAATCGCTTGGCTGCCGCATTTTTCCGCCGCCTCACGCACAAAATCAGGGTTTTTAACGGCGGCAGAATTAATCGAAACCTTATCCGCCCCGGCATTCAGCAAATTTCGAATATGCGAAATCTTCGAGATCCCGCCACCGACCGTCATCGGCATGAACACTTCATCCGCGACATGCTCAACCACATGAATGATCGTATCGCGCCCTTCGTGCGTTGCGGTGATATCGAGAAAACAAAGCTCATCGGCGCCTTGATTGTTATAGATCTTGGCTTGCTCAACCGGATCGCCGGCATCGACGATATCGACAAAATTCACGCCCTTAACGACGCGCCCTTTATCAATATCCAGACAGGGAATAATACGGGTTTTCAGCATAACAACGCCAGCGCCTCTTCCGGATCGATGCGCTTATCGTAAAACGCCTTACCGACGATAACGCCGTTCAGCCCGTGGTTTTGCGCCGCATCGCGCACCGCTTTGATATCGGCCAGCGATCCCGCCCCGCCCGACGCGATCACCGGAATGGACGTTGTCTCCGCCAGCGCGCAAGTCGCCTCGATATTCACGCCTTGGCCGGTCCCGTCCCGATCGATATCCGTGTAGATAATCGCCGCCACGCCCGCATCTTCGAAATGCGCCGCCAGCGCGCTAGCCTGAATGTTCGACCCGTCAATCCAGCCGTCAACCATCACCTCACCGTCAAGAGCATCAATCCCTACGGCGATCTGGCCCGGAAATTTCTGGCATGCCCACTTCACCAAGTCAGGATCGCGCACGGCAGCCGTGCCCAGAATAACCCGGCTCACCCCCGCTTCAATCCAGGCGGTAATTTGTGCGCGGTTACGAATGCCCCCGCCCAGCTGCACCGGAATATCGACGGTTTTCAGGATGGAGCGCACAGCCGAGTGATTTTTCGGCACGCCTTCAATCGCCCCGTCTAAATCGACAATATGCAACCAGCTAAACCCGCATCGCACCCACTCCAGCGCCTGCGCCGCCGGGTCTTCGTTATACACGGTATCACGCGCCATATCGCCCTGCACAAGACGCACGCATTGGCCGTTTTTCAAATCGATTGCGGGATAAATGATCATGGACAGCAGATATAACCAAAACCAATCACCAGCACAAGAGCACTAACATGCAAACGAAAAACTCCACAAAAGCACGATTTTATAGCGAAAAATACCTTGAAATATGAAAACACATATGGCATATCTCCAACGCTTACTACGGAGAAAACATCATGAGCGTACAAAATCTTGGTTTTATTAAAATCGATTTCACAAAGAGCGCCGAAGAGCTTTTAGCAGACCTTGGCCCGGTAATTACCCAAATGGCAGAAGATGCTGGCTATGGAAACGGACGAACCGGCATTGTCCGCCAAACTGTTCAAAACGCGATTAAAGATACACTGCACTTCCAACAATTCAATCCCGTTGGCTGCCATATCCTGCACAACCGCGATCAAGGTTCCTTGGAAAGATTTTCATACAGCCTACAATACGGCGAGCCAACATAAATTAACCCTGCTGCTCAACCGCTTGGGGGTCGATGACTTTATAGTAGTAATAGCCTTTGAGGATTTGATCGGGCAGCCGCACCGAATAAGGATGCACACCAAGCAAATATATAGCTAGCTCGTCCCACTATACCAGTGTACTAAATAGACATTCTGCTATTCTTTAACCCAACATATTTTTCTTGAAAAGACATATGACGTTACAACGGTACAATATCGCGCTTCTCCCGACAGACACAGCGCTGCAAACCAACATTATCCGCATTTCAAGACAGTATTTTCTTGATCTTCAGGATGAATATATTTTAGGCCCCGAAGGGCTCCCACATATTACCTTATGCCAGTTCAAAACCACCGATCCTGAAAATGCCCGTGCCGCCTATAACGACTTCTCATCAAATACAACCACAGAAAACGTCAAGCTCACTATTGAAAAATTTCATGCACGACCGGGAAAACTGGTAAATGCCGGAAAATTTATAGCAGAGTATAAAATTCAGGCTCTCACAGATCTGATGGATCTGCAATTAAAATGCTCTGAAAAACTAGCCGCGCACAATCTGGCAAACCTTACACCAACCGGAACCTACAGTCCCCACATCACACTCGCAAGGCTGCCCAGTCTACCGGACAACACCCCCTCACAGCAAGATCTGGCCTGTCCCCTCGATTTCACTGTCCGCTTGTCCTTAGGGCTGTCTACGGAAGCAGGCATTTTTGTAAAAGAATTATAATCCCGCGCCCTCTAAAATCGGCACCAAAGCCGAAACATCTTGTGTCACCGAACCGCCTCGCTCTCTTCGCAGATCTTCCAGCGTAAATGTATCTCCGGAAGGATCGGCACCAATCAAGCGACCATTGCGCTCAGCCAATTTCATCTGCTCCCGTATATACTCAGCCACCGGAGCATCAAGCAATTCATAACAAACCTCATCTTGCTCGCGAATGCCTTTACGAAACATTTTGGCATCAATAGGCAGATATTCCGAAACATCAGCAATCATCTCTTGTGTAATACGCTGGATCGGAAATTCTCCACGCGGTTGACCAACCAGCTCGACATAATGAGCATTTTTAATAGTCTCGCCATCGACCAGATATTCTTTGCGGTCCTCAGCTTTTTCAAAATAAGCAAATACGAGCTTATCCGGCGGCGCTATAGAATTGAAAATTGCTGTTAACCGGCGTACAGCATTACCGACATCACCGCCAGCGCCCAGATAAACCTGCGCATGCCTGATATTTTCAGCAGGAAACCACGGCATCGCGATGCGGACCATTTCATCTCGTTGCTGTGGATTAAAAGGATTACGGTCCCCTTCAACACTATCAGTCTTATCATTCAACACCAGATTGACGGTCAAACCGGAATGACGCAATGTTTCCAGCAATGCCCTGTGTCCGCGATGAGGGGGCTGAAGACGCCCAAATAGAGCAATGTCCGTAAACCCTTGTTCTTTCCATAATATTAATTGTTCAAGGGTAGGTGCAACATGAGCCGAGGAAAAATTCCCTCGCAAAAGATTTGATTTCATGACTGTTCTAAACCGTTATATTCAATAGCATTTCGTTCTGATCGCGAACTTATGCAAAGGGCGAATCCAAATCAACCCTTTTTTTTTGAATTTTATAAAAACTTCCAGAACTAGCTCTGCTGCTCAACCGCTTGGGGGTCGATGACTTTATAGTAGTAATAGCCTTTGAGGATTTGATCGGGCAGCCGCACCGAATAGGGATGCACACCAAAGCGCACATAACCGAGCGCTTCATAAATCTCGATCGCCCGGTTCATTGTTTCGCGAACTTCAAGATTAATCACCGCAAAGCCCTCCTTGCGCGCCACATCTTCGGCCTTTTCCACCAACATCTTGGCCAGCCCGTGCCCGCGCGCCCACGGTGCGACAAAATTCGTCGTCAGCGTCACGATATGCGCTTGGGCTTCATTGTGCGTCGGCGGCTTCCACAGTTGGCATGTTCCACAGATCACCCCATCCAGCCGCGCCGCCAGTAAAATTCGTGCCGGCATCGCCAAAACGCCCTGCCAATACCGCTCCATAATATCGCGCGCCGGAAGATGCACCCAGCCAAACCCGCCGCCGCCCTGAATGGCCGCATCGGTTGCATCGCAAAGATCGTTCAAATCAGCCGTACTCAGAGACTCGACCACTTCCACGGTCGGTACAGGCGTCAAGGGTTTGAGTTTTGTTTGGTCGTTCATATTGATCTGTCCTTCCAAAACACAGGGTTCGCGTCTTTAACCACTCACGGCTTCCAGCGAATAAAATCGCCAATCAACCGCAGGCCGGCATCCTGGCTCTTTTCCGGGTGGAACTGCACCCCGGCGATATTATCCCGGCCAACCACAGCGGCGAACAATCCGCCATAATCGGCCAATCCTAAAACGTGATGGTTATACTCACATTCAAACATAAAAGAATGAACAAAATAGTAATGATCGCCGCCTTGGCCAGAACTTTCTGTGCTGCGCAGCACAAAGTGCCGATTATCCTGTTCGCCAGAATGCGGCGGCACAAGCTCGTTCCATCCCATATGCGGAATTTTTAAGGACGGATCGTTAATCCGTTCGGCCAGCGGAACAACCTGCCCCGGCACCCAATTCAGCCCCGCATGCACCCCGTGCTCCAACCCTCGAGTCGCCAAGAGCTGCATGCCAACGCAAATCCCCAGAAAGGGCCGAGCATCTTTTTGCACCCGTTGTTCAAGCGCCTCAATCATCCCGTCAGTGCCTTTAAGATTATCCATGCAATCGCCAAATGCCCCTTGCCCCGGCAGCACAATCCGATCCGCCCGCAACACATCCCCAGGGTGGGCCGATACCAACACCTCAGCATTAATCGCCTCATTGGCGATCACATACTCGAACGCCTTGGCAGCGCTGCGCAAATTCCCCGATCCGTAATCGATGATGACAATGGTTTCTTTGGACATGGAAGCTGTTATAGCGTCATCCCGAGCCCCGGATCAAGTCCGGGGTAAACTCAAGTCGAGGGATCTTTTCACTTAATTATTTACAAAGATCCCTCGACTCGTTAACACTCGGTCGGGATGACAAGGTGAGAATAAATTAATGAGCATTAATTTCTACCGCTGGAATGAAACCGACGACGCCACCAAAGCGCGCATCATGCGCCGCTCACAGGCCGATATCGATGATATGATCGCCATCGTCGCCCCGATCATTGAGGATGTCAAAACCCGCGGCGATGCGGCCCTCATCGACTACGCCAAAAAATTCGATAAGGCCGAAATTACGAACCTGAAGGCAACCCCCGAGGAATACGCCGCGGCGGAAAACGCGCTGGATGAAGACCTCAAAGCCGCGATTGCCCACGGTGTGCGCAACGTCAAAAAATTCCACGAAGAACAAATGCGCCGCGCCGAACGCGATAAAAGCTGGATGATCGAAATCGAACCCGGTGTTTTTGCCGGTGAGCAAATCAATCCGATCGAATCCGTCGGCCTCTATGTGCCGCGCGGCAAGGGCGCCTTCCCATCCGCGCTCTATATGCTGGCCATCCCCGCCGTTATCGCCGACGTTAAAAATATCGCCGTGGTCTCCCCGCCAACACCCGAAGGCGCCACGGACGCAGCCACGCTCTATACCGCCAAGCTCTGCGGCATTGAAAATGTTTATAAATGCGGCGGTGCCCAGGCCATCGCCGCGCTAGCCTATGGCACGCAAACCGTTCCACAGGTTAAAAAAGTTCTCGGCCCCGGCTCCCCATATGTTGCCGCTGCCAAGCGCGTTTGCTCCGTAATCATGGACCCCGGCATGCCTGCCGGACCGTCTGAATCCATCGTGCTGGCCGATGAAACTGCCGATCCTGAAAACACATGCCTCGACATTCTCAATGAAGGCGAACACGGCGAAGATAGCGCCGCGCTGCTCGTCACGCATGATGAAAAACTTGCAAAATTTGTGCAGCAAAATTTACCGTCCAAAATCTCTGAATTACCCGAACCGCACAAGACTATCTGCACAAAAGTCATGGGTGACGGCGGCTATGGCGGCATTATCCTGACCGAAAATCTGAGCCAGTCCATCGCCATCGCCAATGCTTACGCGCCAGAGCACCTGCTGCTCAAAACCGCCGACCCCGAAAGCGTTTTGCCAAAACTAACGCATGCCGGGGAAATCCTCATCGGCGAATATACTGCCTTTTCACTCGGCAATTACGCCACCGGCGTCAACCACGTCCTGCCCACCGGCGGCTGGGCGCATACCTATTCCTGCACATCCGTGTGGGATTTCCTCAAGCGCACCTCACTGTCCCGGTGCACAAAAGACGGCTTTAACGCAATCAAGGATTCCGTCACCACCTTGACCGATTACGAAGGCTTCCCCGCCCACGGCGATGCCTTACGCAAACGTAAACTCTAAAAAATGAGTGATGAAATTCACTATATGACGCCCAAGGGTTATGCTGCACTTTCTCAAGAACAAGACCGCCTCATCCATACCGAGCGCCCGAAAATCTGCGAGATCGTCTCTTGGGCCGCAGGCAACGGCGACCGCAGCGAAAACGGTGATTACATCTATAACAAAAAGCGCCTGCGCGAAATCGACCGCCGCCTGCGTTATCTCAAAAAGAAACTCGACAATTGCAAAATCGTCGATCCGAAAGACCAGCAAAATTTAACCCGCGTCTATTTCGGCGCGACCGTCACCTACGCCCGCGAAGACAACAGTGAAGTGACCGTCCACCTTGTCGGCGTCGACGAGGCCGATTTTTCGCAAAATAAGATCAACTGGCTTTCCCCCGTCGGCAAAGCCTTGCTCAAACACGAAGTCGGCGACTGTGCCAAAGTCCGCGTCGACGGCCAAACCGAAGAAATCGAAATCCTCGAAATCCGCTATTTAACCGAATAAAACCAACAAAAAGAATCGCTTAAATTTTTTGATTCGCAGCGGACTCCGTTTACGCTACAATGTGATTCGGGAATAAAATCATGACTTCACCAATTCAAAAAGAAATTGATCAAAATTTCGAAGCTTTCGAAAAACTTGTTCCTGAGCTCATTAAAAACCACCGGGGACAATTTGTGGTGATGAGAAAAGAAGAACCGATCGAGTTTTTCGATACCATCCGCGACGCGATGATTTTCGCCGACACAAAATTTGATGACGGACTATTTTCAATTCAGGAAATCAATCAAAAGCCTATCGACTTAGGATGGTTCTCCCATGCCCCTGTACAAAGCACCGTTTGATCCGGACAAAGGCCCATATATTGACGTTTTTATTAGCAAACCTCTGAGTATTTACAACGAGGATGAGGCCGAAAATTCTAAAGTCAGACTCAGCATGCTGATTGATACAGGCGCTTCAAAAACCGGAATAAGCCCTGCCAAAGCTCAAGAAATAGGTTTAAATCCAACAGGAAAACAAAAAGTTCAATCCGTAACCGGACAAGCGAAAACCAACCTGTATTGCGGCGATTTAATGCTGGAACAATTCACACCTTGCTTTTACATCCCTGACATGAGCCTCATGCAATTCGAAGCAACAACAGCATGGCGTGATGGCATATTAGGCAGAGATTTCCTGTCCCGTCTTGTTTTTGAAATGAACGGTTTTGACAGAACATTCACGTTAACGATATAAACGCACCCCTACAACGCACCCTTCGTACTGGGCAGCGCATTCGCCGCGCGCGGGTCGGTTTCCAGCGCCATGCGCAACGCTTTGGCAAACGCCTTAAAGCTCGCCTCAATGATGTGGTGATTATTGACGCCTGCCAGCTGCGTCACATGCGCGGTAATCCCGCCCGCATGAACCAGAGCATTAAAAAACTCCTGAAACAGCTCGGTATCCATTTCTCCCAGCCGATCGACGGTGAAATCGACATCCCAGATCAAATACGGCCGGTTCGATAAATCCAGCGCCACGGAAGAACGCGCCTCATCCATCACCAAGTCGAAATGCCCGTAACGGCGAATGCCCTTCTTATCGCCCACCGCTTCTTTAATCGCCTGACCCAGCGTAATCCCCACATCTTCGGCTGTGTGGTGCCCGTCAATATGCAGATCCCCTTCCGCCTTGATTGTCAGATCAATCAACGCATGCTTCGAAAGCTGCTCCAGCATATGATCGAAAAACCCAATACCTGTGGAGCCGTCATAAACACCCGACCCGTCCAGATTGACCGTCACGGAAACCGAGGTTTCCTTCGTTTTGCGGGTGATTGTCCCCAATCTTTCTGTTGCGCCGTCTTTAGGCATCTTTGCAGGCCCCTTCATATCGGTTACGCTAAAAACCAGCGCCCACAATAGCAAAACCGCCATGAAATTTCCATACAAAAGACTGTTACAAACCATTACAGCCAGCGTCATCCTCACCGGCTGCGGCGGCTCTATCGTCAAGGAAGTCGATTACGCCCCCACTCCCGACATCCCGGAAACCGCGCATCCCACGCCGATCAAATATAGCGGTATAGAGCTTCTCCTCCCGCCCGGCATGAATATCGGGCAGGCCCGCCACGGCATTTTCTGCAATTCCCCGGCCTATCCGGTGAACCGCAACGTCATCGCCAAGGAAATCGATCACAAATTCCTCCGTCAGGGCTTTCATGATGCGATGGAGGCCAACGGCTACGACGTCGTCGGCTCGCTCGACATCGCCTTCGACCCGGATGACGAGGAGCAACGCGCCGAATATTCCGTAGCCGGTAAGCTCAAAGACGCCCAGCTCGATATGTGCACCTCGCAAGAAGGTGCTCTCAACTGGGCCACCCCCGTTCCCGGCGAATACGGTCGTATGTACATTGCCATCGACTGGAGCGTCTACGACGTTTTGCACAAAACAGTTGTCTATAAAACCCGCACCGAAGGTTATACCAGCCGCAAAATCCCCAACGCCGAAGGCCTCACCCTGCTCTTCCAGGACGCCTTTGAAATGGCGGTGCACAATCTGGCCGCCGATGAACCCTTCCGCGCCCTCATCGTCAACGGACAAGCCCCGCCAAAAGCCGAAGACGGCATCGACATGCGCGGCGAAAAAACCGATACCCGCGAGCGCCTGTTCGACGAAGATGAGGAGGTCACCCTGCCCTCGCAAGCTCTGTCCCGCCAGCCCTTTGGTAAAACCGCCGAGCAGGGGCGCAAAGTCGCCGTGCTCATTGAAAAAGGCGGCCACGGCTCCGGCTTTTTCATCACGCGCCAAGGCCACATCCTGACCAACGCCCACGTCGTCGGGGAATCCCGCCGCACCCGCATCGTCACCGCCGCAAGGAAAACCGGTATCACCGCCGAAGTCCTGCGCGTTGACCGCGTCCGCGATGTGGCGCTGCTCAAACTCGAAGAAATTCCCGACTGGCTGGACATCACCACCCTGCCCATCCGCCTCGATTGGCCCAGTGTCGGCGAGGATATCTACGCGATCGGCAGCCCCAAAGACTGGAAAGCCTTTAAGGGCAGCCTCAGCAAAGGCATCGTGTCCGCCCACCGCAGAAACCTCAAATTCGGCGGCCCGCGCTCCAATTACATTCAGGGCGACATCGAAACCCACCCCGGCTCTTCCGGCGGCCCGCTGCTCGATGAATACGGCAACATCGTGGGCCTCAGCGTCAAAGGCGAACCCTTCGCCAACGAAAACGGCGCCCGCATCGGCATCGGTCTCAACCTCTTCATTCCAATCCGTGAAGCCCTCGACCGCCTCGGCATCGCCTACAATGAAGGGCAATAACCCGGCACCAAGCAGCATGCGTACTCGTCATTGCGAACCGCCAACGGCGGTGAAGCAATCCATAAACTTTCAATAAATTGCTTCGCTTAGGCTCGCAATGACACCCTTTTCAACAATTGAGAAAATATACTCATTCGCATTAAGAATGAGGCAGTCCTGCATCCCGATGACAATCGGGATCTTCTTCGCTCGAAGCCAGAGATCCTGACTTTCATCAGGATGCATCACTGTTTGATATGCCTTATTTTTCAATGAGAAGTGCTATATGACCCAAGTCAAACCATATGCCGAGAGGAATATGTCAATGATTTCCTGACTATGAAAACTCATTTCTGCATTGCGGGTATTTTTAATAGCATTCAGGGTATTTATAATCGCAAAACGCTACGTCCCGAAAGACGCCTGCCCTCGCACTCACCGCGCCACAGCGCCAACAGCCCCGCGCATAAAAAACAAGTTTAATATACATCGCGCTATACTTCTTGACATTGTAAAAAACACCCCTCCGAAAGCCGCCAGATTCAACGATCTTACAAAGATAAGGACAAAAAAGACTCTTTATTTCAGAGTTATGTCCAATAAAGCACAGTTTTTCTTGATTTTTCTCCCCTCTTTTGATACGTATCGTATGAGATTTACCAACAAGGATGAAAAAGGGAGGCCCACAATGGCATTACCCAAATTCGATGGAAAAAGTGTTTTCAAGAAAGCCGCAACCGCTGGCGTCGCTGCTGCGATAGCGACTATGCCTTTCGCCGCTGCCGCAGACAACGATAACGGCCTACATAAGGTCGGCTACCAGCAAAGCGCAGATAACACTGTAAATCTTGACACAAAAATTCTAGCAAAGAACGAAGCCCGAAAACACGGTGCCTTAGGGCTTGTTATTTCACATGGCAGAATGGCAAATGACCCAAACAACGAGTTTGCTGACCCGAGAGAATTTTCTAACGCATTAAAACACGCACTATCCAAAGCAGGCATACCCTTACGAACTTACTACATATCTATTCCTGAAATGGGACAAAACAAAATGGCCATGACCTTCACCAATGGCTATACAAGCCAAGGTCCAATGGGCCCTGCCGAAGCACAAAAAAACATTGGTGATGTTGTGAAGGAATACCGCCGCTACAAACAAATGTTTGTGAGTGCAGCCCCCAATCCAGGCTAAATAATCGGTATATCAAACTCCAGAGAACTTGAAGCAACTACGTTATCCCGTGCTTCAATGTCTTGATTGTCTAAAGTATCACTAGCAGCTTGCTTTAAGTTTCTGGCATTAACGTTTTCCCCTAAAGCAACAACCTCATCAATACTACCTTTATCCAAAATATCCTGCATAGCTTTTGAGTTTTTGGCATCCAAACCATTACTGTTTATATCCAAAGCAATTTCTTTCGCCTGCATTGTTTTATATAACTTAGCGACATCTCTGGCCTCTTGAGTATCAACAATAGGTTCCCCCTTCTCATCAAGATACTTACCAAATAAAACCTGCAGCTGTTCCTCATACGTTAGCCCGTCTCGCTCTTCATCAGTCAGCAATTGTTGAAGCATGCCTTGAGCATAGTCCTCACCATAGCGGCTTTTCAAATCTTGCTCCCAAGCATCAATCTGATCCAACAACGCCAACAATAAGATATCATCCGTGCGCCGTTTCGCCTTTTCGGATTCGCGTTGTCTCTGATCCTCAACGCTTTTCGCCAGCGCGGCGCCGCGTTCTTGTAAGCCTGCTTTGTTTTTACTGTCTAAACCGAGAAGATCGTCATTATCCCGCTCACGCACCGACATCCACGCGCCAGACAGCAAAGACGGAGCGCGGGCCTCTTTCTCTGCCCCCGCTCCGGTAAGGTCTTTTAAGTTATCATCAAATGCAGACCCTAAGGCCATAATCGATATCCCTGTTACACACGTTCCTGTTCACACTCACCACCCTAGGACCTTTTCCCTCTTTCGCCGGTTCACCCGGTCTGTCCGTCCCAGGACTTTTTGCCGTTTGTCCGCCCCCGTTTTTTATGGTTTTATCGGAGGGTTGACGCGCACCGCCTTTATGGCTTTTTTTCTTGCGCATCCCTAAACTAAGGTATATTCCTTAATTAAAAGTTATGGAAAATATAAAATTTAAATTAAATTGTATCTATTTTTGGACCGTTTTTTGTCTATAAATTGTCCTCGATTGAATTTTTGTTATTCTTGGAAAATCATCACACCCATAAGATGTAAGAAAATTTTTTCATTTTTTTTCATTTTTTCGCAAAAATTCGCATATTGCATCACTGTGATGCCAAAAACCTGCCCCCTTGACTTGTCCGCCCCTTTTCCCCATATCTTGAATCCATGACAGATCCACATCAAAACTACGCCGACGCCTCTTTATGGCGCGGCACCACCATCCTCTCGGTCCGTAAAGACGGCCAGGTCGTGATCGCCGGCGACGGGCAGGTTTCAATGGGCGCAACCGTTCTTAAAAACAACGCCCGCAAGGTTCGCAGGCTGGGCCGCGATGACGCCATTATTGCTGGGTTCGCTGGGGCCACCGCCGATGCCTTTACCCTGTTCGAACGCCTCGAGGCCAAACTCGAAGCCCACCCGGGCCAGCTCACCCGCGCCTGTGTCGAACTGGCCAAAGACTGGCGCACCGATAAATACCTCCGCCGCCTCGAAGCCCTGATGGCCGTATGCGATGCGGAAACCTCACTGATTCTCACCGGCACCGGCGATGTGGTTGAGCCCCAGGACGGCATTATCGGCATCGGATCAGGCGGAAATTACGCGCTGGCTGCCGCCCGCGCTTTGTACGACCAGCCCTTAAGCGCCGAAGACATCGCCCGCAAAGCGATGAAAATCGCCGCCGAAATCTGCGTCTACACCAACGAGAATGTGATCCTCGAAACGCTCTAACCCCGCACTCACCAACCCTTTAGCGTCAAAAAGTTGACATAATCTTAAGAATCCGTTAAGATACGCCTGATTTTTACAAATTTTACGAATTAAGCGGGGGTTGTGTAATGAATATTCATCCTGATAGTTTGCCTTCACAAAACGAAATAGAGGAACTGCTGGCACCATTAGACGATGAGCAAAATCCAGGCTCTCAAGAAACACCCCTTGACGACGAGTTTGCCGCCATGTTGGAGGAAGATTCTCCTCCTGACCAAATTGTATACAACGGCATTGTCCTAAACGATCTTCCCTTTAGGTTGCTGAGGAACAATAGTCAACCCTCGGAAACCCAGCTCACCTTGGCAGCGCTGAAAATAAAACTAAACAGGTTCAAGGACTTTGTTAAAGCAAACGATACTGCCGGTATCGAGAGAATAACAAAAACAATCGTCTCTGGAGTACAAGACCTTGAAGAACAGGGACTTGATCTAGCCGCCTTTGCACAAAATCCGGACACCTACGCACAAACCTGGAATAATGCCGACGATGCTGAACCGACCGCCACGGCTTTACCTTCATCAGAAGAAGAACTGGACGATGATCTACTGGGCGTGCTTTACGAACAGGAAGAAAAGGAAACAAACGCCCTTCCGGAAACAGATACAGGACCAGACGACTGGAATCTCTCAAGTGATCCAGATAATCAGGAGCTGAATAATTCTAGTTCACTCGCAGAAATTCTGGATGAGTTGAAAACAAACCTAGAATTATTAGACGCATATAAAGCAGAAATCGCCGACGATTCTGAACCGGATGACGATTCTGAACCGGATATAGTGCCATTTTCAGCGTCCGAAACCGGCGAATCGGCAGAAGAGATTTTGATTGAAGAATGGCAAGCCGCGTTTGACGAAGAAATCGCCGCTCAAACCGCTCAGGAAACCGCTGCGCCCGAAACACAAACCGAGCAACCAAGCTGGTTTAATAGATTTCTTAATAGATGGCGCACCGGAGAAACCTCATGGCTCGGCCAGAGGATGGCCGCCTTGCGCGCCGGACCAAACCCGGATGAACCACAAACGGCCGCAGCGATCGAAACGGCAGCGCCTCAATCTGCCCCAGAAATCGACGCCGATGATAATATCCCCACCACCCCGCTACCTACTGTAATACAGCCGAAAACGTCGTCGACACCTCGTCCGGCAGAACAACCGGCTTCTGTTCCAGACTTTCTTGACTCAGAGGAATACAAAAACAAACCCGTGCAAAAACTGAACTTGACTGTAAGATCGTTTGAACAAAAAACTGCACGCTGGGCTCAGGAAGAACGGCGCAATAAACAAAATCTGGCCGAACGGGCTTTCAATTTTCACGCAGATAAACATATTCCAGCGGATGAGTATCTGGCCAAAGTTGCAGAACGGCGAGCAGCGAACGAACAATCGCAAGAACCAGAGCCAGAGCCAATTTCATAAACCACTCGTCTATATCTGTGCGCATGAATGAAAATGTCACCGTTGAAACGCTCTAAAGCGCACTGACTGCCGCTGCCAAAGCCTCTTCGCGCCGGACAAACATCTGCGCATCCTCAACCCCGTCCAGCGCCCCGTGACTTTTCAACATCCCGTAAACCGGGTTGTCCACCCCGCCGACATAAATGCAAACCCCCTGCTCACGCGCCCGCTCGATCATATCGGCCAGCGTCATCATGATGCTCGCATCCATCATCCGCGTATCGCTCAGATCGATCACCAGCGCCCGGTAATCCTGATACGCCGTATGCAACCGCGAAGATAAATCCCGCGCCGTCCCGAAGCTCAAAGGCCCTGTAAAGCGCAGCAACAACAGCGCACCCCCGGCCTCATCCAGCAAAGCCTCTTCGCGCTCACTTAACGCATGACGCCGCCCGCCCTTACCTCCAGCCGACATAAACTGCACATCTTCAATCTGATGCGTCGCCAGCCGCCGCGCCGTAATCAGGCTCTTGATAATCACCCCGATCGCCACCGCCATAATCAGATCCACAAACACGGTCAGCAACAATACGGCAAGCATGACAAACGCCGCCTGCCGGTCGGCGCCTCTGAGCCCGGCCCGCAACAGACGCTTGATAAACGACCAGTCGATAATATCCCAACCGACCTTCAACAAAATCGCCGCCAAAATCGTATGCGGAATATGCCCGGCCACCCTGCCCAGCCCGAAAATACACGCCAGCAAAACCACCGCATGCACCATGCCCGACAAAGGTCCGCGCCCGCCCGCGCGGATATTCACCACTGTACGCATCGTCGCGCCCGCACCCGGCAAGCCGCCAATCAGACCGGCCACCATATTGCCGATCCCCTGACCGATCAGTTCACGATCTGATCGATGCTGCGTCCGGGTAAAGTTATCCGCGACCAGTGAGGTCAAAAGACTGTCAATCGAGCCCAGCAACGCCAGCATAATCGCGTTCGATAACATTCCCGGCATCGCCTCAAGCGTAAAAACCGGTATATGCACCATCGGAAAACCTTGCGGAATTTCACCTAACAACGGCAAAGCATCCGGCCACAAATATCCTGATGCCAGCCCTAAAGCCAATGCAACCAGAGGAGATGGCAGATATGGCCGCAACTTTTGCGGCATAAATATCATCACCGCCAGCCCCGCCGCGCCAACACCCAGCGCCGTAAAATTCGGCGCGCTGTAGACCAGCGGCAATTGCGACAGCGCCGCCAGAACCGACCCGGCAGCCTCATGCCCGGCAAACGGCGCAAGTTGGAGCGCGATAATAATCACCCCGATCCCGCTCATAAACCCGGAAATCACCGGATACGGCATATAGGTGATATACCGCCCCAGCCCGAACACCCCGAATAAAATCTGGAACACCCCGCCCAGCATCACCACGGTAAAGGCCATCGCCGGGTCCTGCGCATACATCAGGATAATCCCGGCCATCACCACCGTCATCGGCCCTGTCGGCCCCGAAACCTGCGCGGGCGTGCCGCCAAACAGCGCCGCAAAAAACCCGAGCGCCACAGCGCCATAAAGCCCCGCAATCGGCCCGGCCCCAGAGGCCACACCAAACGCCAAGGCCAGCGGCAAGGCGACAACCGCTGCGGTAATGCCGCCAAAAACATCGCCGCGCACATTCGAAAAAAGATTTAAGGATTTCGTCATAAAGCAAAAAGCTCCGTATATGAGGCTGTGCGAAATGTAATACTCGGGCCGTAAAAAGTTAAGCAAAATTATTACCGCGCGCCCTTGACCTTACCGCCTTAAAATCGCATGTAATGATGATCATGAAAAACGAAAACATATCCATCCCGTCCTTCTCCCCGCGCGAAATCGTCTCCGAGCTTGACCGCTTCATCATCGGCCAGTCCGATGCCAAAAAGGCCGTCGCCATTGCCCTGCGCAACCGCTGGCGCAGACAGCAACTTGACCCCGATTTGCAGGAAGAAATTTACCCGAAAAACATCCTGATGATCGGCCCGACCGGCGTCGGGAAAACCGAAATCGCCCGCAGGCTGGCGAAGCTTGCCCAGGCTCCGTTCGTCAAGGTCGAAGCCACCAAATTCACCGAAGTCGGCTATGTCGGCAAAGACGTTGAATCGATCATCCGCGATCTGGTTGAAAACGCCATCCACATGACTCGCGACTCTTTACGCAAAACGGTTCAAGCCCAAGCGGAAGTTTATGCCGAGGAGCGTGTGCTCGACGCCCTTGTCGGCCAGACCGCCGGTGAAGGCACGCGGAATTCCTTCCGCGATAAACTCCGCAATGGGCAGCTCAATGAGCGCGAGATTGAAATCGAGGTGATCGACAATGGCAATCCCATGGGCGGTATGATGGATATTCCCGGCATGCCCGGCGCCTCAATGGGTATGATCAATATGAATGACCTGTTCGGCAAAGCCTTCGAGCGCACGAAGAAAAAGAAAATGCGCGTCGATGAAAGCTACGACATTCTGGTCGCCGAAGAATCCGATAAACTGCTCGATGAAGACAAAATCACCGCTCAGGCTCTCGAACTCGCCGAACAAAACGGCATCGTTTTCCTCGATGAAATCGATAAGATCGCCGCACGGCAAGATGTGCGTGGCGGTGATGTATCCCGCGAAGGCGTCCAGCGCGACCTGCTGCCCCTGATCGAAGGTACGACGGTCACCACCAAATACGGCCCTGTCAAAACCGATCATGTCCTGTTTATCGCCTCAGGCGCGTTTCACTATGCCAAACCGTCCGATCTGCTGGCTGAACTCCAGGGCCGTCTACCGATCCGCGTTGAGCTGCGTGCCCTGACCCAGGACGATTTCAAACGCATCCTCAAAGACACCGAGGCCAGCCTGATCACTCAATATGTCGCCCTGATCGGCACAGAAAAAGTCACGCTGGAATTCGAAGACGACGCCATTGATGAAATCTCGCGCCTGTCGTTTGAAGTCAATGAAAACGTCGAAAATATCGGCGCCCGCCGCCTGCATACGGTCATGGAAAAACTGCTCGAGGAGATCAGCTTCACCGCCTCCGACCGCGGCGGCGAAACCGTCACCATCACCGCCGATTACGTCCGCAAAAATGTTGAGGAACTGGTCAAAAGCGCAGACTTAAGCAAATTTATTCTTTAAGCAGCGCTTTGCGGCTCAAAACGATCCGTTAAATCGGCAAGCGGAGCAACCTGCGCCTCAGACAATATTGCGGTAATTGGCAACCATGTCACGGCACGCGCATCCTCCTCCAAAACCACATAAGGCAGAAACGGCAACGCCTTTCCATGTTCGTCTTTGCGTAAGCGTGGCATGCCAATTCTGTATTTTTCATTCTCAAACAAAACGGTTTCAGGTTTATTACAAATTAAAGCAGCCTCAACATCTTCCGGCGTTTTATCCCGCATCTTAAAAGCGCTAAACGGAATATAATGATCTTCAAAAGAAATAAACAAAGGAGATCGAAAAACCAAAACCCTCTTTGCCGCATTTTCAAATGCCAGCAAATTTTTAGGCTTTAGCGCACAATAAATAGATGGGCCATAACCTTTATCTCGCGTCGCCCGAAAGCTCTCGCGCTCTTGAATCCATTTTCTCGTTTCAGGAACTTTCGAAACTTCAAATCCTTTCTTTGCCGTTTTTCCAAAAAACAAAGACAACGCTCCCGGCAAATACAGCATTACCGGTGCGTGGCGCTCCAGCGCAGCCTCAAAAGAAATAGAGGTATTTGATCTTTTCCGAACCATAATCCAAGCACATAATCACAAAAAACAAAAACACATATAGCACGGGACATATTATATGTAAAATATTTTATACTGGATGTTTATTGCTCTCTTCTGCTCTGATACGGCCTATGTTGAAATATATTTTAGCCCTTATATTGGTTTTTTTGAGCATTGGCAAAATTCTGCCTGCAAACGCTCAGCCAGAGCCGACTTTCCGCCTGCCCATCGACTGCGCACTCGGGGAAAATTGCTGGATCGCCAATTATGTTGATGTCGACCCATCCGGAAACGCCAAAGATTTTAAATGCAATGCCAAAACCTATGACGGCCATAAAGGCGTCGATTTCGCCCTCAAATCCCGCGCAGTGATGGAAAATGGCGTGAGCGTACTAGCCGCCAGAGACGGCAAAATCCTGCGCGTTCGTGACGGCGAAAATGACGATCCGAAAACCAAAGACCAATTCGATGAAATCACCGCCGCCAACCGCGATTGCGGCAACGGTATCATCATCGACCACGGTCAGGGCCTGCAAAGCTTTTACTGCCACCTCAAAAACGGCTCAATCAAGGTCAAACCCGGTGAACAAGTCAAAGAAGGACAAACGATCGGACTTGTCGGTCACTCCGGCGTAGCCGAATTCCCCCATCTCCATTTCACGCTTATCTGGGAAGGCGGCCACATCGATCCTTTCACCGGCATGCTCAAAGAAGACGGCTGCGGGAAATTTAAACGCAGTTTCTGGAAAGACGATATTCCTTACGCGCCCTATGCCCTCTACGATGCCGGGTTTGCCGGACAGCTCCCCGACTTTGAGGCCCTCAATAACGGGACCGGGCGTCCTGAAAAACCATCGACGATCAGCGATATTTTTGTCTTCTGGGTCAGCCTGTACCAAATGCAAAAAAGCGATCAGCTTACCCTCAAAGTGATGGGCCCCAACGGGCAAGTTTTCATCGAACGCGAAATCATTCAGGATAAATCCCGCGCCCGCCAGCATTATTATACAGGACGCAAACTCCGCGGGCGTACACTTGAACCCGGCACGTACACGGGCATCGTTACCGTGAAGACCAAGGGGCATAATGCCTATACACAAGAATTCAAGACCTTGATCGAATAAACCTTAGCGCTCGCGCCGCAACAACACATAAAACGCCCCTTCCCCACCATGACGCGGCTGCGCGGGAACATTCTTCAAAACCAGACTGGACAATGGCGGCTCCGACAACCACACTGGAACTTCGCGACGCAATACGCCGTCCCCAGCCGTCAGAGGATCGCGCCGCCCATCTGAGCCCGCACCTTTACCGGTGATGACCAGAACACAACGCTTACCTGAGGCTTGCGCCCCTACAATAAAATCCTCCAGCGCCGCGCGCGCTTGCACCCGACGCATTCCATGTAAATCCAGCCGACCCTCAAGCGGAAACAACCCTTTGCGCAATTTCTCCGCGTTCTTGCGATCCAACCCCACTCCGGCATGCGCCTTATCTTTGTACGCAACCGGCACACCCTCATGCTTTTCGCTTCGCACAAACACCGTTTTAGGCCGTTGAGACTGTGATGATTTCGGCTTTTCCTCCGTTAATGACTCTTCCCGCGCGATCTTTTTCACATCGCGCGTCACCAAATCCCATAAATCTTTGTCGCCCTCATCATCCATAAAACCAGCTTATGGCACAAAATCTGCATTTTTGCTATAATATGATGGTAAAAGCAGGAAAAATATAATGTTTTCAGAGCTTTCAAAGATTTTGCCCCTAAAACCAAGACACGCGGAACAAACCGACACGCGTCAGGGCATCCAGCGTCACGACCCGGACTTTGAACGCCGCCGGAGCAAAAAAGATGCGGAAGCCGAAACAGACATTGATGAAGCCGGAGCCACCGTAGCCGTAGAGGCATTGCGGATTTTCCTTGAAGACTTCCTGCGCAACAACCCCGAAGAAACCTCCGGCGAAGCAAATCGGAAACAGCCAAACCCGGATATGACAGCCAAGCAGACTTCCGAAGAGTCCGTGGCCCCCCCGCCCAATCCGCAAATCCATCCGGCGGCGCGCGCCGCCAGCGCCTACGCGAGCACCGCCCATGCGGGAGAGAAAAATACGGTTTTGTTTGAAACCACCGATGCCGCCGGTGACGGCCCCGCCCTTGAAATCAGCGCCGGGGATATCCGCACCATTCACACACTCATCGAAGATTTAAAGCTTCTTGAAGACGCCGGAATTGAAATCCTGCACATCGAACGCGCCGCAACATTCTTGGACAGTCTGACCGGTGCCGTCAGTAAAATGAAAGCTGCACTTTAAACACCCAAAACCAATTGATATCCGGCCTCACAGGTCAGCAAAACTTCCGGCGCACTGGGGTCTACTTCGATTTTCTGACGCAATCTATATATATGCGTTTCCAGCGTATGCGTCTCAACGCCGTCAACATACCCCCAAACCTGATCCAGCAACGCTTCACGCGATACCGCCTCACCCGAAGCCGCATGCAAAATCTTCAAAATCGCCGTTTCCTTTTCGGTCAAACGCATCGCATCGCCTTCACTGCCGTCTTCTTTGCACAAAAGGTTATGCGTGGCATCCAGCACCCATCCGGCAAACGGCAATTCTATAGGGCCAGCGCACGCTGCCAGCGCCTTATCCATCCGCAAAAGCCGATCACCCAGCGCGCCCATCCGCACCGGCAACGCCATATGCACACCGGCCCGGGCGCCTAATACTTCCCCGGCCTCACCCAGCGCAACACAGTGAGATGAATGCACGTCCCGGCCCAATTGACCGGGCGTACAAACCTGATAATCCCGTCCACCCGCCAAATGCGCCCCCAGCGCTTTTTCGATCGCCCGGCACACAATTTCATCTGTATGAATCACAAAAATCGGCAATTTCTCAGTCATTTCAGGCAAAAATCTCCCGGCCGCCAAGCCCATTCCAGCCCTCACAATACGCCCAACCATTTGTTTTTTCTAGCCATTTTACAAATGCGCACTTGGCATAGCCCTTGCAACACACTGAAGGGAAAGGTTTTTATATGATCGACGGACTTTACAGCGCCCTCAACCAGCCCCCAAGCCCGCAGACCGCGCCGACCAAAGTCCTGCGCATGGTCAAAAACGAGCGCATGGGCGGCTCTGTCCCGATCTGGGAAACGATCAAACCCGGTGAAAATCTTGCGCACAACGTCGAAAATGCCTTGTCCGGCGCGCTCGATCAAACCAAAGTCCCCTTAAGTGAAAACGCTCTGGGTTATCACCCGACACAAACAACACAAAATACAAGCTCCCAAGCCCAAAGTGAAGAATTCAGCTTTGGCGATCTCATTGATATGATCAACCCATTGCACCATCTACCCGTTGTCGGCCACGTTTATCGGGAGCTAACCGGGGATGAAATCAAGCCCATCGGCAAAATCATGGGCGGCGCGATCTTCGGTGGCCCTTTAGGCGCGGCCAGCGGTTTAGCCAATGTCATCGTCGAATACGAAACCGGCAAGGATCTGGCCGGCAACGCGTTTGCCATGGCATTCGAAGGCAAGGCCCCGACATACCGTTCACAGGAACCGCCGAGCAACAGCGCCCCCGAAATCCGCCTCGCCGCCGCACAAGATACCGCTGAAACCCACGAATATGCGAGCGCGTCCGAAGACCTGCCCGGCAATTTGCTCAGCTTTGTCGATATGAAAGCCCAGCCTAAAATCGTCATTGAACGCGCCCCGGCCGCCAACGGACGCACCGCCGGAGCGGTCAGCCGCGTGAGCTACCCCGATCTCAAACAAACACCGCTGCCGCGCCGCGAACCGATTACTCAGGTCCGCCTCAGCTATAATTACAATGATTAATGAGGAGCGGCCACGCGCGCGCCAAACACGCCCGTACCCACTCGCACCAGCGTTGCACCAAGAGCAATCGCAGTTTCGAAATCCGCGCTCATTCCCATGCTGAGCTGAGAAAGCCCCAGCGCATCGGCATGTTTCTTCAACAAAGCAAAATGCAACGCGGCCGGTTCATCCACCGGCGGAATGCACATCAACCCAACGACATTCAGCCCACACGCCTCAACGCAAAACCGGTAAAAATCTTCAAGATCCGCCGGAGCAATCCCGGCCTTTTGGTCTTCCTCACCGGTATTGACCTGAATAAAACACGGCAAAACCCGCCCTTGCTTGGCCATCTCTTTGGCCAGCGCGCTCGCCAGCTTTTCCCGGTCCACCGTTTCAATCACATCAAACAACGCAACCGCATCTTTGACCTTATTGGTCTGCAGCGGCCCGATCAGATGCAGTTTTAACTCTGGACATCCCGCGCGCCGTTCAGCCCAGCGCCCTTGCGCTTCCTGCACTCTATTTTCGCCATAGCACCGCTGGCCGGCCGCCAAGGCCTCCTCGATCCGCGCCTCGGGCTGCACCTTGCTCACCGCAACCAATTGCACATCATACGGGTCGCGCCCGGCATCGTGCGCCGCTTTCGCAATCTGGGCATGAATAATTTCAAGATTTTCAGCGATTTGCCCCATAACGCCCCTTATAATCCCTTGTTTTAAAAGTCATTTTAGACTTTATCAGTTTGTTTTTCACTTTTTATGGGGCCCCCGCCCCCTGGCCATAACCATAACCGGCATGCCCGCCGACAAATGATAATAGGATATATTTCCTATTTAGGCAAGGGATTACGTTGCTACCGTCATTGCGAGGAGGCTTTTTTGCCGACGAAGCAATCCAGAGGCCAAAGAGCGGGATTTCTGGATCGCCGCGCTCCCGCTGGTCGCTCGCGATGACGGTCTTGATGTTCGTTCAATGAATGCGAAACGGTATAACACATAGATTGCCGCGCCGGGCTTGCGGCCCGTCTCGCAATGACAAAACCGAACAAAAAAGAAAGGGCGCCGCGAAGCGCCCTCTCAAAATCCTTATGAAATCAAACTCCGATTAGAAGTTGATTTGTGTACCAAGCAGAATGCTTGTTGCATCAGTTTCGTCACCATTACCGGCACCCAAGTCGGACACGTTGTCATGGTTGATGTGAGATACAGAACCACGGAATGTCATGCCAGGACCGTAGGTGTATACAACACCACCAGTGTAACGGTCGGTTTCAACACCGTCGTTACCAGTCAGACCGGCAATGTTTTGTGTACCGTCTTGGTTCATGTAAGACGCGCCGAGTTTGAACGGACCGGTTGTGTAGTCGATCCCGACAACGATGGTTTCTTCATCATCCAGCGTCCCTGTGTTGGCAGCGTTACGGATCTCACCGTAGTCATCTTCAGAGTAAGATGCACCAATACCGAAAGGTCCGATATCCAAGTCGATACCAACGTTCCAGACTGTCCGGTCGTCTTGAGCGTCGCCAGCAGCATAAGCGCCAACATTGGCTTCACGATCAAGGTGTGTGTAACCAGCACCGGCAATCACGCCAACATTGTTGAACTGACCTTCATAACGCAAAGCAACTTCATAAGCTGCACCGAAAGTGTCGTCCTGATTATCAGTCAGAACACCAGCAAAGTCAGGAGCGTTCGTGTTGTATGCTGTCGTAGCAGCACCACCTGTAGCACCGTTCAGGTCAGGAGTCCAAGACAGACCGCCTTGGAAACCGTTCATGATCGGAGACAGGTAAGTCAGTTTGTCGGAATAGCCCGTTACGTTGGCTTCGTAATCGAAGCCGTTCAGAGCTGCTGCTGTCAAAGTTGCAGAGTTTGCAACAGCGTAGTTTACAGGCTGAACGAACTGACGCAGACCGTCAATGTTGGAGTCTGCAGAAGGAGCGGCAACCTGCAACAGGTATTGCGCACCGTCTTCAGCACCGAAGTTAACGCGACCCCAGCCGCCGGAGAAGTAAACATAGCTTTCTTCAACAGCAAAAGCGTCAACACCGTCAGCTTCAGCTTCAATATGCGCACCAACTGTCAGACCGTTGTCCAGAGTCGTTTCGCCACCGAAGTGAACTTCTGTATGACGAACAACACCGACACTGTTAGCATCGGTAATTGCGCCATCTTTGTCATCTTGGTCTACGTATGCACCGTAGCCCTTGAACCAACCGCCGAGCTCAAGCTGAACTTGAGCAGCAGCAGGATTGGCGATCATAGCCAAACCGGCAACAGCGACTGTGCTTAAAAGTACCTTTTTCATTATCATTCCTCCAATTTAAACAGATGATAATTTGTTGAACACGTTGATTTAGGGAAAACCAACCATCCACTGTTACCCAATGGACACACCCAATAAGCCTGAATCGCTTCCGGGTTTCAACGCGGATGTAAAGGTCGGACTCATCTTTTTTATTAAGCGTTGCATTTTTGCAACACATCGAAATGCCGCTTGAGGACCTTGCCAACCCATGCTAATCACTTATATGTATGTTTCACAAGATATATAGAGCAACCATGACGGCAGCGCGTAAAAACTTTTTATCTGTTTCGATTTTGGCCTTATCCGCACTGACAATGACAGCCTGCGGTTCCAGTACCGATGACAGCGGAGCAATACAGACCGAAGCCAAATACCCGACCGGTGCAGAGCGTGGCGCCAACGAAAACGATATTTACTCAAAACCTGCCAGTATCTTCGGCCCCGGCGGCCTGTCCATCGGCGGCGGACGCAAAGATGAAGATAATGAGGACGGCGGCTCCGGCATTGCCGTCAACAGCTTCCTCTGGCGCGCCTCTTTGGATACCGTATCCTTCATGCCTCTGGCCAGCGCCGATCCGTTCGGCGGCGTGATTCTCACCGACTGGTACACCCCGGCCGAAACCCCTGATGAGCGTTTCAAACTGAATGTATTTATTTTGAGTCGCCAGCTCCGCTCTGACGGTATTCAGGTTCGTGTCTTTAAACAGGTGAGGTCAAAAGGCTCATGGCAGGACGTGAAACCGTCCGCCGAAACCGCCCGTCAGCTTGAAGATTCAATCCTCACCCGCGCCCGCCAGCTCCGCGTTGCGCAACTAAACGACGGATAAACCCGAAAAAATGAAACCCCGGCGAAAGCCGGGGCCCATAGAGCATTTCAAAACAGCATTCATCATAATTTATAGGTCCTGACCCTAAAGAATCGTATGGACCCCGGATCAAGTCCGGGGTTACGATATTGCATGAGCAAAACAATCCCGACCTACATCATATCCCTGCCCGAGGAAACCAAACGCCGGAAAGCTATAGCCGCCCACCTTAAAGACCGCGGCTTTGAAAACTTTGCGTTCTTCGACGCCACCGATGGCCGCCGGATGGATGTATGCGCCCACCCGGATTATGAGGCTCCACGCCGCCGCGCCGCCCATGGCCGCGATCTCAAACCCGGCGAGTTGGGCTGCCTGCTCTCCCACCGCGCTTTTTACCGCTTCATGCTGGAAAAAAATCTCGACTACGCCTTGCTGCTCGAAGATGACGCCCGCCTGCACGAAGACACGCTGGCCACCCTCGAGGCGCTTCTCAATAAGAATATCGATTTCGACATCGTCCGCCTGCTCGGCAGCCCCAAAGTCGCCAAAGGCAAACACCGTAAAATCACCCCCCTATATAAAGACTTCCATCTTGTCCGCCTGCGCACATCCCCCGGCGGCGCGCACGCCACGTTGATTTCGTGCCAAGGTGCTGAAAAACTGGTGCGCGCAACCGAAAAATTCGCCTTCCCGATTGATACGGTTCTGGGGCGCGGCTGGGAAACCGGCATCACGGCGCTGTCCATCCAGCCGGGTCTGGCCGTACAGGATCTGTCCTTTGATTCATCCATCGGTGAAGAGCGCCATGATAAAACCGCCACGCCCAAAGGGCTGAAATTCAAAATCACCCGCCTCGCTTTCAAAATCACCGAGGCACTGGGCAAAGCATGGGTCTATTGGTCTGCCCTCGCATCAGACCTTGCGATTCGTAAAAATTTCCGCTAATCGTCTTCCATGAGCGAAAAATACAACATTAAAGAATCCGAAGCGCGGTGGCGCTCCGTTTGGAACAAGCGCCAATGTTTCGAAGTCACCGAAGATACAAGCAAAGACAAATACTACGTCCTTGAAATGTTCCCCTACCCTTCAGGCCGCATCCATGTCGGCCATGTCCGCAACTACACGCTCGGCGATGTGGTCGCCCGTTACCGCCGCGCCAGCGGCTATAATGTCCTGCGCCCCATGGGTTGGGATGCCTTTGGTTTGCCAGCTGAAAACGCAGCGATTGAACGCGGCGCCCACCCCAAAGACTGGACGCTGTCCAACACCGCAGAAATGCGCGCGCAGCTCAAATCCATGGGTCTGGCCATTGACTGGAGCCGTGAGATTACCACCTGCCTGCCCGAATATTATCGCCATGAACAAGCCATGTTCCTTAAATTCCTCGAAAAAGGCATCGCCTATCGCAAAGAATCCGTCGTCAACTGGGACCCGGTCGATAACACCGTGCTGGCCAATGAACAGGTTGTTGACGGCAAGGGTTGGCGCACGGGAGCGCCCGTCGAGCGGCGCAAGCTGAACCAATGGTTCCTGAAAATCACCGATTACGCCGATGAACTTCTCGAAGAAGTCAAAAAGCTCGAACGCTGGCCGGAAAAAGTCCGCATCATGCAGGAAAACTGGATTGGCAAATCCACCGGTTTGCAGTTCAAGTGGGGCGTTAAAGACAGTGATGATAAGATTGAGGTCTTTACGACTCGCCCCGACACTTTATTCGGCGCGTCCTTCCTCGCACTGGCCGCCGATCACCCAATCGCCAAACAACTCTGCGCCGGGCAAGACGGCTTTGAAGACTTCGTCAAACAATGCGAAAAAATGGGCACCTCGGAAGAAGCCATCGCCCAGGCCGAAAAACTCGGCTTTAACACGGGATATAAAGCTACCCATCCTTTGCTGCCCGATCAGGAATTCCCGATCTATATCGCCAATTTCATCCTGATGGATTACGGCACCGGCGCCATTTTCGGCGTCCCCGCCCACGACCAGCGCGACTTCGATTTCGCCACAAAATACAATCTGCCGATACAACAAGTCGTCAAACCTGCAGATGACAGCGAATGCAAACTGCCATACACCGATGCGGGCGTAGCGATCAATTCCGATTTTATGGACGGCATGGATAAAGACGCCGCCATCGAAGCCGCGATCAAAAAATGCGAAGAGATTGATAACGGTTTCGGCGTGACAAAATTCCGCCTGCGCGATTGGGGCATTTCCCGTCAGCGTTACTGGGGCTGCCCTATACCTATTATATATTGCGAGGATTGCGGCGCCGTTCCCGTACCCGAAGATCAACTGCCCGTCACCCTGCCTGACGATGTGTCATTCGACAAACCCGGCAACCCGCTGGCGCATCATCCAACATGGAAAAACACCACCTGCCCGAAATGTTCGAAAGACGCCACCCGCGAAACCGATACATTCGATACCTTCTTTGAATCGAGCTGGTATCAATTCCGCTATTGCGATCCGCATAACGAAACCGCGCCGGTTGATAAAGCAAAATCCAATTACTGGATGCCGGTTGAGCAATATATCGGCGGTGTCGAACACGCCGTCCTTCACCTGCTTTATGCCCGTTTTTTCACCAAAGTAATGCGCGATTGCGGCTACGTCGAATGTAACGAGCCCTTCCTTGGCCTGTTCACTCAGGGCATGGTCACCCACGAAACCTATCAGGACGCGGACGGCAAATGGCTGTTCCCGTCCGAATACGAGGCTCTGGCCGATAAATCCAAAGCCAAGGTCGGCCCGTCGATCAAGATGTCGAAATCGAAAAAGAACGTCATCGACCCACAGGACATTATCGACACTTACGGCGCGGATGCCGCTCGCCTGTTCATCCTCTCCGACTCCCCGCCCGAGCGCGATCTTGAATGGACCGAGGCCGGGATCGAAGGCGCATGGAAATTCGTCAACAAACTCCACCGCCTCGTCACGGCCTATCAGGCCCACATTCCAGCCGATGACATGCAAAAGCCGGAACGCTTTGCCGATGATGTCATGGAGCTGCGCCGCCTCGCACATAAATCCATCGTCGGCGTCGCGGGAGACATCGAAGCCTTTGCGATGAATAAGGCTGTTGCGCGCATTCGTGAGCTCTCCAATGCGATTACACAATATTGTCATCCCCGCAGCGAGGCGCAGCCGAGCTTAAACAGCGGGAATCCGGAAAAAGACGGCCAGCAAGCTGGCCAACATATAGATCCCGTTCGTACGAATTCTGCTTCGCAGAATGCCAACGGGATGACGCCTGATGAATTATGGGCTTCACGTGAAGCCCTCGAAATCCTCATCCAGCTTTTCAATCCGATGATGCCGCATCTCGCCGAAGAGCTCTGGCGCATCATGGGCCATGATACCTTGCTGGCCGACCAACCATGGCCCACAGCCGATGAAAGCCTGCTCACCGATGACGCTGTGACCCTCGGCGTACAGGTCAACGGCAAGGTCCGCGCCCAAATCACCCTCGCGCCCGACGCCGATGAAGCCACCGCCCGTGAAACTGCGCTGTCGCAAGATAACGTCAAAAAATTCATCGAGGGCAAAGAGGTGCGCAAATTCATCTACGTCCCTGGCAAAATCGTCAACGTGGTGGCGGCATGAAATTTCTTCCCATATTCGCCGTCCTGCTTTTGGCCGCCTGCGGTTTCCACCCGGTCTACGGCGTCAATAAATATACATCTGTCGGCGTTGAAGAGCACCTCGCCGAAACTGAAATCGGCAATATCCCGAACCGCGAAGGTCAATTCCTGCGCAATGCCTTGATTGACCGTTTTTACCGCGATGGCCGCCCGGCCTATGCGCTTTACGCGCTGAGCGTCTCGCCCGTCTCGGAAAGTCGGCGCGACCTCGACGTCACCATCGATTCCGACACCACCCGCGGCCAGCTCACCTTGCGCACTGCCATCACCCTGACCGACAAGGCCAGCGGCAAAATCCTAATCCGGCGCTCCTTACGCGCAATCGCCAGCTACAACATCATCGCCAGCGAATTCGCCAACCGCGTCTCCGAACAAAACACCCGTGAAAACGCGCTGAACGACCTCGCCCGCCAGATTGAAGAGCAACTCGCCCTGCATTTCAAAAACGCGCAATAAATTCACACAACTTTACAGAAAAAATATATTGACGGACCCTTTGTATCCGGTCTATAACCGCCAAATGTCATGTGAATGACATATGTGGGATTTGATGGAAAACAGCTTGCACCACATTAAAAAAGCTAAAGCGCCACGGCTCGCAAGCCGGCTCTAAAAGCCAAATGCCCGCCCGTGGTTGTCCATAATTTGGAAACCTGGCGGGGCATGTTTGAGGCTAAAACCTTATTTTTCCCCTGACAGATATTGTAATTACACTGCCGCGCCGGAGCGCTCTCGACTTTGATTTTTGACAAACGCCATCAATCAAGCCGCAATCCGGCAAAGCCTTTTGATAAGAGATAAGTTGAACATATGGCTGTTATTCTTCCAGATGGACACCCGGCGATTAAGGATTTGCGGCAAGAAGGCTGCAATGTGATCCCGGCATCACAAGCACCCAAAGACAATGTTGTGCGCGTCGCCGTGGCCAACACCATGTCCAATGTTATCGAAACGGAAACGCAGTTCGCCCGCGCCTTTGCCGAAAGCGACTTGAACGTTGAACTGGTCTTTTTCAGCCCCTCGACCAAAATCGATACTGCACATACAAAACCAGACAATGAAAAAGAACAACACCGGCTAGCCTACCACAAACCGCTGGCTGAAATTCAAAACGACAAAACCATCAACGGAATCGTTCTGACCGGTTTTCCCGGCGCAACCCTAGACCTCAGACAAAAAACAGGCCCCACAGACGACAAGGGCAATGAATTCTACGATGAATTCATAGGCCTGCTTGATTATGCCCGTGAAAATAACGTGCCGACACTGGCAACCTGCTGGGCTGCGCATGTGGCGTTGAATCATTTCTACAGGATCGAACGATTAAAACGCGATGCCAAGCTCACCGGCATTTTTGAACTGGCCGTCAAGAACGAAAGCTCGCCGTTGGTCCAGAGCATGGATGCACAAATCCAGATGCCTGTTTCACGCTACTATTATTCCGATGAAAAAGCGCTCAGGGCTGAGCCAAACCTGAACATTTTAGCAAGTTCAAAAGAAACTGGCGCCGCGATTGTTTCGGAAAAGCAAGGCTCTTTTATCTATATGAGCGGGCATTTGGAATATTTGGCGGATACCCTGCCCAAAGAATATATCCGCGATATCGGGACCAAGGGATTAATGGATGCACCCTACCCCCGCAATACCGATCTGCACGAGCAAAAGCGCACATGGGCCGCAGCAAATACCGCCTTTTACAGCAATCTGGCAAACCTGTTTAACGCACACCGCCGGGAAAATCCGGCGGCCGCACGCACAATCAAACCACAGCACACGAATGACCGGCCCTACGCAACGCACGAACTCGCCGCCGCTTACCGGTAAAACCACTGCAAAAACAAACATTTTTAAAAAGAAAGGAAAAGAAAATGCTTATAGTCCCCTTTAGAAACGATGATGGAAAAACAATCGAAATTCGCTATGTTGTACCGGACGGACGGCCAGGTGCCGCCGCCCTCGTTCCTCTCACAACAATAAGTCGAAAAGCGTTTAACGATTTTGGCCAAGACACCCCTGTGGAATCTGCTTTTGAAAGAGCGGTAACTGCTGTGTTTGATGGAACAAAACTACCCCAAGCCAACACTCCGTTACAAAAACTCGCTAACGAAAGCGTCACAGCACACACAAACGAGCTTCTTGAAATCATCCACCGCTAATAAAACCCTAAAAACGCCAGCGCCCTATTCTATGCTGGCGTTTTTATCTCTCTTACAAATTTGCCTTCTCCTCGCAGATGTCCCATATTACGGAAGTTAGCAAGAGGAAAACCGCCCCATGTCTGAAGTCAACGCGAGCGATCTGCGCCTGATCAAATCTATCGATGATGTGATAGGCACCTACGCTGGTGCAGGCACAGGCGCCAAAACCGGCGTCGAGGTTGAACTCGCCTTCTTCGACCCCGACAGCGCCGACCTCACCCCGATGACGATGGCCCAAAACAAAATCGTTAAAAGCGCCACCAATGCGGAATGCAGCGGTGAATTCGTCCGCAACGAGCCCACGTCAGAAATGCTCGAAGTCGGTTCCATTCCCGGCGGCCCGGATGAACTGCGCACCATTTTGGATGACACCAACAAGAAAATCGCCTGCCTGAGCGCTAAGGCCGCCGATATCGGCCTTAAGCGCTCTTATTTCCAGCACCTGCCCGATAAAACCGCGAACCAATTGCTGCAAAACGTCATGGATGTCGAGCGCTATCAGGCCTTTTTCGCCCCGCCGCGCGAAGACATGCAAGCCATTGCCGCTTATTTCTCGGTCTGTAAATCCAATCAGGTTTCAGTCAGTTACCGGGGTCCCGATCATCTGCTCGAAAATATACGTAGACTCTATGTCCTCGCCCCGTTCCTGTTCATGATCACCGATAACGCCGCCCCCTTTAACGAAGGAAAGCCCTTCACCGGTCATGCCGGGATGCACCACCGCGCTGCATTGGAAGGCCGTGGCGGTGTGCCGCCCTATGTTTTTACAGCCCGAACCGGCGAAGAATACATCCGAAACCATATCGACCATGTGATGAACAACCCGCTCTTTGTCTATTACAATAAAAACGGCGAGCTCATCCGTCTGCCTTCCGGCACATGGACCAGCTTTAATAAACTTCGGGAAGAAAATCTCAATACCGCGACCAATTACTTTTTCGCAGAAAGTATCCTCTGGCCGGACGTCAAAATTGCCGCGCTGAAGGATGCTGATAATCAGGTCACGGGCCACCGCTACGAAGCCCGCATGTTCGGCGTTGGCATTCACCAGCACCAGACCGCCCTGCTGCTCACCGCCGCGCTGGCCTTCGATGCCGAGTTTGCCGACCAAATCGACTCCTTGCTAGCCAAAGCAAGCTTCGACCAAACCGCGCCCAAATCGCTTCAAAAACCGCTGGAAACCTCATACAAAGCCGCCCGCAATCATGCCGGCCGGTTCCTGAACATTGCCTATGGCACAACGACCATGCAAAAATTTGCCTCCGCTTTCGCCGATTTACTCGAAAATTCCGCTTATTTACAAGGGTTTGGCGAAGAGCTTACCCCCCTGCTCGCCATTTGCCGCACCGGCCGAACCGACTCACGCGTCAATGCCCGGCACTTCACAACCCTCGAATCGGCGCTGGATTTCCAACGCAACTACGATCCGGCCATCTTTGATAACCCAAATCTCTGCGCCCACACCCTATTTGAAGGCGGCGCGGGCAAGGTGGCCCAATCGGCATAAAACCAGACGGACTCCCACAACCCACTAAAACAAAACACAAATAAAAACACCGACCAGTCGGCATATTTATAGAACCAAATGCGGAAACGTATGAATGACAGATTTGCATTGATTTTTCATATTTGGCATGCTACCGTGCGGGCTTAATCTTAACGAGTATTTGGAGGCACCATGTCTGCTCAAGGATTTAACATTGAAACTTTAATTTCTGAGATCCGGAGTGCAGCTCAAGACACCGCGCGCGACTTGCCGTGCGAATGGGAGCCAGGCAAGCCGGCCCAAGGAGAGGCGCTCGCGGCACAGGTTCAAGAGGCTGTGAACGGTTATACAGCGTGCTTTAACAAAGCTTCAGGCGTCATCGATAAGTTGACACAAGAATACGGCATCGGCGCGGATCAGGCGGAGACGCAGGGCCTTGTTGAGGCGAAAGCCGCTGCTGACAAAAAAGAACAAGGCCATAACGATCCTTTCAACGGCATCAATGATTGGTCAGGCTATATCAACAAGATGAAGGACAATATCCTTAACGCCGCGGATGAATTGGAAAGCCCGGACAATGAACCTTCACAGGATGCGATATTGCTGGATATTAAAGCGGAGTTTGTAAGAATTGCAGCCTTGGCCCAAACGGCAGCTCGGGTTACGCAAGAACGCGGGCATATCTCCAGCCCGGCCACTCGGGAGGCTGCCCTGGCTTTGCAGCAGGGATAGAAGGGCATTAATCGCCCTTAGCATATCTTTGCATCTTTGCAATGCTTTCAGAAATTAAATTATTTTGACGTGTCTGCAAAATCCGCTAGGCTCACTTTATGAAACTAGGATTCAGAGACATTGAACCTTTTGTCAAAGCCCCGAATAAAACCGCGCGGGTCATCCTCATTTACGGCCCTGACAATGGATTGATGAAAGAGCGCAGCCGAACCATCGGCAAAAGCGTCGTCGCCGATCTGAACGACCCGTTTAATGTCGCCACACTTTCTACCGAAATTCTCACCGACGACCCCGCCCGCCTGCCTGACGAGGCTGACGCGATTTCGATGATGGGCGGCGACCGCTTGATCCGCGTGGAAAACGCCAGTGATAAACTCACCAATTTCATCAAAGACTATCTTGAAAACCCGTCTGAAACCGCCCTCGTTATTCTCGAAGCCGGCGAGCTTAGCCCGCGCAGCTCTCTGCGCAAGCTCTGCGAAAGCGCTAAAAACGCTGCCGCGCTGCCCTGTTACGTCGAAGATGAGCGCGACCTAGCCCGTCTGATCCGTGAAACACTTCAAAATGAGCGGATCGGCATCGATTCCGATGCCCTGAACTGGCTCACCGCCAATATTTCAGGTGATCGCGCCAAAGTCCGCAGCGAACTGGAGAAAATCGTCACCTATAAAGGCGCTGAAAAAACACCCATCAACCTCAGCGATGTCCAGGCCTGCTGCGGTCAGGCCGGTGCCGTCGCGCTGGACGACTTGATTTATGCCACGGCCGGGAATAATACGGCCGCAGCGCTCAAAACCTACCATCAACTTTTGGAAGAGGGCGTTTCCTTCATTGTCATTCTGCGCAGCCTGCAAAGCCATTTCCTGCGCCTGCATCTCACAAAAGCGCGCATCGAAAACGGCGATAACCCGGACAGCGCCATGAAATCTTTAACACCGCCGATTTTCTTCAAACAGCAAAACGCCTTTAAAACGCAAGTCAATCGCTGGTCACTGGGTGGTTTGTCCAAAGTATTACAAAAGCTTATGGATTTGGAAAGCCAATGCAAACAAACCGGCGCGCCCGTCGAAACACTCTGCGCCCAGGCCGTGCTCGGCATCAGCAAATCTCGCTAAACATGGCGCAACCGTTAAACGATAACCGCCAATATCTAAAAGCCGCCGGGTTCCTGTTAGGCTCAAGCTTTATGATCGTCCTCGTAAACATGTTCGCCAAGCTTTTGACAGAAAACGGATTAACGCCGCTGGAGGTTTTATTTTACAGGAATATCGGAGGCTTTGCGCTCGTCACGCTGACCATTTTATCGACAAAGCAATTTCAGCGCTTTAAAACAAAACGTCCCAAAGCGCAATTTATAAGGGCCCTCACCGGTAACCTCTGCCTGTGGCTTATTATATGGGCAAACGCGCTACTCCCTTTGGCAACGGTATCCGCGATTTTGCTGAGCGCGCCCATCATCGCAACGGTGCTATCACCGCTCTTTTTTGAACGAAAAAACAAGCAAATTCAGAGGATTATGCATCGCCGCGGGCTTGATCGGCGCGCTTGTAATAACACAGCCCGGCATGGAAAATTTCACACCATCCTATATCGTCGCGCTCATGGGCGCTTTGGCCTCCGCAATTGTCATACTCTACCTGCGAAGTCTGGGACAAAATGAAGACCCGCTGACCACGACATTTTACCTGTTTGGATGGGGACGCTGTTCGCAGGACTTTGCCTGCCCTTCTTCTGGACGGGCCTGCCAAGCGCTTACGTTTTATTGGCCGGAATAATCATCAGCGGCTTTCTGAGCCAGTTCTTTAAAAACAACGCCTATAAACACGGAGAAATCTCTTTTCTCAGCCCGCTTATCTATTTCAACATTGTGTGGGCCACGCTTTTGGGCTGGGCGGTCTGGAAAGAAATACCGGAAATCCACGTCTATATTGGCTGCGCCATCATCATATGCTCAAACCTCCTGATCACATGGAGGGAACAGAAAATGGGACAACCTCATCGGGAAACATTCTAGGCAGACAGCCTCCCGGAACCACTTTCTTCCGACAGCCGCCGGATAAGAACGTCAAGCTGGTCGAGAGTCTTAAACTGTACGCTCAACCGTCCGCTTTTCCCGTCCCGGCTATCAATGGCCACCCGCATCCCGAGCTTACCCGAAATATCTTCCTCCAGCGCCAGCGTATCAACATCCTTCGCCGGAGAGGACTTCGAAGCCCGCGCCTTCGTCGTTTGCATCCGTCCCTGCGATTCGGCGGACAGCTTTTCTGTTTCACGCACGCTTAAGTTTTTCGCAATCACCTCTTTGACCAGCGCCTCGGCATTTTCAGCCGTAATCAACGCCCGCGCATGACCGATGCTGATTTTCCCATCGCTCAGGAAATTCTGAACCATAAACGGCAATTGCAACAACCGAATCATATTCGCAATGTGCGAACGGCTCTTACCAAGGCTTTCCGCCAGTTTTTCCTGCGTATAGCCGTGCTCGTCAATCAGCTTCTGATATCCCGTCGCCTCGTCGATCGGGTCCAGATCCTCTCGCTGCAAATTTTCAATCAACGCAATTTCAAAGGCCTCGGCATCGGTAATGCTCAGAACGATCACCGGCACTTCATGCAACTGCGCCCTTTGCGCCGCACGCCAACGCCGTTCCCCGGCTATAATCTGATATTTGCCACCGCCCTCCGCATGCTCGCGCACCAACAACGGTTGCAAAACCCCATGTTGCTTGACCGATTCGCTCAACTCATCCAGCGCACTATCGCGAAAAATCGTGCGGGGCTGTCCGGGGCCGGGCTCTAACTGATCGATCCCGACCATGTCGCGCTTGCGCCGCGCCGCCGCCCCCGTACCGCCGCCGGACACAAAATCCGCCTCATCATCCTCAAATAGCGCGTTCAAACCCCGCCCCAAACCACGATTTTTGGGATCCATAATCCTATCCTCTCTCAATTAAATAGTTTCACGTGAAACTGTAAAATCACTTTAGGCCGCAATCAACGCCTTTTTAATCTGGCGTTCGCGCTTGATCACTTCACTGGCTAAATGAATATAGGCCTGCGCCCCGGCGCATTTCATATCATAGACAATCGCCGGCAAACCGTAAGACGGGGCTTCGGAAAGCCTTACATTCCGAGGGATTACCGTCTTATAGACCTTATCGCCGAAAAACTGGCGCACATCGCGCTCCACCATCGCCGTCAGATTGTTGCGCTGATCATACATCGTCAACACCACCCCATGAATATCGAGCCGTGGGTTAAACTGCTTGCGTACCCGCTCCACCGTTTTGGTCAAATGACTAAGCCCTTCCAGAGCATAAAATTCACACTGCAACGGCACAATCACCGAATCGACCGCCACCAACGCATTGAGCGTCAACAAATTCAACGACGGCGGACAATCCAAAATCACATAATCATACGGCCCGTCTTTGCCCATCAATGGCCTGCGCAAAGCATCGCGCAAGCGATATTCACGATTATGCGCCGTCACCAGTTCAATTTCCGCGCCGGACAAATGAACGGAAGAAGGGACGATCGACAAGCGCGGTACCTTGGTTTTCACCGCCGCATCTTCGACTGAAGTGTCACCAAATAACACATCGTAAGAGCTCACCCGAATCATCGATCGCCGCACCCCCAGCCCCGTCGACGCATTGCCCTGGGGATCCAGATCGACAATCAGCACCCGCTTGCCCACAGCCGACAACGCCGTCGCCAGATTAATCGCCGTTGTTGTCTTGCCGACACCGCCCTTTTGATTCGCCACCGCCAATAAACGCGGATGATCATAGGCCTTAAAAGACGGGGTGACGCTACGAGAAGAAACGGGGACGGAAACATTGCTCATGATAAAAGCCTCTCACAGAATCGCTGAAAAACGGAACGATTCAAGAATGACTCGATTCCCGCGCTCCCGCAAGGTTTTGGCAAAGACGAATAAGGCTTATACACGAGATTTTGCGCGAATATTTTTGAGCTTGAGAATGCGCGCCGCAGGATCTGTTTTACTCGGTAAAACCGCACAATCAAAATCATAGAAACGCCGCGCCGCGTCAATCTCTTCCTGCGCCCGCGCGCCCTTCATAAACACACATTCCAGTGCCGGGTTTTCATCCACCCAACCCCGAGAATAATCGAGTAGAACTTTTAACTCCGCGAGCGCCCGCGCACTCACCACATCAGGCATATCCCCAAGCTCTACAGATTCTATACGCGAGTTATGCACGATTGTCTCCACACCGGTTTCACGTGAAACAGTTCGTAAGAATTGACACTTCCGATCATCGGATTCAACAAGATGAACCTTTAACTCAGGGCGCAATATTGCCAGAATCATACCGGGAAACCCCGCTCCACAGCCTAAATCAGCCAAAACTAATGATTCACGTGAAACAACCTCGTCAAGCTGCGCCGAATCCGCAAAATGCCGCTGCCAAGCCTCATCCAACGTCTTTGGGCTCACCAAATTAATCGCCTTCTGCCACTTCAACAACAAAGCATGATAAATTTCCAGCTTCTCAAGTGATTCACGTGAAACATCAGCAAATAAATTTTCAACGCGGAGATTCGGAGTCACGGAGCCTCCTCCAACAGTTTTTTCATCAAAAAACGATCACCATCATCATTTTCAAAAGCCTCTCTCGCTCTTAAGTTTTGATCGTCTTGATCCCATCCCCAAATCTGCTCAATATGCTCCCTAAACAGCAAATGATGGAGCTCTTTGAAAAAAGGAAAATCTTTTTTTGTGGTTTCACGAAGACTATATTTATTAGGCACTTAAACTCCGTTCCTCCGTAACTCCGCGTTAATCGTCACGCCGCACTACGTTGCCCCTTATCTTTCCGCTTTACATGCCGCAAGAGCGCGACCAAAGCCGCCGGGGTTACACCGGGTATCCGCGAAGCCGCCCCCAAGGTCGCGGGGCGCGCCTGCTCCAGCTTCATCCGCACCTCATTCGACAAACTCCCCACCTGCGCATAATCAAGGCCTTCCGGGATCGCCAACCCCTCATCCTTGCGATAGGCTGCAATATCAGCCTCATGTCGATCCATATAACTCGCATAAAGCGCATCGCATTCAACCTGCCCACGAATATCCGGTTCGATTTCATGCAGCTCCGGCCACACCCCTTCCAGCTGCTCCCAGTCAATATCCGGATAAGCCAGCAAATCATAAACATTGCGCCGCAGCCCGTCTTTCTTGATCCCAATCCCATAGGCCTCCAGCGCATTCGGGCTAGCCTGCAAGCTTTCCGCCAACGCCCGCGCCGCCGCAAGTTTTTCAGCCTTAGCGCGCCAGACCTTTTCACGGGCGGCACCCACGCAACCAATTTCAATTCCCTTATCCGTCAGACGTTGATCCGCGTTATCCGCCCGCAAACGCAAGCGATACTCCGCCCGGCTGGTAAACATCCGATAAGGCTCCGGCGCCCCGCGCGTAATCAGATCATCGATCAACACCCCGATATAGGCATCGGCCCGGTCCAGCGCAAAAATCGGCGCATTTTCACGCGACATTATCCCCAATGTTTCACGTGAATCATCCACAGACTTATCCACGCTCTCTTGTATAACTTTCGCCTGCAGCGCCGCATTCACCCCGGCCATCAGCCCTTGCGCCCCGGCCTCTTCATACCCCGTCGTGCCGTTAATCTGCCCAGCCAGGAAAAGGCCCGGCAATCGCTTGCTTTCCAGCGTCACCTTCAAATCCCGTGGATCGCAATAATCATATTCAATCGCATAGCCCCACTCCAAAACTTTCACATTCTCGAGGCCCGGGATCGAATGAATATAGGCATCCTGGACCTCGACGGGCAACGAGGTCGAAATCCCGTTCGGATACACCGTATGATCATCCAGCCCCTCCGGCTCCAAAAACACCTGATGACGCGGCTTATCCGCAAAACGGTTAATCTTATCCTCAATCGACGGACAATAGCGCGGCCCCACGCCGGAAATATTGCCCGAATACATCGCGCTGCGGTGAATATTGTCGGCAATAATCTTATGCGTCTCTTCCGTCGTGTAGGTGATGTGACAGGAAATTTGCGGCACGGTGATTTCGCTATTCATGGTGGAAAAAGGCTGCGGCCGGGCATCGCCGGGTTGTTCCTCGCATTGGCCCCAGTCAATCGTGCGCCCGTCCAGCCGGGCAGGGGTCCCGGTCTTCAAACGCCCCAAAGGAAAGCCCAGCCGTTCCAGCGTCAACGCCAGCCCGATCGCCGGTTCTTCACCGACCCGTCCAGCTGGGGTTTGCTCTTCCCCTCGGTGAATCATCCCGCGCAAGAACGTCCCGGTCGTTAGCACCACGGCCTTACAGGAAAATTCGCGCCCGTCTTGCGTTTTCACCCCAGCAACTTCACCAGTCTCATCAAGAATAAGATCCTCAGCCGCGCCTTCAACCAGCGTTAAATTTGAGTAATCCGACAATTCCGCCTGCATCGCCTCACGATACAGCTTGCGATCCGCCTGCGCGCGCGGGCCGCGCACCGCCGGGCCTTTCGACGCATTCAGCATCCGGAACTGAATACCGGCCTGATCGATAATCCGCCCCATCAGCCCATCCAGCGCATCAATTTCACGCACCAGATGACCTTTACCCAACCCCCCAATCGCCGGGTTACACGACATCACGCCAATCGTGGACAGCTTATGGGTCAGCAAAGCCGTCTTCGCGCCAGCGCGCGCGCTGGCCGCCGCCGCCTCACATCCGGCGTGGCCCCCGCCAACAACAATCACGTCAAACTCGTTTTCCATGCCGGACTTATACATTTTTTATTCACAGAAATACAGTTTTAATTTTTTCTGGAAATATGCGTTGACGCCCCGGAAAACTTGGCGCCTACTCATATAAGGAAACGGCTTACGATACATTGAAAAACAAAACGAATTTCGCCCGCAAGAATGTCTGTCGATCACATCCTCAATCGCCCGACCCTTGGAGAAATCAACGCCTTGTTCCATCAGCAATATGGTGACAGAGGCGTTGAAATTTACCAAAGCTTCGCCATGAGTAGTCACATAGACATCAGACATGGCGGCGCCCCGCGCACCTCCTACATCGCCGAATATTTTCTACGAAAGGCTTTGGGCCATCCAAACTCTAGCCCGGCCATAGACTATATGGCCTTACGCGGACAATTCGCTATGGCCAACAAAGGCCTTGAACCCGGCAAACACATTCACGCACCGAGTAAAAAACTGCTAGCCAAGGCAACCTGTCCGTTCATCATGGCCCTTGTAATTCCGGACACGCCCGACCCACCGACGCAAAATGATACACTCCACGCCCACGCGGCCTAAACTCACTTCCCGATACAAAAATCGCGGAAAATCACATCCAGCAAATCTTCGACATCCACCCGGCCGGTAATCCGCCCCAGCGACCGCACAGCCAGCCGGACATCTTCCGCCACCAGCTCGGGCAGATCGGCATTCAGGCTCCGTTGCAAAGCTTCCAGAGCCTCTTCAATATGGCTGCGATGACGCTGGCGGGTCAGGGCAGGGGCCTCGCGCACCCCGATCATACCTCGAATGCGCTCTTCCAAAACCCGCAGCAATTCCGACAAGCCTTCCCCGCTCGCCACCGAAATCGGCAACGCCGCATCAATCTGAGCCTTTGCCCCACCCTTATCCATCTTGTTCGCCAGCAGAATCGCCCGCTCGTCAATCAGCGCGAGTGTATGCGCATCGACCTCCGGCGCGCTGGCATCAAACACCAGCAACGTAATATCCGCTTGCTCAGCCCGCGTTAAGGCCCGGCGAATCCCTTCAGACTCAATCCCCTCCTGCCCCTCGGCGCCAATTTGATCGGGCCGCAGACCCGCCGTATCCGCCAAAATCACCGGATATCCGCCCAGATCCAGATGCGCCTCGATCACATCGCGGGTTGTCCCGGCCATCTCGGAAGTAATTGCCACATCGCGCTGCGCCAGCGCATTCACCAATGAAGACTTCCCCACATTCGGCGCGCCGATCACCACGATCGTGATTCCCTCACGCAACCGTTCCCCACGCCGGTTATCGTTCAGATGATCCTCCATCTCCTGTGAAATTTCGTTCAAATCTGCCGTAATCTCCGGCGCAATCCCTTCCGGCAAATCCTCGTCGGGAAATTCAATATCCGCCTCCAAATGCGCCAAGGCCCGCTTGAGCGTCTCACTCCACCCCTCATAAAGGCCCATCAAAGCGCCGCCCATCTGCGATAACGCCTGTAAACGCTGGGCCTGCGTTTCCGCATCGATCAAATCGGCCACCGCTTCGGCTTCGGTCAAATCCATCTTGCCGTTTTCAAACGCCCGGCGGGTAAATTCCCCCGGCTCGGCCATCCGGTGGCCCTCAAGGCCCGCCAAAGCGCCCAAGACCGCATCAACGACGGCCCGCCCGCCATGCAGATGATATTCAACCGTATCTTCGCCCGTATAGCTTGCCGGAGCTTTAAATGGCAGAACAAGGGCCCGATCCAACGTTTCACGTGAATCCTTAACGCGCAAATCAACCAAAGCCGCCATCCTCGGGGTAAAATCCGCCCGGCCCGTCAATGCCTGTAAACCCGCCCAGCTCTGCGGCCCCGACACCCGGATCACTGCCACGCCGACCCGGCCCGGCCCACTGGCCAATGCAAAAATCGTGTCGTTCATTTAAGACAAAAGCCCCTTTTCCTTGCAGCGATAAAGCCCCCAGCGCACATAATCCATAACGCCCGGATGCGTAAAAACATGCTCAATATCAGAAAAACGCAGCGCTTCAAATTCATAACAACCGGTAATCCGATCATCTTTATCATGCCAGAAATGAAGATGCACAACCTCGCGATGATTGGTAAAATCTTCACTCACCGCACCGATAAATGTAATGTCCTCCGGGGACATCACGGCCCCCAGCTCCTCTTCAATCTCACGGACCAGCCCCTGCATAACTGTTTCACCAGCCTCAACATGACCCTCAAACGCACTTAAAATGGGCAAAGAACCTTCCCCTTTGCCGGGGCGTTGCTGCAGAACAATGCGGCCATCCGCCCCTAAAATAATGCAATCCGCCAAATGCATGTCATAGGCTGCAAAATCCAGCGACTCTATATCCAGCGGTTTAATGGAGGGAACTTCGCTCATCTATTCCTGACCGCCTGTTTTCACGCCCATCTGGCCCCAGAACATCTTTTGCATATCGCTCATATTCTGCATAGCCGTCGGAAACCATGTTTTCATCATCGTTTCCGGATCCATGGCTTTGACATTTTCGCTCATTTTATCCTGCAACTCTTTCATCATCGCCTCTTGCATCGGCGCCACATCCGGCAGGCCCAAAAATTTCCGCGCTTCTTCCGGTGTACAATCGATATCAAACGTCACTTTCATTGATCTCATCCCATCTTTTATGCTCTTATGAATTTCAAGCTTTTAACACAGATAAAGCAAAACTCTAGGGGTTAAAGATGAACGATGAGCCGCAAGACCCACCGGGCGAAGCGCCCCAAACCGGCTCCGGCTCCGAAGCGCTCAACACCAAAGTCTATCATTCCGAAATCGACCCTGAGCTCAAAACCAAAGCTTTAGAGCAAATGTGCGCCGCCATCAAAGGCAACGGCCTGAAAAACGATGATGTTGACATCACCGCCTACGATGGCGAAACCCTTGAATTCCTTGCCATCACAGAACTTACGCTGGATACCAGACTTTCGACCAAACGCCAGGCCGGTAAAATTTCCGGCGCGATGCTTGTCCCCAATGCGGGCGCTTTTCAGGGCGCCGTGAACAAGGAAACGCACAAAATCATCCATAGTCTCGATGTCGTTGAACGCATCCGCGACGCTGTCCTCAAGCGTCCGGACAAAGGGCTGTGCCTGGAAGGTGTTTTGATCAAACTGCCGTTCCTGCATAAGGATTTCGTCGCCCATGAACCGTGCAATGCCTGCGGGGCCAAAGGCAAAATCCCGTGCCCGCGCTGTCATGGCAAGGGGCGCGAGCCATGCCCGCGCTGCCATGCCCGCGGCTCGGAAACCTGCCCTACCTGCGGAGGGCGTCAATATATTCAGGGGGCCAATAATCAAAATCAGCAATGTATGCGCTGTAACGGCACCGGCCGTATTGGCTGCACCCAATGTCACGAAGCCCGCGAAGTTCCGTGCTCAATGTGCAAAGCCGTTGGCACCATGCAATGTAAACAATGTAACGGTCACGCGTGGAACTCTGTATTGTGTCTCGCCGAAATCAATCCGATAGCCCACTACCAGATTGATCGTAAAACCATTCCGCCACAAGCGCTTGAAAAACTCGACCTTCTCGGCTCGAACATCCAGTTTCACTCAAATATGCAGGTCGTTCACCGCCACAAGGAACTCGAACAGGAACGTAACGACATCTCGATTCCCTATCACATCAAAGTCCCGATGGCCCATGTCATGTTCATGCTGAAAGAAAAGCTCGAAATCCCGGCTTTTCTGTTCGGCACACAGGCCAAACTCTACGATATGCCGCCTTTCCTCGAAAAAATCATGGGTCCGGGCATTAAAGAGCTTAAAGCCGCCGCGATGGGACAGGGCGATACAGCCAGCCTCGTCCAAAAAGCCGGGCGCTACCGCACTTTGCAGGAAATCCTGCTCGCCACATCAAAATTCGGCCCGAAAAAGGCCCTCAAAATTATCGCTGAGAAAAACCCGATCGGCCTGTCCGAAGACGGCACCCGCAAACTGGTCTTGATGGCCTACAAAGCCATCGGCCTGCTGGGTAAAAACCCCCGCATGATCAGCATTATTTTAGGCCTTACCACCGCCGCTGGATTGTTCGCGGCCTATTGGGCCGTCGGCAAGCCTGCGCTTTTACCCTACCTTCCACACATCAACAATGCAGTCCTGATGGCGGACGCGACAGCAACACTTATCGCACTCGGCGCAGGATACGGACTAGCAAAAACGTATCTCAAAAGCGCCATGAAAAAATCACTGGAAAGCTTGTTCGAAAAATAAAACCATCCCCCAAAAGGAGGGAGGTCGTCTCAAAAGAACCTGTGTGGGAGGCTTTCTGAGACGACCAGCGACGCGAGGGACAGTCACTTTAATGTTTTGCAGCAGTCTTAATCTTTCGATGCGCCCTTCGCCATGTATGAACGAGCGAAGTAAAGAATAGCGATTAGCGAGCCCATCGAAATTCACTGAGAGCCTTAAGCGCTTGTTCTTTCTGACATTGACGATACGCTGTGACCGCGAGAGCAGAACGGTCACCGCTATTTGCGCCAGTTGGTTGCCAGATGTCCAAACGCGGTCTATCAGCACGAGACTTAACCTTTTGCAGGGGCGAGAGGGCAAAACGCACACCCAAGATTAAGCCTGCAGCTGCCGCTTTTCCAGCCGAGCGCTGGTTCCGATCCATGGCAGATACGGGGGGAGTATGACGGATGGATTTGAGCAAGGGAAGGCATGGATCCACCACGGTCGGGGAAGACGGTTGCGTAGGATAGCTGGTTATCAAACCCAGATCAGAGCCTTCAAGCGTTTGTTGGCTTTCGACAGCCTCAAACGACCAGGCTGGTCCTACAGTGAGACAGATGATCAATACAAGAGATGCGAGCACGGCGCCGGGAATATAGGCTGCGCGTGGATCTGTTTTCCAATGACTGGAACGTTTAAAAATGTTCATGTTACCCACCTAAGTCTTACGCACTTTTTATTTTTTACGCCCCGACCTTTTCAGCCACTTAGATGCGAACCCGTCTTTTGTTTTTTATAACCTTTTGGATTGGTCAGGCTTATATCTTCATCCCACCATAAAAATTACATTATGGCAAATGTTATCGTTTCGATTTTGTGTTGTTTTTCAAATGATTAAGTGAATAATTTGCCCAAAAATTAAAATAATTTTGGTTTAAATACCGGCGTATGTTTAGATCTTTATCAGCATAAATCGGTTACAATGAACCTTGGAAGCCATAGAATTTCAGTGCTTTAACCATGAACTTGAAAGGAAAAAACACATGCATATAGCCGACATGCCTGAGTTTAAAAACCGCAAACAGGTCCTGACCTGCCGCCCCGAAGACACAGTCTATGATGTCGTCGTTTCCATGACCTACAAACATTTCGGCGCCGCCGCAGTTGTAAAAAATGATGAACTGGTCGGTATTTTTACCGAACGGGATTTGCTGGTCCGCGTTGTCGGTCAGGGCCGTGACATCGAGAACACCCAAATCGCAGATGTCATGTCCAGCGGTATAGAAACCGCCACCACCAACGACTCTGCTCTTCTATGCATGGGCCGCATGAATCACGGTCGCTTCCGCCATATGCCGGTTGTCGATAGCGATGGCAAACTGATAGGCATGCTCAGCCAGCGCGACTTCATCGCCTTTACTATGCGTGAATTATTAGAAGATTCATCGAAAGATTAGAAATTTCAGTATCTTACTGGTTCATGGCATTGAAGAACTCGTCATTGTTCTTCGTCTGCTTCATCTTGCCCAGCAGAAACTCAACCGCATCGACGGTGCCCATCGGCGTCAAAATACGGCGCAGAACCCACATTTTTTGTAGAGTATCCTTATCAACCAGCAGCTCTTCTTTCCGTGTCCCTGATTTTTGAATATCAATCGCCGGGAAGACGCGCTTATCGGAAATCTTGCGGTCCAGAACAATTTCAGAGTTACCGGTCCCTTTAAATTCTTCGAAAATCACCTCATCCATCCGTGATCCGGTATCAATCAGCGCCGTGGCGATAATCGTCAAGGACCCGCCTTGTTCGATATTCCGCGCCGCGCCGAAGAATCTTTTGGGACGTTGCAGCGCATTCGCATCCACACCCCCGGTCAAAACCTTACCGGATGACGGTACAACCGTGTTATACGCCCGCGCCAGACGGGTAATGGAATCGAGCAAAATCACCACATCGCGCTTATGTTCGGTCAGCCGCTTGGCCTTTTCCATCACCATTTCCGCGACCTGTACGTGCCGGGAAGCCGGCTCGTCAAACGTTGAAGAAACGACCTCACCGCGCACGCTGCGCGCCATATCAGTCACTTCTTCCGGGCGTTCGTCAATCAAGAGCACGATGAGATAGGCATCGGGATGATTGGTCGCAATCGAAGTTGCAATATTTTGCAACATCACGGTTTTACCTGTACGTGGCGGCGCGACGATCAGCGCCCGCTGTCCGAAACCGATCGGCGAAGTCAGCTCGATCACTCGCTGCACATTGTCTTTTTTCGTCGGATCGTCCAGCTCCAGCTTGATCTTCCGATCCGGATACAGCGGGGTCAGGTTATCAAAATTGATCCGGTGGCGCAGCTTATCTGAGGTCTCATTGTTAATCGAACCCACCTTAAGCAGTGCAAAATAGCGCTCGGAATCTTTCGGCGCGCGAATTTCGCCTTCAACCGTATCCCCGGTCCGCAGACCAAAACGGCGAATTTGCGACGGGCTGACATAAATATCATCCGGCCCGGGCAAATAATTTTCCTCCGGAGAGCGCAGGAAGCCAAACCCGTCCTGCAAAACCTCAAGCACCCCGGCACCGGAAATCGGTGTCCCTTGCTGGGCCAACTGTTTCAAAATCGCAAACATCATGTCCTGCTTGCGCATCGCGCTGCAATTTTCAATCTCAAGCTCTTCCGCAAAAGCCAGAAGTTCAGCCGGGGAACGGGTTTTAAGTTCTTGTAAATTCATGGGATTTTTCGCTTTTTGATAAAACCGGTGTTGTGTGTGATCTATTATTAAAGTTCAGGTTGCGGTGGTCACTAAAATTTGTTTGGAAATCTTGCCTAAAACGCGCCGGGCCTCTTCAGCCGCTTCATCCAGCGCTCAGTCTCTCTTCAATTTGCGGCCACATATACGCAGCTCAAATCAACATCGTCCAAAATGTTATGGATTGATCCTTAAAGACACTTCCCTTTAACCATAAGGATAAAATGCTGTCAAGCACTTATCGCATCATTTTACTGTAAAGGCTCAAAGTTTCGAAAATATTAATATGAAAATTAAAACGGCTGCACAACCGCCATAATGACGATGATGATCATCAACACCGTCGGTGCTTCATTCACCCAACGGTAAAATTTCTCCGAATGCTTATTCTCATCCTTGGCAAACTGCTTACGCCAAATCATCAGCATGTGATGAAACCCGGTCATGAGCACTACCGCCGTCAGCTTCACATGCATCCAGCCCCCGCCCGACAGCATCCCCGGATTGGCATAAAGCATCGCCAGCCCGAAAATCCAGCTGGCAATCGAAGCCGGCCCCATAATATAGCGCAGCAGCTTCAATTCCATGACCTTGAACGTCTCGGACATCTCCGACCCCGCCGCTGCACGTGTATGATAAACAAACAACCGCGGCAGATAAAACAGCCCCGCCATCCACGCAATGACACTGATAATATGCAGCGCCCGAACCCATTCATAATTTTGAAGAAGAAAATCCTGCATGTTTAAGCCGCTTTCCTTTGAGATAACGCTCCCGCTGTCTGCATTCGCACGCAACATCGTCCAAATTCCGCCGGGCAAGGGCACTCCCCACCTTCCGGCGCAACGCCGGTTTTATCGAGATGATCGGAAACCAATCCTGCCAGCCCGGCAATAAACGCCTTATGCGTACCGACTGTAGAAGCGCGATAATACCCGGAAACGCCAAGTTTTTCGGCCTCATGCTTATACTCCACGTCCAACTCAACCAGCGTTTCGACATGCTCCTGCGTAAAGGCATGCGGATAAACAATCACGGCTTTTTGATCCTGTGCCGCCCTGACCAGCGCCTCATCCAGCGATGGACCAATCCATTTTTGCGGCCCCACCCGGGATTGATAGCAATACTGGTAATCCAGCCCCTCAATCCCCAACGCTTTCACAATCGCCTGCGCCGAACGTTCACACTGCCACTGATAAGGATCGCCATCCTTCACAATCTTTTCCGGCAAACCGTGCGCAGAAAACAAAACCCGCGCCGCTTCATGACCATCCTTTACCGCCTTGTCGTACTGCTCGTGGATGAGCTCGGCGGACGCCTCAACATACCCGGCATTTTCGTGATAACAGCAAATGATCGATGTCGGAAGGTCCATCCCCGCTTCAAACATCGCTTTGTTCCATTGCTCCAGCGACGACCACGTCGTTGTCGTTGAAAACTGCGGGTAGAGCGGCAAAATGACAATCTTCTCCGCGCCCCAATCCCGCACTTCGCGCACCACCTGCGGCGCCATCGGATGCCAGTAACGCATGCAGGTAAACACTTTGAACTGTGTTTCACGTGAATCCGCTTTCAACGCTTTTTCAAGCGCCTTGCGCTGCTTATCGGTATTCTCAAGCAAAGGCGACCGATCGCCAAGTTCGCCATAGCTTTGCCCGGCCTCACGCCTTGAACGTTTATTCGCGATCATATTAGCCAGCAAACAGCGAAACGGCACGGGAAGGCGGATAATGTTTTTATCCATGAAAAAATTCAGCAGGAACGGCCGAATCGCATTTTTCGAATCCGGCCCGCCAAGATTAAACAGCACCACCGCAACTTTTCGGCTCATCGATTAAAATTCCCCCTTAATCAATTTCACCAGCTGCTCGACATGTTCCACAGGCGTATCCTTGTGGATGCCGTGCCCGAGATTAAACACAAACGGCCCGCCCGAGAGTGCGCTTAAGATCTGTTCGACGGCCAGCACAAGCGCATCCCCACCTGCCATCAAAATCGCCGGGTCCAGATTTCCCTGCACCGGGCACAAAGACTGTAACGCGCGCGCAGCCCAGTCCACCGGCACATGCTGATCCAGCCCCAGCGCACTCACCCCGGTCCCTTGTGCATAGCTTAGATAATTATATCCGGCCCCCTTGGGAAAACCGATAATCGGCACATGCGGATGCGCCGCCCTGACCATCTCGACAATTTTCCGTGTTGGCTGAACGCACCAGCGCTTAAAACCCTGCGCATCCAGCGCCCCGGCCCAACTGTCAAAAATCTGTACCGCCTCAGCACCTGCATTGATCTGATTAATCAAATACGTCGCCGTCGCCTCGACCAACATATCCATCAACGCCGCAAACTCTTCCGGACGCTGATACATCATCAATTTCGTTTTCAGAAAATCTTTCGACGATCCCCCTTCAACCATATAAGTTGCCACCGTCCACGGCGCCCCGGCAAACCCGATCAACGCCGTATTGTTAAACCCTTCAACCTTCAACGCCGTTTTAATATTCCTGATCGCTTCATACACCGGATCCAACTTTGAAAATTCCGCATAGTTGAGCGCCCCAACATTCAACGCACCCAGCTTCGGCCCCTCACCCGCGGCAAACTCCAGCGATTGCCCCAATGCCATCGGCACCGTCAAAATATCCGAAAACAAAATCGCTGCATCCATGCCAAACCGCCGCAACGGCTGCATCGTAATCTCACACGCGCAAGCAGGATCAAACGCCATCTCCAGAAAACCGCCTTTTTGCGCGCGCAGCTCGCGATACTCTGGCAAATACCGCCCGGCCTGACGCATAAACCAAAACGGCGGACGCTCATGCGCAATACCGTTTAACGCATCCAGAAAAACCTTATCCGTTCTCAAATTTTGGGCTGCAATATTTCGCAAATCTCTCTTCCCGTCTCAGATATTCAAGCTCGTCATACTAATCCTTATATATATTTTAAAAAGGATTTTATTGTTATAGGTCCTGTGGGTTTCGGGCAAAACTTTCTATCCCGATTTTTACCCCCAGAACCGTAAATCCCCATCCCTTTATTTCCTGTCGATTCGCCATGATTCGCCCAGAAAAAAGAAAACCTCCAAAAATCTGTTTTCCCCATGGGGAAGACTCCCCTTTAAAAACCGGCATGAATTCCGGATAACTTCATCCCACATTTATCCTGCGATTCTTTCAAGCGTTACACACAGACCTATGCGCAGAATCGATTTTGTGTTAAGCATGATACGAAGAAAGCGCAAAACCTGCCGGTTATTACATGTATCAAGAAGCCTCCACAAAACTCGAACTTGAAGAGATTGCCACAATTCTCGACCGTCTCAACCCCGAATTTGACGGCAGTGTCTTTGACCCGGTAGAAACAACGATTTTGGCGCAGAGCGTGTCTTTTTATCCCGGCTATCGCCTGTTCGATATTGCCGATTATGCGTCTGTTCCGCCGCTGCGCCGCTTTGCGCTATATAGTGCTGATAATTTTGTCATCCTGAATTTTTCAAATGAGCCGATCTACGAGCTCAACCAAAAACTTCCCATTAACCTTAAGGCTGAAAATATCGAAGACTATGTGCGGTTTTTCTTCACCTATGTGCGCGGCCGCCATGGTCGGTTCATCATTGTTGAAAATGTTGACGACATCGCCTGGAAAGAAGACCCGCCGCCTTCGGCGCGCAAGGCGATTGGTCAGATGCTTGTTCCGGTGACGTTGAACGAAATTGATAAGAACGGCTATTTTATTTTGGACGTTACTATGGTGTTCAAAGACAGCCTGTTTAAGAGTAAAATCAAAGTCGACCCAAAAGGTTTTGTCTCTCTCGGTGATGAAGAATTGCTCGTCGAAGACATGCCGGTTCTTGACGACACATTCGGTCAATAATTCTTCTAAGTAAAATTTATATAGGTATGATAAGGACAAAAGATGATTAATTTCATGCGCAAAAATCACCCAAAATCAGACACCACACCCACGACCAGTATGCAAGACAATGCATTACAAGAGGTCGAAAAGACAGGCAAAAAAGATGAAATCAAAAAATATCTGCAAAATCTTTTAGACAACAATTTGTTGGAATGCCCTGAATCGGACGATGAAATCGCCCATATGATCGGCCAGGTCATGCAAAAAATGCAAAATCACGTCATGGTGGAAATGAGCCGCTGCGTGAATCTCTCGATTGAGGCTAATGAAACGGCAATTTTTTCAGCCAATATGCTTTCAAATTTGCGAACCGTCGATCAACAAACGCAAGGCATTGCCGCTGCAGCCGAAGAAATGGTCGCTACAGTTAAAGAAATAGAGCGCTATGGCAGTTCAATTGCTGAACAAGCCAGGGAAGCCCATAAAGCCACGCGTGCCGGTTCGGCTGCGGTGCAGGTGGCATCCGAAGGGATGAATAACATTACCAACGCGGTGAATGAAGGGGTCAATCAGGTCAATGTGCTGGCGAAATTTACCGAAAAAATTGGTGCGATAGCCGAAGACATCAAAAAGATTGCCGAACAAACTAACCTCTTGGCGCTCAACGCAACAATAGAAGCCGCCCGCGCTGGAGATGCCGGGAAAGGCTTTGCCGTCGTCGCTGGTGAAGTTAAAACATTGTCACAGGAAACCGCAAAATCGACCGAAGCCATCAGCGACATCATCATAAACTTACAAAATGAAATGCAAAATGTTCTTGGCTCTATGGACCGCAGTACACAGGCTGTGAGAGACGGCCAGAAAGCCATGGAAACTGTTGATGAACGTGTCAACGAAATTAACGAAAAAATTAACACCGTTTCAGAAAACACAGCTCACATTTCAAATACCTTAGGCGAACAAAACCAAGCATCCAATGAAGTTGCTGAGGGCATATCAATGATTGCAAGCTCAAGCAGTAACAGCGTACAAGGCATCGAAAAAATTGTCAGCGCCATGGATGAGGTTGAAAAATTGATTACCGGTCAGATCACTTCACTCGCCGAATATAATGTACCCAACAAAGTGATAAAACTCGCACAGTCAGACCATGTTCTTTGGAAAAAACGACTGGCGAATATGGTTGCAGGTCGGGAAGGTCTAAACCCCGATGAACTGGCCGACCACCATTCCTGCAGACTGGGCAAATGGTACGATAAAGTCGAAGATTCGAATTTGCTTAACAACCCGTTATTTAAAGAATTAATAGGGCCTCACGAACTGGTCCATAAGCACGGTATTCAGGCGGTGCGTTATTATAATGACAAGAAATTCGATCAGGCTCTGGCTGAGATCGAAAAGGTCGAAGACGCTTCAAAAGACGTTCTGCGCCTTCTGGCCGAGCTGGAAAAACAAACTGGCTAAAAAACAAAAATCGATAAATTCAAGCCCTGTAATTGCCCGCTGAAACCGGCGGGCAAATTTTAACGCCTTTTCAACAAAGAATAATAACTCGTAAACCGAAGATTAAGAGGTGGTTAAAATCCGCCCATATTTTCTATAATGCGAGCTATTTCTTTGATTTTTCATGTTTTTTTCGCTTTTTGGAAAGGTTTCATTAAGAACTTGCCCCGCATAATAGAACCGTAAGCCATGCATCCGCGTGGCGGGTAAGGGTTTTCAAAATTTAACAAAAATTGGGTTCGTCATGAGCGATACATTTGGGGATATCACAGGAGCAAAACAGGCCATGCGTCCGGCATGCCGGGTAGCCTATACGTTGAACAACACCCAGCCGGTTATTTGCACCATCATCGGTGACCGGCCGCTATTTTACATGGATTATGATTATGCTTACGACGATGAAGAAGATTTCAGCTTCGATGCGGCCGACATGGGCATTCTTGAGAGCGAAATTCGCTCTTTAAAGAAAGAGATCGATAGCCTCGATAAACTGTCTGCAAGTTTTATCAGCGATGATAATTCCAAAATGGATGACTTCTTGTCAAACGCTACTCAAATGATGAAACCTGCGAAGATCGAAGATAATTCTAAAATCGAAACATTGTTGGACACGTTGCGCGAAAGCCGTTTGGCCACAGCGTACTTGGCCTGCGCTCAGGATCACGGCATTACGCTGCGCTATTCATCGCAGGTTGAAACAGCCCACTATGACCGCGCTAACGGCATTATTCTTATCAATCCAAATCTCAGCGATGCCGACCGGCTTCTGGTGGCTGCATGTGAACTCCGCCGTCATTGGCAGCACCGTCAAGGCGCGTTGATTAATCCGCTGATGTTCCATCCGGATAATGCGGTGCTGATTAACCGGGCGCAGGTCGCCGATCTGGTGGTCTCTACGATCCGCATCGCATGGGAGCTCCAGCTATCGGGTAAAAAATCTGCGTGGGAACGCATTGAAAATTCATCAATGGCCGATCTGGGCCGCGCGTTTGCCCGCGAGGCTTTCCTCGATTTCCGCACGATTAATAACGGTCTGGCCGCCGCTTCCGTCTTTGAAAGCTGGTTTCTCTCAGAACGCTGCCGCGCGCAGGACAAGGCGCTGATTAACCAGATGCTGGCGGATTACAAGGGCTATGTCTTTGATTTATCCGAGGCCGAGCAAAGCATCACGCCGAACCTGATTGCCGCGTTGGGCGAAATGCCTTTCGGCAAAAATTACCTAGCAGAACATGCCCTGACCATCATGGATGATGCGATTTTTACCGATGTGCGCGACCGTTCAAACGCTAATTTCCTTTGGTTTATCAAGTTCGAGCGCTCATTCCGTGAATCGGAACAAGAGTTGCAAACCTCTTCTGGTCTCACCGCTGGCGCCGCTCGCGCGTCGGCACAAAACCAGAAATCAAGGGGTCAGGACGATGCGTTCTTTTCAATCGCACCAATCGGGGAAAGTGCAGGCCAAAGCGCCGAAATCATTACACTCTTCGAAAATGAAGGGAACCCGGCGTGCGAAAACGAAACGGGGGATAACTCTCGGAAAAACGCCAAACGACTGGCTTCAAAATCAAGATCCAAACGTACTACGGACAGAGGGGGCATATCCAATGTCGTCTATATTCGTAGAATGCCGTCCGAATAACGCCGGGAGATCAAACCACAATGCGTATGGCTGTAAATCTCATATCCGGGTTTTCGACTTGAGTAATGCGCAGGGGAACAGAGTGTGTGACATGACAGATTTTGAGTCACAAGACGCAGGAAAAATTTCATACGAACCGGTAGAGTTTACCGATCGCCCGGCTGAAGCTTCACATCAGTACATTGACAACAAAGACGATTTGCTCAGTTGGACGCGCGAAACACTGTCGCAAAGCCCCAGTGCACGCACCATGCTGGCTGAAGCCAAAAAGCTTGGCTGGACAATGGATATTGATGCTTTAGAAGGCCCGGATTTTCATATCGATGTCCCGCAAAAACAGATCATTCTGTCCGATCAAAGTCTGCCGATCTCGGCGCTGGGTCGTTCAGCCTACTTTAAAAATTCACTGCTGGTATCCATGATCCGCGCCCTGCGTGATGTATGGCAGGAAAAACGCCACGGCGGTTTCGATGTAGATTATGGTCCCGAAGAAGTTCTGATGCTCGAACGCGTCCGCGCGGCCGATCTCGATATTCTGGCCGTTCTTGTGGCCTGGGAGCTGCGCGCGGAAGGCCAGGGCAGTCTTTGGCGTCACATGATCGGCTCGGAAGACGGTGATTTGGCGATGCGTTTTTCCGGCTATCTTGATCGCGATCCGTCATCTTTGTTCAACGGCAAAGCCTTGGCTGCCGCGTTCGGCCAGTGGTTTCGTGAAGAGCGCCGCATCAATGCCTGTGATCACGAAGCTTTAAACTACATGGATAGTTTGATTGAAGATGCTCAGGGCCGCGAAACCTTCGGCCATAAAAAACTAAGCGCCATTGCAGTTGAAAGGCTGTCCTGCCTGCCGGACCGTACGGCCTACCTGCAAGGGCAGGGTCGGGAAATTCTCGCCGACCCGCTTTACGCCGGGCTGAGTGATGCGATCAATCAGGCCCATTTCATGCAGATTATTTATGACCTGAAAGTCACCCGCGTTCAAAGCGTGCCGTTTCGCAGCGCTGCATTGGCCGAAAGAATCTTCCCCGGCGGCCTTTTTACCCCGGAAGAAGAGAGTATTTCTTAAATTGCATTTGAGTTCAATCGCTTTAATATAGCGGCATGAGCGAAGAAACAGAAACACCTTCAAAGCAGTTTCACGTCCATCTCGTCTCCGATGCGACCGGTACGACACTGTTGGGACTGGCCCGCGCTTGTCTGGCCCAGTTCGAACATATCGAGCCGATCCAGAAATTCTGGCCCTTGGTTCGTTCCGAGCGCCAGCTTGAGCGGGTGATTGCCCGCATTAAGGAAACCCCCGGCCCGGTGATTTTCACCTTTGTTGATCGCAAAATGCGTCACCGTTTGCAGGATTTCTGCGAGGAACAAAACATTCCCTGCGTCGCCGTGCTCGACCCGATTATTCGCAGCCTTTCAACCTATCTCGGTGAGCATGCCAAGGGAGTCCCGGGGCTGCAACACGCGATGGATGATGCTTATTATAAACGCGTCGAGGCCGTCGAATACGCCATGCATCATGATGACGGGAAAACCCTTAAAGGCCTCTCTAAAGCCGATGTCATTTTGGTCGGCGTTTCGCGCACTTCCAAGACGCCAACCTCTGTGTTTTTGGCCCGCCGCGGGATTAAGGTCGCTAACATCCCGCTGGTCCCCGGCGTCGCGCCGCCGGATGAAAAACTCTCACTCGAAGCTCCGATGTATGTCGGCTTGACCGCTTCACCCCAGCGTCTCATGCATTTGCGCCGCACCCGATTAAATGCCAAAGAGCAGGACGCCCCGGCCCATATTGAGGACAACGCCTATCTTGATGAAGAAGCCATCGAAGAAGAAGTGCGCAAGGCTCGCCGCCTCTACAGCAAAAAAGGCTGGCCGGTGATTGACGTGACCAAACGCTCCATCGAGGAAACTGCCGCCGAAATTCTGGCGCTCTTGCAAGCTCGCCTTGAAAAACAGGCCAAGGCTGAAAATGAAAGCCAAGAGGAGGGCTCATGAGCCTCATTCTTGCTTCACAGAGCAAGGCCCGGACTGAAATGCTCCGCGCCGCCGGGCTGAAATTTACGGCCCTGCCTGCCGATCTTGACGAAGCATCGATCACCAGCGCAGCGCTGGAAGGCGGGGCAGGGCCATCCGAAATTGCGGCCCGCCTCGCCGCAGCCAAGGCCCTTCATATCGCGGGCGAAAACCCCGGCGCACTAATCATTGGCGCCGATCAGGTTCTCGAATATGACGGACAGTTACTTTCAAAAGCGGCCAGCCCCGAAGACGCCAAAGCCAAATTGCAAAACCTGTGTGGCAAAACCCACCACTTGATTTCCGCCGTTTGTGTTGCAAAAAATGATGAGATCCTCTGGCAAGCGGCGCAAAGCGCCGCCTTGACCATGCATGATTTTAACGATGCGTTTTTAACGTGTTACGTCGAAAAAGCAGGTGAAGCCCTCATGCGCAGTGTCGGAGCCTATGAATTGGAATCGCTGGGCGTCCAGCTTTTTGATAAAATCGAAGGCGATTATTTCACGATTTTGGGACTGCCCCTATTGCCGCTCCTCAAATATCTGCGCGAAGAAGAGGGGATTGGCTTATGAGTAAACAAATCAAATGCGGCGTCATCGGCCACCCGATCACCCATTCCAAATCACCGCTGATCCACAATTACTGGATCAATACTTATGGCCTGAACGGCATATACGAGGCCATCGATGTTGCTCCCGAGAATCTCGAAACCGGGGTAAAGCGTTTGATCGATGAAGGCTATAAAGGCTTTAACGTCACCGTTCCCCACAAGGAAACCATTATGGCGCTGTGTGATAAAATCGACCACAATGCTCAAAATATCGGCGCGGTCAATACAGTAGTCATTGAAAACGGCAGACTCCGGGGCATGAACACCGATGGTTACGGCTTTTTGCACAATATCTGGGATACCGATCCGAATTTCGACTTCGAAGACAAATGCGCCGTAGTTCTCGGCGCAGGCGGGGCCACACGCGCCATTGTCAGCGCTCTGATCGGTGAGCGGATTGGGAAGATTATCTTGCTCAACCGTACGCGCGAACGCGCAGAAAATCTTGCCGAGGATATGGGCAAGGTTGGTAACTTCATTACGGTCGAGGATTGGAAGAATCGTCACGCGGTGCTGACCACTGCCGATCTTCTCGTCAATACAACGGCACTGGGCATGCAGGGTCAACCCGTGTTAGAGATTGATCTGGGCAAGCTACCAGTTCACGCGCTGGTCAATGACATTGTCTATGCCCCGCTGGACACCGATCTTTTAAAAGCCGCCCGCGTGCGCGGCAATAAAACAGTCACCGGTATCGGCATGTTGCTCCATCAGGCTCGCCCGGCTTTCAAGGAATGGTTCGGCCTGTTGCCCGGTGTCACAGATGAATTGAATGAGCTGGTTTTAAAATGATTGTCATCGGCCTGACAGGCTCCATCGGAATGGGCAAATCCAGCGCGGGTGCGATGCTGGAATATCTCGGTGTGCCGGTACACGAGGCCGATAAGACCGTGCACGACCTTTTGTGTTACGGCTCGAAAGCGTGGTATGCGATCGCCGCAGCGTTTCCTTACTACGCCTATCCGCAAATTTACGGTCGCAAACATTTCTGGAATCCGCTTAAACAGACCGAGCGTTTTTTAAAACGCGAAGCGCTCGGCAAAATCGTTTTTGAAAACGAGTACGAGCGCAAAAAGCTCGAAGCGATTTTGCACCCGCTGGTTCGTGCAGACCAAAATGAATTCATTCGCCGACAGCGGGGTCTGGGGCGCGATATTGTTGCGCTTGATATTCCTCTGCTCTTTGAAACCGGTGCGGATGCGCATTGCGATTACACGATCAACATATCAGCCCCGGCCTTTGTACAGGAAGCCCGTGTTTTATCCCGCGCCGGCATGACGAATGAAAAATTCTCCGCTATTCTCAAAACGCAAATGCCCGATGGTGAAAAATGCGCCCGCGCCGATTTTGTCGTGCATAGCGGGCTGGGCCGTGCCACCATGATGCGCGAGGTCAAAGGCGTACTCAACAAAATTCATCGCCCCCACCCAGCTTCGGGATAAGCTCACATGCGTTCGCTAACCCTTCGCATCCCTCCCCCTCGAGGGGAAGGGTTTGGGTGGGGGTGTTTAATATATGTCGATTCTCAATAAAAACGGCTACATCCCCTCCATTGTTCCTGTGAAATTGTCCAAAATGATTTTTGCATTAACACTGAAAACGTCCCATACTCTGCGTTGAAAAGCTCAAGGAAACCCACGTGAAAGAAATCGTTCTCGATACCGAAACCACTGGCATGGACCCAGGCACTGGCGACCGTATCGTTGAGATCGGCTGCGTGGAATTGATGAACCATTTGCCCACCGGCAAAACGCTCCAGCTTTATATTAATCCCGAGCGCGACATTCCCGCCGAAGCCACCGCCGTGCACGGCATCACCAATGATTTCGTCGCCGATAAACCCGTTTTCAGCCAGATTTACAGCGAATTTATCGAGTTCATTGAGGGCGGCAAATTGGTCATTCACAACGCCGAATTTGATATGAAATTTATCAACTGGGAGCTGGGTCAGGTTGGCCATAAAGCTATTGGCTGGGGCAATGTCATCGACACACTGGCCATCGCCCGTAAAAAATTTCCCGGCTCTCCGGCCAACCTTGATGCGCTGTGCCGCCGTTTTGGTATTGATAATACCGAGCGCACCTATCACGGCGCGCTTTTGGACTCTGAACTGCTGGCGGAAGTCTATCTGGAGTTATTGGGGGGCCGTCAGCACGGCCTCGGCCTGGCGGCGAAAAAAACCGTCTCAACGGGTGCGGATAGCAAAAAAATACAACCGGCCAAAAAGCAAAAACGCGAAGCCCGCCCGCACAACGCTTCGGCTGAAGAACTCGCCGCTCACAGGCAGTTGCTTGAAAAGCTCAAAGATCCGCTCTGGCAAAAAACTGGTTAAACGGATTTATAATTTCTGAATAGACTGCCCGGCATTTTCAATGTCTTTGCCCATTCCTTCAACAGTATTGCAACCGCTCAAAGCGATAGGGGTAATCATCAACGCCAGCACAACAAAAAGAACCCTCATCATTTTGCTCCTTATTATTTTTTATCGTCTTTGACGGCTTTTTTCGCAGCCTTGTCTTTACCGTTCGCAGCCGCCTGCGCCGCCTTTATTTCATCCTTGAACCGCTGCATGTAAAGCGCTTGGAAGTCTACCGGGTTAAGATTGAGCGGCGGATATCCGCCTTGCACTGTGGTTTCGCTGACGATTTGGCGCACGAACGGAAAGGCTAGCCGTGGAATTTCAATCAGCAAAACCGGGTGATGGTTCTCTTCGGGAATATCTTTCAGCGCCACCGTTACGCCATATTGCAGCTCAAGAATAAACACCGGGTCTTCCCCGCGCATCGCTGCCGCCCGCAGGCCGATAACCACTTCATACAAATTTTCAATTTTTTCATCGTCCAGTTTACGGGCATCCATGCCGATATTGATATCCATTTCAGGCGCATCTTGTCCTTCACGTAAAGACTCGGGGGCCAGAGGATTTTCGAAAGACAAATCGCGCACATACTGCGCCAGAATATTGATCGGCATTTGCTGTTGCGCTGGCGCTCCAGCTTTCACATCCGCATCTTGATCGCTCATAAATAACTCCAGTTTTTAAATTCAAATTTGTGATTAGCACGTTTATTCCCGCGCTTCAATTCACATGACTACTCGCGCCCGATTTCATCCCGCTTCGTTGGCGAGGCATCGTCCATGCGCTCATAATCCCCTTCGATAATATCAGGATCACCGGAACGAGTGCGTGCGTCAAACCCCTCTGTTTGTGCCAAAACCGCCCAGCTTGTATGTTTACGAATATAATAGCGCAGCAACCCGCGCACCGGCGGGATCAAGAGGGCAAAACCAATTGTATCGGTGACAAAGCCCGGTGTAATCAGCAAGGCCCCCGCCGCCACCAGACAAAACCCGTCAAAAATCTCCGTAAGAGGCATTTGCCCGCGCTCCATCGCCTGACGCATCGATAAAATCGTATGCAGCCCCTGATATTTCACCAGTAAGCCGCCGATGATCGCGGTCAGGAAAGCCAGCATCAACGTCGTCCAGATGCCGATATATTCACTAACGCTGGCAAAGGTTGCCAGCTCAATAAACGGCACGATGACAAAAATAATTATAAAAGGCATATAACGGTCCTTAAAACTCGAATTCCCGCTTAATTTAGGGCAGGTCGGCCCAAAAGACAAATCAGGACTTTTTAACGCTTTTATTGGACAAAGCATGTTAGAACGAACATATTGCTGGAGTAGAGTGGTTTTTTAACGAGGGAAGACAAGCTTAAAGTGCCTGCAGATTTAATTGTTTACGCGTTGGTGGCAGCTGGTCTCGTGTTCTGGCTGCGCAGTGTTTTGGGAACGCGCCACGGCGAGGAGCGTGAGCATTCTGCGCCTTATCTCTCTCCGGACGCAGATGAACGTAAAACATCAAGCCTGTCGCCCGATGAAGGTCCGGCCACAATGGAAGACAATATCATCGCATTGGCCAAAGAGCCCCGGCGCAATTACGGCGTTGATAATAAAACGGCGGAAAACGGCCTGATTGATATCGCCAAAGCCGATAAAAACTTCGATATCGATTTCTTCCTCGAAGGATCGCAAGACGCTTTTGCCATGATTGTTGAATCCTTCGCCGAAGGTGATCGCGAGACTTTGCAAAATCTACTCAGCCCGCAAGTCTACACAGCCTTTGAATCCGCAATTACGCAGCGTGAAACGCGCAAGGAAACCGAAACCACCGATATCCATGCCATCCGTAAAGCCTACGTGACTGCAGCGCGCCTCGAAGGCAAAATAGCGTATATCACCGTGCGCTTCACCGCTGATGAAACCACGGTCACCCGTGACGAACAGGGCGAAGTGATCGCCGGTCACCCGGACCGCATCGTCAAGATGAGCGATATCTGGACCTTTGGCCGCGACATTAAATCGAAAGACCCGAGCTGGCTGGTCTATGAAACCCGTAGCGATATCGAAGACGATAACGACCGCGTTCCCAACACGCATTAAAGCTGTATGTCATTGCGAGGAAGCCTGCTTTTGACCTGAACCGGGGGGCAATTATCCGTATTTAAAATTGGACACCCCCACCCAGCTTCGGCTAGGCTCTCTTCGTTCACCAAGCCTACACATCCCCCCCTTGAGGGGGAGGGAAAGGGTGGGGGTGCTTATCATGAATGAAAAACACAGTTCAAAAAACCATGCGTATAACTTTATTCCTCATTCTTATCATGTTAACGGCCTGCGCTGGCCCTATGGCTGAAGCGCCGCAACCAGAACTGAATATAAAACCCGTGCACTTTGCCGATCTTCCCGGCTGGGGCGGCGATGATTTTGAGACGCTGGTTCCTGCTTTTGCCAAAAGTTGCGAACGTATCCTCAAGGCCGACCCGGCGCAGGCCTTCGGCGCCCTTGAACAAGCCGGAACATATGGTCATTGGCAACCGGCCTGCCGCGAATTTATCGCCCTTGAGCCCAAAACTCCGGCAATCCTAAAAAACTTTTTCGAAACGCGCTTTACTCCGTACCAAATTCTTGCCGGTAAAGAGAAAACCGGATTGTTCACCGGCTATTACGAAGCATCGCTCAAAGGCTCGCTTTCGCGCTCCGGGCCGTATCAAACCCCGCTTTATGGGCGCCCGGAAGATCTGGTTATGGTCCAGCTCGGTGAATTTCGTGAAGACTTAAAAGGACACCGTATCGCCGGGCGCGTCGTTGACGGCAACCTTAAACCTTACGAACCGCGTGAAAAAATTGTCGCTGGCCAGTGGCCGCATAACGATAAAGTTCTGGTCTGGGTCGATAATCCCGTCGATGCCTTCTTTGTCCAGATTCAAGGCTCCGGCGTGGTTGAACTGGCCGAAGGCGGCATCCTGCGGATCGGCTACGCTGGTCAAAACGGCCATATTTATTACGCCGTCGGCCGTGAGCTGATTAAGCGCGGGCAGCTCACCAAAGACACGGTATCGATGCAATCCATCCGCGAATGGCTCGAAACCCATCCCCATCAAGCCGATGAGATCATGAATACCAACGCTTCATACGTATTTTTCAAACGGCTTGATGGTGCTGGCCCGGTCGGTGGTGAAGGGGTGGAATTAACGGCCGGACGCTCATTGGCAGTAGATCGCTCGCTACTGGCCTATGGCTTGCCGCTCTGGGCCGATATAGAAACCCCGCTGGCCGCTCTGGGCCGCTTGCAGCGTATGCTGATCGCTCAGGATACCGGCGGCGCGATCCGCGGACCTGTGCGCGGTGATGTCTTCTGGGGGTATGGTGAGCATGCCGAGAACATCGCCGGCCCCATGAAATCACAGGGACGCTATTGGGCGCTTTTGCCCAACTAAATTCAACTGGACAGCATTACTTAGCCAGCTTTTGCGGCAAATTCAGCTGAAAGCGAAACTCATTGGTGTTCATTTGCAGGTTTTCGAGACTATCCGGCAGTCTGGTAGGAAGTGTTAAATCGGGCGGATTTTGTTTGATAACCGGAAGGATTTTATTAAAAAGCGCAACTTTTTCTGTATCAACTTCACGACGGTCAATCAGGATTTTTTCGACAGAAAGGCCGGTTTCTTTATCTCGACGGTAATAACACTCTATATTTTCCATTCTGTATTCGCCGAAAGCATCGAGCTGCGTATACCAGATGCGAACATATTTGCCGTAATTTTTCACGGTACTTAACCGTAAATCTTGAGGGAAGCGTACATTCAATTCCAGATACATTTTGCAGATCGCATAGGGCATGCCACCCTTGCGCGGCGCAAATAAATAATCATATGCTAAAAACACCAGAACAAGACCGACAAAAGTGCCGACCAGCTTATACATATTCTTCTTTTTTGCGCGCTCGACTTCGGCCAATTTCGTATTGGCCAGCGCCAGTTCGATTTCCTCTTCGGTCGGCTCAAGTTTCTTGGCTTTCTCCGTCGCCTCTTTCTTGGCTTTTGCTTTCAAGGCCTTACGCTCAGCCCGATCCATGATTTCGGCGCTGAGTGTAAAATCGTCCTGATCCTGAGGTGTATCACTCATAATGTGCTCTGCTTACAACAACGCGGCCCGTTTGCCGATTTCAGACTTTTGCTGATTTTTACTTTCCTCAACGATCTCATCGACAATTTCCTCAATAATTGTGCTGATCATGGCGGCGCGCGCTTCTCCGTCTTCGCTTCGGGCCAGAACACGCCGCCTTATTTCACTGCGCGCGCTCCCCCCCGGATACGACGATGCCAAAATCTGTCTGGCTCGTCCGGCGCCAATCTTATTGTAGAGGCGATTACGAATAGCCACATCTTCGGCTGAGGTTGAAAGAGCCCAAAGCTCAATCGGCCCGAGCGTGTTATACAAATGCTGTTCGTAGCGACCATCGGTAGAGCCCAGAACGAAAAGACATGGCGCACCAATTGATTTCGGGCCGGTCAGCTTGTGACGAATGATCTTGCGGGCTGTGTCGGAAAGTCCGAATCTGTCGACAACATCATCAACCGCCTTATCGGAAATGGCTGTCCCCAAGACCCATACACCGGTCGCCAGATCAACCATATCTTTGCTGAAGTCATCGATAAGCTGGGAGGTCAAAACAATCTGTACGCCCCGCTTGCGTCCCTCGCGCACGTCACGGATAATCTGGTTGCGCACCGAATGGGATTTACTGGTTCTGTGAAACTCGTCGTAACAAAGACGCTTGGGTGATTCGGAAAGCTCCTGCAAGCGCATCTCATGATATTCCTGATAGCGTTTGGGCACGTATTGCACTGCTTCCTTACCCATCCACCAGCTGCGCACCAGCGCGTGACGTGCCAGCATGTACATGATAGAAGTTTGCCGGTCCGCAGCCTCGTCGCCCTGTGGCGCAACATCCATCAGATCCAAGGAGCAAACCCGGCTGTCGGCCAGATCAAACTGGGTCACCGAAGAAAGAATCGGATACTCACGGATCGCCGAGGTAATCATCCGCTCAAAGGCGCTGATAATGTTTTCACTGCTAAACCCAACGGCAGTTTCCTCCAGTAATGTTCTAATTTGTGGCCGCCGTGAAGCGGTGATTGAATCATTCAGCGTTGGTGCGGCGTGGCGTTGCGCCAGACTGGCAATGTGATATTCGCCAAGATCAAACATTTTATCGACAATATCCCACCAATACGGATCCGTCGGCAGGTGGATGTTATGTTTGTGTATGGCCTCATCAACCTCGGATTCCAATCTGGGCAAATAAGGTCTGGGCTCGGCATTCGCCTCTCCATCATTTCGCCAGCGATACATCTCGTCAACAACCAGCCCGGTAAGCTGCTGCATCCCGTCATAAGGTTTGTCGTAACCGGGAGGTGTACACAAAAGTGTTAAAAGCTCGGCCAGATAACTACGCTCTTCAGGCAGTGGGTGACGGCAACCAAGCTGTGTATCAAAGGGATTGATCGCATATTGATGGCTCATTTGCAGACGGTAATAGCTGGCCTCATGCTGCCGGTTAAGCGGCAGAGCTTCGCGGATAAGTGAAATAAGTCCTGAAGAAGACGGCCCAATATCAACGACTGCGACAAACGGTAACCTGTTCAGGCCGGGCGATAAGCACGTTCCCAGATTAAGCGTATTAAGCAAAACAGATTTACCCGCGCCGGGCTGTGCAAAAATCAAATCAAACCACGTCGTGGTGAGGCTGGTTCCGGTTTGATAGGGCCACACCTTACCATCCGGGCTACGGAAAAGTATAGAGCCACCCTCTCTAAAGGGGCTGGAAGGTCGCTGCCAAGGAAGAAGTTTCATAACTTCTCGCATCGGCGCAATTCCGGTTGGTGCCGTACCGCCGCAGTGAATGCCCATCGCCGAAGACATAATGCAATCGAGAGGGTCGCCTGAAAATTCGGTAACTTGCGCATAACCCCAACTCTCAATGGCCTGCAAGAGCACCGAAAGCCGGTCTTGAATCTCATCTTTTTCCTCGGTCATGCACCATGTTGCAAAGGAAACCCGCAAACGTACGACAGGTTCGTTACGCGCCAAGGCCTGCAAACCCTCAAGGGAATACTTGATTTGCTTGTTTGATGCATTCGTCGGCCCCATGATTGTGGCCATAAATGTCCTGAGCTGGGTCGCATAAACCCCGCCACCTTCAATCAGGAACGATATCCGGAAAGGAATATCGGCCTCGACAAGCCGGTTGAGCAATATAGGAAAAGCCGTCGCGTCCATCGGACCCAAACTCATATCCCCGCCGGCCCAATAGACATTGCCGATCCGACATATTGATTTGCCCAAAACCCGCGCATCGGCGGCAACAAGCTGACTGGGGATGCTGGGCCACAAAATATCGGACATATCAATCTGACTTTGAGGTGCGCGCGGCGGGATAGGGTCGCCCGGCAGACATGCGCGCCATTTGTCATTGGCTCTATCAGGAAAAATATTTGCCCTTATGGCATTGAGCGCACCATGAACTTCCATCAACTCACAGCTGACTCCAAGCTCTTCAAGAGCGCCGGTCATCGCCGTTATATAGCTTTTATGACGCGTACGCAAAGGCTCAAGGGTCGCATAGGGAAACTGTGAATCAGGCGCGGTAACCCATTTTTTCGCGTTTTCCTGCGTATCTTTTCCAGCGCGGTCAATCTCGCTTTTGGTTAGAACGCTGGAACGTGTCCATAAAACAAAATAGGCCTCTTCATGACTTAAGAAGCGTTGCAAGTGGGTAACGCGCTCATTGATAAGATCATCAATTTCCAGACCGATGTTGTTCGCGCTGATCTCCAGCGGGCGCACAAGTCCTTTCAGAACTTTTGCAATCCGTCCCGGATCGCGGACATAATAAACCTGCATGGCATGGCCCTGCCGGTCGAACCGTGCGCCCATTTTAATCGTCGCGCCTTCAACAATATTGTTATATTCGTCTTCTCCGATAATTTGCTTGCTACCCTCAACTCTAAGGTAAGAAATCAAAGAGCCGTCGGAAGACACCAAAGTTGTTGCGTTGTCGGCGGTTTCTAAATGAATGAAAGACGAGACCGATTGCCGCATTGATTTTTGAATCGGCGCCAATATTTTTTTGATATAGCTCATAACGAATATTCGGTCATTTATAATTTATGGGACAGGCACAGAGCCAACCATAAATATAACCAAGAACGAGCCGACCTCATAGGGATTTCAATCTGAAAAATGTTTTTATGCTTACATTAATAATGTCAGGATTAAGCGGCCTGATTGAGTTGCTGATAGATAGAAATCCATTGTGGCGGGGTTTTGCCGCCAAACGGCCCGTCCTTGGAACGCCAATAGGCTAAAATTTGCGGAAATTGGTTAAATTCAAGATCGGCCTCTTTGATGATGCGCCGATCAAGGGGAAAAAGGCGCAAGCCTTCAAGTTTTCGTTCGCGCATCTCATAATGTTTGGGGCCGAGATAATCGCTTAAGACGCTGGCCAGAATGAAAGGATCATCGGTATGGATGCGTTTTCGGGCTTCTTCTCGCCGACCCATCAGAATGTCCAGAGACTTACGCGCCGCTTCGGCGACCGGGCCTTGTGAAATCCGCGCAATATAGACGGCTCGGGCAATATGATGCAGCGTAGCCTGATCGATCTCTGGCAGCCAGATCAAAACACCTGACTTCATAGTGCTGACCGCATCAAGATGGAAACATTGGTGACAAAATATGCACGTGGTAATCAGATTTTTCTCTGACCGGTCCGTGATATCCATATTTTTATGCAGGACTTCCTGATATTTCTTCGACTCAAAGCCGCAGCACTGGCATATGTGACCGTCGCGTTCGAAGATCTTTTGCTTTAAGTCTTTGGGGAGTTTCTCTCCAACAGCAGAAGAGGAGCCGGAATTTCCGGCTCCGCCCTGTTTTCTGGAACTGCCCGGCCCAGAGGGCCGGGCGATCCCCAATGTGATGGGGAATGCATCCATAAGTTAGCTGACGTTGAAGTTCATTTTGTTCAGCTTGGCAGCATCAACATCCATGTCTTGAGTGCCGACTGTATTGAACATCGCTTCGAACAGGATCGGCAGGGCAAACAATGCGCCACCGGCCGCCAGACGGATTGCGCCGTCTTTCAGCGGGGTTTGCGTCGGGTTTTCAACGTGATCTTTGATTTTCATCACGCCGAGCACGCCGAGCAGGATCCCGAACATGTAGGATAGCGCGGTCAACAGACCCGGCAGGTTCTGAATGGAGGTCGTAATGTTTGATGCAATGCTGCTGAAGTTATTGCCGCCGCCGCCGCCGCCGCCGGTACCGGTACCGCCCGCATACGCGCTTGTAGACATACCGGCAACCATACCGGCAACCATTAACGCACCAAGTTTATTGTAAGTTTTGTGTGTTTTCTTAAACATAGTTTAGTTCTCCTCTACCAAAGGTTTGCTCACTAAATTATACACCCCGCAAACGGACCGCCCGTTTACGTGAATGTAATACCAAAGCCCGTAAGTCCCAACGACGTTTGCACGGCATTAAGAATGGGGCCCAAGTTCACGGCGACGGCTCCACCTACCATATGTGTGATACCCGCCATGATCGAGGCTTGCTGGTTCCCTTCCGCAACGCCCCGCATAATAAATATACCACGAACGAAGCTAATAAGGCCAACAATGATTACGAATTGCAAAACAGCGCTGATCGTTGCATGCGCCGCATCTTCTTCCGCACAGCCGCCACCGCCCGCACAGACATTATAGTCCATGGTGGCGAAGGTCGCGGTAACGGGGCTCCCCGCAAGCGATGTAGAAAATGCGCGCATCAACTCATTATATGACAGCAACGCACCGCCGGCGACAAAAGTCATAATGGTGCCAATTCCACCTGGGCCGCGCGCGCCTTCCTGCGCACTCTTGATAAGCCGCGATACTCCGATCATCAGCAAAATCATCCCGCCGCAGAATGTAAAGAAATTGAGTACGATATGAATGGGGCCCATGACATCGCCCATGAAACAAACTAGAATACCGTCCAGCCCCAACGGGCCGCCGCCGCCACAGCCGCCGCCGCCGAATAGAGCGCCCAGGGCGCCCACAAAGTCACCATCGGCCAAAGCGGCCAGAGCACCCACAAGGCCACCACCGCCGCCGCCATTATTAAAACCAGTAGTCGGGATGGCAGAGGCTGCAAGAAGCGGTCCGGTCCCAAGAGTGTTACGGGCGACTTCGACCAAAATCGGCAAGGCGAAAAATGCCCCACCAGCCAGTAGGCGAGTTACACCTTCAGATATTGGCGTTTGTGATGGATTAAGCACATGATCGCGGATTTTAAAGATCCCCCATATGCCCATGACAAGGCCAAATATGTACGCACAAGCCGATAAAAAGGCCGGAAAAGCACCCGCATGCACAACAATACCGCAAATCGCTTGCCCAAGACTTTGGCCGCCTGCTCCGGGAATAAGCCCTCCAATTACGCCTAAAGGGTTGCAAGCAGATTGTGAATAGGCGGATACCGTAAAACCCAACGCTGAAAAAATACTGCCAATATTCCCGATAATTCCCATGCCGTTGCCGCCCACGGCATCAAACATCGCGTTATAAATTGTCGGGATGGAAAACAGCGCCCCGGCCACCAGAAAACGGATGACCGATTCTTTCAAAGACGTCTGATCGGGATTTTCAACGTGATCTCTAAGCTTCAACAACGCCTGTATCGCGATGACCAGACCGAGAATGTAAGCCAGTGCGGAAATAAGCCCGGGAATATCGCTTATAGAGTCACGGATGCTTTCAAGAATACCATTAAAGTCTATTCCTAAAGCGCCGCCAATGTTACCGATAAACGCCGAAACATCATTTGCGATAGATCCGTTGTCAAATGACAAATCGCTAACGCCAATGGTATTGGCAGCGGCTTCGTAAACGATAGGCAAGGCAAAGAGTGCACCACCAATGAGTAAACGAATAAGGCCGACACGAATCGGCGTTTGTTGAGGATTCTCAACATGGTCTTTAAGTTTTAGGACGCCCAAGACGCCGAGCAATAAGCCTAGCGCATAGGCGACCGCCGTAACCAAACCGGGCAATTCTTCACTGCCCGTAACGATGCTTTCGGCAATATCGTTAACTTCTTGGGCCAGCGCGGAAGAAGCATAAAAAAGTGTAGAAAACGCAAAAACAGCAGCAAACATATCTGCTTGCTTACTCATAACACCCTTAAACCACTCTTTTAACCTATCCACCGCCATACACTCATTACATCATGTTTCTGGAAATCGCTGCAAATTCTACAAATTTAAATAAAATTTTATGCAATATCGCCACATGCTAACAGTGTAGCATACAAATTATAAACAAAAAGTTACCGTGGATTATAATTTAAAAACAACAAGTTACTGCGATACGGCGCCGGTTTCACCCCGAACAACCCATAGATTATTCTCAAGAGAAATGGACAAAACCTTACCTAAGCCGGGAACCCGATCCCCAACCTCAACCTGACGGATGTCAGAGTTGTTTTTGGGTGATAAGACAGCACGGCCATAACTGGCGGATTTGAGAACCCAGTCTTGCGCGGTGTTGACGACGGCTGGTGAAGGAGAGACCTCTGTGCTGGATTTTGCATCCGAAGCGGCTGCGGAAGGCTTTTCCTGAGGTGTTGTTTTAACATCTTCTGAGGTAGCTGCCTTGCCGTTTTTCAAGGTGTTGATCTCATCACGCAATACGTTTATTTCCGCATCAAGGCTTTGAATATGCGCATTGGCCGCTTGTAAATCGCGTGAAAGGCGGTTTTCTGTTTTTTCCGCCATTTCCAAAGCGGCCTTGCTTTTATCCAGTGCGGAATTGAGCTCTTGTATTTCCGCTTCCAAAGCACCAGTATTTTCGTCCGTTAACGGTACTGGCGCCAAAGCGACGTCAGCTCCAACCGACCCTTCCACATTTTCTGTAAATGCAGTGTCTTCCGACTCGGCCGCCACGTCATCAGGCTCAGAATCCATGAGGTCAAGGGCATTATCTGAAAAATCATCTTCCGGAACAGCGACAATATCGTCCGCCGCCATGTCTTCGAGGGGAGTCGCCGCCTCGGGAGTGGTCTGCAGTGCGCTCGCCGACCGAACATCCTCTTGCAGCACTACGTCAAGATCCGCAAGATCGGTATCTGCTGTTTCCGCTAAGTCTGGAAGCGGTGTCAAGACACCATCGCTCTCAAGGTTCGTTGGAGACGCATCAACGGTGGAAATCTGATCACTTGCAGTTGAATCCTGTATAGAAAAATCCAGATCATTCTCAAAGTTCGCGTCGGCAAGATCATTATCAGGAGTCTCGATCGGCGCCGGCATGGGGGGCAAATCATCAGTGAGTTCTGGAATATCCTGTAGTTCCTGCGGCGGGGCGTTAAGCACATGGGCTTGCTCAGGGGCTTTCTGTGAAGCCTTATTGGTGCCTCCACCCAACTGCGTAAGCACAAATCCACCACCGACCAGAACGGCAACGGCAATAACAATCAAATTGAATTTTTTTTGTAAGAAAGTCTTCTTTTTGGCGGGGACGTTTGAGTTGTCCTCATTTATATCTATATCATCCTCTGCCGCTGACTCATCTTCTGACCCATCAAACTCATCCCAGGATTCGTCACCGAAATCCTCATCTGCATCCAGATCTTCGAAATCCAGATCGTCAAATTCCTCTGCAGATACATCATCTTTTTTTGACATGACTAACTAACTCTCTTCCGTGAAATTCAGCTAAGTGGACAGGGCCATTCTAGGCAGCAGACGAGAGACAGTCCAGCGTTAAATATCACTCTCAAGGTCTACCACACCACCTACATCGATAAAGCCTGCATCATCATCATCAGAGTCTACACCATCGCCCTCACCAACAACGACCGGTTCAAGAAATAAAATACCGAAAGGCGTGCCCGCATGAATTTTCACAAGAACTTTCGTTTCCCCGGCCATTTCATCGAGAAGTTCCCCAAGCTTTTCTCCCATCTCTTCGACGCCGATAGCAACTTCTTCAGTATTATCAGGCTGTTCCTCCGCATCGACAACCGTACCCCCATCGGTTACAACTGTTACAGTAGCGGTTTTTCCAATGGCACTTGAAAAACCTTGTACAAAAGATGTGGCTGCGGGCAAAACAATACGTTTGAAATAGCGATGGTCAACTTCTGTCGCCATCCCTGGCAGGGTTGTTTCCGGATCAAGGGCAATACCGTCAATACTTACGCTCTCGTCTTGATAAACAACAGTGTCGAAATTTAAAGTCAAGAAATCTGACTGAACCTCAAAAGTTCCTAAAATACGGCTCCCTTTTAACGGGCCGGATAAGATCTGTGCGAGGACCGGCCCCGGGACATCGCTGTTGGCCTCCGTCAACATTTGCGCATAGACAATCTCGCCAGCGGGCACAAGAACTTCACCAACAACCTCATCGGAGATATCTGCCGAATCAAGCGCAGCGGCCTCGCTGGCCTCCGCCTCTTTTTCCTGTTTGAGTTTTTCAAGGAAATCCGGGCTGGTCAGGACCTTGGACGCTAACGCGCGGCCTCGACTTTTTCTCTCAAGCACGTTGGACATCTGCCCGCTCATTTTTTCCGCCATCTGTTGGATAGCTTCCTGACGACTTGTATCAGCGGTGTTGTCAACTGGCATTGCATTTCGCGTCTGCATCTCACGTTGAAGGCGTTCCTCTTGCAGCCGTCTCCAGCGCTGCAACGGGTCCTCTTCCTGCTTCGTTTCTCGCGGCAGGCTCACAACCCCGATTGGCGGCTCAATCGGAACGGGCAGGGAGCTATCCCCCTCCGTCATGGCGCGTTCAATATCGGCTTCATTAAGCTCTTTAATGGCGCTGACATAGGCGGGCGGCGCTTCCTCGGTTCCGGGGGTCGACTTGATATCCGGCGCTGCGCCTACATAAGATTCCCCAACGGGGGTCTCGCTACGAGAGAAAAAAGAAATCAAAACAAAAAGAAGGACAGCCCCCCCGACAATAGAGCCAATCTTAAAAGCAGGGTTGTTGCGCCACATGTCGCCGAGCGTAGCACCCTTCTTCTCGAAATCATCAAAAGACTCATCCAGAGTTAAATCATCGTCAAGATCATCACTCATCCAGAATATCCCCTAAAACGTCAGTACGATCCGAAAGTTTAACACGCACCATGCGCCCGCGATCAGAAAGCAGCAAAACCGGCGTATCATTTATTTCATAGACTTTCGTGCCGTCAGCCGAAGCGGCGGAACTGCTCCAGCCCGGTGAGAGCAAAGTTAACGGCGTCCTGACATAAACGGTGCCGTTATAACGGTACGCCGAAGTTCTTCCGTCAACACCGTCGACGTTCAACTTCTCAGCATCGGCAGGCATAACGCCCTTCAGAAAAGAGGAAATATCCGAGTCTCCAGCGGTTGTTGTTATACCGGCGTCAATGAGCGGCGCCTCGGCCAGAGGACCGTAATCGGGAATAACCGCATCAAAACGGTAATGAACGGTGTCCCGGCCCGTTTCGAGCGTCAAAATAACCGGCGTAAGAAAACCCGTCAGGTCAATCGACATGTTCCCAAAGGCAAATTCGGATTGTGGAGAGATGCGAAATACGTGCGTAAAGCCTTCCGAACTTTGTTCAACATCCATAATCTCAAAATTCCCGGCCCAACTGACATTTTGAACTGGCCATGGCGCGCCGGTCGTATCAAGAAAGGCAACGGTTGTGACGTGCCCATAAGCCATTTTAATAACCGCAGGCTCTGCGCCGGGATCAAGGCTGATATTCTGTACGACCACTTCAGGTTTTGGGTTAGGATATATGGGGGTTTCGACGGATTCCTGCGTACGATCATAGCGCTCAAGAAGCGTGCGAATTTCCGCCGGGCGCAACGGCAACAACCCTTGAAGCGCCGCTCCAAAGGCCTCCGAGCGCGCTTGCTCCTTTTTTTCAACAGCACTTTCTTCAAAGCCTAGCGTATCAGCACCTTCTCCAAAACTGAAATCCTCAGACGGCCCGGATCCGGGAAGGCTAAGGCCCGGCGTCGGCGCGCCTGAGACATTATCATCGCGCTCAGAAGATGGCATTTGCGCAAATGCACCCTGCACGGAAAAACCGCACAAGCCTGCTAAACAAAGGCTATAAATAAGAGGCCGGGACAAAATTTGAGGCAAAAATACTTTGAACATCGATGAAAACACTTAATTCGTATTTGAATACCGTATCAGGATAGACAGAATAAAAAAAACTGTCACCAGAGAATTCATCATAATTCACAACAAACGCACAGTAGATATCTCAAAAAAGCGAAAAATCACTAAAATACGGGACCAGATCAAAGACTAAAAGCTAATTTGGTACGGCAATCCACTGTTCAATGCCCACACCGTTTGCGCTTTCAAGCCGGGGCACGCGAACAACTACAATTGTAACAAGCATTTTATCCGTCCGCGTCCGCGCACCGGACTGATAGCTCAACAGCATCGGGATCTGGACTTGCCACTGATAACGACCGGCGACCAGCCCCTCGGAAACAACGATAGGTGCGCCTTGAGGGGCCGCAGTAACGACCTGCTGGTTGGCTTCAACCATTTCAATGATTCGTGAACGTTGCAGCGCCCCGGTGAAACTCTCCCACCCGCGTCGGGTAAAGTTGCGTGAGGATTCCTGCAAGCGTCTGCGGTAGTCATTAAAGCCAAAGGTCATGACCTCTGTCGCCGCCTGCGCAACCCAGGACATCAGCGCCGGTGTACTCAGATTGGGTTCATTCAGCGCCACCATGGGAACAAGGCGGCCATCCTCAGTCGTTGCGAAATAACGATTCTCAGGCTGGTGAACCTGAATGACGAAATACATCCCCCCGATCAGCCCCAGAATCGCAAGTCCCTGCAAAAGCGCCAGACGCAACAGGCTCCTATAGCCGTCACGGTAAAACTCGTTACGCACCATAACGCTGCCTAGACCGGAAGTGTCGGCCTCGGTTGTGTCTTGATCACTAGCTTCATCAGCGATTTTGTTTTTCTTGGCGGCCATTTAAAAAATCGATTTCGCACAGTTTGCACATTAACTCACACTGTGAGTGTGGCCGAAAATTCAATCAGAAACAAGCGCGAGGATGCCGATCTGATAAATTTTTCACATTTTGGAACGTGCCTTTTTATAAAATCTTATGATACAATAATAAAATGTGAGCTAATTTTGTCGCGAATATGCAACAGCAGCGGCGGCGACAGTGTTAAAGTATACGAGTATGGGGCTTGACAGCAGGGGTATGAAAACCACTTCTTTAAAAAGATGTTCCTTATCAAAGGTCGTCCTGTTTGGCGCTCTGCTCTTTTGCGCAAGCGCCTTGTTCGTGAGCGTGTCACCGAAAAAGGCCTACGCGAGCTGTGGCTGTGCATGCTGTGTAGTAGGCTGTACCTTACCGGACCATATCACAAACAGGCACATCAATGGACGTGGCCAAATCACTTCACATATTGCCAGTCAGTTTAACCGACACCGCGATTGGCTGACCGACACGTTTTTTCACAATCAGGTTTTGCCGGCGCTTCAACTCTTCACCGAGCAGATGACCGGCGTGGCCGCGCACCAGACCATGATTATCGGCACCTTTTTTGATTCCAAAAACCAATTGGAAACTCAACGCCTGTTCCAAGAACTTCAGGTTCAGGCACACAAGGATTACCAGCCGAGCACGGCATTTTGCGCCTTTGGTACAAATACGCGCTCTTTGGCCCATGCCGAAAGCCTGAGCCGTTATAATGCTCTCGCCATCAGCCAACGCCAACTGGCTCGCCATTTGGGATTGAAGAACATGGCCGGTTCCCGTGAGGCGGCCGACGATAAAGCCGCGCGCTGGGCACAGTTTACGAAAATTTATTGTGATCCGCGGGACAACGACTGGCTGACCGGCGTTGCCAATACGGGATTAATTTCCGGTGGTCCTGATCCGGTATGTCAATCGGCCGATCCCAACCGCATTAACATCGATATTGATTATACACGGGCGATCGAAAACCGCCGCACTCTGGACATCAGTCGCCCCGTTGATCTGGGAACTAAGGACGAAATCGATACGCAGGCCTTGGGGAATAATTTGTACGGACATGATATTCTGTTCCGCTCGATCAGCCGCGCAAATATTAACGATAAAGAAAAATCAAAACTCTACCTAAGCCTGCGATCAATCGCTGCAAAGCGCAATGTAGCCGAAAACTCTTTTAACAGCATTGTCGGGATGAAATCCATGAGTAACGTCGCCGGATATTTTTCGGGTCTGGTTGGAAAAGACAATCCTGACACCTACCGTTTCTTGGCGGCAATCTTAACGGAGCTGGGGATTCCGGATGACGAAATTCTTGAATATACGGGCGATTCTGGAGATTTCCCAACCCTTGTAGATTTTAGCTACTATAACCAGCTCGAAATTTTGGCGAAAAAAATCTATCAAAACCCCGATTTCTACGCCAATTTGTATGACAAACCGGCAAACGTCAAACGGACTAGTACAGCATTGAAAGCCATTGAACTCATGCTCGACCGCGCCATTTACGAAAGCCAGCTCCGGCAGGAAATGGCCATGTCGGTTCTGCTGTCTTCACGCCTGCGAATGGGCTTCAGAGATATTGACAAGAACTTGGGTAAATAAGAATGAAGGGGTACAAAGGGTAGATTCGGACAATGATCAGAGCGCAAATCAAAAAACTGATGATGATCGTGGCCGTTTTTATGGCCGTGATGCCGGTTGCCGTTTCAGTGCACCCAAAAGATACTAAAGCGGCGACTTTATGTACGGTCTGTCTGGCGCTTTCCCGAGCGCGCGTCGATACTGAGTGGCCGGTAACCATCGACGAAATCAACCAATTTGTCACCGACGAATTCCTGGCGCACCGTGCCTGGATTATAGCAGTTTTATGGGAAGACAACATTTTGCCGGCGATGATGATGATGGCCGACCAACTTTCTGCCGTTGCCATGCAGCAGACGGAGATTTTTGGTGCATTCCTTGATGCAAAACACCAAATGGAAACCCAGCGTGTCTTGCAAACAATTCGCGCCTCGGCCCACAAAGATTACCATCCCAGCGCAGGTATGTGTGAATTTGGTTCCAGCGTAAAGAGTCTGGCGGCCTCCGAGCGCAGGGGTGAACTGAATGCGCACGTCATGAGCCAGCGTTCACAGGACCGACAGCTTGGGAATGCCAACGTGTCAGCCTCATCCGGCCCCGATGCCGATTTCAATAACCGTTTGGAGCAATATAAACAAAAATTCTGTGACCCACAGGATAATAATGCAGGTTTGGACCTTTTATGCAAACATGCTGGTGGGGTTGGCGCGGCTGAAAATCACCGCAAAAATAAAGATATCGATTTTACCCGGACCGTTGAATATCCATGGACTCTGAATGTTGATTTCACTGACGCCACATTGACAAAAGAAGAGGAAGAGGTTTTGGCGCTGGCGAACAACTTGTACGGACATGATGTGTTTCAAAGAATAGTCCCGGCGGAAAAACTCAGAGACGGGTCCGAAAGTGGCAAAGGCGCGCAAAGCGTATATCTTGATGCGCGCGCATTGTTGGCCAAACGTAGCGTGGCCGAAAATTCTTTCAATGCAATTACTTCAATGAAATCGGCCGGAACACAAGGATCTCGGGACTTTTTGGCGGCCATTCTTAAAGAGTTGGGCGTACAGGACAACAATGGCGCGCAAAATGATATTCTGCGGATGCTCGGCATGGATGATGCGAACAATGAAGTAGGCCCCAGCTACTACGCACAGATGGAGGTATTGACCAAGAAAATCTACCAGAACCCGGATTTTTACACCAATTTGTATGACAAACCCGCCAACGTAGAACGGAAGCGCGTGGCAATGCAGGCTATCGGTCTGATACAAAAATTTGATTTGTTCAAAAGCTATTTGCGCAACGAGGCCAATTTATCGGTCCTTTTGGAATTGGCGATTGTTGATTTGCAAGGTGAAATTGAAAACGAATTTAGCTCTCAGCCCAGTGATTAATGGGGCTGGAAGTAAGTGCTTAACCGGGATTAGAAAGGCCGTGGTATTGAAAGCAAAGCTCGGAATATTGTTTCTGCCGGTTTTGGCCGTGGCGTCCACATGGTTTGCGGGCGTGCTGATTAATGACGCGCAGGCCTCACTTTTGGGCAAGAAACAAACGCCGCAAAACGCTATTGTGGCCGAACTTTCAGGCTTTGAGCCGGATGCAACGGTGAATTATAAAATAATTGGTGCCAAAGACACTCCGGTTTTGCAATCAATACAAACCGATGAAACGGGGGCTTTATCGATTTCCCTGCCTTCATATTCCACGGATGAAGGCAGTGAGATTGTTTATGATTTTTCGATCAATGAATCTGCTGGCACCTTGTCCCTTTTAATGCGCTACAATATGGGAACCGGGGCATTGTCCGTCAACGGTTCTGCCGCCGATCCTTTTACCGATATTGAAATCAAAACGCAAAACGGTCAAATTCAGACCCGCACAGACTGGGCGGGCTTATTCGAAGAAACCGGCATAAGCTTTAATCGGGAAGAGAAAGAACAACAAGCTGTGCAGGTCGCTTTTTATTCCCGCGATATTGCCACCGACGCGCGTTCTTACGCGAGCCCGGCAATCATTAAGGTCCTGACCGCACCAAACGGCGGCGGCCCGACCAGTGCCAACGTAAATGTCTGGAATGAGGCCAACTGCGCCCCATGGCAACTAAGTACATGTAACGGCGGGCGTATCAATGCGCAGAATAACAACCTGGTCCGAAATTACGTCTACGCCCTGATGATGATGACCGAACAATTATCGGCCGTAGCAATGCAGCAAATCGAAATTATCGGAACATTTCTGGACGCCAAGGAACAAATGGAAACCCAGCGTCTTCACCAAAAACTAAAAGCGCAGGCCGTCAAGGACTACCATCCCAGCGAACAGATGTGCCGTGTTGGTTCCTACATGCGAAGCGTCGCCGCCCAGGAAGGGAAAGTACGCCATGATCAACAGGTCTTGAACGATATCTTGTTGGAAAAAATGCTCAACCGGAAGAATACAGGTAACGCCTATGGCCCTAAGGACGATTTTGACAACCGTTTGCAACAATACAAAACAACGTATTGCGACCCGAAGGACAACAATGCAGGTTTGGATATCTTGTGCACGCACGCCGGTGGGGTCGGAGCGGCAGACAAAAGTCGTGTAAACAAGGATATCGATTTCGCGCGTTCTGTAAACTATCCATATACAATCAACGTCAACTTTACAGATACAACCCTTACAAATGATGAAGCCGACATCATCGCCTTGGGCCGCAACCTGTATTGGGATAACAGCTTCACACAAATGCGATCTGAACAGGCAAAGGACAATGCCAAGGACTATATGCGCGCTCGCCATCTTATGGCCTTGAACAATCTGGCGATAAATAGTTTCACAAAGCAGGTTGCGATGAAAGCCGCCGCCCCCGCGCCCGCCCCGGGTAAAACGCCGGGCTGGGCCTATATGAAAACGATGCTGCGGGAATTGGGCGTAACGAACACGACCATGGGCATGGCAGACGTTGACATCGAAAACATGATTGGCGAGCGCCCAAGCTACCACGCGCAAATGGATATTTTGACGAACAAAATTTACCAGAATCCGGATTTTTACACCAATTTGTATGATAAGCCGGTCAATGTCGAACGGACATCTGCCGCGCTGGATGCCATTGCCCTCATGCAGATGCGAGACCATTATGAAGCGTCGCTACGCCATGAAATGCTCATGTCTGGCCTTGTTGAGGCAGAATTGATTAATGACGTTGAAATCCTGCGCGGTCAGATGCTGGATGTGAAGTAAGAACCATACACCTAACCGTCGCATCCCCCATAAAACTGGCATTTCCCTTGCATAGCATGCCGTGTAGGCAAAACGTGCTGTATAACGGCGGCGTTTCAGTCTGCGAATGATAAGAACGAATAGGCAAGGAAAGACCCATGGGTATAGCCAGTCTCGATGCTGCGTTAACGGGTTTGCGCGTTTCACAGCAGCAAATCAGCGTGATTTCCAACAACGTGGCCAACGTCGGAACACCGGGCTATACACGGAAAATCTTGCCGCAAAGCTCGCAGGCAATACAAGGGGTTACGGTCGGCGTACTGGCCGAAACCATCATTCGGAATGTTGATTTAAATCTCGAACGTGATTTATGGACGCAGGTCAGCGCGGTTGGCGAACTGGATGTGCAGCAAACTTACCTCAACCGCGTCCAGCAATTCCACGGCCCCCCTGACCAGGAACTGTCGATAGCGGCAGAAATTTCCCGTCTCTATGACAGCTTTGCCGCGCTCTCGGACAGTCCCGGCGACTCTTTTCTGCAGGCCACGGCATTAGACCAGGCGATTGATACCGCTGGAAAAATCAATGATTTGTCCGATCTGATTACCACCTTGCGCAATGACGCGCAGGATGAGATCAGCGAAACGGTGACGCGGATCAATGACCTGCTGCTGCAAATTGCCGATCTTAATGACAAGGTGCAGGACAACCTCAATATCGATCGCACCGTCGCCTATTATGAAGATCAACGTGATGAGGCGATCAAGGAACTTTCAGGGCTGATAGAAATCAGCTTCTTCCAGCGCGGGGATGGTGTCTTGGTCATTCAGACCAATCAGGGACAGGAACTCGCCTCCGAGCGCGCAGAACAGTTGAGCTTCTCAACCGTAGCGCTTTCAGCAACCAGCTATTATCCGAGCTCGGCCAACGGCGTGTATTTGCGCGACCCGGTCGATAATCCGATCACAGCCGTCGACCTGACAACATTGTCGGTTGGGGGCAAGCTTGGCGGCCTGCTCAAGCTGCGCGACACGACCTTCCCGAAACAGATGGCCCAACTTGATGAAGTCGCGCACAAATTGGCGCTGCGCCTTGATGCGCAAGGGCTGCGACTGTTTACCGATCCATCCGGCACCGTGCCGGCCGATACGCCGCCGGACCCAACCGCCGGTCCGCCGCCCATTCCGGTCAGCTATGTCGGGTTTTCCGCCATTATACAGGTTAACCAAGCCATTATCAGCGATACCGGCCTGCTCAAAAACGGAACATACGGCGCAACGCTGGATACTGGCTCGAACGAGGTCATTCGCCGCGTTCTCGAATTTGCTTTTGGCTCGGTCGAATACCAACAGGCTGAAAATACGGATACCGCAACGCAGGTTGATTTACTCAATACCGGCGGGCTGGATTTGCAAAACTGGCTGGGGCTGTTTTCCTCCAACACAATGGTCGGCGGGCGCGATCTAACACCATTCGCCTCCGTGGCCGATCTGGTGTTATTCGCCAACGGCGATCTCAATAACCCGAACGATATATTTCATATCACTTTTGAAGAGGCGCGCACCGGTCTTGGCCCGACAACCATCACGGTTGATCTCAGTATTGCTAATGGCTTTCCCGGTGCGACGGCGGCCGATCAATTGGTCGCCCACATTAACAATGAAATCGCTTTGGCCGGGGTACCGGCCGGGTTGGCGGCATCTGCCAGTGTCGGGTCGAACGGCGAAATTGTTATCAATACCCGCGGTTCATACGAAATTGATGCGAATGCAGGTCCGACCTCAATCGGCGATGCCGGTCTTGTGTATTTCGGCCTCAGCGATAACGCAGGCGCACCGATTGCTCCGCAAGACCCGTATTTCGACGTGCAGGTCGGCAACAATCCTTCAGTGCGTATCACGCTGGAGCCGGGTGATACCGATGTGGAATTGATCGCAAAGCTTCAAGCCGTTCCAGGCCTGGCGGTTGATACGGCCAACTTCGCGATTGATGGTATATTGCGCTTGCGACCGGGCACCGATTTTACCAACCCCGATTTTGGCGGCGACCTGAAACTGATAGGCGGTCCGTTTGACACGAACGGCGCAGGCTATGGCGCACCCCCGGCCACAACGGCGCGCATCGCTATCGATAACGGTGCAAACATCATTTCCGCCCTGTTTGGGACCTACAGCGTTTCGGGCACGGCCATCATTGACCAGACCCCTGTGGCCAGCATCACCTACGGTTCTCAAACCGACGCGTCATTGCCAGTGCCCATCCCGACATTAGCATTCCGCGAGGATTATTTGGGGCCCAATGCCGATATATCAACCGACCTGATTGGTTCGCTGGGAATCATCGATTTTGCGCAAAAAATGATTAACGAACACTCACAGGAAAATATTCTGCTCGAAGCCCGTATCACCGACGAAACGGCGCTGCAGGATATTTTGCAAACGCAGCTTTTGGATGAATCCGCAGTGAATATTGACGAAGAACTCGGCCAGTTGATCATCGTTCAAACGGCCTATAGTGCCTCGGCAAGAGTTTTGACGGCGGTCGATGAACTGTTCCAAGAGCTATTGAACGCTGTGGGTTACTAGAAACAATGAAAAAATCAGGAGCAAAACAATGACGGGCATTTCAACATTAGGGCAGGCGCTAACGCGCATTCGCCTGATTAATGATCAGAATATCCAGCTCGACAACCTGACCCGCCAGCTCGCCACGGGCAAGATTACTCAGAGTTTTAGCGGTCTCGATAACAATGTTCTGGCCTCCAAACGCGCACGCGCCAATTTTCAGTCTTTGGAAACCTATACCAACAACATCAAAAACGCCGATCGCCGGATCAAACAGATGCTCAACGCGATTGAAGAGTTCAAGGCCCAGGCGGAGAACTTCGTGAGTTCTCTCGTCCAGTTTACGCAGGAAAGTACGCACCAGAAAGGTGATGTCATTTATTATGATGATCCGTTGACCACGGCTATCGAAACAACGCAAGTCGGGGTAAATTCAGCCGATCCGGATATAGATCTGACAACCATGCGCGATCTCGCCAGCAACATTTTTAACTTTATGGGCGATTTGTTGAATGTGCAGGAAGGCGATCTCTATCTGCTGGGCGGCGCAGATTCCCTGACCCAGCCCTATAACAATTCCGGTACGCTGACCTCGGCGATCAGCACATTAATTGGCAACTGGAAAGACGAAACGCTGCCAGCGGCGACCAATCTGACCAGCGATGAGTTGATCAGCGCGTTGCGCTCGCGCGATGTGGTCGATGACCCCTATGCGATCACCGATACGATTGTCGGCTATTCCGCCGCCTTAAGCGCCGGGAACGTCGGCGACGTGTTTATCCGCGTCGACGAACGCATCGAGGTCAAATACACCGCACTGGCCAATGAACAACCTTTCCGCGATATTATGGTGGCGGCCGCCTTTATCATGAATGATGATCTGCCGCCCATAGCCGATGCATATGCAGAGCCCTACACGCCGGGCGACCCGACAATTGCCGACGGTGCGCCGGGTGCCGATCTTGATGAAATGAAAGAGAATTTCTATCAGGTCTTTAACGAACTGGTGCGCATGGTCAATAACGCCATAGATGATATTGACGCGGTACGTTTCCGCTTGGAAAACGTGCGGGCCAGAATTGACGAAGTGGCCAAAACCCATGCCGCGGATCAAAATGCGCTGCAAAGTACGATTGATGATGTTGAAAACGCCGATATGAATGATGTCGCTGTTAAAATCAACATGCTGCAGATACAGCTCGATGCCTCATACCGGGTCACGGCCAGCGTCCAGCAACTCAGTCTGGTCAATTTCTTGTAGAGCGTAAAAGAGATTTCTTACAAAGTCGCGCTTTGCGGATCTTGAACAACCAAGGTGATGCCTTGTGCGCCATCCTGATCTTTTACAAAACTGATTGCAGGTTTTTTATCATCGCCGAGCCCGTTAACGACCAGGGTTTTTAGAGCCATATCAACTCGTCCGGCGACCAGAACATCGGACTGGATGGTAAAGTCGTGCATGGCCTGCCAGTCGATATTGAAATCACCAGCCTTGCCCCATTTTTGCAAAACCTGCTTCAGACTATCCCCGGCTTCAGCTTCCCAAACACGGCCCTGCACTTTAGGTTGACGCTTTTCGCTAACCGTCGTCGGCGTCCGTTCATCCAGCGTTGCAACGGTTTCTTCCGGCTGGCTTTCAGCCTGCGAACCCGGATCATGGATGGTGCTCCGACGCACGCTCGCATCGACCATATCTTCCGGGCGAAGCGTTGAAACATCCCCGGCATCCCCGGCCGCAGGCTCGATCAAAGTCTCGATCTGCGGCATGACGCCGGAATGCTGCTCGCGATACACGAAAATAATTTTACCGCGTATATCGGCTTTAAGTCCCAAAGGCACAATCATATCCTGCATGACGTCGACCCACGATTTTCCGCCTGTCCATGAAACCTTGGCGCCCGGATTAATGCTTTCACCAAACGAAAACGCATAGCCTGGAGGAGCAACCTGTTGCAAGGCCAGTGCCAAAGGCATATCGGAACCAAAGCCTACAACAGCTTCCGGGGCGGGAACCGGGGTCGGGGCCGCCATATCACCCGAAACAACGGGAGGAGCTCCGTCTGGCTGAGTGGGGGCCGCAGGCATAAGCGTGGGTTGACCTTGCGGGAAAGGATTAATCGCCAAAGTCTTGCGCGCGGTTTCCGGGGCATCTTCCGGCATAATGACGCGCGGCTGCGTGGTGGCAAAGGCCGCAGATTCCGCAGGCAGGGCGGAAAAGTCTGCTTCAGCGGGCTGATTGTCGATCTGCGGTTGCATAGACTTAGTCTTAATGACAGCTTCGAAAGCTGGTTCCGGCATCGGGATTGGCTCATAAGGCGCGGGCTGTGGCGCAGATAAAACCTGCGGTTCTTGATTTAAAAGCTGTTGCACAGGCGGCACCGGAGCCGGCGCACTCTCAACAATCGGTGGCGGTTCCGCAGGCGCGGACCCGGCAGGAATCCATTCAAAACCCGCATATGTTGTCGTCGCGCTCAACAAAACCGCAACGCTTACCAACCCGGCCAACCGCACGTTTGATTTTCTGTACAGTGAAAAAACATTCGTCGTCATCATTGAGCATCCTCATCACAGCCCGAACTCCATTCGGGACTAGTATTACCATTACCATTACTACGAAATTCTATACGACCATAAAACGCCGCACGGCAAAATACAAGCGGTGCTGTTGTGAAATTCAAAGCGGGAAGTGGATGAAACGCTTTAGCCGTAATCGACAAATTTACGCCGTCGGGTAGAGCCCCAGCCCGGACGCTCGGCCCCGACAAGCCAAGCGCGAAAGTTCCGTAAAGCCGCAGGAACCGTCAAACCCTTATTTTCCAGATAGCGGAAAAGAACCAGATTACCGATAAACAAAAGCCATAACCGCCAGCTGGTCAGGCGGAAAAGCAGCAAAGCCCCGATAAAAGAGGCCCGAGCATCAAACGCAAAGAACCGCACAACACGCATGGAGTTGCGCCAGTGCCAGTTCATTTTTTCCTGGATATTCTCAATTTCCTGTGCTGCTGACATTTCCTAGATCCGCCACTATTGAACGTTCATTCTAATGTAAAAGTTTAAGGGGGTAAATATTAAGGAGGCGTTACCGATTCGATAAATACCCCTAAGCCCCCGTGCTGGAAGACAGCAAGAGATAATGCCGCCGATCAATAATACCCGCCTCAAAGACAATCTCAGCCGATCGTTGCATTGTCCGGCCGTATTGATTGATCATGCGTTGAATTTCATTCGGCCATTCTGTAAAGGGCATATCCATAAGTTTTTCGCGAACTTCATCGGGGAATTTCATCCATTCGCGCACGCCGCATCGGCCACCGCCCTCACGCGGCACAAGCGCCTGTGTAACCACGAGTCGCAGGCTCTCCATCAACGCAATCGCCCGCTCCTCGCGTTCGTTCATATCATAGCTTGAAAGCATCCGCTGGATGGTGCTGGCGACACCCATTGTGTGCGTTGTGGTGTAAACGGCATGTCCGGTCTGTGAAGCCTCAATCGACGCGTTAATCGTTTCCCGGTCGCGCGATTCCCCCACCAGAATAATTTCCGGTTTCCGGCGCAGCGCATTGCGCACGCCAGCCGCAAAATCTGGCAAATGACGCGGAATTTCAGACTGGGAGACCAAAGAGCGCGGGCTGGAGATTGAATCATAAGTATATTCAATCGGCGCTTCGTAGGTGAGCATCTTGCCGCACCCTTCCGGTCGTTCGAGTAAAAACCGGTTTCCGGCGGCAAGCAGGGTCGATTTACCCGACCCGGTCGGTCCTGTAACGACAACCAGCCCCTGACGCGGCGCCCAGGCATTAACGATCTCTTCTTCAATACCCAGATCTTTGAAAGTTGGCGGCTCGCTGGGCAAAACCCGCATTGTGATCTGGGCGGCATCACGACCTTTGGATAAAATAGCTGTGATATTGACTCGAAATCGGATTCGCGTATAGCGATCAGGGCGAATTTCATAGGAAACATCTAAATCTCTTCCTGAAGCAAGGCGGGCCAACGCTTCCGGCCCGTAGATCTTCGACAAAAAGACGGCCATATCGGCCGCATCGAGACTCCGGAAAGTGCCCGGATAAAGCTTGCCGTGGATTTCGTTATAAATCGGGCGGTCTGATTGAATGGTGATGTCAGATGAATTTTGCTTTACGCACCACAGCAAAGCCGGGTCGACCAACTCTTCCGTAAAGCGGTCTGGCTCATCAGGCCATGTTTCCGCGAAATTATCCTCAGGTTTGAGGAGGCTTATCGGTTTGCGGGCTTCCATTCATCCGATCCTGTCATCAGCTCTGGAACCCCGGTGATCTGAATAGCGCGATCACCAATACGCATTTCCGTACCATCGCCGGTAATGCCGCGATCAACTTGTAAGGCATAAGGTTGCGACACCATGCCTTGCGTCAGCAAAGTCCGATAACGAATCATACCCTCAAAATCCGCGATCAGCAGATTTAAATCATCCTGAAAAATTTCATTGGCCTGACGCACACCTTCCTCCCAGCCGCGGGCTACCAGTTCAATCCACAGCGCGCGTTCTTCATCGTCTTGCGGGCGTAAAATATCGGGTGGCGGCGCAACCTCACCCCAATCTCGTTCAAGATATGTCCGCCAGGTGCGCGCCGTGGAAACGATCCGCGCGTTGTTGATGATGTTATACATGCGATCTGAAACGGCCGCCTGCTGTCCGTCGGTTTCAATAAGCATGTTATTAAGTGATTCGCTGATGATCGGCGGTTCAATCAACAGGCCGGACGGCGCGGAAATCAAAAGTTGACGAAAATTAAAAACTTTATCAAGGTAACGGGCTCGATGCTCAAGCTGTTTGCGAATCGCAAAAGACTGCCAGGCAAGCCCGCCGCGCGCACCCAGCGATACGGCGGCTTCTTTAATTGCATCCCGGCGAATATCAAGCGGCAAACCGCTATCCTCACCAGTCAGGGAATTTTCTTTTGGCAGATTTTGTAATTCGCTCAGGCTTGGCGGCGGCTGGTCATCACCTTCCGTTGAGGCGACAGCATAACCACACGACAGCGCCATTGCTGCGACAGCCAGTCCTAAAAACAGATTTTGCAAAAGCTTACGCATAAGAATTCCTGCTCTGGAATAAATTAACCGCCGACACCGGTGTTGGGCGGATAGTGAATCTCAATGACCCGGCGCTGACTGTCGACCTTAACGTCACCGCGCACACCAAGCTGCAAACCAAGATCGCGCAACACATCAATCACCGGTCGATTTTCAACATCAACAGAGACGACGACAGGCACTGGAGGAGGGGTTCCGATCGTCAGGAATTGATAACTCGCACGCTGCGCCAAAGTTTGCGTAATCGGTTCAATTGGCCCAATCCAGTTGACGGTAACTGCCCGTCTGAGTTCCGTTGGCGCATCGCCAACCGGACCAAGATTCGTCGCCGGCGTTCGCGTCGACTCAATCGCTGCCAGCGTTTCCAATGCATTTGAGGCGCGATCAGCCGCACTGGCCAGCATAGCGCTAACCGTGTCAGGGGCCGCAACGATCTGCGGCTCGTCATTACTGTGTTTTTCAAGGCTGGAGCAGCCTGAAACCCCGACCGCCAAAGCGGTTAAAACCAAAGCCGGTAGAGAAGAGTGTCTGCGCATCGAACTCAAAAACCTGTATTCACCAAGGTTAAAACATTTCCCAAGCACCCTTACCTCAATTCATAAAATAAGAGTCCTTGCACATCAAGATTAGCCGCTTCACCCGATGGTCGCAACGCCATAAGGAAAACTGCCCCCAGCCAAATTCAAAAATTTTGATAGTGATCTTTTAATCTCTTCGGGATTTATTCCCCGCCGCTTGCGGCGGGGGTGTTCATTGGGCGCTATTGTTTGGCTTTGATCAATCCGTTGTCCTTCATGATATCAATCACCCGGGCCTGATAGCGATTACCATGATGCGGTGTACGCGAATGATAATGCGCAATAGCTTTCGACAGGCTTCCGGTTTCATCCAGATGGCCTTTAAAGATCCATGCCGCCACCCCGACATTGGTGCACGCATCATCCCGCACCCATTTTCGGGCGGTACTTTCATTCACGCCCCAGCGTTGCGCCAGATCCGGAAGCCATATGGTGTTAATTTGCATCGGCCCCAGATCATAAGTGCCGTTCGCATTGGCAACCTCTTGCCCGATTTTCCCGCCCTCGGCCTTATAAATTCCAACCAGAACAGCGGGCGGAACCGAATAGGTCTGCGAGGCGAGCATTAAACATGCGGCAAGAATTTTACTGGCGGCCATGATGTTTAGACTCCGAGATAAACACAACCATTTTATTATACACTATCCCTCATCCTTCTTCTTGAAGAAACTCATCGGGCCTCCTCCGGCATTTTGCCCCCCTTGGCTGTCTACGGGCGGTGATTGCGTTTGCGGCTGTGCTGGAGGGGGCTGTAACGGCGGTTGCTCTGCAGGCGGCTGTGGTGGGGGCGCAGCCGCAGGGGGTGCAGTTTCCCCGCCCTCTTTAGGTTTGGCAAACATCGACATTGGACTCTGGCTTGCCACAGGGCTTTGCGCAGGCGGTTCTACGGGCGCTTGTTGTTGCACAGGCGGCGGCTCTGCAGGGGCTTGCGGCTGTGCTGGAGGGGGTGTTTGAACGGGCTCAGGAGCTTGTTGAACGGGCGCTGCCACCGGCACCTTACGGCCGCCACCGGTGGTGCCAGCGCTGGCCGGGGCGATGCGCGCCGCCAGAGCTTCAAGCATCGCCGAACGGATTTCAAACGCTTTCCACACCGGTTCCATGCTCAAACCTGCCGCGCGTGCCGCTTCATCCATCTTCAGAACTTTTTCAGTTTCAGCCTTGTGACAGGAGCTGTAAAGTGCGGCCAGCGCATGCAACAAGCCAAGCTCCGTACGTTTCTGGATGGCTTCGTCGTCAATGCCGGGCAACAAGGTTTCGCGCAACTCTACAGCCCGCTTTACCAGACGGGTGCTAACATCCATAATCAGCTTGGCTTCGGCCTGCCCGAACGGAAAAGCGGAAATCGCTTCAATGACCGGGATAAAGGCCTGCATGTATTGAATCTGCGTTTGATAGGGATCGACAATTTGCCCCTCGGCTTCAAGGCTTTTAAGCCGGGCAACCGTTTCGGGCGTCGGGGTAAAATTATCGGAAAAGGTTAAAACCGCCTGTAACGCTCCGGAGATTTTTTTCAAATCGGCGCTTTCCGGAACGCGCCCGTGCTGGGCATATTGCCCGGCGACCAGAGGCGCCGCCAGCCCGGCCAGCGCCACGCGCAACGTATCATCCTGCGCTTCGGCCGGGTTGATGTCCATGATATTGCCAAGCTCAATGCTGGCCTCAACCGTTTTACCCAAAAGACCAGCCATAGCCTGCGCTTCGGACGGCGCACCCGCCACCTGATCGACAGGCTGCGCCGCCGCGATCGCACTCATGAGCGGTGCGCCAAGGGTCTCAAGCATTTGAAGAAGATAAGCCGCGGTCTGATTCATACTGCATAAAATTCGTTAAAAGGCCCTGTCAGGGATGTTGAACGCTTCAAAAACCGTATCAACAAATCATAGTATACGGTGCTTTACCCATCTGCGACAAGGCCCTGAACAAAGTGCTTCACATCCTTATGGGGAAGCCGGTAGATCGGCAAGTACAGCTTTCAGATCATTGGGCTTGCCCCGCACAATCTTAACCGCGCCGTCCCGCCCGCGATAAACAACCATCGGCGTCACATCAAACTTCCACGACTGCATAATCGCCAGATTGCGCTGTACGCCTTGCTGGTTAATCTCCGTCTTGGCGGGCAGGGCGGTTTCATCACCCTGCATATGCTTGAACCAGCGCTCCTGCGGATTCGGTGAAGCAATCAAAAAAGCCGCCTGCGCCTGCGTTTGCTCCTTAAACCCGACAGGGATCATTCGCAGTTGAATTTTACCGTTGTCAAAATACCCGCCATTATTCAGCTCCTGCATAAAGGCGTGGCAATGCGGGCATTGCGGATCGACAAACGCATAAATCACCGGGGCATCGAGTCGCCCGAAGGGCACCCAGTTCGCTCCTTCAATATCGGCAAACATCCGTTCAGCCGGAGGCTTGAATTCAAAAGATTCATCGGATTCGCTTTGTTCGGGAATCGGAAATTCCGCCAGCGTATCGAGCAAGGTATCGCCCTGCGCGCGCAGACGGCTGACCTGATCGACGGTCACCAGCTTACCGGTTTTGTCGAACAGCACACCCATCACAAAGGCCTGCCCGTCGGGCATCACATAAAAATATTGCTCAACCCCGTTTTTAATCGTCAGCCACGCATCCAGCCCGTGATCTTTTCCCAGATAACGGATCTGTGCTCCCTCATTGACCAGATTTTGAATCGGGTCGGGCAATGCGGGCAGAGGGTCGGTAGCCTGCGCTAGCGCCGGGCCGGAGCCGATAAAAACCGCAAGGATGAAAAGAGCGAAAAAGCGAGTCATGAAATTATCCTGAATGTTAAAAATAAAATTATAAAACGAAGCTTAGCGCATTTTCCCTACAAAAACAGGGTTAAAATTCCGGTATAGCCATAGAGCTGGCCTTTACTGATTTCCCCACCGGCATAAAACCCGGTCAACGGCACATCCCCGATGATCTCCCGGATCAGAGCCATTTCGTTTTTCTGCGCACCTTCAAATTCGTTATAGGCCCGCGCGCCGCACGAAATATACAGCGCCCCTTTGGGTGCGAATTCGCCGCGTTCCTGTTGAACGCGTTTACGCAAAGATATCAGCTTGGCGCTCAAATCCCGGTAAGCGCTTTTATGATCGCGATGTACAAACATCAATCGTTCGCCATGTGAGACGTGCTGGGCAATCAGCATCGATCCGTCATCCGGGTTAATGCCGATAATATTGCGCACCAGATAATCCTGTCCGTCGGATTCGGAAATTGCCAGTGCCGCATGAACTTCGCCTTGAATAAGACTTTGAAACTCTTCGGGCATGGAATCCGGATTATCCAAAACCTCCTCATCGACCAGCACCTGATCCGGATCGATATCCAGCTTTTTAATCGCCATGGCGCGCAAATCATCCTCAAAAACTTCGGTGGGATCTTTCCCGTCCAGTTCAAGAATTTCATGCCCGTCGCACCGGGTAATCGTATGAACGCCGCCAATAGGATCGCAACCCTGCGACAGTGTGCTGGCCACCGGTACGCTATCGGAAAACAGCACGCCGCACAGGCCGCCTTGATAAAAATCCATGGCAAATTGCGCATGGCTGTTACGTGAAGAGGTCAGGCCGCCGATCATAAACCCGTTGCAGGCCATATCCAGATTGTGCAAAAGCAACGCCGGATCTTCTTCGCTCATCGGGTCGCCGCAAACGAAGACCAGCATCGGGTCGTGCGCCTCCAGCCACGGAAGCATAACGGCTTTGGCTTTTTCAGGCTCAAGATTGATCGGCGGAAAAATGCAAAAACTTTCCGGTTCAAACTTCCCCAGCATCACCGAAACCGCTGGCCCGTCGATGAAGCTTTGCCCGCCCGCGCACACGCCCAGACCAATCCCGCCGACCCAGTTTTCGATTTTCAAAACCGATTTGAACAAATTCAAAATACTTTGCGCATCCTCGGCCAGCGCGTCGGACACAAATAAAAATCCGAAATTATACCCTTGCGCCGCCGGGCCTTCTTCACCCAACTCTTCCAGTACGGTTTTGGAGGCTTCACGCCAGTCTGCGCCTCGCGCCGCGCAAGACATAAACTGTGAAGAGGATAAAAGGGTCATAACGGCAGTTCTCGACTCTGAGTCAAAACGATGTTTAAGTATAAAGACTATAGGCAATAAAAAAAGGGCCAAGCGCCCATAAGGAGGCATTATGGAGATTTTATGGGTTTTATTGGGGCTGGCCGTACTGATCGCCGTTATCGTAATCGGCATCTACAACCGCCTTGTCGCGCTGCGCCAGAACCGTGAACAGAGCTTTGCCGACATCGATGTGCAGCTCAAACAGCGTTTTGATCTCATCCCCAATCTGGTCCAGACCGTCAAGGGCTATGCCGCACACGAAAAAGACGTGCTGGAAAATGTCACCAACGCCCGCGCCGGAGTGGCCGCCGCCGGGAATATGGGCGAACGCGTGCACGCGGAAAACATGCTCAGCCGCGCCATGGTGTCCCTGTTTGCGGTCGCCGAAAACTACCCGGACCTGAAAGCCGATGGCACATTCTTAAAACTCATGGATGAACTCGCCGATATCGAAAACAAACTGGCCGCTGCTCGCCGTTTCTTCAACAGCGCCACTGCAGAGCTGAATACGGCTGTTGAACAATTCCCTGCTGTTCTCTTTGCCGCGACGCTAGGGTTTAAAAAGGAAGAATTCTTCGAAGTGCCGGAAGAGGCCCGGGCAACCCTAGACAAAGCGCCGGACGTCAATTTCGGATAAACAAGCATGCCCATACATCCGGCCGGTCTGCAGACTCATATCTGGAACAACAATCTGAAATCGGTTTTGTTGCTGATTTTTTATCCGCTGCTGATTGTCGGCATGATCTGGCTACTCGCCTTTGCCAGCGGTTATATCTATTATGGCGGTAGCATCAATTCCTATGATGGTATCATCAACGGTCAAACCGCTTGGGGGCATCAGGATACAACCCTGCAAACCCCGCAGACTGCCGTCCGGCTCGCCAACCATATCGTCGTGAATAATCTCTGGTTGATCTTCACCATCATTCCGGGCTGGTTTGCAATATCCTGGTTCTTCCATACAAAAATGATCCGAAAATTGGCCCATTCCCGCCCCGTCACCCGCAAAGAAGAGCCGGTCCTTTATAATCTCCTTGAGAACCTCTCAATTGCCGCCGGTATAACCATGCCAAAACTGGAAATCATTGAAACCCATGCGCGCAATGCCTTCGCCAGCGGTATTGATGAAAAAACCTATACGGTAACCGTCACGCGGGGGCTGTTAAACATGCTGAGCAAAGATGAGCTCGAAGGTGTTCTGGCGCACGAACTGACGCATATCATCAACCGCGATGTTCGCCTACTCATTGTCACCGTCATTTTTGCCGGCATGATCGGGTTCTTCGCCCAACTAGCCTGGAGCAACCTGCGTTACAGCTTCATTTATTCCAGACACGAACGGCGCAATGGCAAAGGCTTGCTGGTTATGCTGGTTTTGGTCGCCGTCCTTTGGATCGGCTATCTCCTGACATTGTCGACGCGCTTTGCTCTATCGCGCAGCCGCGAATATATGGCCGATGCCGGTGCGGTTCAGCTCACCAAAAACCCTGAAGGGATGATGCGCGCGCTTCAACGCATTGCCCAGAGGGACCAGATTCCCGAAACAACCGATGACATCATGATGATGTGCATTGAAAATTCGACGCCGTTCATGGGGCTGTTTGCAACGCACCCGCCCATCCAAAAACGCCTCGAAGTGATTTCTGAAATGACCAACACACCCATTCCACAAATCACAACATTGAGCGCAGAAAAAGAAATGCGCATCAAACATATGCAGAAAAACCCATGGCTCACCCGTGAGCGCGGCCCGCGCCGCCACATATAAGACAATAATGGTCCGATTTTTACGGAATTGCTTTGAAATCTGCTATAATGGGCTTATATATGTTTTCTAAAGGCTCGTTTATTTGAAAAAGGAGAAAAAACGATGCAAACCGAAAGGTTCCAAACGACGCAAACCCGCACCCGCGAAATCGATGAGGGTCTGCGCCAACATATGAATAACATCTATGCCAAAATGACCGCTGGTGTCCTTGTGACAGCGGTTGTGGCTTGGGTCGTCGGCAACTCGCCGCTGCTCCTCAACCTGTTTCTCGGCGGGCCGCAGGCCTATCTTGTGATGTTTGCCCCCTTGGCGATCATCTGGTTTGGCTTCCGCCCTGATAAAATGAAGGCCTCCCAACTGATGGCCGCCTTCTTCGGCGTCGCCACAGTTTACGGGATCAGCTTTGCAGCGATTGCCGTGATGGTTTCGGCCAACCCGGCGTTCGGCGTTGATGTGGCCAAGGCGTTCTTCATTGCCACAGCAATGTTCGCAGGCCTGAGCGTCTTTGGGTATACCACCAAGAAAGACCTCAGCCCGATCCGCACATTCGCTACGATGGGCATTATCGGCCTGATCGCCGCCAGTGTGATGAACATCTTTTTCCAAAGCTCGATGATGTCCAACGTCATTGCGGGCGTTGGGATCATCCTGTTCTCCGGCATTACCGTATGGCAGACACAGGACATGAAGGAAATGTACGCGCCCGCCATGCCGGCGGAATTCGCCAACCGCATGAGCTGGGCCGCCGCTTTGAACCTGTATATCAGCTTCATCGCACTGTTCCAGTACATCTTGCATTTCATGAGCCAGCGCTAAAACAGCGCCAATAATTCTCATTTTGCAAAAGCCGCTCTTGCAGAGCGGCTTTTTTATCAAGGGTTTAGACGGTATCATGATTACAACCGTAAGTTATATTAACCTATACTTTAATACTTATGGTTTTGTAGTAAAATGCGGCTATGAACGAAGCGTTGCAAATTACGGCCGGTGTGACGCCGGATAATATTGACCTGCACAAACTCAAAACACTGGCCGATTTTGAGAAAGAATATATCGAACTGGTCATTAAGCTCTGCAAAGGCAATATCGTTCATGCCTCTGAAATCCTTGCCGTTTCTCCATCGACAATTTACCGCAAACGCAATACATGGGACCAAGCCTAAGATTTTCGTCAGACTACGCATCAGGCCCGACAAGTCTACCTTATTGACTCACAATCATTTTTTGTATTAGCTCTCACAATCAGATGGATCATTATATGAGAGAGGACCTTAAGATGTTGAATGAGTTTAAAGAGTTTATTGCGCGCGGCAATGTGATGGACATGGCCGTCGGTATCATTATCGGTGCGGCCTTCACCGCGATTGTGAATTCCATGGTCGGTGACCTGATTATGCCGGTTATCGGTGTGATTACGGCCGGTATCGACTTTAGCGATCTGTATATTTCACTCGATGGTGAGCAATATGCGTCACTGACTGCGGCCGAGGAAGCAGGCGCAGCTGTCATTAAATACGGCGCATTCATCAATGCGGTTATCAACTTCCTGATCGTCGCTTTTGTCATCTTCATGCTGATCAAAGGCGTAAACAAGCTGAAACGCGCTGAAGAAGAAGCCCCGGCGGAAGCCCCAAAACCGCCGAAAAGCGAAGTTCTTCTTGAAGAAATCCGTGACGCTTTGATCAAGAAATAAACGCCAAGAAATAAATTTCAAAAGCGGATGCAAAAGCACCCGCTTTTTTACTTGAACTAAGCCCTGTTTTTGCTTAAGTTCGCACCCATCCTGTTAAGGGCCCTTAGCTCAGCTGGGAGAGCGCATCGCTGGCAGCGATGAGGTCAGCGGTTCGATCCCGCTAGGGTCCACCAACCTCCCTAAATAAATTGCCACAAAATTCACGGTCTGCTATAAGGGCCGCAGCTTTCAAAAATGCAGGAGAGAACAATGCGCCTATTCACAATGCTCGCATGTATGATTTTAGGATTAACCCTGAGTGCAGGCACGTACGCCGCTGATGATTTCGGTGCGCGCTTCAGCGAAGAAGCGCCGACAGCCTTGTCTGATCCGGAAGAGGCCTTGGCCGGGATTATGCCCGCCGCCGGTGAAGAGCAGTCGGCCATCGAGGACGAAGTGCAAAATGCCGCTGAAGAAGAAATTGCAGAAGAGCCTGTACCCACGGTCAAAGTGGAAGAATAAGTTTTCTTAAAGTTTCGAAATAAGCGTTTCATCGTCTCAACGGCATGAAACGCTTTTTTTAACGCCCGCTTTACGCCATGATAAAAACTACATTCAAGCCAAAGACTAAAAAATGCTCCAATCTCAGCCAATATCTTTACAGCCCTCACAAGCCGGAAAAATCATCACCGCTTCAATCGCCGTTTTAATCTGCACCACACCGCTGATCGGCGTACTCAGCCCACGCGCGCTCGGATTTCTTCCGGCAGGAATCGGCTTACTGGGTTTGACGGCATTACGTACGGCCTCAGGCACAGTGATAAGTCTAAACAAGCTTTATCTCGTAACAATCCTGACCACGGTCGCGCTTGCCGCGCTGAGCAGTTTTTGGTCGCTAGATGCGGATTTTGCACTAGAGCGGAGCGGCAAAATCGCTTTTATCCTTGCTGGAGGTCTGGCGTTATTTACGGTTTTACGTAGTCCCAACCTCCCTTGGCCCCGCTGGTTTTCTTGGGCCTTGCCACTTGCGGCCACAATAGCGGCGTTTTTGGTGTGCGGTGAACTCCTCACCCATGGCGCATTTCACCACCTTACCAGAGGCTCCGCTCCGCCCGAGAACAGTGAAAACCTCTCCATGCTTAACCGGACGGTTGTCTTCATCAGCTTGGTATCAGTACCCTCGCTGGTCTGGCTTGCAAAATCCGCCCTGACCAAAATGAAAAAACGCGTGGTGTTCACCCTGCTATGTGTGGCCTTGGCAGCGGCCTTATTTCTCACCGACAGCCAGTCGGCCCAGCTCGCTATGCTCGCCGCTTCTGTATTTTGGTTCGCCTTTCCCTATAAGGCACCCAAAGCGTGGGGCGCACTGGGCGTCATCATTATCATTGGCATTTTATCCGGCCCGTGGCTGGTTCAATGGCTCTACAATGCATTCGCCGCACAAGTCAAAGATATGCCGTGGCTGGCCAGTGCCTATGCTGCTGACCGCCTTGAAATCTGGGACTTTGTGGCGCGCAAGGCCCTTGAAAATCCATTCCATGGCTTTGGTATTGAGGCCACGCGCCACATTGAGCATTTTGACACGCCGATGCTCTACACGCCGCATGACCACGTGTTGCATCCCCACAATGCCGTGCTCCAGATCTGGATTGAATTTGGTGCCATCGGCGCGCTGGGTTTGTGCACGTTGATTGCCGCGCTGCTGCGCAGTCTTTATAAAGAGTCTCAAGCCGTTCAAGATAAAACTACGGCGCGCCTGCCGCTATGCCTGCTAATGATGGTGCTGATCGTGTCCTGCACCGCATACGGCTTTTGGCAGGGCTGGTGGCTGGGATTGTTGACACTGCTTGCAGCTTTAGGCGGCTATGTGACAAAACCACAACCACAATAAAAAGGCCGCTATCAAGAACGACCCTTTCAAATCTTTAAAGACAGCAAGTTTTAGAAGCTGCGGTTGAGACTGAAATAAACTTTCGGATCATCATCCCGCTGTGTCTGTACATCACGAGTCAGCGGAAAAGCCACGGAAAGCGCGGCTTTTGTCTGCTCCATGAAGTCGGCGCGGATACCAAAGCCCGCAGACGCCAGCGATTCATCATCATCAGAAATCGTCGCATCGTCGTTCCAGACCTTGCCGATGTCATAAAAACCGAAGAGTTGGTAGTCCTGAACAAAACTCCACGGTGCAGGCTCATTCCACTGAACCTCAACGGTCCCGGAAACGCCGTCATCACCAACAATCTCTGAAGGATCATAACCGCGGCCGGAATTGATGCCGCCAACCCCGAACTCTTCGGAAGCCAGCAGCGCATCATTTGACATTTGCGCGCGCCCCGCAACCAACAGGTTCACACTGGATGTTACGCGTTGCAGACGTTGGGCCTCGGCATTGACCTTAAAGAAGGTCGGATCGGCCGCAGGACGGGAAAGGCGGACATCACCTTCGCTGCTGGCGCCCAGAATATTCAACCCTTGCGAGAATTGTAGGCTTAAAGCGTTAATACCGGCGGTAAGCAGATTATCAAGGAATTCATAACGCCCGCCAATACGCAATGTACGGATGCGATCCTCACGCGTCGGCTCCAGATCGTTCTGGCTCTGAACATCGCGGAAATCAATCCCGACATTGCCATACAGACTATGTTCACGGGTACGGATAAACGGATGCTCGACCTGAACGCCCAGAAAATCAGATTTACCTCTCACATCAAACTGGTCAAGGTCAAACCCGGGCCGGGTGTTTGAATGGCTGTACTGGGTCTTGATCTGCGTTCCGTAAGTGCCGATCGGCTGATCATACCCCAAGGAAACAAACACCATCTCACGGCTGTCAGGTGCAACAACGACCTGACCGGAAATGCGTTCATTGTTTCCGAAATACGAGTTAATCGCTCCGGCGGCGGTCAACTGAAGCGGTCCGAGATATCGGCTGCCAAAGTTATCAATGCCCAGAAACGCATCATAAGGATCGCGTTCGACAATAATTCGCAGATCAGAAGCCCCGGTCGTCGTTTTAGACGGACTTAGGATGCTGCGGGCCTCAACTCCCGGCAGAGTATTGATCAGCAACAGGAATTTTTCCAGATCTTCAACATTCAATGCGCCGTTATTTTGAATGCGGCGCGCATAATCACGCACGGTCTTCAGGGCGCTTTCCTGATCGTTGCCGCTCACGGTGATCTTGTCGACAAACCCTTCGACAGCACGCAGCTTAACGCGTCCGCCGTCAATCGTCTGTGGCGGCACGATAACCTGCGTCAGGATATAACCGTCATTGCGGTATTTGTTGGTCATCGCCGTGGCAATAGCGTAAATATCGGCCAGCGTTACGCTGGTGCCAAGCTTGTCGGCGTACAGGTGACGAATATCGGCCTCATTATAAACCCCGACGCCTTCAAATTCGATTTGCGACAGGTTAAAACGGATTTTGTCGGCGTTCGCCGGCATATTTTGCAGCACAAGGTCGCGAACTTCAATCTTCGGCCCCGGCCTGGACAGCATACCTTCACCAAGCATTTGTTCCTGAACCCGCCCGGCGCTGGCCGTCCCGGCAACGGCATTTTGCTGATCAGCGGAAAGTTGCGCCAGCGCAACGGAACTCGTACCAACAAGCAGGGAAATCGTTAGAATCCCCCGCGACAATGTGCGGCCTGCACATTCAAAACCTTGTAAACTCATCATCGGTCATTAACCTTACTAATATTAGAACCGGATATTCGTTTCGTGTAGCTATAGCAGAATAAATACAAAAGAAAAGTCATTTCACACCCCCCACTTCTACTCCATTTTTCTTGGCAGATCAACCCGTAGCGCAAAATAACCCTTTTTTTGTTAGGCGATCACGAAGAACGCAAAATTTTTTTCATATTAGATAAGCTTGATAAAAAAGGTGGCGCGCACCTCATAAGAGAATCAAGAGAAACACACTCAAAAGAAGGTTAAGTTTTCCTTAATAAAAGCTTGTAAATCCTTCAAAAAAGGGTCTATACCGAGTCTATAAACGAAAATGCGGCAGGACCGTCTGCGCGCAGGATGCAGGAGCAAAGTGAAAAACTTGATAAAAATCAAGGTATGGCGCTGCCGCAGTTGTAGAGATTTCGTGAAAATAACGGGTGTGAAGATAGGGACTTTCGATAGGGCGCAGAGAAGCCACAGAGCGAATGCCCCTTGGATGCAGTTTTTGGAAAAACGTTTCTGATTTGAGGAAGGAAGAAACAAATGAGTACGTACAAAGCCCGTAAAAACGCAGCACGTCGTTTTAGTGTCTCGACATCAAAATTATTAGCCTCAACCGCGCTGGTCGCTGCGGTGATACTGCCAGACGTGGCGCAGGCCGGGACCGTGGAGGCGAATGAGACATGGCAATTTGAAGCCGGGACAGATGTTAACGCAACCACGACATCTCTTGGGCATGTACATTTCGACCACACAGGTAGCAACCGGATTATCGGGAACCTTGTTAAGGAAGATATTTGTGCGACATGCTCGGTTGACATTAACTCAGCCCTGACCGTGGCCACCGGTGTTGAATCCGGCCCGATGCAGCTCTTGGGAAGATTGACGTCTAACGGCGAAGTCAAAATCCTTGATGTCAACGGCTTCCTGTTCGGGAAAAATTCCGTAGTTGATACGCAAGGCTTTGCAGCCATTGTCGGGTTATTGAAAAATGCTGACAGCGTCCTCACTGACGGCAAATTGGATATTGATGTTGCCGAAGATGCTTCAATTACAATCGAAGAAGGGGCAATGATCTCAGTCGGCGAAGCCGGTCTGGCCGCTTTCGTCGCACCGTTTATCTCCAATTCCGGCGTCATTAACGCCAAAATGGGTACGGTGGCGCTGGCCGCCGGTGAAACCGTCACGCTCGATTTATACGGTGATGGTCTGGTCGAGGTCGCCGTTGATGGCGAGCTTGCCGAGGCCCTGATTGAAAACAAAGGCACGATTGAGGCCGAAGGCGGCCGCGTGCAAATGACCGCTCTGGCGGCCAAAGACGCCGTTGATAATGTGATCAACACCAGCGGGATTGTCACCGTGGCTTCCGCCGAAGTTGTCGGCGGCAAAATTGTTCTGTCTGGCGGCAACTCCGGTAAAGTTTCTGTTTCCGGCAAAGTCGATGCCTCCGGGACGCAGGGCGGCGACATTGATATCAATGGTGAAAATATTGATGTCACCGAAACCGGTGAATTGCTTGCCAACGCCACAGAAGGCAAAGCCGGTAACGTTAACTCAATTGCCAAAGGCAAAAATGAATTCCACGGCGCCATCGAAGCGACCGGCCAAAATGGCCAGGGCGGCTTTGTTGAATTATCCGGCGATCAGGTTGTTATCGACGGTACGGTTAAGCTCGGCGAAGGCGGCGAGCTTTTAATCGACCCGACTGATCTCTGCGTCTTTGGAACAGGCGGTATATGCGGTGCGATTGCCTCTACCGTTGACTTTATCGCGACAATCCGCCCGGTCCTGCTTGGCGGCAGTGACGTTACAACAATGACATCTGCCGCGGGCGGCGCTGACGGCGACATAACCGTCGTTGGCGATCTCAGTGACGGCGGTTTCGCGACAGCCTCGCGCGTAGCATGGAATGTGATTGCGCATGACGACGTTATCTTTGGCGATAATATTTTTGCAGGAGATACTGGTGTCAATCAGGCTGCAAATCTGGTTGTAACCGGCGCTGGCTTGGACGTGAACTTTGAATCTCTGGGCACAGGTTTGGGCGGTCTTCCCTATTCTTATACCGCAATTGTCGAGGGCAGCACACTGCGCACAGGGGGCGGCGATGTCACCTTCAAAGGCGGTAATTTCCTTCATGAAGCAGACACAACCGTGGATGCGGGTGCGGGTTCTGTAACCTTCACCGGCTTGGCTGACAACGACATGTCAGTTGGTGATGACAACGGCGGTGCTCATATCGATCAGTCAGAACTGGATACGATTTTCGCCAGTGAAATTATCTTCGGTCTGGCCGACGGCGGTACCGACAACAATATCTTCATTGATAACGTTGATCTGACCCATATCAATCAAACCACCGTCAACACCGAAGAGCCGGCCGGTCCCTACGACGTGACCTTTGGCGGCATCAACGAATTTAAAGGCCTGAACGTTAACGCTGAAGACGACATCATATTCGAAGCGGGCGCGAGCGTAGAAACGCATGGCGATGCGGTCTTTAATGCCGACTCTGATTTTGGCGGCGCGGGCGACTTCATCATGAACGCCGGGTCGTCGATCGATACCAATTCGTATAACATCACCATCACTGCTGGTGACTTTGGCGGTACGAACGCAACACACAGCGTATTCTTGGATACAGGCGCGTCTATTGATGCCGAAGGCGGCAACATCTTGATCGATCAGGGCGGGCGCTATTTTGATGAAGGCAGCTTCTTCAGCGTCGATGCCGACACCCTCAGAACTTCCGGCGCGGGAACAATCACCGTTAATCAGCATGATGAAAGTACAATTCAAAATGCCGTCGATGCTTTTGCAAACACAGGTTCGGGCCTCAACACCCTGAATGTCGGTGAAGGCACATACAACGAAGATGTGACCCTGACCCAGGACAACTTCCTGCTCAACGGTAATGTGGGCGATCCGAACGTTCCGGGCGCGGGTTCTCCGTTGTTGCAAGGTGATGGCGACGGTATCGGTGTGACTGTCGCGGGCCTAAGCAATGTCACAATTCAGGGTCTGCATATTGACAATTACGACTACGGTATTTTGGCTGACATCGGGTTTGGCGGAGTGATCCCAAATACGATCATAAATATCAACAACAACACGATTAGCAACACAAATTACTACGCTGCATTTATCGATGAGTTCGCCCATGTTGATTTCACATTTAACGACATTAATGTTACAAGCGGCAACGGTGTTCATGTTGAAGATTTCAACAACACGACCGCAAACATCACCGACAACCTGATTAACAGCACCGCCGGTACAGGCATTGGTATCGATGTGTTTGATATTATTTCTAGCGGCATATGGCCCGATGACAACATGACAGCCAATATTCTGCGCAACACGGTCGACGGTTTTGCAACCGGCGTCTCCGTTGACGGTGCGGAAAATACAACGCTTGCTGATAACACAATCTCTAACAACACCACAGGCGTTTTAGTCACAAATCTTCAAGGCGCAAGCGGCGTCGCAATTGGCACTGGCAACGTCATTACGGGCGGTACCGATGGTATGGTCTTTAATGGTGCCAGCGTTGATATTCTTGGTGACACGCTTTCAAACACCGTCTTTGGCGGCCAATCAGGTAAATTCGTCCGCCTGATCAACGACGCCGAATTCCTGCCGGGCAGCCCGACAGTCATTGATGCCACGGGCGTAACCTGGGGCACGTACGGCATCCTGCCGACCGGCACCGATGCAATCGCGGTTGAAAACATGATCGACCACTTCGCCGATACCGGCACCGATGGTCTGATCAATTTCGGCTCGATCGTGGTCAACAACAACGTTGGCGAAGAAACCTATGACGGTTCCATCCAGCTTGGCGTCAACGCTGCCGGTAACGCGAATATCGGCAATCTTATCATTGCCGGTAGCGGCGCCAACTATGGCGGCTCCGTCGAGGTGTGGGTTGATGGCCTGAAAATCGAAGGCGTCAACTACAACGCCAACGATGTAACAATCGACGTTGCAACTGCGGATGCCTACGCCAATAACGGCGATGTCGATAACGGCTTCGTCATCACCGACCTCGGTACTGTCGGCGATGGCTCCGATGTCACTGGTGTCAACATCGACCCGATCACCTTCACCGGCGCAGGCGATGGTATCGTATTGGGTACGGGTGAGAGCGCCGCAATTGACACAACAATCGACGGCAACATTTTCACCAACACTGGCGTGGGCGTAAAACTCGACAATGTTGGCGGCACGACCAGCATCGTGAACAACGACATCAACACCGGTAGCGTAGCTATTCAGGTCAATGAAAACCTGAATGGCGACACCGTGTTGATTGATGGCAACACGCAAATCCGCGGTGCCGGTGATGCGATTGCGTTCGCCCAAGGCGTTAAAAATGCCACGGTTTCAATCGTGAATAACGACAAAATCGAAGGCCGGAACGATGATGGTATCGACTTCGTCAAAGCGGTTACGGGTGGCAGTGCCGTTGAAATCAGCAACAACCACAATATCATTGGTGGCTCGTCCAACGGTATTGAATTCCACCGTGTCAATGGCGGTTCAACCGTGGACATTACCGGCAACAACGCCGGAATCTTCGCCGATGATAGCGGGATTTTCTTTAACACCGTCAATGGCGGCGCTGTTCTGAATATCCATGACAACATCATTCAGACCAACCTTGATCAGGGAACTTTTGGCTCGGGGATCTACTTCCATGGCGATGTGACCGATGCCACAGTGAATATCGGTGACGGCACGCTCTATGGCGCGCCTTCAAATATCATTTCCGCGTTGGAAAATACGGTATCGGCAGATCAGTCAAATATTGACGGTATTCTGTTTGCAGCCGGTGTCGGTACAGGAGCAAAAATCCTGATCGATGGCAACCGCATCGGGTACACGGCTGCCTCACTGGCTGGCCCGCTCACCGGCGCGCCGATTGCTGATGACGGTATCGAATTCCGCGGCGTCGTGGGCGGCAATGCGGATATTCAAATCACCGATAACCGTATCAAGGCGGCGGATGATGGCGTGAAATTCAACGGTAAAATAACCGATGATGCTCGCATCCTGATTGGCGGCCACTACGATGGTAACGCTATCTTTGTCGGTGGTGACGGTGTCCAGTTCGGTAACGACATTGAGAAACACTCTCTGGTTGAGATCAGCTACAACGAAATTGATGCCGATGAAAACGGTATCGAGTTCAACGGTGAAACCTCCAACCACATTCACGCCGGGCATGATGAGGAAATTCTCATCAAGAAAAACACGATCGAGGGCGGTGAGCACGGCATTATCTTCTATGGTAAAGCCAGCAACTGGCAGCATGACATCGTTATCCGCGACAACTACAAAATCGCTGGTTACGGTGAAAACGGTGTAACCCATATCGGAAGCATCGATGACGCCGAGCTGTTGATCAAAAACAATGATGAGATCTTCGGTAGGGAAGACGGCGTTAAAGTTGCTGGTTACTTCTATAACGATGCCAAGATCCATATTCATGGCAACAGCAATGTCAGAGGCGAATATGACGATGGTATCCATGTCGAAGATTATGGCTATGATACCGGCGCTGACGTTGATGTCGACTACAACCATGTTCACTGGTCTGACGATGAAGGGATCTTCGTCAAAAACATCGAAAACGCCCAGATCCACGACAACACAGTCCATGATGTTAACGGCAACGGGATCTACGGCTCCAACATCGATGGCGGCGATATCCTGAACAACACCATCTACAACGTTGGTGAAAACGGGATCCTCGTGAATCCAACCGACTATATCGATATCGCCTACAACACCATCCATGATGTGGACGGCGACGGTATCCGCGTTGAAGACGGCAAATATGCCGACATTTGGGAAAATCACATCGGTCGCACCGGCGATGATGGTATTCATGTCCAGAACAACTGGGCCGTGGAAATCTGGGATAACTACATCCACAACACGGGTGAAGACTCAGATCACGGCGACGGCATCTATATCCGCGAAAGCGACGATGCCAAGATCAAGAAAAACCGTATCACCGGCGCTGGCCATGACGGTATCAACGTTTATGACACCGAAAAAGCTAACATTAAGTTCAACGAAATCGACAATACTGGCGAACACGGCATCTATGCCAACAAGGCCGATAAGGTCGACATCATCGGCAACATGGTTTACAAAGCCGGCTGGGATGGAATCAAGCTGAAAGACAGTAAATATGGCGACATCCTGTTTAACAAAATCACAAAATCAACAGGTGATGGTATCGACGCCGAGAACGTTTACAAAACCGATATCGGCTTCAACACTGTCAAGTACAATAATGATAACGGTATCGAAGTAACCGATAGTAAGTTCATCGATATCCACGGCAATTTTGCCGCCGGTAACACCGCTGCCGGTATCTTTGTAGACCCAAGCTGGTTTATCAATGTGGCTGGCAACGTGGTGACGAACAACCTGTTCGGTATCCACTTCGACGAAGTCTATTTTGGTGACATTGGGCACAACATCATCAAAGATAACTTCATCGGCGTTAAAATTGAAGGCTCTCACTTCATTGATGTGAACAAAAACCACATCGCCAATAACTATGTTGGCCTGTGGGCTTACGGTGGCGACAACGGTTACATCAATGTTCGTAACAACGTCTTCCTTAATAACCCGTACCATGCCAAGTTCAACTCCGGTATCATCGATCTGACTCACCTTGACGAAGACGCTGACTACAGCAACGAGTTCTATGGTGGTAAGGTCGCCCTGTACTTTGATGCATGGAATAACAAGCCTTGGTTGCTGTCACTGGTGAAAACCGGCGGTATCGCCAATGGCTGGACCTATGACTACCTGTGGCCGTTCCTGAACGCATGGAACTTCTACGGTAACGACTCCTACACCTTCGACACCTTCAATGGTACGACCGTATTCCCGCCAACTGAATTCGGCGGCACCATCGGGGCACAACTGTTCGATGGCCAGAGCGACTACTTCGTCAAACTGGGCAGCAAGACATTTGTCGTACCGGGCGATGCTCCTGAGATTGAGGAAGGTCCGGTAGAAGTTCTGCAACTTACAAGACTCGTTAAGGATGACTACTACTTCGAGTATCCTGAATCTTGGAAAGCGATCTGGCTGGATGCGCAGGATAGCACCTATGTTATGGATGGTGTTCCGTTCAGACCGTCTGATACTGGTGGTGCAATCACCGAAGAACAATTCAGCTTCCTGGCTGATAAGTTCTTCCACTGGCCACAGATCAACGACCGCGGTATCTTCTTCTTCGGCTTCGTACCGGATGATGAAAACCAGACAATCGAAAACGTAGAAGACTTCTTCAATAACTTCGGTCCTTACGGCCCTGGCCTGAGGGGTCTTAACCTAACCCTCACCGGTCTACCGCCGGTAAATGGGACGACCGGCGTTGCCGGAATCGAAACGGCCGCAGGTGAAGATGAAGATCTGACAGACATTGAACCGGCCGCAGGTGAGGATGATCTGGCGAACATCGAACCGGCCGCAGGTGGTGAAGACGCCGCATGCTGGGGCGACGTGTTAAACGCCGCGATCAACGGTGTTGTAAACTACTATTTCACCAGCGATCCGTCCGAAATGCTGTCTGATGCGGTCAATTGCGGTTCCCAAAACCTCTAATATCATCAGACGAAGATTAAGATATTAAAGAGCCCCTTATGACGATGAGGGGCTTTTTTGACATATAAAGATGTTGGAGCGAAGAAATGATACTTGACCTGTCGCGCGCAATTAACAATAGTAAAAAGACTTGCACTCGCGTTGAATATTTGCACAATAATACGTTAATTATGAAGCGGATAAGGATTATAGCTCCCTATGTACCACGATAATAACTGGAACGCCGTCCAAGGCGATGAACTTGCCGGATTCCTCGAGCAAATTAACCCGATTGACGGTAAATACCGTGTATCTGCGGACACAACTCAGGTTCACTGGCGTATGCTGCCTTTTTATGAGCAAGTCGCCCTCATCCGCGTGAAAGACCCGAACTGGACCAATCCAAAGCTGAATATTTACTATCTGACCGACCAAGGCAATTTGTTCCGTCTCAACGGGACCTCCCCGCCAATTCATGAGGTCAACGCCAAGGCGCCGATCAAGGTGACCGAGGAAAATGTTCTCGATTACCTGCGTTTCTTCTGTTTTTTCGTCCGCGGTGAAGAAGGCCCGTTCTATGTCGCCGAAAGCATGGACGACCCGAATATGCCGCCGGAAATGGATGAAACCACCCGTTCGGTGATTGAGGGCACCATCCGCCCGGCCACATTCGAAGGCATGAACGAACAAGGCCATTTCCTCTGTGATGCCGTGGTCTTTTATTCCAATGCCCTGTTTATTGCCAATTTCGCCGTTCAGCCGACCGGGATGATCGAAATGCTCGATGACGAGCCGATCGCTGCCGATCTGCCTGTACGTGTCGAAACGCCTGTGTCTTAATCTAAAGGCCGATATCGAACGAGATGAAAGCGGGTTTCTTTAAGGCCCGCTTTTTGGTATGATAAAGTCATGGCGCGTTCGTGCCGGTCCCTCTTTTTTAAATTCTCTTACAGCGTTTTTTCCCATCTTTATGAGAAGCATCATGATGAAAAAGCATTTTATTCTTGGCGCCGCCGCCGTTGCGCTGATCGCTGGCGCGGCTTCAACGGGAGCCCAAGCTCAGACCAGTCGTATCTATCTGGCCGGTTATTTTGGCCTCAACACATTTAACGATCAGGAGTTTACGGAAAGCAGCACGGGCCGTAGCGGCGATTACGAAATCGACAATGCCATCTCCTTTGCCGGAGCGTTGGGCTTGCGCCTGTCTCAGCAACTACGCGTTGAAGGCGAAATATCCTACCGCAATGCTGAATTTGCCACTGTCGATGTTGCCGGGGGTGGCACCTTCTCGACCGGTGGCGAGCTAAAAAGCACATTGATGTTTGCCAATATGTATTACGATTTTGACGTGCCCTGGTCCATCCAGCCCTTTATCGGCGGTGGCTTGGGTTATGGCTGGCATTCCGGCGAAATCGTTGACGGCTCCGGCCTGATGGTCAATGCATCGTCCGATCCGTCCGGTTTTATCTGGAACGCCGCAGCGGGTGTGAAATACCGCCCCAGTCCGGATCTTGCCTTCACCGCCGGATACCGTTATATCGACGCGTTATCGGATCTTGAAATCGGCAGTTATGACGTTGATTTCGACACCCATGAATTCCGCCTCGGCATGGAATGGGACCTGCCAATCCGCTAGAGGAAAATATAGTCATTTAAATTAACATTTACACGTAACAAGAGCATCAAGGGTTGTTTTTTGCTCGGCATTTTTCCAGTTTGTTTTGATGGCTCCGAATGTATTTTCGATGGGGTTGAGGTCGGGAGAATATTTGGGGAGGCATAAGAGTTTGTGCCCTTTTTCTTCGAGCATGGCTTTGATTTTTGCTTTGGGGTGAAAGGGCGCGTTGTCCATGACGATGACACTGGGCTTTGTCAGGGTTCTCAACAAATGCTCCCTGATCCACCACAAGACGGTTGTGCCTTCGCACGAACCTTCGAACAAGATCGGCGCAAGCCATTGTTTGCTTTTTCGCCGTTGCGCCATGATGAGATTCGTGCGCGTATTCTTCCCGCCCCGCACATCGCCGTAAATTTTTATCCCGCGCTCTGCCCAGCCTGCATCGCGCCGAACATCCTCCTCAAACCCGCTCTCATCAAAGTAAATAATGTTGTCGGAGCCATACGCGCAGAGCAGTTTGCGCAGGCGGCACAGATATGCCGCTCTTTTCATATTGTTTCGTTCCAAATATCGTCGTTGTTTTTTTTAACGATTTTCATCGTCTTAAGCGCTATCGACAGGCCGGGAACGCTGATGCCAAAAATCTCAGCGCGTTCGCGTAATAGCATATCCGGATGTTGCCGCACATGACGGCGAAGCTCTTCCTTGTCCAATTTGCGACGCCGCAAACCATGTTTCTTAGGAGAAAGGTCACCGCGCAACAACCAGTTATAAACACTCTTGCGCGATACGTTATAACGGCGCGCCGCTTCCGCTTTGCTGCCGCCCGAGAGAACAAAATCCACGACCCGCTCTCGTATATCAATCGAACATGTCATACCAAAATATAACATGTGTAAATATTATTTTAAATTACTATAGGTTTTTTCTGCGTGAGCTGATTTAAAAAGACGACAAAAAACCCCGAAAACTGGCAGAAAGCCGACTTCCGGGGTTTTTTATATTTGATATCTTAACCAGCGCGGCGGATCTCAAAATCGGGATAGGCCTCCAAGCCGACCTCAATCCGGTCGAGCCCGTAGCGCTCTTCCTGTTCATCCACGCGAATACCGATTGTATATTTCAACACCAGCCAGACAACCGCACTGCTCAGACCGACAAACATCCCGGTTGCGGCAATCCCGGTCAGTTGGGCCACATAATCGCCGGTCGAGAAAATCGCCACCGCCAGTGTGCCCCAAATTCCGGCCACCAAATGCACGGACAAGGCCCCGACCACATCGTCGATTTTCAGCTTGTCAAAGAAAGGAATGGCCGCGCAACATAGCACCCCGCCAATTGCCCCGATCAACATCGCAATTGCGGGTGAGCTCACGTCCGGTCCAGCGGTGATCGCCACCAACCCGGCCAGTGCCCCGTTCAGCACCATCGTTAAATCAGGCTTGCCAAAGCGCAAAGTCGCATAGAGCATCGCGGAAATGCAGCCTGAGACTGCGGCCATATTGGTGTTCACAAACACCAGTGACATACTGGTGACCGCCTTGGCCGAACCCAGCGCCAGCACCGAACCGCCGTTAAAGCCAAACCACCCCATCCACAAAATGAACGTGCCCAATGTCGCCAGCGGCATATTCGCCCCGGGAATTGGGTATATGCGGCCATCTTCGCCATATTTTCCGCTACGCGGCCCCAAAATAATAGCCCCGGTCAATGCGGCCCAACCGCCAACCGAATGCACAAGCGTTGAACCGGCAAAGTCGCTAAATCCATTCAGCCCCATTTTATTGAGCCAGCCCCCGCCCCAGCTCCATGACCCCTGAATCGGATAAATCACCGCCGTCAGGATCGTTACAAAAATCAAAAACGGCCACAGCTTGATTCGTTCGGCCACAGTGCCCGAAACAATCGAAGCCGCCGTGGCGACAAACACCATCTGGAAGAACCAGTCCGACATCGAGGCATAATCCGCCCCTTCAACAACTTTCGCGGCCAGAGCAGCCTCATCGGCTTCTTCCGACGCCATCAAGGCGCTCTCGGCCAAGGACGGGTCATAAAACAGCGTGAAACTGCCCCACAAACCGTGGTCGGCCAGATCGACATACATGATATTATAGCCGACGAGATAAAACATAATCCCTGCAATCGCGTACAGAGCAACGTTTTTCAGGCAAATCGTCGCCGTATTCTGCGCCCGCACCAACCCGGCTTCCAGCATTGAAAACCCGGCCGCCATCCACATCACAAGTGCGCCGGAAATCAAAAACATAAAGCTGTTCAGGATATAGGCCGTTTCTTTCGTCATCCCCAAAACGCGATCAGGAATGGCATCTGCTTCCGGCAGCGCCTCGGCCAGCTCTTGCGCATGAGCCAGCAGCGGGAAAAAGGTCAGGGCCGTCAGGCCCGCCATTACCATCCGAAACTTCAACTTTGTCATGACTTAAATCCTTCTATGGCAAGGGCTTACAGCGCGTCTTCGCCGGTTTCACCGGTGCGGATGCGCATCGCGCTGGAAATGTCATAGACAAAGATTTTTCCATCGCCGATCCGCCCGGTATTGGCGGAATTTTGAATCGCTTCGACCACCTGATCCTCCAGATCGTCGGAGATCGCAATTTCGATTTTAACTTTCGGTAGGAAACTGACGGAATATTCTGCCCCACGGTAAATCTCGGTCTGCCCCTTTTGCCGGCCAAAACCTTTGACCTCGCTGACAGTAATCCCCTCGACACCAAGTGATGTCAGCGCTTCGCGCACATCATCAAGTTTAAACGGCTTGATCACAGCCATGATCATTTTCATGATGGTTTGTCTCCCTTTTTGCGATGCAATATATTATATTTCTATAGACTTCGCCCAAAAACGCAAGACAGAACGCACAAAGACTAAAAAATCAAATGGCCCAAAACACGCCATCACCAGACAATCAGACCAAAACGCTTAATCTCGCGCTTCAGGGCGGCGGGTCACACGGGGCTTTTACCTGGGGTGTGCTCGATGCGCTGCTCGAAGATCATCGCCTCGATTTCGAAGCGATCAGCGCCACCTCTGCAGGAGCAATGAACGCTGCGGCCTTGGCCCAGGGCAAAAGCATCGGCGGACGCGAAAAGGCCCGCGAACTGCTCGAGCATTTTTGGAAAGAAGTCTCTGATGCCGCCGCCTTTTACAATCCGATCAACCAAACGCAAAGCGCCTTCGCCAAGTTTTGGAGCCTTCAGACCAACCCTGTCTTCGAACAATTCCAGTCTTACGCCGAAAGCTGGATGGGCCGTGTCTCGCCCTATCAATTCAATCCGTTAAATATAGAGCCGTTGCGTGCAGTACTCGAAACCATCATCGATCTGGACGAACTCCACGCCTGTGAATGTATCAAACTTTTTATCACCGCCACCAATGTCCGTACCGGCACACCGAAAGTGTTCGAAAATCAGGATGTTACCATCGATTCCCTGCTGGCCTCCGCCGCTCTGCCGTTCCTGTTTCAGGCCGTCGAAATTGATGGTCAGGCTTATTGGGATGGCGGTTATATGGGAAACCCTTCACTCTGGCCACTTTTCTACAACGCCCGCTGTCGCGACATCCTGATCGTCCATGTGAACCCGTTAATCCGTGATGAAATTCCCAAGGACGCCGCCGCGATTGAAAACCGCCTCAACGAAATCACCTTTAACGCCGCTCTGCTCAAAGAACTGCGCGCCATCGATTTCGTCCAGCGCCTGCTGGGCCAAGATATGCTCAAAGACGAACATAAAGACCGTTACAAAGACATTTTGTTACACGCCGTACGTGCCGAAGAGGTGATGCGCGACCTGTCGGCCGCCAGCAAATTCAACACCGATTGGGGCTTTCTCACCGCTCTGCGCGATCAAGGCCGCATCGAAGGCAAAAAATGGCTCAAAACCCACTTCATCGATATCGGTAAGCGTTCCAGTGTCGACATCCCGTCCGATTACTTACATTTGACCACGTAAACAAAGAAATTCCCCCGAACTGATTGACATCGGCGTTCAAATAGGGGTATAAACCTCCCACTTTAATGAATTCTAAGGATTTGAGGCGCCCCGCAACGGGCGAAGATGAAGATGAAACGTACATTCCAGCCCAGCAACCTGGTTCGCAAACGCCGTCACGGTTTCCGTGCCCGCATGGCGACAAAAAACGGTCGCGCCGTTTTGGCCGCGCGTCGTGCCAAAGGCCGTAAGCGCCTGAGCGCCTAAGACAATATCCGAACTTTTTGAAAAGGACGCTTTCCTTTGGATGGCGTCTTTTTGTATGTTTAGCCTATGCATGCGATCAAAGCCCAGCAAGCGTCTTTAACGCCGATCAAAAAACGCGCTGATTTCCTGAAAATTCAGGGCTCGGGCCGCAAATGGGTCTCTCACGGCCTGATCGTCCAAACCGCGCCGAATGATGATGGCCTCAAACGCATTGGCTTTACGGTCTCCAAACGCGTCGATAAATCCGCCGTAAAACGCAACCGCATCAAACGCCGCCTGCGCGCTGTTGCCGCCGATATCTTGCCCGAAGGCGCAAAGGGCGGGCATGATTACATCCTTGTTGGCCATCCGCAAACGCTCACCCGTCCTTATGAAACCCTCTGCAACGACCTGCGCTGGTGCCTGAAAAAATTAAATTTAACCACAGAGACCGCAGAGTGCGCAGGGAAAAATAATATAAAAAATTCTGCGGTCTCTGCGCGCTCTGTAGCAAAAACAAAATGAAAAAATTTTTACAGGTTATAATCAAAATATACAGCGCCGCTGTTTCCCCGTTTTTGGGCCGCAACTGCCGTTTTCACCCGACCTGCTCGGCCTATGCGCATCAGGCCATAGAAACCCACGGCGCGCTGAAAGGCTCGTGGCTGGCGCTTCGGCGCATTCTCAGGTGCCATCCTTTTTATAAAGGCCCGGCCCGCGATCCCGTGCCGCATAAAAAGGCCGATTGATCCCTTGGCCCTGATCGGCTATAAACGCACCCAACCGCAACACGTTAGACAAACAAGATAAAGCAAAGACATTATGGCTGAACAAAACCCTTTGCCGACACCGCCGAATAACCCGCTGAAAAAGGACCAGATGCACCCTGATGACCTGCGCAACATGTTCATCTTTTTCATTCTGGCCGCAATTCTGTATTTCGCCTACGACACCTATGTTTTAAAACCCCAGCGCGAGGCCATACAGCACCGGGCGCAGATTGAAGCCGAGATTAAACAGGCCCTTGGCCCCGGTGCATTGCAAGAGGCAAAACCGGCCCCGCCCAAAGACCGCGCCGAAGTCATAACTGAAGGCGGCCGGATTAAAATTAGAAATTCTGAAATTCGCGGTTCAATGGACCTGAGCGGTGGGAGCCTCGATGACATCTCGCTCGGCAAATATTTCGAGACGTTGGAGAAAAAGGATAACGTCGCGGTGCTTAATCCCCGCCTGACCGCCTTCCCGCGCAGCGTTGAATATGGCTGGGTCGCCTCCGGCCAGAACATAGCTGTACCCAAGAAAAGCACCAATTGGCAGATTCGCGGCAATAGCGACCTTGCACCGGGCAAACCGGTGACCATGATTTGGGACAACGGCCAAGGCGTCATCTTCGAGCGCCGCCTCGAATTGGACGAGCATTTCATGTTCACAGTAACCCAGCGCGCGATCAACAATTCCGGACGTAATATAACGCTCTACCCTTACGGGCTTGTTTCGCAAAAAGGCATGCCGCCGACCTTCCAGGGCACCTGGATTTCCTACGAAGGGCCGATCGGTTTTATCGGCGAAGAATTATTCAATGACAGCTATAACGATATGCGCAAAAATAAAAAGGCTGTGAAAACGGCTAATCAAGGCTGGCTGGGCTTTACCGATAAATACTGGCTGACCGCCCTGATCCCGCCGCAGGGTCAAGAGGTAAAATACAGTTATAGCTATGCCGGGCCGGAAAAGGACAAGGACAATGAAGGTCTGTATCAGGCCGATTTCCTTGGGGCGGCTCTGGAGCTTAAACCCGGCCAGAGCGGCGAGGTTCAAAGTAAATTATTTGTCGGGGCCAAACGTGTGTTGTTGCTTCAGCAATACGAAAAAGACCTCAATATCCCGCAATTCGATCTCGCCGTGGATTTCGGCTGGTTCTGGTTCATGACCAAGCCGTTTTTCTACCTCCTGCACTATCTGCATCACTGGATCGGCAATATGGGCGTCGCGATTATCATCATGACAATTATGATCCGCGGCGCGGTGTTTCCGCTGACCAACACGTCTTACCGTTCTTTTGCCAAAATGAAAAAGGTCGCCCCGCTGGTCACCGAATTGCGTGAAAAATACGGCGAAGATAAGCAGAAACTGCAGCAAGAGCTCATCGAGATGTACCAGCGCGAAGGCGTCAACCCGATGTCGGGCTGCCTGCCGATTTTGGTGCAGATTCCGATTTTCTTCGCGCTGTATAAAACCTTCTTCGTCACCATCGAAATGCGCCATGAGCCGTTCTTCGGCTGGATTCAGGACCTCTCCGCCGCCGACCCGACCAGTATCTTCAACCTGTTCGGCCTGATTCCCTGGACGCCGCCGGACTTTTTAATAATCGGCGTCTGGCCGTGCCTGATGCTGGTGGCGATGATCATCCAGAAAAAACTCAATCCCCCGCCGCAAGACCCGCTACAGCGTGACATGGCCAATTACATGCCCTTCCTCTTCGCCTTTATCATGTCGAAATTTGCCGCCGGGCTTGTTGTCTACTGGACCTTCTCGGCGTTCATCGGCGTCATTCAGCAAATGATCATTATGAAATCGCTCGGCGTGCCGATCCATCTGTTTGGCGAAACGGCGGAGGACAAAAAACTCGAAGCCGCCATCGACAAAGGCCCGGCGCTGCATCCGCTGGCCGAGATGGCCGAGGATGAAGTGGAAGAGGCTTTGGGCCTGGATAACAAGGATAGATACGATATGTCGGGAATGTTTGATGACAAAGATAAACCGCAAAAACCGAAAAAGAGCAAAAAGAAGAAATAATGAGCGAAGAATTCTCACCCGCAGAACTCGAAACGGCCCGCAAGCTTTTTGCGGGCCCTTGCGATTTTATGCTCGGTGTGGCGGCGCTCAAACAATTGCCAACCGCCGACATGCCCGAAATTGCCTTTGCCGGGCGCTCCAATGTTGGCAAGTCCAGCCTCGTCAACGCGCTCACCGGGCGTAAAACTCTCGCCAAAACCTCCAACACGCCGGGCCGCACGCAACAGCTTAATTATTTTAATCTCGGCGGTGGCCTCTACATGGTCGATATGCCCGGCTATGGCTATGCCAAAGTCTCCAAAACCCAGCGCGATCAATGGACGCAGCTCATCTTTGACTATCTGCGCGGTCGCCCGACCCTGCAATGCGTGTTCATTCTGATTGATGCCCGCCACGGCCTTAAAGACACTGATATCGAACTGATGAAAATGCTCGATACGGCCGCTGTCCAATACCGCATCATCCTGACCAAAACCGACAAGGTCAAACGCGAAGAGTTGGAGAAAGTGTCAAACAAAATCACCGCAACTCTCAAAAAACACCCGGCGGCCTTTCCGAAGCTCTTGCCGACCAGCGCCCATAAAGGCGCGGGGCTGGAAGAATTCCGCGCTGTGCTGGCCTCCTACGCGGCGTAAAAGGCTATTGATCCGCCAGAATCGTGTAAAACCCGTACATCCCGCCTTCCTGTACGCACAAAGAACTGACATTTTCACAATCCGGGCAAATATCCGCAGGATCGGTCGTCAACTCTACATTCGCGCCGGTGTGAAAACTATCGTCAATCATCACATTACGGATCGATGTCGTCATGCTCGGAATGACGCTTGAGCCGTTAATCTTTTCATTAATCAGGGCGCAAACTGTCGGGTCGATTTGATAGGCCACCAAAATTACATCTTCTCCGGCACTCGCTGTCCATTCCACATTATTGAAGCGCCCGAGATACCATCCCGGTTCAGGATCACTTGTGTTTTGAGAAACCGCATCCGCAGGAATTTTACCCGGTAACAGCCCGCCGCCTTGGGGATGGTAAATCTTATGAATAAGCGTTCCGGTATCAAAACCCACATCGGTTGGGGTGGTAAAATCCAGATCGTTAATTCGACTGGCCGCAGTAAAAAACATCTGGTCGACCGCCGATTTGGCCTGCGCCGAATAGGAAATCAGCTGCGTCGCATACAGCTCCGCCCGTTCACGGCTGAGCGTCCCGGCCTCGGATGTATCGGTCTGGCGTGAAAGCGTAAAACCTAGAGCGGCAAACAACGCAATGGCGATCAACACATAAATCAACGCATTGCCGCGTTCTTTTCGCCGGGCGTCCATTCTATCCATAATTTTTTGTTCTCTTTTTGTTTTCGTGTATTCTATACTGTGGTGAATCAATGTTAAGGTCCTACTATGCAGAATATCACAGAATTGTTAAATGGGTTCACACAACTTCCGCCTGAAATGTTTTATGCCGCTGGCGGCTTTATCCTTGGCGCGCTGGTCGTCAGCCTCGCCGCGCTACTGGGCCGCCAGAAACTCCTGACTCAAAATGCCGAACTTAAGGCACAGCTGCGTGAGCGCGAAATCGCCTTTGATCAGGCGGGCGCGGCGCTCGATCATCGTTTTAAGGCTACTGCCGCTGAAGCTCTGCAAAAAAGCAACGAAGCCTTTTTACAACTCGCCCAAGAACGCTTCAAGGCCGCGCAGGCCGATGGCGCCCATGATCTGGAAAAACGCCAGACTACCATCGCCGAGATGATCAAACCGGTGCATAAAAACCTTGAAGACATGGCCAGGGCCCTCGAACAGGTCAAGGCCACAGATACCAACCTGCGCGAGGAAATGCGTACACTCAACCGCGAAACCGCTCGCCTCGTCGGGGCCTTGCGCGATCCGGCGGCGCAAGGGCGCTGGGGCGAATATATCCTCGAAGGCCTGCTCGACAAATCCGGCCTGATCAAAGGCGTACACTATCATACGCAGGTTTCGATGCAGACTGCCGATGGTCGCCAGCGCCCCGATGCGGTTATCGATATGCAGGATGGCTTTAAAATTATTATCGATTCCAAAGCCCCCGTGAACCAGTTTGTCGACCAACTGGCCACCGATCTGACCGAAGATGAATACGCCGTGCTCATGCAAGGCCTGTCCAAACAGGTCAAAGCGCACGTACAGACTCTCGGTAAAAAAGGCTATTGGGAAAATGTCGACAGTCCGGACTTTACCGTCCTGTTCTTGCCGTCCGAACATATTTACTCGCTGGCCCTGCGCGCCGACCCATCCTTGGTCGAATATGCCGCCGGGGCCAATATCATCATCGCCTCCCCGACCCTATTAATGAGCCTGCTGCGCGTTGTCGGTATGAGCTGGCGGCAGGTTGAACTGGCCAAAAATGCGCAGGAAATCTCCGAACGCGGCTCTGACCTTTATAAACGTCTGCTCACGTTCACCGCCCATCTGGAAAAGGTCGGCAAGAATCTGCAAGGCGCGATGAAGGGCTATGACGCCGCCGTCGGCTCTCTGGAACGTCAGGTCCTGCCCGCCGCACGCAAGTTCAGGGAACTTCAGGCCGGGGCCAATATGGCCGAACTCACCGAATTCGAAACCATCGAGGAAACCCCGCGCCCATTGACCCTCACCGCCGACGATGAACGCGAGAAAAAACGGGCCTGAGAGCCGCTAAACTTGACCGGGGCGCCAAAACCGATTACTTCACTCTTATGACCAAGACCTACGACATCATTACCGTCCCCGATCCGGTGCTCAAACAAACCGCGAGCGCCGTCAGTGCTGTGAGCGCCGACATCCGGAAACAAATGGATGCGATGCTCCAGACCATGTATGACGCCCCCGGCATCGGCCTGGCGGCCAATCAGGTCGGCCTGCTCAACCGTGTGCTGGTGATGGATTTGCGCTCCAGTGAAGAGCGCGGCTATGGAAAAGCCGATGATACGGGCCCGATTTTCATGGCCAACCCGGAAGTTATCTGGGAATCCGAAGAAATGAGCACGATAGAAGAGGGCTGCCTGTCGATCCCCCGTCAATATGCCGAAATTGAACGCCCGGCCCATGTCCGGGTTAGATATCTCGATTACAACGGCAAAGATGCCGAGCTGGAGGCTTCCGGCCTGCTCTCTCACTGCGTTCAGCACGAAATCGACCATTTAAACGGCATATTGTTTATCGATTATCTTTCCACCCTGAAACGCAATATGATCCTGCGCAAGGTCGAAAAACTCAAGAAACAACAGGTTCTCTAAATGAACTGGACAATTCGTGAGGCGCAGGCTGACGAATTTTACGAGATTGCGAAGCTCCATGTCGCAGGATGGCAGGCCGCCTATGCCGATATTGTCGATAGTGCATATTTAGAAGCACTGTCGGTTGATGAGCGTGCTGAAAATTGGCGAAAACACCTGCAAGATCCTTCTAATAAAATATATCTTGCACATGATGGTTTAAACCAGCCAGTCGGTTTTGCGAATTGTGGCCCAACCTTTACTATAGTCATTTAAATTAACATTTACACGTAACAAGAGCATCAAGGGTTGTTTTTTGCTCGGCATTTTTCCAGTTTGTTTTGATGGCTCCGAATGTATTTTCGATGGGGTTGAGGTCGGGAGAATATTTGGGGAGGCATAAGAGTTTGTGCCCTTTTTCTTCGAGCATGGCTTTGATTTTTGCTTTGGGGTGAAAGGGCGCGTTGTCCATGACGATGACACTGGGCTTTGTCAGGGTTCTCAACAAATGCTCCTGATCCACCACAAGACGGTTGTGCCTTCGCACGAACCTTCGAACAAGATCGGCGCAAGCCATTGTTTGCTTTTTTCGCCGTTGCGCCATGATGAGATTCGTGCGCGTATTCTTCCCGCCCCGCACATCGCCGTAAATTTTTATCCCGCGCTCTGCCCAGCCTGCATCGCGCCGAACATCCTCCTCAAACCCGCTCTCATCAAAGTAAATAATGTTGTCGGAGCCATACGCGCAGAGCAGTTTGCGCAGGCGGCACAGATATGCCGCTCTTTTCATATTGTTTCGTTCCAAATATCGTCGTTGTTTTTTTTTTAACGATTTTCATCGTCTTAAGCGCTATCGACAGGCCGGGAACGCTGATGCCAAAAATCTCAGCGCGTTCGCGTAATAGCATATCCGGATGTTGCCGCACATGACGGCGAAGCTCTTCCTTGTCCAATTTGCGACGCCGCAAACCATGTTTCTTAGGAGAAAGGTCACCGCGCAACAACCAGTTATAAACACTCTTGCGCGATACGTTATAACGGCGCGCCGCTTCCGCTTTGCTGCCGCCCGAGAGAACAAAAATCCACGACCCGCTCTCGTATATCAATCGAACATGTCATACCAAAATATAACATGTGTAAATATTATTTTAAATTACTATATTCCTAAGGACCGGGATCCTGAAGATTTCAAAAATACAGGATGTTTGCTTGCCCTATATATTTTGCCGCAATATTACCGTCATGGTCTGGGAACGGCCCTTTTCAAAGATGCGCAAGACGGTTTAAAAGAATTGGGGTATAAGAAAATGTGCACATGGTCGCTTGCGAAAAATGTTCGCGCGCAGCAGTTTTATTGCGCGATGGGCGGTATGGAAATGGGTGAAGAAATGATTGATATCGGTCCTGACCGGTTTCGTGAAATTTGTTTTGAATGGAACAAAATATGACAAAATCATTACGCGTAGGTTTTATGGGGACCCCGGATTTCGCCGCCAGCGCGTTAAAGGCCATTGACGCCAGCGTTCACGAAATTGCCTGCGTATATACCCAACCGCCGCGTCCAAAGGGCAGGGGACATAAGCTCCAACCCTCACCAGTGCAGCTATACGCCGAGGCAAACGCCATTCCCGTTTTTCACCCAAAATCCCTGAAATCTGCTGAGGTCCAGACCGAATTTGCCGCCCATAACCTCGACGTTGCTGTGGTTGCCGCCTACGGCCTCATTCTGCCCAAAGCTATTCTGGGTGCGCCACGCCATGGCTGCATCAATATCCATGCCTCGCTTCTGCCGCGCTGGCGCGGCGCGTCCCCTATTCAGCGCGCCATCTGGGGGGGCGATGCCCAAAGCGGCGTGACCCTCATTCAAATGAATGAGGGCCTCGATACCGGTCCTGAAATCATGAAAACGCCGCTCGATTTAGGCCCGCGCGAAACCGCCCAAACTCTGCATGATCGCCTCGCCGATCTTGGCGCACAGATGATCGTTGAGGCCCTCAATAAATTGGCTATAAATGGACAATTACCTGCAATAGAACAGGAAAATGAAGGTATTGAGTACGCGCATTTGCTCAAAAAAGACGACGGAAAAATCGACTGGGCGCAAACCGCCGAGCAAATCGATCGCCAGATCCGCGCCCTCAATCCCTGGCCCGGCGTCTGGGCGCAAACCGCAGGCGAAACCCGCCTGAAAATCCTCACCGCCAGCCCGGCAGTTCAGCCGCCTTCAGGCAGCTCTGAAACATCCGCGCCGACGTCGCCCCTAGATAACGACGAAACGATTACCCCTCCTCCTTCCACCCCCGACCCAGAAGTCGCCGATACCCGCTCTCCCACACTCAACCCCTTAAACCAAACATACCGACCAGTCGGTATGGTTCTGGATAAGCACGGCCACATTCTTTGCGGAGACGATACGATTCTCAAGCTTGATCGTGTTCAGCCTGCAGGCAAACAGGCGATGGATTTTGCCGCCGCCCTCAACGGCGGCTACCTCAAAATCGGTGAGATTATGCGATGAGCGGTAATCTCGCAGGCATAATCGCCATTATCATGTGGTCTGTTGCAAATCTGTTAGTCACGTACACAGGTTCTGTCCCGGCATTTTTTCTTGGGTTTTTAGTGATGGTGCCCGGCGGCGCGGCACTTCTGGGCTGGGACATATGCAAGGGACAAAAACTCAAGGCCATTTGCCATCAATCGGCCTTCACATATGCCATTACATTGTGCGGAATAGGCGGTTACATTCTATTGCAATATATAGCATTTAAAATAGCTTCACCCTTTGAAATAAACGTAATCAACTATACTTGGCCGCTCTTTCTGTCTCTCTTTGCCGTATTGATTTACAAAGACGGCCTTACGGCCAATCGGATTATTGGCTTGACGCTGGGCTTTATAGGCATGGTTTTAATCTTTTCTGATCGAATGGAGGGCTTTCAGGTTCAGGAATGGCTGGGATACAGCCTGTCTTTGATTGGGGCTATGCTTTTCGGACTCTACAGTGCCCTTACTCGTAAAACACACCTGCCCTCGGGTTTTATTGGGCTTGTATTCATGATCGCCGGAATGTTTTCATTGGGGCTGCATATGATGTTTGAGACCACAATTTGGCCGCACAATATTATGATATGGCTTTCCGTCATCGGCTTGGGCATCGTCCGTATCGCCTATGTGCTTTGGGATTTTGCCATGACTAAAGGCGATACCGTGATGCTGGCCTCATTGGCTTATATGCTACCGTTTTTTTCAGCAATGCTTTTCATTGTCGCAGGCCATATGCCTCTTAGCACACAGACCGCCGTTGCCGGAGCGATGATTATTACTGGCTGTCTTACCACGAACTTGGCAAAAACAGCGCTTCTATATAACAAGGGTCTTCTAAGAAAATGACCCATCAACGCTATCGCCTGATCATAGAATATAACGGCACGGATTACGCCGGGTGGCAGCGTCAGGACCATGACGGTCTGCCGACCATTCAGGGCGAAATCGAAAAAGCGATAAAAGCCTTCTCCGGACAGACAGCGACCCTCCATGCCTCCGGCCGTACTGATTCAGGCGTTCATGCGTACGGCCAAGTGGCCCATGTCGATCTTGCCCCGCTTAAAAAACCGATGGACCCGTTTGAAATCGTCAAGGCCATCAACGCCCATTTACGCCCGCAACCCATAAGTATCCTCAAAGCCGAACCCGTCTCCGATGAATTTCATGCACGCTTTACCGCCAAGAACAAACTGTACGTCTACCGTGTTCTCAATCGCCCGTCTTTCCCGGCCATTGAACAAGATCGGGTCTGGCATGTAAAAAAACCGCTCAATGCGCTCGCCATGCACGCGGCTGCGCAAGGCTTGCTCGGTCATCATGACTTCACCACCTTCCGCGATAGCCAGTGTCAGGCCAAACACCCGATGCGGACGCTCGATCGTCTCGATGTTTCAACCCATATATACGACCCGGCTGGCGGCATGGAAATTCGCATTGAGGCCGAAGCGCAGTCTTTTCTCCATCACATGGTGCGCAATCTGGTCGGCACGCTAAGCCTTGTCGGCGAGGGCAAGTGGCAACCCGAAGACGTACGCAGCGCTTTACAGGCCAAAGACCGCACAAAAGGCGGGCCGACCGCGCCCGCCGCTGGCCTTTATCTGCAAAGGGTCGATTATGATGAATAGCGCCGTCGCCTCTAAACGCATTGTCACATTCGTTCCGGCCGACCGGGCCGCCGCGTTCGCCAAAAGCATCGCCGCCGATATTCCGCACCTCTTTGGTGAATATGACTCTGTATGCTGGTGGAGCGCGCCCAAAACCGAAGAGGGCGTGGAACAATATCGCCCGCGCCCCGATGGTGAAATCACCCAAACCCTGTCCGTACGTATGGAGTTTTCAATTCCCGCAGACCCGACCGCGCTGGAAAAATTCATCGCCACTCTCAAAAACCATCACCCCTGGCAAGAGCCGGTCATCCTCGTTTTCAACAGCCAAATCCTAGACCATAAGTAAATTATGTAAAAATATTGGACTTTTACGCAAGGCTGGCGTATAAAACGCTCTCAAAAAGGAGAAGCCCCATGCGCCTGCTTTTGGCCCTGATCCTGATATGCGCGCCCTCGGCAAAGGCCTTTGCCGAGGATTTCACCGCCACCCGCACGTGGGAAGAGCTCGACAAGATTGATGCCGCGCGTCCTCTACGCAGCGCTAAATATAAAGATGCGAAAGATATGCTCTCTGCGCGTATTCTCGACGAAACCAACCGCGTCATCGGTGAAGTTGACGATATTATTCTTGACCGTAACGGCGCGATAACGCAGCTCACCGTTGATTTTGATCGTCTGCGCCTTGGCATCGGCCCTTTGAACATAAACTATAACGACATGCGTACGCGCAAGGCGACGAATGGTTTCAAACTCGGCTACAGCAATAACGAAATCCGCGCGCGTGTTCCGCAAATCCTCGCCGACATGGAAACGGCCAGCGGCGAAAACGAAGATACGTACAGCCTGAAAAAACTCATCGGTCAGCCGATCTATAACACAAAAAGCGCCAAGCTTGGCGAGATTGAAGAAATCCTTTTTGATCAAGTCAGCGGCCGGGCCAAATTCATGGCGCTTAAACTCTCAGAAAAATCCGTACGCGGAAAAACGGCGCTCATTCCGTTTAGCGAGGCCCGCTATCAGGATGCAAAGCTGACCGTATCAAATAATTTCAGTAACATCCTGCTCGCCTATATTCAGGCAAAGTAACGTCTCAGAGTTTTGCCCCTAATCCCGCAAAAGCTCATTAATGCTGGTTTTCGAGCGGGTCTGCGCATCGACGCGTTTGACGATCACCGCGCAGGCCAAATTTGGCCCAGGCGTCCCATCAGGCAAAGGTTTGCCCGGCATGCTGCCCGGCACAACTACAGAATAGGCCGGCACGCGGCCCCGGAACACTTCACCGGTTTCGCGGTCGATAATCTTGGTCGAGGCACTGATAAACACGCCCATCGACAGCACCGAGCCTTCTTCAACGATCACGCCTTCGACCACTTCCGAACGCGCGCCGATAAAGCAATTGTCCTCGATAATCGTTGGCGCGGCCTGCAACGGCTCTAAAACCCCGCCGATCCCGACGCCGCCGGACAGGTGCACATTTTTACCCACTTGCGCGCAGGACCCGACCGTCACCCATGTATCGACCATCGTGCCTTCATCGACATACGCCCCGACATTGACAAAGCTTGGCATCAACACCGCGCCTTTGGCGATATGCGCACTGTAACGCACGACGCAGTTAGGCACGGCCCGGAAATCGGCTTTTTCAAAATTACTTTCATTCCAGCCGTGAAACTTGCTTTCAACCTTGTCGTACCAGCATGATTCGTTCGGCCCGCCGCTGATCCGCTGCATCTTGTTTAGACGGAAGGACAGCAAGACAGCCTTTTTCAGCCACTGATTGACCTGCCAGCCACCATCGCATTTTTCCGCCACGCGCACGCTGCCCGCATCCAACATTGCCAAAGCTTGCTCAATCGCATCGCGCGTTTCGCCGCTTGTCTCCGGGCTGATCGCATCGCGGGCCTCCCAGGCATTTTCGATGGCGGTTTCAAGATCGGTAAGCTTTTGTGCAGGGGCAGCCATAGTCTTCATCCTCATATTGGGTTATGAATAGTGTCAGCACTTGACCATGAAGCGCTTCAAAAATCAAGATGAAGGCGGATTTTTAGCTCAGCAATGATTTTTTCGCCCGCTCCAGCTTCTTAAGATCTCCGCGCTTGAGATAGCGTTTATGCGGTTCAAGAAGACGTACAACATTGCGGAAGTCTCTCTGACGATAGGCTTTGGCCGCATCCCGACACGCGTCGTCAATATGCGTTTGGTGCATTTGCCGGATGGTTTGCTCCAGACGTTTATCCCGAATGGTCAGAGCCCGGTTCAGTAGCTTATCACTCGGCTCCAGAAGAACCCGCGCATATTTTTCAACCGCTTGTGCCAAAGAACTGATCGAGTTCTGGAGAAGGGTTTCATCCGTAACCCCCCAATCGCCTTCAAGCGCCGGGCTGGTCTTTCGCGCTGCAGTCATCACTTCACACAGCTCAAGCCGGTTAATCGGGTTATAAAACCCGCAAGCTTCAATGGCGAACTGGTCACTACTGTAATTAATTTCAATCGCCTGATCACCCTTTTCATAGCGTGTAACAGCGTTAAATGACCCGTCATAATGCTCTTGATTAAACGGTTTGATGATTTTGTAGTTATTTTGATATTCAACCAGCCCGCAGAAAAACGTATAGCCATGGCGCTGTTCCAGAAAACGAAAACTGCGCTCACAGCTTGAAAAGAAATGCTGTAGCAATGCTCCGGTCGGCTGTATATGCCCGACTAGCCCTGTGTCACTACTCATAGCTCTCACAAACCCCTAAAGTCCCCTTTAGAAAACCAACTGCATCTTACCAAGGGCACGGAAATTTGCTATTGAAGTCTTATGAATGCGCCCCATGCTCAGTGTCAGATCAACTGGCTTCCTGAATATTCTAATATAAGCAAAGAATGTTTCGGAAAGGTTAAGAATTCCAATCTGTTACAGGATCTTTCGTATAGGGTTGTCTGCGAGGGCGGCCCGCTTAAATCCGCCAGAACGGCGCTCATTCTAATGAACGGCCATGAAGCCGGGTATGTCCAAATTCTTGAAATGCACCTAATCGGTGGGCTTTTACATTTTGTCTCGCTTGATCGCGGTCCGTTATGGTTTAACGGGTTCGGTACGCCAAAGCATTTTGCCGCATTTTGCACCGCCCTGCGCGGCGAATACCCCCAAAGGCTCGGCCGGTTTATGCGTTTCATCCCCGAAATCGAAGATTCAAGCACAATTGAAAAAATATTAACCGCACACGGTTTTCGCAAAAAATCTCCCGGGTATCAGACAATCTGGATTGACCTTACTCAAAGTTCGCAAGATTTACGTGCACGCTTAAAAGGCAACTGGCGAGGACATTTGCACCAGGCTGAAAATGCCGGTCTTGAAGTCCAGTGGGACACCAAAGGACTCTATCTTGATTGGCTGCTCGGCGGCTATGCGTCGGACAAAGCGGCGAAGGGTTATTCCGGCCCGTCCGTACCATTCATGCACAAACTGGCGGCGCACTACAATGAGGAGGGCGGACTGCTGATTGGCCGGGCGCTGGATCGCGGTCGCCCTCTCGCCGGCATACTGATTCTCTGTCACGGCCAAAGCGCCACTTATCAAATCGGCTGGAACAGCGCACGGGGCCGGGAAAAATGCGCACATAATATCTTATTGTGGCAAAGCCTGTTATACTTAAAAGACAAGGGATTTTGCTCATTCGACCTTGGAGGGGTAAACGATGAAACGGCAAAAGGCGTTAAAAAGTTTAAACAGGGGCTTGGTGGCCGGGGCGTTACTCTGGCTGGCCTCTATCGCTAGCACTCCGGCCTCTGCCGAAACTTTGCGCCAGCAATTGGTGTATGAGGTCTATGCTGGCGGCATTCACGCCGTGCAGGCAAAGCTCGATCTCGATTTATCGAAAAAAGGCCAGTACGATCTTGTTCTCGATGCCAAAACTCGTGGTTTTTTAGGCTCGCTCATTCCCTGGGAAGGCACCTTTGAAAGCCACGGCTGGGTGTTTAAAGACAATAAATTCCAGCCGCAAAAACACCAATCGACCGCCGCATGGCGCGAAGAAAAAGACATCAAGGAATATCTCTACAACAAAGACGGCTCTTTTAAATCTTTGCGTGTGACCGACGAGCACAGCGAAAACGAACTGCGCGAAATTCCTGATGAAGTCACCAACGGCACGGTTGATGCGTTGACGGCAACCTTGCAGGTGCTCGAAAGCTACAATAACGACAAAACCTGCGCCGGGGAATCGGAAGTCTTCGACGGCAAACGCCGTTTCAAACAGATATTCAAACACCAAAAAGTCGTAACCCTAACCGAGTCGAAATATAATATTTACGGCGGTCCGGCGGCTGAATGCACGGTTGAGGTCGTGCCTGTCAATGGTGAATGGCACAAAAAGCCGCGCGGCTGGATGTCGATTCAGGAACAGGGCCGCGAAAAAGGCACAATGCCGACCGTCTGGATCGCCCAGATTGCTCAAGACGGCCCGGCCGTGCCCGTAAAAATCCGCGTGAAAACCGCCTATGGCACATTGTTCATGCATCTGGCCGAATATAAATCCGCCGACACCATCCTCATTGCCGAAAAACGCGTCACCGAAGAGGACTGAGTTCCTCTGTCATTTCGAGCGAATGCGGGAAGTCTCGAAAAAAGATATTTTAATACCAGTTTGCGTTCAAGTGATGAGAATCGTCATTGCGAGGAGGCTTTTTGCCGACGAAGCAATCCAGAGACCAAAGAGCGGGATTTCTGGATCGCCGCGCTCCCGCTGGTCTCTCGCGATGACGGTCTTGATGTTCATTCAATGAATGCAAAACGGTATAAGCATCGAGTTATTTGGATTTAACACTTGAGATTATTTTGCCTCTTGAAAAACTAGCCCCCAACCCTTTCCCTCCCCCTTAAGGGGGAGGGTTGCAAAGGCTTAGCGAACATGTGAGCTTAGCCGTAGCTGGGTGGGGGTGCCAGATTCCTAGCTGATTAGCGTGCAGATTTCATGGATGCTGCATTTTTCACGCATTGAAATGGTCATAAAACAAAAAGAGGGCTTTTCAAAAAAATACAATATCAATAAGCTTGTCTACTGTGAGCATTACAGCGATATTGAAGCCGCAATTTTACGCGAAAAGAAATTAAAAAATGGCGCCGGGAAAAGAAAAACAGACTCGTTGAAACAATGAACCCGGAATGGGAATATTCGTGGAAAAATATTTACAAAGATCCCGCCGCTTCGCGTTCGGGATGACATGAGAAGGATAATGAACACTCGTAAACCTCTCGCAATCGTTATTCTCGCGGCCGGGCAAGGCACGCGGATGAAATCGGCCCGGCCAAAGGTGATGCACGAATTGGCCGGGCGCCCGATGATCAACTGGCTTCTGGATACGTGTGAAAGTCTCGGTCCAGAAAAAATTGTCGTCGTCACCGGCCCGGAAATGCCGGATCTTGAAAAGGCTGTCAAACCCCACACCAGTGTTGTCCAACAGGTTCGCGATGGTACCGGCGGCGCTGTGCGTTGTGCTGTGCCTGCGTTCGAAGGCTTTGCCGGTGATGTGCTGATCCTGCTCGGCGATACGCCGTTGATCGGCGCTTCAACCCTTACAGCGTTAAGAAACGCCCGAAAAGAGTTACCCCTCTCTCTTCTGGTCTGTATTATGGAAAATCCATATGGATATGGACGGGTTATTCTAAATGATCAAGGGTGGGTGGATGACATTGTCGAAGAAAAAGACGCCTCAGCCGAACAAAAAACCATCCAGCTTGTCAACACCGGCGCATTCTGTGCTGATGGGGCGCAGCTTCCCGCTTTGCTCGATCGCATCGATTCTGACAACGCGCAAAATGAATTCTACATCACCCAACTCCCTAGCATTATCCGCGCTGAAGGCGGAGCGACCGCCGTGGCTATCATCGAAAATCCGTCAGAGGTGCAGGGCTGTAATACCCGCGCCGATCTCGCCGCGCTGGAAAAGACCCTGCAAAACCGGCTGCGCCGCGCCCATATGGATCAGGGCGTATCAATGCGCGATCCTGATACGGTGTATCTCTGGCACGATACGCAAATCGCGCCCGATTGCATTCTCGAACCCAACGTCGTGTTCGGCCCCGGCGTTACACTTGAGCAAGGCGTGCATATCAAAGCGTTCAGCCACCTTGAAGGCGCGCTTGTCAAGGCAGGCGCAGCCATCGGCCCGTTCGCGCGGCTTCGCCCTGATACACAAATCGGCAAAGGTGCACGCATCGGTAACTTTGTCGAGATCAAAAAATCCAATATCGGCAAGGGCAGTAAAATCGGCCATCTGGCCTATGTCGGCGATACCGATATGGGCGATGAGGTCAATTTCTCCGCCGGAGCGATCACCGTCAACTATGACGGCTTTCAAAAACACCGCACCGTGATAGGCAAAAATGTCATGGTCGGCTCCAACGTTAATCTGGTTGCCCCAGTGCATCTGGATGACGGCGCCTTCATCGCGGCCGGTTCGACGATTACCGAAGACGTGCCCGCCGATGCGCTGTCCATCGCCCGTGAGCCTTCCAAAATTCGCAAAGGCTGGGCGGCGAAATACCGCAAGATGAAAGAGGCTGCGCAAAAAAGAGCGGGCAAAGAAAAACCCGCCGCCAAATCGAAAGCAAAATCCAAAATCCAACCGCGCAAAAAATCCTCCTGATTTTTTGTGGGGAACTGAGCGAGCCTATAACAAAATATTTCGCAAAAACCCGCCGCGCCGTTACCCTCAAACTATCATGCGGTTTTTGTTTCTCACGCTCCTCATTCTCATCCCCCTAAACGCCAATGCAGCCTGTGGAGGCTATAATAATGCGATGGGCGCGCTCGAAGCCGCCATTGCCGACACGCGCCGCCCGGTGCTACAACCTCCACTCAAATACCGTGATCGCAACGACGGCCCGCCGCTCTCCGCAATCAATGCCGCGATCGATGACCTCGAAGCTGCCATCGAAAAACACAACGTGCGCAAAATACCCGTGCCATCGCAATCCTATCCGCACCATCAAAAACCCCGCCTGTAACATGGCGCAACATCATGTGACTTGTACTGCTAACGGCTAACTGATAACTGATAACTGAAATGTGCGGAATTATAGGAATTTTGAGTGAAAAAGACGCCAGCCCGAATTTGGTTGAAGGGCTGCGGCGTCTGGAGTATCGCGGCTATGACAGCGCGGGCATTGCCACGCTGCATGATGGCAAATTGGAACGCCGCCGCGCCGAAGGTAAACTGAAAAACCTTGAAGCCAAACTCAAAGACGCCCCGCTTAAAGGCACGCTCGGGATTGGCCATACGCGTTGGGCGACCCATGGCGGCCCGACCGAAGATAATGCTCACCCACACGCCACGGAAAAAGTCGCCGTCGTCCATAACGGTATCATCGAAAATTATGCCGCACTGAAAAACGAATTAGCCGCGCATCAGGTGCGCTTCGAAACCGATACCGATACCGAGGTGATTGTCCATCTCGTCGATCATTATCTGACGCAGGGAAAATCCCCGCAGGACGCGGCCAACGCCACATTCGATCGCCTTCAAGGCGCCTTTGCTATTGTGATGATTTTCGCCGGCGAAGAAAATCTTATGGTCGGTGTGCGTCAGGGCACACCCCTTGCGGTTGGCTATGGTGATGGTGAAATGTTTGTCGCCTCTGACTCATACGCGCTGGCCCCGCTGACCAAAAAAATCTGCTTCCTTGAAGATGGAGATCGCGTATGTGTTACGCGCGAAGGTGCACAGATTTATACAAATGATAACACGCCCGCGACCCGCGAAATCCGCATCACCGCGCAAAGCGGCGCGACCACGGGCAAGGGTAATTTCCGCCACTTCATGCTTAAGGAAATTTATGAACAGCCCAGCGTCATCGGCGATACGCTGAACTCCTTCGTCAATCCGGCCACCGGCGAAATCTCGATTCCCTCCGATATTCTCGAGGCCCTGAGCAATGCCCCGCGCATCACTATGGTCGCTTGTGGCACAGCCTATTATGCCTGCATGGTTGCCAAATACTGGTTCGAACAAACCGCCCAAGTGCCCTGCGATGTCGACATCGCCTCGGAATTCCGCTACCGCGAACCGCCGCTCAATCCCGACACATTGTGCATTGTCGTTTCACAATCCGGCGAAACCCTCGATACGCTGGAAGGGATGCGCTACGTGAAAGCAAAGGGCTGCAAAGTGCTATCCATCGTCAATACTATCGAAAGCACGATCGAACGTGAATCCAACTTTGTCATGCACACGCTGGCCGGTCCTGAAATCGGCGTCGCCTCGACCAAAGCCTTTACGACCCAGCTCACCACGCTGGCCTGTATTACTCTTTCTCTTGCCGTGAAAAAAGGTGCGCTGGATGCCGGGCGGGCGGCCAGACTTGCCGATGAATTGCGTCACATCCCGATGCAGATTACCCAGCTCCTGCGCGCCGAAGAAAACGCCGAAACCATCCAGTCCATCGCTCGCGATATATTCGAAAGCGCGGATATGCTTTATCTTGGACGCAACCTGCTTTACCCGCTGGCCATGGAAGGCGCCCTCAAACTGAAAGAAGTCTCTTATATTCATGCTGAAGGCTACGCCGCCGGGGAATTGAAACACGGCCCGATCGCGTTAATTGATGATCGTATGCCCATCGTCGTGCTCGCCCCGGCCAATGACGCCCTGTTCGAAAAAACCGCCAGCAATTTACAGGAAAATGTCGCTCGCGGTGCTCGCGTCTTGTTGATCTCCGACGATCGGGGATATGACCAGCTCAAAAGCTTCACCACCTGGAACATCAATGTCCAGCCGGTTGATCCGTTTGTCGCGCCCATTTTGTACGCCGTCCCGATCCATCTTCTGGCCTACCATGTTGCCGTGACCAAAGGCACCGACGTCGATCAGCCGCGCAATCTGGCCAAATCCGTCACGGTGGAATAGGCTCAACCCCCGAGTTCTGGTCGGGCGTGAACGATCAGAACGAAACAAATCTGCATAACATCTCCAGCCGGTTCGACCAAAAGCCGCGTCTTATTTTGCTTGTCGGTGTTGTTGTCGGCGGTCTGATTATTCCGGCCCTGCAGCATTTTAAATCAAAGCGTGTGCCGCAAATCTTCGCAAGCATCTAACCGCCGGCCATTTTGGCTCCGACAGCAGCCTTGGCCATCAGTATAAAATTAATCGATAAAATCGACCAAATCTTGCCGAACACAGTGATTTTTTCCCGCGCCAGCGAATTAGAAGAGCTCTACCTTTTTTACTTTGTGATGCTGTACTTGATAATTTTATACCGCCGCTTTACGCAGCAACAAAGTTGACCATCCGTCATGATGGATTGTTTTACGATGTTCAAGCCCGTGAGTTTGATAAACGCTTAACACATCTTTGGCCTGCTCATCCAAAATCCCGGACAAAATAATATCGGCATTGTCATCGGTCACAGCGACCAGATCCCCGGCCATGTCTTTAAGCGGTCCGGGCAGGATATTGGCAAGTATCAGATCAAACGGTTTACGTTTTTGCACGGTCTCTTCGGCAAACCCCTCTCCGCACCGACACGTCATATCTGTGGCGCCTTCCGGTACTTTATTGATGTCGCGGTGTCGCTCGGCCACCCGCACAGCTTCGGGGTCGTTATCGACGGCCAGCACCGGGCTCTTCCACAGTTTCCAGGCTGCGACTGCCAAAATGCCGCTGCCCGTGCCCATATCCAGCACGTTCCACGGGCACGCCCCTTGGCCTTTAAGATCAAGCATCGCTTGCAAACAGCCTTTGGTCGTACCGTGCTCACCGGACCCGAACGCAGTTGCCGCATCAATCTGCAAACCGATTTGCCCGTCTGGCACGCCGTCCTCATAATGCGAACCGTAAATAAAAAACGGACCCACGGAAAAGGGTGGAAATTGCTTATAGGAATAGGAGAGCCAGTCCCGATCTGGCACATCTTCATTTTTAAAATCAAGCACGTTCGGCAGGGCAATCCCGTGAATTTCCGCCGTGGTTTCAATCCGCCCGCGCAAAGTCTTGCTCTCAACCGGCGTATTGCAAAGCCATTCAAGAACCCACGGGGATTGATCGTGATTTTCCTCGCGCATGGCGCAATACGCAGCAGATAAACCATCTGTCGATTCGCATAAAATCGCTGTTTCTACAGGGCTGAGTTCAGCCGGAAGGCGCAGGGATGTTTTATACATAAAAGCCTTCCTTGTAAGAGGATCGGGAAATTAATCCTTGTCCTCTTCTTCGCCCTCGTCTTCATCGAGTTCTGCATCAGGCTCAAGATCATCAAGATCGCCGAGATCGTCATCGACATCCAGATCGTCCAGATCGTCGTCATCATCCAAGTCGACATCGCCGCCAAGATCGTCACCTTCGTCGTCATCCGAGTTTTCAAGATCATCAAGGCTGACGATTTCCGCATCGTCGTCTTCGTCTTCGATCTCATCCTCATCATTTTCAGTGTCTTTGACTGTTTTCTTGGAAACCTGACCTTCAGAGTCTTCATTCACAGCAAGGCGGCCCCGGCGGCTCTTAACTTTAAATTCGTTGGTAAATTCAGTTTCGCATGACGGGCATACGATCGGACGTTTATTCATGTCGTAAAATCGCGTACCGCAACTCGTACAAATACGCTTAAATCCCCGCGGATCAGTAATTTTTTCAGCCTGCTTGCTCACGCTTATTCTCCTTATCCAGACACAATAAAAACTCTACATGTTGTAAAACCTGAATTGCCTGATTTTGGCAGATGTGTCAAATGCAAAATCACAAAGCTTTAAAACCTCTCGACCCGTGCCCTATATCACTATAGAATCGCAAAGATTTTGATTTTTTCGAAAGGCTCTTTCTATGCAAACATCCGTCGTTATCTGTGGATTTAAACGCTCCCCGATGCATTTCGCGAATAAGGGCGAACTCGCCAGGGTCCGCCCCGATGATATGGCTGCCGAGGTGGTGAAGGCATTGGTTGCAGATACCGGCGTCAATCCCGAAGACATCGAAGATCTGATTATGGGCTGCGCATTTCCGGAAGGAGAGCAAGGCTTTAACATAGCGCGCCTTGTTGCGGGTCATGCCGATTTGCCGGTTTCCGTAGCCGGGGCGACCGTCAACCGCTTTTGCGGCTCGTCAATGACCGCCATTCATATCGCCGCCGGAGCGATCCAGATGAATGCGGGTCAGGCCTTTATCTGCGCGGGCGTGGAAAGCATGAGCCGCATTCCTATGGGCGGTTTTAACCCCATGCCCAACCCGGCGATTTTCGAAAAATACCCCCAAGCCTACATCTCCATGGGTGAAACCGCCGAGAATTTGGCCAAGAAATACGATATTTCTCGCGCCCAGCAGGAGGAATTCGCCGTCAGCTCCCATAAAAAGGCCGCCGCCGCTGCAGAATCCGGCAAATTCGATGATGAAATCGTGCCCATCGGCGATGTGAAAATCGACGGCACTATCCGCCCTGATTCTTCAACCGAAAAACTCGCCACGCTCCAGCCCGCTTTTGATAAAAACGGCACGGTAACGGCCGCAACCTCTTCACCGCTGACCGACGGTTCCGCCGCCGTGCTGGTGTGTTCGGAAGACTATGCGGACAAACACAAACTGCCCAAACTCGCGCGGATTAAATCGATCGCCGTTGCGGGCTGCGCGGCAGAGATCATGGGCATCGGCCCTGTCCCCGCGACCAAAAAGGCCCTCGAACGTGCGGGCCTGAAGGTCGATGATATCGATATCTGGGAACTCAACGAAGCCTTCGCCGCACAAGGTCTTTCGGTTTTGAAAGAGCTTGGCGTGGATGTGAAAAAAGTAAACCTCGATGGCGGCGCCATCGCGCTCGGCCACCCGCTGGGAACCTCCGGCGCGCGCATCACCGGTAAAGCCGCCAGCCTGCTCGCCCGCGAGAAAAAGAAATATGCGCTGGCCACCATGTGTATCGGCGGCGGCCAAGGCGTCGCAACGGTATTGGAGAAGATTTAAATGACGCTAACTGAAGAAGAAATAAAAAAATTAAGAGATGAGGCTCAATACAGAGCTTCAGCAACATGGCATGAACAAACACCGCCACTCGTAGTTGAAAATGTAATCGAAACTTTAGAAGAGCTTTCAGATATAGAGATACAAAAATATCTTTGGGCTGGCATAAACAATCCGGGTGAAGAAATAGGAAGCTTTGAAGAGGCTTGTTGTGTTTTGTTTGATGACAGCAATTTAGGAACGCACCTAGAAAAAGGTACAACGGGATTGTCTGAGGAATTGAATGCATCCTTCTTAGAATTATCCAAGACAATCGATCAAGTAGAAGTGGAAGATGCATCTCCTACGGAGATTATTGAAGATCCACAAATGGAAAAAATTCGTGAGCTAGCTTCTCAAATGAAAACGCTGATGGAACGCTACAGAAAGACATGACTGACATTGAAACTATAAAAGAACGCAACGCTCGCGTTGAGGCGGAAAAGGCGTGGGAAACCTCATGGACCCGCCGCATCCTCATTGCGCTCATCACCTATATAGTGATCGGCGCCTATCTCACCTATCTCGAAATTGAACGCGCATGGTTGCACGCTTTCGTCCCCGCAACGGCTTACATCCTTTCTACCCTCGGGCTACATTATGTAAAATTATTATGGATGAAAAGCATCTACAAAAAAGAGGTTTTTGAATGAGCGAAATCAATAAAGTCGCAGTGATTGGTTCCGGCGTTATGGGCAGCGGTATTGCAGCCCAACTCACCAATGCGGGACTTCCCGTGGTTTTGCTCGATATCAAGGTTGAGGGCAAAGACCTCGCCGCCGAAGCGGTACAAAAAATGCTTAAAACCGATCCGGCGCCCTTCATGCGCAAATCAAACGCGAAGATGATTCAAACCGGCACTATCGATGACGACCTTGACCTCATCAAGGATTGCGACTGGATCATCGAAGTCGTGCTCGAAAAGCTCGAGGTCAAACACGCGACCTATGAGAAAATTCAAAAAGCACGCAAAAAAGGCTCAATCGTTAGCTCAAACACCTCCACCATCCCGCTGCACAAACTCGTCGAGGGCCAGCCCAAAGACTTCGCCAAGGATTTCATGATCACCCACTTCTTCAACCCCCCGCGCTATATGCGCCTGCTGGAACTGGTTGTGGGCAAGGACACGGATAAAAAAGCCGCCCGGACCATCCGCGAAATTTGCGACCGTAGACTCGGCAAAGGCGTGGTGCAAACCAACGATACCCCCGGTTTTATTGCCAACCGTTTGGGCGTGTTCTGGCTGACCGCTGGCGTGAATGAAGCGATTAAACAAGGCGTTTCCATTGATGTTGCCGATGCGGTCATGTCCAAACCCGTCGGCATTCCAAAGACCGGCGTGTTCGGGTTGATTGATCTGGTCGGTATCGACCTGATGCCGAAACTTTCCGAAAGCTTGCTCTCCACCTTGCCCAAAGACGATGCCTACCGCGAGATTTTCATTGATCATCCCTTTGTGCACGGCATGATCGAAGCGGGCTATACGGGCCGCAAAGGCAAGGGCGGGTTCTATCGCCTTAATCCCGACGCGCCGAAGGGGGCTAAAGAGAAGCAAGCATTGGCGATAGATCCCTCCTCTTTTAAGGAATCGCATTATATAAAATCAGAGAAGAAGGCAGCAGGTGCGGATGAGGCCGTATCCGCGGGCCGCAAAGGATTGCGCGCCGTTGTCGAAACCGACTCCGAAGGAGGACAATACGCCTGGGCCGTGCTGCGCGATACGCTGGCTTACGCCGCGCAGCTTGTCGGCGAAATTGCCGACACCATCCACGATATCGATGAAGGCATGAAGCTCGGCTATAACTGGAAAAAAGGCCCGTTCGAGATGATCGACGATCTCGGCCCCGCATGGTTTGCTGAAAAACTCAAAGAAGAGGGCATGAAAGTCCCCGACATTCTCGCTGCCGTGGGCGAGGGCAGTTTCTACAAAATCGATGGCGGCAAAATTCAATATTTCGGCACCGATAAAAAATACCACGATGTCGTCCGCCCTGATGGTGTGCTTCTCTTGCGCGATATCAAACTTTCCTCTGAACCCGTAATGAAAAACGGCTCGGCAAGTGTTTGGGATATCGGCGATGGCGTTTTGTGTTTTGAACATACTTCGAAAATGAACACCTTTGATGAGGGCACGTTCGAAATGCTGGTCAAGACCAAGGCCACGATCGAAGGCAGCGATGATTACAAAGCCCTTGTCGTTTATAACGAAGCCAGCCATTTCTCCGCCGGCGCAAACCTGGGCCTAGCGCTGTTTATGGTGAATATCGCCATGTTCCCGCAGGTCGAGGAATTTATCCGCCAAGGCCAAAAAGTTTTCATGGATTTGAAATTCGCAAACTTCCCGCTTGTGTCCGCGCCATCTGGTATGGCCCTTGGCGGCGGTTGCGAAATATTGCTTACCGCTGATGCTATTCAGGCGCACGCCGAAACCTATTGCGGCCTTGTTGAGGTTGGCGTCGGCGTGATCCCCGGTTGGGGCGGGTGCAAGGAAATGATTTTGCGGCTACAGGAACGCGAACGCGCCAAATTTGCCAAAGACCTTGGCAAAATCGGCAAGAAAACCCTGTGGTTCTCTCCCGATACTACCCCAATGGGCGCGGTGCGTCAGGCTTTTGAAACCATCGGTACGGCCACCGTCGCCAAATCCGCGTTCGAAGCTGTTGATATCGGCTACTTCCGCGAGCGCGACGGCATTACCATGAACCGTGATCGGCTGCTTTACGATGCGAAAGCTCGCGCGCTGGAGCTCGCCAAGGATTATCGCCCGCCTGAAAAGGCGCAGGACATCCGCCTGCCGGGCCCCACCGGCAAGCTGGCTCTCAATATGGCCGTGGCCGATCTGCATAAATCCGGCAAAGCCACCGATTACGATGTTGTCGTCTCCGATCATCTCGCTCGCGTGCTCACCGGCGGCGATACCGACTCGACGCAAACCCTCACCGAGGATGATCTTCTGAATCTCGAAGTCGAACGCTTTATGGATCTTTTGCGTACCCCCGGTACGCTGGCGCGCATCGAACATATGCTCGAGACCGGCAAACCGCTTCGGAATTAGAGGGTTAAATCCGGTTGTTCAGTCGCTTGGCGTTCTTCCAGATAGGGTCGCATCGGCACTGATGATTTATTCGCGACAAAATCGTCGGTAATCAATTCATCGCGGCCAAACAGCTGAACCGGACGCATGAATTTCTCCGGGTCCAGAGTCAGGATTTCCGTGCCCTCCGGCAATTCAACCGTCACCGGCAACATCACGTTGAGATTCCCGTTTTTCGGATTATCAGAGATAATCGCCTGAAATTCGGTGCGTGTCCCATCCGGCATCTCATAGGCAATCGGTTTCAAATACTGCTCATCTTCAGGCGTGATGAACACATCTTTACGCACAACTTCGATCTCCCAATCCTTCATCTCCTCGGGCAGTTGCTCACGAAGGATATCGAACTGCGCTTTTTTCGCCTCAATAAGCTCTTCACCCAATGCCGCCGCATCAAAAACCGGCGCAAGGTGGTCTTGCGGCATAATGCAGAGCAAAGACAATTTCCGCGCGTCCCGATCAACAATCAGAATACCCGTTTCCTCGGAAATCTCGGTCCACAATGTTTCCACCGGATGCCGATCGGCCACCCCTGTTGCTTGCGCCATGCGGCCTTTACTGGGCCCGGCTGTTTTTTCAAACAGAATAGTCTTGGCGTCTTGGCCACCAATTTTAACGGATACAATCCCGCCAACCCCCAGCATTCGGGTGTTGTCATGGGCATTTATAAACATTGAGCGTTCTTCAGGATCCTCAAAATGTTTCCTGAAAATAATCGGCTCAACCGCATCATCTTGTCTTTGCGCGATGATCGGATCATTCGCGGCAATCGTTACAATCCCTTGCGCAGCATCATACTGCCCGGTCAGGTAAAACCGGTCTTTCGCATCATCAGGGCTCTCTAAAATCTGGGCATTATTTTGCAGGGACATATATCAATTTCTTTGTGTTGTGTTTATGGCCGGGGAGTAAAACACAAAAATTTACATAAAACAATATTTTTTTTGAAAAAACAAGTTGGCGGCGGGACTTAATCATCAATAGATAAAATCCAATCTATTCTTCACCGCATCTTAAAATCTTTCTGTCAGGATAGTGTCATGTTTGGATTTGGAAAAAACAGAACGGATAAACGCAAGAAGTTAAAAGCACTTCAGGCGGGGTGTGAACAAAAAGCGTGTGAACAAAGCAAAAGTCAGCGCCTTCGGGAGGAAGCGCTGGCCAATGCACGCGCGGCGCGTGAAGCTCTCGGCGATGAAACGGTGCAAAAAATCGCCGAAATCATAGCCCGTAAAGAAAACAATCCATTCGAACAAGCGCTTCGCAAACTCGAAAAAGCCGATTCCGATCGCATCAGCGACGAAATCCTCTATATGCTGGATAAAAAATAATCTTCATTTTTTCTTCGCGCCTTCGCGTCTTCGCGGTAAAATGCAACCGAAAAGGAGATTTAATCTTATGCCGCAATACACACCGCCAATCGACAATATCAAATTCATTCTCCACGATGTGCTGGGCGCGAGCCAACTTGCCGAACTTCCCGGTTATGAAGAGGTCTCCGAAGACCTAATCGACCAGATTCTGGAAGAGGGCGGTAAAATATGCGAAGAAGTCCTCTTTCCCATTAATCTCTCCGGCGACCAGCAGGGCTGCACATATGACAACGGCGTTGTCCGCACCCCCGAAGGCTTTAAAGAAGCCTACGACATGTTTGCGCAAGGCGGCTGGTGCGGCCTGTCCTCCGACCCGGAATATGGCGGTATGGGCATGCCTGTGCTGCTCAACACCGTGATGCAGGAAATGATCTGCTCCTCGAATATGAGCTTCGGCATGTATCCCGGTCTGTCGCAAGGCGCCTACGAAGCCTTGCATCAATTCGGCACTGACAAACAAAAAGCGCTCTATCTCCCCAGGTTGATCGAAGGCGTATGGTCGGGCACCATGTGCCTGACCGAACCGCATTGCGGCACCGATCTCGGCCTCATCAAAACCAAGGCCGAACCCGATGGGAACGGCGCCTATAAAATCACCGGCACCAAGATTTTCATCTCCGCCGGCGAGCATGACCTCACCGACAATATCGTTCATCTCGTATTGGCCAAATTGCCCGATGCCCCCGAAGGTGTGAAGGGCATTTCCCTGTTTGTCGTGCCCAAATTCATGCCCAAAGAAGATGGGTCCGTTGGCACACGCAACGGCGTGATGTGTGGTTCGATCGAACATAAAATGGGCATTCACGCCAACGCAACCTGCGTCATGAATTTCGATGACGCCTATGGCGAACTGGTCGGCGAGCCGCACAAAGGCCTTAAAGCCATGTTCACCATGATGAACGCCGCGCGTCTGGGCGTGGGGATGCAAGGTCTGGGCATTTGCGAAATAGCCTATCAGAACGCGCTGGCCTATGCCAAAGACCGCCTGCAAATGCGCTCTCTCACGGGTACAAAAGCCCCCGACAAACCGGCCGATCCCATCATCGTTCACCCGGATGTGCGCCGCATGCTGCTTAAGGCTAAAGCCGTGACCGAAGGCGGCCGGGCGCTGGCCTATTTCACCGGGCTTAATCTCGATATCTCGGAAAAACACGCCGACGAACAAACCCGCCGCGAAGCCGACGATCTCGTGGCGCTGCTCACCCCCATCGTCAAAGCCTATCTCACCGATATGGGCACCGAAATCGCCAATGAATGTATGCAAGTCTATGGCGGCCACGGCTATATCTCTGAATGGGGCATGGAACAATACGTCCGCGATGCGCGTATTGCTCAAATCTACGAAGGTACAAACGGTATTCAGGCCCTCGATCTGGTTGGGCGTAAAATGCCGCAAGGCTTCGGGCGGTTGCTGCGCAGATTTTTTCACCCGGTGCAACAATTTATTGAATCAAATCAAGCTGATGCGCAGATGCAGGAATTCATTTTCCCGCTTGCTAAAGCCTTTGCCAAGCTCCAGCAAACCACCGCCATCATCGCTCAAAAAGGGCTAAAAAATCCTGATGAAGCGGGAGCGGCCAGCGTTGATTATTTGCGCCAGTTCGCTCTGGTCGCGATTGGCTTTATGTGGTGCCTGATGGTGCAGGCCGCGCAAAAGAAACTGGACGCTATAAAAGAGGGGGGCGAAGGGGACGCACCATTTTACGAATCCAAAATCATCACCGCCCGCTTTTTCATGACGCGCATGCTGCCTGAATCCGATGCCAGATTTAAAATGATCATGGCCGGGGCCGAACCGCTCATGGCTCTTAACGAAGCGGCGTTTTAGAGATTTAAAGAATTACTGCGAACTGCTTTGACGCTCCAGCATCTGGATGCGCTCTTCATAGCGTTCAATTTCTTTACGCGCCGCGATCAACTGACTCTCCAACTGCGCCAAACGCGCCAGTTGCGCTTCATCCGTTACTTGCGGGTCGAACAGCATCGCTTCCAGCTCTTTTTTCTCCGCCGAACATTTCGCCCGCTCTTTTTGCAGCTGCTGGCCCATGCGCTTAATTTGGCGCTCGGCTTCGTTGAACTTCATGGTGGCGCTTTCGAGATTCCAATTCTCCGATGCAATCGACAGGCGCTCATCTTCCGACTCTTTCAACGCCGTCTCCAACTCATCGGTCAAGGCAACATTTTCGGTTTTAAGGCTTTGAACCATATCCTCAAGCTCGAGAACCTGCTTGCGCAATTCCTGCGTCGAAGATGTATCAAACGGCGCAGCGGCAGGCTCAATCCCGGTAAAATCAGCCTCGCCGGTAAAACGCTCTTTGCGTACTTTTATGGGCGGAGTAGAGCTTTGTGTCCGCTCTTTTACCACCGGCTCAGGCGCCGCGCCGGGCATGTCTTCTTCAGCGCTGGCTATCTCTTGCTCTAGGGCAAGTTCAGCTTCAGTTTCAACCGGCTCAAGCAAACTTTCAGACGGCGGCGTCATTGCACTCTCCGGCTCTACCTCGGCCATTTTCGGCATTTCTTCAGCTTTCGGCGTTTCATCGATGAACGTTTCCTGAACGGCCACTTCTGCCTGTTCAGGCGTTTCAGCCGATACCGGCGCCAGTTCACCCATATTCGGCGGCATGCTCAGTTCTTTACGCGGGGCAGGCATCAATTCGCCATCCGTTTCCGTGTCAATCAGCGAAGGATCTTGCGCAATCTGTGCGGCCAGCTGTTCGGAAAGCCGTTGCCGCCCTGTGTGGCTTTCAGACTCACTGACAATATCCTGAACCTCGGTTGAAAGAATTTGTTCGGCGCTGGGCGAATTTACCGCCATGCCAGAGGATGCAACAGCCTGTCCGCCGAGTTTAACGGTTTCCTTAACCGGAATTTCCTGCGCTACGATCTGCGGGTTTTCAGGTGAGATTTCAACAACTGCGCTCGCCTCTGACTCAGTCTGCGCCCGCGTGTTTTCTTCCATCGCAATCGATTCATTGACCATATAACCGGCTTCGCTCTTGGCGGTCATATCCGCCCCGGCCATACAGCGCTCAAACTCACCCGCAGACTTCGAAAACCCGGTCAGGTAAAACCGAAAATCATTGCCCTCAAGTCCCATATCCAAAACCGCAGACTGGCGCAAAGCTTTATAAAAATCCTTATCCCGGCGCAGACCAATCGCCAACGTATCGCGGCCCTGAGCTGCGGCGCTAAAGCGCGTATCCTGCACGCCCGGTACACTCAAAGACACATCATAACGCTGTCCCGGCTCAAAAATATCCTGGGCAAAATTGATCTGCAGACCCTGCACCCATTTCTGATCGCCATCAAAACGCATCGTAAAACCGTTATTGAACTGGCTGGCGATGCTGCACATCTGTGCGTCATCTTTTTGTACGCTCCACCCTTTTGCCGGATAGAAATAAACCCCCGGTTCATCGGGACTCTGTGCGGCCCAAGACGGAGTGCTGAAAGCCCCCATCAATAAGGTGCTCGCAAGCAAAAGACGACAAGAAGATGCAGTACGTTTCATAATAAAAATATCCCAGCTCAAAAATGGTGTCAGATTACATTAGGCCGAGCCTAGCACTCCGCCCCAAAACAGACAATCATTTTTAAATCCCCCTCTTTCAAAGCCGGACCAAATCAATCACAATGATTCTCCGGAAAAACACAAAGGCGAAAAAAACATGTCACTCGAAGCGATCACGTCAAAAATTCAGCAAAAAATGGCGATGGCTGGAGGGCTCAGCGCAAAAGTTAAATTTGATTTTGGCGACGAGGGCTGCGTGTTCGTCGACACAACCCAGACTCCGCCACTCATCAGCAACGAAGATCACGATGCCGACACAACGCTCAAATGTTCTCTGAATACATTTGAAGGGATCCTGAACGGCACACAGGACCCCAACATCGCCTTCATGATGGGCAAGCTCAAAATCCAAGGTTCCATGGGCTTGGCCATGAAGCTGAACAGCATCCTTGAGGATTAACCCGGTTTTTAAAACGTATAGTTCAATCCGGCTGACAGGATCACCACTTGACCGTCCGTATCGGCCGATACAACCGCCGGAATCGCCGGAATGTTGCGGTTCAGATTGATATCTTCATCCGCCACGTCGATATAGGCTCCGGCAAAGTCAAAGGACCACTGGTCGTTTAACCGATACGTCCCGCCGGCGGTAATCCAGTGACGATCGCCATCAGGCGTGCGCGTTGTACGGAATGTATCGTTGGTCGGCGTTTGGTCAAACTGATATCCTGCCCGCAAGGTCCACGCATCGCTCAGCATATATTCCGTGCCAAGCGCAAACGCCCAGCTAACATTGTAATTCTGCTCGACAGAACCGATGGGCGTGCCGCTCACGGCGACGGTTTCAATCCGGTCGAAATTATTCCAGCCAAACCAGGTAACCGAACCAAGCACTGTCCAGCGCTCGTCAAAATCATGCGCCACACCCAGATTTGCAATATCAGGCAAGTGCAACTCTGCGCGCGCAGGCAGATCCCGATCGGCCCCGGTGGATCCGACAATTTTAAACCGCCCTTCCAGTTCGTTATTCACGCCTGAACGATAATCGAGACCAACACGGGTCCCGTCGATCGGTTCGGCCAGAATGCCGAGATTAAACCCATAAGCATAGCCTTCACCTTCCAACGTTTGTAGACCTTCCGTCCCGGCATTCAGTGCATTGGTCAACGTGGCATCGGCATATTGGAAGATTATGCTTCCCCCGACCGACAGCCAGTCATTCAACTTCACCGCCGCGGAAGGATAAATTTCAAAAGTGTGTAATTCAGATTTAATCGAATCGTAACGCCCGAACCAGTTATCGTCATATTCATTGCCCAAGCCAAACGGTGCCGCCGCCCCAATACCGAGCCAGAAACTATCGGTAATTTGTTGTGTGAAATACAAATTCGGCACCGGCGTCGCGCTATACGGGTTGCCGCCATTACCGCCACTGATGGGCACACCGCCAAGTGTTGATCCCGTATCATCCAGATCGGCATTCGGAACAATCACATTCACTCCGGCATTCAGACGCGCGCCGGGCAAATGCGTCATCCCTGCCGGGTTAAAATATACGGTGCTCGCATCGCGCGGCATTGCGGCTTGTCCGGCAAAGGCCGCACCGAGACCGGAAACGGATTGTTCCTGAATATAAAACCCGGCGGCGTTTGCCGCGCTCGGACTAACGGTAAAAGCAAAAACGGCAACACTGGAAAATAACGCGACCCCTAAAAAACATCGGAGCGCAAAACGGGATGAACGCATGGGGCCTCCTGAAAAATTCTATTTAAGGTTTCTCAGGAAATCAGCCTAGGGTTTTTTCAGGTGGCTGAACAGATTTTCATGTTGTGCGCCGCATTGTTTTGCGAACGCTAATATTTTAGGGCTGCCTGATGCGCTTGAGGATATCTTTATACATATCATCGGCGCTGTCCTTCATTCTATACATCGCCAAAAGCTCGTCATTCGGCCCCATCAGATAGGTAAAGGACGAATGATCGACCGTATAATCCTGATTGGTTTCATCCTCGACCTTCGAGGCAAAAACGCGGTAACGTGTCTTGATAAAATCGATTTGCGGCACGGTCCCGGTCAACCCGACAATCCGTGGGTTAAACAACCGCACATACTCGCGCATGACATCGACCGTATCGCGTTCCGGATCGACGGATACGAAAAGCGGCTGGAGTTTCTCCAGCGCCTCCGGATGATTCTTTTCCAGCGCGGCAATGACGCGGCTCATTTTCTGCAACTCTGTCGGGCAAATCGCCGGACAGTAGGTAAAACCGAAATAAATCAGCTTATACTTCCCGGCATAATCCTTCTCGGTGACGCTCTTGCCGTCATGATCGCTTAAGGTAAACGGCCCGCCGATGCTCAACCCCGCCATCGGCGCTGCCCCGCCAGCGGCCTTCTCGCCCGGCTTCATAACGCGCGCTTGCTGCATGCTGATCTGTACCCAGCCCACGCCCATGCCGATCACCAGCGCAATCGCGCAAAAAATGGCGGTTCTCATCAGGCGCTGTTTAATCTCGGGTTTCATGGGTCGAGTTATACTGGCAGGAAGCGGCAGGTTAAAGTCTTTTTTCGAAATTCAACAATTGTTCTTTGGGATCCGCCCCGATGGCAACAAACCCATTGCGGATGGCTGCTTTTTGAGACGCGCCAGACGCGAGGTTGTTTGGATCGATTTGCAGCATCATAAACTTATAAGGCGTTTCTTCAGCTACAAAAGCCTCTCGTGCCTCAAACAACATATCAACCAGTCGCAGCCCTCTATATTGTGAATGGATATGACTGGAACATAAATAACCCATTTGCATGTCGTCATGACAAATCAGATTGGCACTACCAATGATGGCATTGCTGTCTGTTAAAATAATAAAGCTTCTATTGTTGCTTTGATTAAACGCGTCGGAGAAATACGCAGAACCATCTTTTTCCATAGCCTGAACCACACCCTCACGATGTTCTTCTTCAAGATCAGGATTGTCATCAGTATAAGACAGATATTTGGCTTGGAAATGAATCTCTAAATCATCTGGATCACCGGGATCCAGGACGACACATCGAAATTCATCTCGCACATTCAAAACCTTCATGGGCCTGAGTTTAAAATATTATTTTTCATAATGCAATATTTATCTACTTGAAGTGATTATACGCATATGCCAGTGTAGCGCCATCTTCAAACCTTGGCGGTGCTGCTCCATAAGAGTAGCTGAGATATACGCCTAGAACCTGTCTGGTTAGGACCAGCGTAGGGAAAGGAAAATAATGTCACCGAAAATATTCAGTTATTTAGGCGTTGTGCCCTTCGTTCTCTTGATGCTGGCGTCTTTTACCACATCAACGCAAAACGCAACCGTGGCTTTGAATGTTTTTTTTAGCGGTTTATCCTCAATATCCTTGGCGTTTTTAGCGGGAGCGCATTGGGGGCAGGCCGTGCCATCGAATAATTTTAAGCAATATAAAATTGCAATCTTTTTCATCCTCGGGATTTTCGCCAGTTTCGCCACAACCTTTTTTATGATTAAAAGCTCAATCCCTATGATTTTGTACGCAGGTTTATTTTGGTTGATGTATTACCTGGACAAACAATATTTGTCGCCTGAAGATGTGCCGCCAGAATATTTCCAACATCGTTATAGATTAACAATTGTCGTATCGGTTTGTCTGATTATTACGGCTCTTACTTAATCGAAAGGAAAATGAAATGCCGCATATTATTGTCGAATATACCGATACGTTGAGCTCTTCCGAGGACATCCCTAAACTCGCCTTCGCGCTGCATGAAAACTTGGCGATGCAGGAAACCGTCAATGTCCACGCCATCAAAACCCGCGTGATTCCCGTTAAATATGTCGTGGTTGGTGACAGCAAAGAGGGTGACAGAATGATCCATATCACGCTGAAACTTCTTCCGGGCCGCGATGATGGCCTGAAAAAAACCATGGCCCAAGGCCTGTTTGACACCGCCCGCAAGATCACCCACGATGATCGCATATCAATATCGGTCGAAGTCGCCGAATTGCATGCGGAAAGCTATGTGCAATGAACCGAGACACACAGCAAACTTAACAGAATAAACCGCGGGAAATTTTCCCTTCCTTTAAAAGGGCCCGCATTATGTAAAAAAATTAAGCAGTAAAGGAAGTAAAAAATGTCTCCTAAAGACGGTATCTGCCCATCCACCACCCACGTCACCCGCGGAAGCCTGCCCGCTTCTAAAAAGGTTTATATCGGCGAGCATAAAGTCGCTATGCGCGAAATTGCGCTGACCAATGATGACACAATCACTGTTTATGACACTTCCGGTCCTTACACGGATGAAAGCGTTGAGCTGGACATCATGAAGGGCCTGCCCACACGCCGACGCGAATGGATTATGGCGCGCGGCGACGTTGAGGAAGTGCAGGGCCGCCGCATTTTGCCCATGGATAATGGCTATAAGGATCAGGGCGCGCTCGATCGTCGCAAAGTAAAGCACGAACGCTTCCCCGCGTCGCCCGAAAAACCTTTGCGTGCAAAGCCCGGCCAAAACGTCACCCAAATGCACTACGCCCGTAAAGGCCTCATCACCCCTGAGATGGAATATATCGCGATCCGCGAGAATCAAGCCCGCGCGGAAGTGCATAACAACAAAGGCGGCGAAGGCTTTGGTGCGAACTTGCCCGATTTCATCACCCCCGAATTTGTCCGTAAGGAAGTCGCGTCAGGCCGCGCGATTATCCCCGCCAATATCAACCACCCTGAATCCGAACCGATGATTATCGGCCGCAACTTCCTTGTGAAGATCAACGCCAATATCGGCAACTCCGCGGTCACCAGCTCAATCGGCGAGGAAGTCGATAAAATGGTTTGGGCCACGCGCTGGGGCGCGGACACCATCATGGACCTCTCCACGGGGAAAGACATCCACGACACCCGCGAATGGATTTTGCGCAACTCGCCCGTGCCCTTGGGTACAGTGCCAATCTATCAGGCGCTGGAAAAAGTCGGCGGCGTGGCCGAAGACCTCACCTTTGAGATTTTTGCAGACACGCTGATTGAACAGGCCGAACAAGGCGTGGATTACTTCACCATCCATGCCGGCGTGCGCCTGCCCTTTATTCAATACACTGCGGATCGTATTACTGGAATTGTCTCGCGCGGCGGCTCGATCATGGCCAAATGGTGCATGGCCCACCACCGCGAAAGCTTCCTCTATACGAAATTCGATGAAATTTGCGAGATTATGAAGGCCTATGATGTCTCCTTCTCCCTTGGTGACGGCCTGCGCCCCGGCGCGATTAAGGACGCCAATGACCGCGCCCAATTTGCCGAGCTCAAAACCCTCGGCGAACTCACGCAAAAAGCATGGGACCATGATTGTCAGGTGATGATCGAGGGGCCGGGCCACGTCCCCATGCACCTGATTAAGGAGAACATGGAAAAAGAGCTTAAGGAATGTCATGAGGCGCCGTTCTATACCCTCGGCCCGCTCACCACCGACATCGCCCCGGGTTATGACCATATCACCTCGGCCATTGGCGCGGCGCAAATCGGCTGGTACGGCACCGCGATGCTGTGCTACGTCACGCCGAAGGAGCATTTGGGCCTGCCCAACCGCGACGATGTAAAAACCGGCGTCATAACCTACAAAATCGCCGCCCACGCCGCCGATCTGGCCAAGGGCCACCCGGGCGCGCAAAGACGCGATGATGCGCTCTCGCTGGCGCGTTTCGAATTCCGCTGGAACGACCAGTTTAATCTTTCGTTGGACCCCGATACGGCGAGAAGCATGCACGATGAAACCCTCCCCGCCGAGGGGCACAAAGTCGCCAGCTTTTGTAGTATGTGCGGCCCCAAATTCTGCTCCATGAAAATCACCCAGGACGTGCGTGACTTCGTGGCAGAACAAGAGAAAAAAGACGAGGCAGCTTAGTATACAAAAATTGTATAGACAAATATACTTTTTTTGTATATACTAGAACATATGAATGAAGGTATAATTTTCAAAAATGTTGATAGGGCATTAAAACCTGTTTTAGAACAGGCACTTAAAACACGCCCCGCTGTATATCTAAATGGCCCACGACAGGCTGGTAAATCAACTTTGGCTCAATCACTAGATTGGAAGGCCAAGTACATAACATTTGATGACATGAATCAACGGCTCGCGGCAAGGCGCGATCCAGAAGGCTTCATAGAAAGCTTGGATGGTCCAGTAATCCTTGATGAGATCCAGTATATTCCAGAATTGTATTTACCAATTAAAAAGAAAATTGATGAGACTCGCCTCAAAGAAACAGATCCACAAAAAGTAAACGGTTTATTCCTGTTAACCGGATCAACGAATGTCATGGCTTTGCCGGAACTTTCTAAAGCCCTCGTTGGACGTGTGAGCATATTAACGCTTTTTCCTTTTTCCGCAGGAGAGGCTGAAAAGTTTCCAGAAGGATTTATTGAAGCGGCTTTTTCAAAAATACAGTTCGCAATACCCAAAAAAGTTGCAGACAGAAAAATGCAAACATGGCTGCAACTAGCAACCTTCCCTGATCTTGCGTTTCCCGCAAAAAACCTCGGGCGCTGGGCTAACGATTACATTCAAACCCTAATTCAGCGTGACGTTAAAGCTGTTGGAGAAATTGAAAAGCAAGAGGAAATGTACCGCTTGTTACAAATGTTGGCTGGTCGGGCTGCACAACTTGTAAATGAGACAAATATTTCTCAGGACATTGGTCTTACACGCGTTACATACAGGCGCTATCAAGCGTTATTGGAACAACTTTTCCTGATTGATTTTTTACCCGCCTGGAATGACAACATCATTAAGCGTATGGCAAAATCTCCAAAAATATTTTTTAACGACACAATGTTGCTGTGCCATCTGCTTGGAGTAGATGTGGAAGAAATAGACCCGTTAAAAGACAGAGAGTATGGACACATACTAGAAAATTTCGTTTATACGGAGCTTGTTAAGCAAATATCGCGAAGAGAAGGGTACAAACTCTTTCATTTCCGAACCAGTGACGGAAAAGAGATTGATTTTATAATTGAACGGCAAGATCGCAAACTGGCAGCGGTTGAAGTTAAATCACGAAAAACAATTAAAGCGGATGATTTTAAACCTCTAGAGCTTTTAAGGGGTAGCCTCGGAGATAGGTTTGCTAATGGAATAATCCTGTATGACGGCGCGGATGTCATTTCCTTTGGAGATAGAATTACGGCTGTCCCGTTGGAAGCATTATGGTTTGCTGTAGGTAATGAACAATATAACCTTGGCTTAAAATGATGTATCTAATTTTAATGACATTAAGTTTTATCCTCCTCCTCACCGCCCCCGCCCATGCGGGGTTCGAGGAAACGGAGGCGTCCTATTACGCCCGCCACCTGCAATCCTGCCAATCCAAGGCCAAAGACAAATGGTATCACGTCTTTCGCGGCTTCTCGGAAACCGTAACCGATGAATGCTGCGCCATGTCCGTCGCCGCCGCGCAAAAAGCAGGCGGCACCGTCATCGACCTCGATAATCTCGCCCGCGCCGAAGGCAAACCCTCAACCCTTGATGAGTCATGCCCAAGCGGGCAAAGTAAAAACATGCTGAAATGCCCAACTTCCAAACATTGGTGCGAATAACGCCTCGTCATTGCGAGGAGGCGCTTGCGCCGACGCGGCAATCCATTTTCTGGATTGCTTCGCTCCGCTCGCAATGACAAGATAGCGCCATGACCTCCGAACTTCCCCCATGCCCGAAATGCGAAAGCCCTTATACCTATGAGGACGGCGCGCTTAATTCTTGACTTTCCCGACAATTTATAGGAATATAGTCCTCAACAACACCATATTTGCGCCTGCGATCCATCTTCAGAACAAATAAATTGACCTCTTGACTCTCTGTAAGTTAACTTTAATTAACTATTAAGGAACTTCCATTATGATAGAAGTTAAGATCTATAAAACTGAAATGGGTGTCGAACCGTTCAGTGTTTGGTTTGAGACTTTAAAATCGAGCAAAGCAAAAAGTGCGGTTGCCCGTGCCTTAACCAAAATGGAAGCGGGTTTATTAAACGACGTTAAGTCTGTTGGAGACGGTGTTCAGGAATACCGAATTCATTTTGAAAAAGGCTATCGTATCTATTTCGGCAATGATGGCGGAGAGATCATCATCCTTTTATCCGGAAGCGATAAAAAGGCACAGAACAAAGAAATAGAAAACGCCAAAAATTACTGGGAAGACTACAAGCGTCAAAAGAAACAAAGAAGGAGCGAAGCAAATGAGAAATGTAAAAGACCTCATCGTTGAGCAATTAAGAGAAGATGACGAAATGAGACGTCTTCATCTCAAAGAAGCCTTTGAAGCGTTATTCACAGATGAGTACCGTGTTGGTTTACTTATGCTTCGTAACATCATAAACGCCACTTGCGGGTTTCCCGTTATTGCGCAAGCCATAGGAGCCAACCCAAAAAGCGTGATGAAAATGCTTTCAGGAGAGGGCAACCCCAACACAGGCAATATCTTTGGCATACTTCACTATCTTTTTGAAAAAGAAGGTGTCGAAATAAAGCTTAAGTTCGCGGCTTAAAATGATTCAATCCCTCCCCCCATGCCCGAAATGCGAAAGCCCTTATACCTATGAGGACGGCGCGCTGCTGATCTGCCCCGAATGCGCCCATGAATGGTCTGCGGCTGGCGAAGAAACAGAAACCATCCGCGATTCCGTCGGTAACGAGCTCAAAAGCGGTGATACCGCCACCATCGCCAAGGACCTCAAAGTCGGCAACAACACGATCAAGGTCGGCACCAAGGTCAAAAACATCCGGCTCCTCCCGCGTGAGGAATGGATCGGCGATCACGATATAGACGCCAAAGTCCCCGGCTTCGGCCCCATGGGCCTAAAGTCTAGCGTTGTTAAGAAAGTCACTGATTAATACATGTTGTCATTGCGAGGAGCGTGAACGACGCGGCAACCCATTTTAGATTTCTGGATTGCTTCGCTGTGCTCGCAATGACAAGATAAAGCCATGAAATACCTCGCGCTCATCGCCTGCCTGCTTCTCACCGCCTGCGGCGATTACCGCACACCCACGGCTTCGCAAGACCCGGCCAAGCTCTCCGATCACACGCTGTGTTACCGAGCCCAAACCACCGGCAAAGGCGAACTCAAAGCCGAAGCAGCCAAGCGCAATCTCGATTGCCGCGCGGAAATCGAAAATGATCCTCTCCTGACAAATCAGCGCTACTAAAACCCTCCGGCTAATCCTTCATCCGCAAATCCGTTGCCGGTTTTTGGAACAGATAATGCCCAATCATGTGCGTGCCTGCATCGGCCAGCGTTTTCAGCCCCATAAAAATCAGCATCCCCATCCCTTCAACCATACCGCCGGATATGATCGCCAGATGCATCGGAATGATCCGCAAATACGGGTAAAACACGAGCGTCCCCAGATAGGGCTTTTTCTGACGAAAATCACCCCCCACAGGGACGGATCGGACAAACGCATGTAAGGGCTTTCGGATGGCTCATTCATCGCATGATCTTATCAGAAAACAGCGCACGAAAAAACGGGCCTGCACAAAAGCAGACCCGTTCGTTTTCCGTGGTTTAAACTTTATTATGCTATTGAGGGCGGCGGAGGCGGCTGAACGTCTAATGTCGTGTTGTTTTGCGACATCACAGGAGTGCGATCAGCAAAATTTCCTACCAGCGTCGGTGACATTTGCGCTTCTGCAACCACCTCACCAATTTGTGGTGCTGATTGAATAACAGAAACAAACGTTAGAACTTCAGGGTCGTTCACATTCAACTCAGGCATAATTCGATCTCCAGTTACGCGGTAAAAGTATCCTCTCATGCCCCGGCGCCCAAAACGCGGATGTTTCCTCCGGGAATTCCAGCCCCATCGCCTTGACCAGCGTATGGGCAATCGAATTCGGACTATCGCCGTTTTGTTCTTCCGGGTTGTAATTCAGGTTTTGTGCATTGATAAAATGCAGCGTCTCAACGGCCATCGCCATCTTGCGCAAATATTCTTTCACGGGGCCGCGCCAGACTTCGCTTTCCTTGACAATGGTAAAATGACCCTGCGGCAGCCCGCCTTCATTCGGCGGGGCCATAACCCCGCGCAGCGCGCGAATCTCGCTTTCATTACGCGGAATGGCCAGACCGCTCATCATCACCTTGTCCGCGCCCGTGTGATCGCGGAACAGGATATAATTATAAACCGGACCACCCGGACCGCCCATTTCGGCGCTCATAATATGAATGGAATGCATGGCCTGAGGCAAATCCGTAGCCCCTTCATCATGCGTGTGCGTCACTCCATGTGTATCCATCTGATAACCCTCGTCTATTTTGCACCTATCCAGTGTGCGCTATCGGGGTTAATTTTCAGTAAAAGCTGCGGAGAAAAAGGCCGGTAAAAAAACCGGCCTTGAAAGTCTGGAGAGACCAAAATTAGGACTTTATTCTTACAAAACGCCCAGCATATCCGCCACCAGCGGGTGACGCACAATATCGGTGTCTTTGAGGCGGCATACAGCAACATTTTTGAGCGCTTCGAGCCGCCGGGAAATATCAGACAGCCCGCTCATCCCGTCGAGCAGGTCGGATTGTTCCGGGTCGCCGGTCACCACCATGGTCGAATGCCAGCCCAAACGTGAGAGCAGCATCTTAAGTTGTCCGTACGTACAGTTTTGCGCCTCATCAATTACCACGAAAGCGTTATTCAGCGTCCGCCCGCGCATAAAGCCGACCGGGGCGATCTCAATCGTCCCGTCGTCGATATACTGGCGCACTTTGCGTCCGCCCATCCGGTCCCCCAGCGAGTCATAAAGCGGGCGCAGGTAAGGGGCCATCTTTTCGTGCAAATCACCGGGCAGATAGCCAAGGCTCTCACCGGCCTCCATCGCCGGGCGCGACAGAATAATGCGCTCGATTTCACCTTTTTCCAGCGCTTCAACGGCCTTGGATATGGCGATATAGGTCTTTCCTGTTCCCGCCGGGCCGATGGCCATCGTCAGCGAATATTCATCAATCGCCTTCATCAAGGCTTCCTGCCCGTCAGAGCGCGGTTTAATATTCTTCACATACCGCTGATCCCGTCTCCCGTTTATTTCATCGTCCAATGGGTGCCAGTCATGATTATCAAATGCGGTGTGGACGATGTTGTTTTCTCTATTACTATTGCGGGGTTTGCGGGATTTTTTCGACATGCGTACGGGTCCTTTCCGATAGGGTTGGGAGGGCTTCAGAAGACAAGGAAAAATGGAAGTTCAAAAGGTTCGGGGCGATCCGTTGAAAAGCGCCAGACGGTTTATATTTCTGAAAATGGTAAACTGCGATCAAGGAGAATTCCTTATAGTTACCGAACACTTCAAACATACCAGATACTGTGTGTCTTCGCCATATTTTTTCCGTGCTGACCGCAAAAAAGACTGGTTTTTGCCGCGCAAGACTTCTATTGTCATGCGCTTGAAGGATTTAAAGGTTTTTTCAGCCATGCCCGTAACCTACGAAGATATCCAAAAGGCCTATGCGGCGATCAAGGATTCCACGATGCGCACCCCTTGTGTGAAGGCGGCGCGCCTGTCGCTGCATCTGGGCATCGACCTATATTTAAAGCTGGAAAATCTTCAGCACACCAACGCGTTTAAGGCCCGCGGCGCTTTGAATAAATTACTGACCCTGACCGAGGACCAGCGCAAGGCCGGGGTCATCGCCTGCAGCGCCGGTAACCACGCCCAAGGCGTCGCTTATCACGCCCAGCGTCTCGGCATTCCGGCCACCATCGTCATGCCGGTCGGCACGCCGTTTAATAAAATTCAAAGAACCGAGGATTTCGGGGCCAAGGTCGTCCTGCACGGCAAAAATTTCGATGAATCCGTACAATTCACCCTCGATATGGCCAAGGAAAACGGCTTCACCTTTATTCACCCCTTCGATGATCCGCTGATTGTCGCCGGGCAAGGCACGCTGGGCATAGAAATGCTTGAGCAACAACCCGATCTCGATGTCGTCGTTGTGCCGATCGGCGGCGGCGGCCTGATCGCGGGCGTGGCTACAGCTGTGAAAGGCATGAAACCGGAAATTGAGGTTGTCGGCGCGCAGGCCGAGATGTTCGACGCGGTCAAGGCCAGCCTCGAAAAACGCCCCGGCCCTGTCGGTGGGGCAACGCTGGCCGAAGGCATCGCGGTCAAGGCCCCGTCCGCAGAGAACATGAAGATTATCGACAAGCTGGTCGATCGCGTTGATTCCGCAACCGAAGCCGAAATCGAAGACGCAGTGTTTGACCTGCTGTCCTCTGAAAAGCTGGTGGTTGAGGGCGCGCCGGGAGCGGGGCTGGCCGTCATCAAGAAAAACAAAAAACTCTACAAAGGCAAAAAAGTAGGCCTTGTGGTCTGCGGCGGCAATATCGACTCGCGCCTGCTCTCAACCCTGATCCTGCGCGGCCTGGTCCGCGATGGCCGCATCACCCGCCTGACCTTCGAAATTGACGATACGCCGGGCCAGCTCTCCGATATCTCGCGCATCATCGGGGAATCCGGCGCCAACGTCATCGAGGTCATCCACCAGCGCATGATGCAAAGCGTCTCCCTGAAAAAGGCCGAGCTTGAAGTTGTCATCGAGGCTCGCGACCGCCACCATGTCCGGGATCTGGTGAAAGCGCTGCGCGATGCGGGCTTCAAGGTCAAAGCCGACAGCGAAGTTTAAATCGGTTCCATAAAAACGCACCAGATAAAAAAGCCGCCGAACGCCCTCCCGCCATAGCCTGAGCACAGGAAGGAGGGAGCAAGAAAATCCGGCGACTTCTTTTGAGTAAAGCCTACAGAAGAAATATACCGCGCTTAGGCTGCTTCCTCATCCTGAGCGTCTTTGGTGTCCTTGGCGATTTTTTGCGCCTCTTCGCCCTGCGCATAGGTGCCGGCAAAAACATCTTCGCTGAAGACGTCTTCCCATGTCCCTTGCGTCGAGGCCTTTGAATATTCCGTCGCGCGGTTTTCGAAGAAATTAACATGTTCGGCGCCGTTCAGCATCTCATCCATCCACGGCAGCGGATTTTTGTCGATCTGCGCATTGATCGGCTCCAGACCCAATTGCTGCAGGCGGCGATCGGAAATCCAGCGGATATAATCCTTGACCTCTTCGGGGGTAAGCCCTTCGACTCCGCCCATTTCAAAGGCCAGATCGACGAAATTATCCTCAATCCGGATAACGTCGCGGCAGCACTTTGTAATTTCCGCTTTCAACGCATCGTCCCAGATATCTGGGTTCTCAGCAATAAAGGTCTTGAACAGGCGCTGCATAGACAGGCAGTGCAGCGTTTCATCGCGCACAGACCATGTCACGATCTGTCCCATTCCTTTCATCTTGTTAAAGCGCGGGAAGTTCATCAAAATCGCGAAAGACGCAAAGAGCTGCACCCCTTCCGTAAAGCCGGAAAACAGCGCCATCGTCTTGGCGATATCCCGGCGCGAGTTCATATTCGCGGTTTGCATATAGTCATATTTATCCTTCATCGCCTTGTATTTGAGGAAAGCCTGGTATTCGACCTCCGGCATACCCAGCGTATCGAGCAAATGCGCATAGGCTGCGATGTGGATGGTTTCGATATTGGAAAAGGCCGAAAGCATCATCTGCACTTCGACGGGGCCGAAGACGCGGGCGTAATGTTTCATGTAGCAGTTATTAACCTCGACATCGGCTTGGGTAAAAAAGCGAAAGATCTGGGTCATCAGATTCTTTTCCGCAGGCGTGAGCTTTTTCTTCCAGTCGCGGACATCTTCGGCCATCGGCACTTCTTCGGGCAGCCAGTGCACGCGTTGCTGCGTTAGCCATGCCTCGTAACACCACGGGTACAAAAACGGTTTGTACACATGACGTTCCTGCAACAACGGGGAATCGGAATTTTTGATATCATCAGCGATGGCTTCGGCGGACATAGGAAGTCTCCTTCTAGTAGGGCATTTAAGCAGTTTGGGTTCAAATACAGTTCATGTTTTAAAAGCATCGGGCATATTTGCCGAGTCTTTTTTGAAAAAAAAATCGAAAAGCACAAAGAAAAAATTCGCACGGAATACGAACAGAACAAATCCCACATATTGTGGAAAGAAAGACATTAAAACACTATATATTGTGTATTTCAAGTATATTTTTAATTTTTTAGACAGATAAATTTCTGAACCACCCGTACCGCCCGCGCACAAAAAAAGACCCCCAAAGGGGCCTTCTTTAAAAGTATCATAACGGTCAGTCTACTGACACGCGAGGCATTCTTCATACTGGCCTTGCTGTTGCTCACCGGCCTTGGTTTCATCATCCTTGGCTCGTTGCCAGCTCGCCGCGCTTTCGGCGCGTTGGATCGATTTCGAACGGCAGTAATACAGAGACTTCACGCCTTTTTTCCACGCTTCATAATGAACGCCGTGCAAATCTTTCTTGTGCACATTGGCCGGTAAAAACACGTTCAGACTTTGCGCCTGACAAACAAACTCCGAACGATCCCCGGCATGTTCGATCAACCAGCGTTGATCCATTTCAAACGCGGTTTTAAACACGTCTTTTTCATCCTGCGACAGGAAGTCCAGATGCTGAACCGAGCCTTCATTAGTGAAGATCGACGACCAGATGTCATCATTGTTCTGGCCTTTTTCCTCCAGAAGTTCCATCAGGTATTTGTTTTTCACCGGGAAAGAACCGGACAATGTTTTATGCGTGTAGGCATTGGCGGCATTGGGTTCGATCCCCGGGGACGCGCCGCCGCAAATGATGGAGATTGAGGCTGTGGGCGCAATCGCCATCTTGTTGGAGAAGCGTTCCTGAATACCGTAATCCGCAGCATCCGGGCACGGACCGCGTTCCTCCGCCAGCTTCACAGACGCTTCGTCAGCTTGAGAGCGGATATGGGCGAACATTTTACGGTTCCAGACTTTGGCCATCACGCCTTCCATCGGAATCATCTTGGATTGCAGATAACCGTGGAAGCCCATCACGCCGAGCCCGACGCTACGCTCACGCATCGCGGCATATTTCGCGCGCTTCATCGAATCGGGCGCTTTGGCGATAAAGTCGCTCAAAACATTGTCGAGGAATCGCATCACATCTTCAATAAATTGCGGATGGTCCTGCCATTCGTCATATTTCTCAAGGTTAAGCGAGGACAAACAGCACACGGCCGTACGGTCATTGCCCAGATGGTCGACTCCGGTCGGCAGGGTAATTTCCGAGCACAAATTGGACATTTTCACGTTCAGACCGGCCATTTTATGGTGCGCCGGAATTTTGTCGTTCACATGATCGATGTAGACAATATAAGGCTCGCCGGTTTCCACGCGCGCCGTCAACAGGCGAATCCACAAATCGCGCGCATTGATTTTATCAACGACATGGTTGTCTTTCGGAGATTTCAAGGCATATTCTTCGTTGTTCTCAACCGCATGCATAAAGCGGTTATCAACCAGCACGCCATGGTGCAAATTCAATGCTTTGCGGTTCGGGTCGCCACCTGTGGGTCTGCGAATCTCGATAAATTCTTCAATTTCCGGGTGCCAGATCGGCAGGTAAATCGCCGCAGAGCCGCGGCGCAGCGAACCCTGACTAATCGCCAGCGTGAGGGAATCCATTACACGGATAAACGGCACGATGCCCGATGTCTTACCGTTACGGCCAACTTTTTCACCGATCGAACGCACATTGCCCCAGTAGGAACCGATCCCGCCGCCCAAAGAGGCCAGCCAGACATTCTCATTCCACAACTCGACGATCTCTTCCAAAGAGTCCTGCGTTTCGTTGAGAAAACAGGAAATCGGCAGACCGCGATTCGTTCCGCCATTCGACAGAATCGGCGTCGAAGGCATAAACCACAGCTTGGAAATATAATCATACAGGCGCTGGGCGTGCTCGCTATCGTCCCCATAATACATAGCCACGCGTGCAAACAGATCCTGAGGTTGTTCTTCCGGCAACAGGTAACGGTCGACCAAAGTCGCCTTGCCGAAAGTTGTCAGATTTTCATCTCTTGAACGGTCAATCTGGACACGATTGCCCCGCTCCATTTGCGCGACGTCAAACATGAGCCTTACTCCTTGATAAGTCTTTTCTGATCCCATATGGGACGTTTATTTATGGGGTGCGAACAGCGTGCGAAAACACAATCTGTAGCGTTTGATAAAAGGTAAGCTACTACATCTCGTGGTATGCGGCAATAGGAATATGGTCTCATCGCGCCCATGACTTTGATCAAAATCCTTTATTTTCAGCAAATTAACACAGCTATCCGCAGGCTTATCCCCGTGGAAAAACATCAAACTTTTGTGCAAACGCAATAAAATTAGCCAAAAGCCCCACACAAGACCGGGACATTCTACGGCAAAACATCCTTGATGTTCATACTATGTTCCCGCTCTGGCGCGTTGTCAAATATATGCTATGATTCTTTTGAAAATTCGCTTCAGATCAAGGATATAGCCACCATGCCCACCCCGTTTAAACGCGCTCGCCAAACCAAGATTCTCGCCACGCTCGGCCCGGCCAGCAACACCAAAGACCGGATTCGCGAGCTCTTCGAAATTGGAGCCGACCTGTTCCGCCTCAATTTCAGCCACGGCACGCATGAGGACATCGCCGCGCTCGCCAGCGCCATCCGTGAAATCGAATCCGAAGCCGACCGCCCGATTGGCATTGTTGGAGATCTACAAGGTCCCAAACTCAGAATCGGCACCTTTAAAAACGGCTCAATAGAACTTGATCGTGGTGCAATGATTCGCTTTGATTCTGATCCTGCGCCCGGCGATGAAACCCGTGTTCATATGCCGCATTCTGAAATTTTTGGTGTGCTGGAAAAAAACGGCTTGTTTTTTATCGATGATGGCAAAACCCGCTGCCGGATCCGTGAAATCGGTAAAAATTACTTCGTCGCCGAAATCCGCGCGGGCGGAAAACTTTCGGATAAAAAAGGCTTCAATGTCCCTGAAACCTTCCTGCCGATTCCGGCCCTGACCGAAAAAGACAAAAACGATCTCAAGGCAGCACTTGAAATAGGAGTCGATTGGATTGCCCAAAGCTTCGTGCAAATTCCTGATGACGTGGCCGAGGCCAAAAAACTGATCGGCGGGCGGGCCGCGCTCATGGTTAAACTTGAAAAACCAGCCGCCATTCAAAATCTTGAAGCCATCGTCGATCTCGCCGATGGCGTGATGCTCGCGCGTGGCGATCTGGGCGTGGAAATTCCGCCCGAAGATGTCCCATCGGTGCAAAAACGCGTGGTGCGTTATGTGCGGGATCAGGGCAAACCGGTGGTCGTCGCCACCCAGATGCTCGAGTCGATGATCACCTCTTCCCGCCCCACCCGCGCCGAGGCTTCCGATGTCGCCACCGCTGTCTATGATGGGGCCGATGCCGTGATGCTCTCGGCCGAAACTGCCGTCGGCCAGCACCCCTTGCGCAGCGTCGAGATGATGGACCGCATCTGCGCACGCACTGAAAGCGACGAAATCTATAAAACCATGATGGAAGAAGCCCGCCCCGACGCCGTCGATGACCCCTCCGATGCCATCACCACGGCCGCCTTTTACGTTGCCCATGATATCGATGCGGCCTGCATCGTCACCTACACGACTTCAGGTTCGACCGCCCTGCGCATGGCTCGTCAGCGCCCCGATATGCCGATCTTGTGCCTGAGCTCACAAATCAACGTGGCGCGCAAACTGGCCTTGTCCTACGGTGTGCATGCCGTCTGCACGCCGGAAATTCAGGGCGAATTTTCCGGCCCCGTGCCCTATGCCTGCAAAATCCTGCGCGAAGAAGGTCTGGCCGAAAAAGGCCAGCGCTTTGTTATGACCGCCGGCGTGCCCTTCGGTGTTGCCGGCACGACAAACATTCTCAGAATTGCTGAAATGGAATAAAAGATGGATAAAATACACTTCATAATCACTGGTGGAACAATTGATTCTGAATATTTCCCGCCGCATGAAACAGCAGAGCCGAATAAAACAACGATTATTCCCGAATACATAAATGTGAAAGTCAGGCCGCATCTAATAACGCAATTTGAGACGATATGTATGTTGGATAGCGGCGATATTACAGATGAAATCCGTCAAAAAATTGTACAAACCATAAAAGACAGTGCCCTTCAGAAAGTAATTATTACGCACGGCACAAATACGATGACGGAAACGGCGGCGTATCTTCATGCACAATTAGCGAATGCAAATAAAACTATCGTTCTCACCGGCTCAATGATTCCGCTGAAAGAATTCGCAATGAGTGATGCCGGTTTTAATCTTGGCTATGCGATTGCGCAGGCCCAAAAACTGGAGACTGGCGTTTATATTTGTATGAACGCCCACACTTTTAAAGCCGGACACGTCACAAAAAATCGCGCCGAGGCGCGATTTGAAGAACGATAAAAAATATGAATTAATTCGCGCTGGCGATGATCGTTTTGCTCGGCGCGCTATGCAGCCACCAGGCCTGACGGTTAATCGAATAAATAGGGCGATAGCGCGAACCTTGCTCTGCACTGATCAGGCTTTTAATCTGATTGTCCAGCAAATATGCGCCATTTTCAGTGTAAACTACCAACACCGCATGCGGAATATTTTTCTGCGTATCCTGAACGATCGCCACGCGGAGCCGCTCTTCCGGCACACCCAAAGAGCGCAGCGCTGCATATTTCATGATGGCGAAATCTTCACAATCGCCACCGCGCTGCAAGAACTCAACCGGCGTCGCCCAGTAATCGGACTGACCCCAGTTTTTCGAATCGTTGATATAGCGCTTTTCATTCACCAGATCGTTGACCCGCTCCGCCATGGCTTTCAGGCTCTGCCCTTCAATGCCGCGCAGATTTTCCTGCCACTCACGAACGATACGCGCCGAAGCGTCTTGTTTTAACTGACGTTCAAACCGGTTAAACATCGCCGTCCATTTGGTAAAAGCGCTCAAGTTCGTCGAACGTTTTTCCTCAGTTCCGTAAAAAGCCGGATAGGCGGCCACGCGGGCAAAATCCGCGCGCGCACTGACCAACTGGATTTGTGCCGACACATCCCGAACCATATCGGCGCGCGATTTTTTGGTGGCACCCGTCAGGGAAACCAGACATAACAGCAAGGTCGCACAGCTGCGCAAAGCGGTTTGTTTAGCCAGAATAAATGCCAGTTCTCGTCTGGAAATCAGGGATTCTTCAAGGAAAATTTGCCCTAAGGGCTGACGTGTCTGTTTATGCGAGCGCAACGCATCACGGAGCTGATCAGGGGTAATGATTCCCTTGGAAACCAGCAACTCGCCAACACGGCGGCGTTCAAGCACATGAATAATCGATTTAAAAAAGCCCCTCTTATGCATAAGACTATAATCCTTCCTGAAGCGCGGTTTTGCCGTTTATGTCGGCTTTTTTTATAAGGGTCCCGCGCAGACACACGTGAAAAATACACCCCTCCATTAAACCTCACAAAGATTGACGAAATCCTAACAAACAGGCATAAAAACGGGGTTTTTACGGGTTTTGCACATAAAAAACCCTGAAAACGGGATAAAACAGCAATATGGAAATATTATGACTCTGAATCTGTCGGAAAAACAGCTCGGCTCGATCATCGAAAAAATGCCAAACGCAAAGGTTTTGGTGATCGGCGATATCATGCTCGATCGTTTTATTTATGGCGAGGTTGACCGGATTTCTCCCGAAAGCCCGGTCCCGGTTCTGGCCATCAAACGCGAAGATCAAATGCTCGGTGGGGCAGGGAATGCGCTGGCCAACCTCGTAGGCCTCGAAACGGGCGCAAATATCATCGCGGTGATCGGCGATGACGAACAAGGCACGGCCATAAAAACCCAGATCGAAAAACTCGGCTTCAGTGGCGAAGGTCTTTTTATTGATACGAACCGTCCTACAACGGTCAAAAGCCGCTTTCTCGCCGGGCACCAGCAACTTCTGCGCACTGATTTTGAACATAAAAATCCGCTCAGCGAGGAACTGGCTGAACAGCTGGTTAAAAAAACCAAAGCGGCTCTGAAAAGTGTAGGGGCCTTGATTATCTCCGATTACGGCAAGGGATTGCTGTGTCCTGAGACGCTCATCCGAATTATTGAAGCCGCCCGCGAACAAAACGTCCCGGTCATTGTTGATCCCAAGGGACGGGACTTCTCTATCTATCGAGGCGCGACCGCACTCACGCCGAATAAGAAAGAACTCAGCGAAGCTACCCGCGGCGCTCCCGTATCGACCGACGAAGATATCATGGCCGCAGCGACGACATTGATCGAAGAATGCGGTATCGAGGCCGTTGTCGCCACCCGCTCCGGCGATGGGATGAGTGTGATCAGGGCGGGTGCGGAGCCTGTTCATCTGCGCACCACCGATATCGAAGTCTTTGACGTTTCCGGCGCCGGCGACACCGTGATCGCGACCATCGCCGCAGCATTGGCTGCCGGAGGAACACTCGAACAAGCCGCAGCTCTGGCCAATCTCGCCGGTTCTGTTGTCGTCACCAAGGTTGGCACCGCCTCCATCCGTCGCACTGAACTGGCAAAGGCCCTGACCAGTGATCATGGTGATATCATGACCCGCGCAGGGATTGAGGCGCAAAAACATGACCGCGCCCGCAAAGGCGATATTCTCGGCCACAGCGAGGCCGGATGGGCCGAAGCCGCCGAACATATTCGCCGCTGGAAAGCGCGCGGGCTAAAGGTCGGCTTTACCAATGGCTGCTTCGATATTCTCCATTACGGCCATGTCTCTTACCTGAACAACGCCCGCGATCATTGTGACCGCCTGATTGTCGGATTAAATAAAGACACATCGGTGAAAGCCCTCAAAGGTCCTGAGCGCCCGGTCCATGATGAAGATTCTCGCGCCGCCGTTTTGGCCGCACTCGGTTCTGTCGATATGGTCGTACTGTTCGGCGCGGATCAAGACGGCGATGACAATACCGCTATCGCGCTATTGGAAACCCTCAAACCCGACATTTATTTCAAAGGCGGCGATTACACGGTTGACCAGATCCCGGAAAGCCCGACCGTGCAGGCCTATGGCGGAGAAGTGAATGTGATGCCGGTCTATGAAGGCCACTCCACCACCGGCTCGATCGCCAAAATGAAAAACGAAGCAGCGTAAGACACCAAAACCCCTGTACGCCCCAGTACATTATTGGTAAACTAACCAACGTTGAAACGTTTTACGCTTTCAGATCGTTCTCATTTGAATCAGGATTTTTACTATGCGCACTGTTGTTCTCTCTTCGATGCTGGCCTTGGCTCTGACCGGGTGTAAACCGCTCTGGGACCCCACCTATATGCCTTCCGGCTATGCCCATCACCAGAAAATGTATAAGGCCCCGCCGGGCCCTGAAGCGTCCGCTATCGGCTACGGTTACAGCGCCAAACAAAATGCCGCTGTTCAGGAAAGCTGGCGCAAGGCGGTCAGTGATCTCGTCCTGCGCGCCGAAGCCCACGATATGCTGGGCGCACCGGTTTTCTTAACCACGGATATCAATCCCGGCCCCTTTGCTTCGGCCTATGATTTTGCCCTGCGCGAAGAACTGCGTGCGGCGGGCGTGACCTTGGCGGCCAATGCCGAAGAAGGTACGGAACTCTTTTACTCGGCTTATGATCCGGCTGAAAAGCCGCAGGCCGAATCCCTGACGGGCTTCAACGATGAAGCCGCCCACCCGAATAAGGACGGCGACTTCCTGCCACCTTCGAAGCCTATGGAGCTGGTGCTTGCCGTCGTTGAAGACGACATCATCGGTAAAAAGGTTTCAACCATGCAGGACCTCCCGCTTTACGGCTTTAAGCCCGCCGGTTATGCTCATCTGCATGAACGCCCGCGCGAAGTTGATCCAAAACAATGCTCCGGCCACGAGGCACCGCCTGCCGATACGGACAAGAACTATAATGACTAAGCGTTCCGCCTTGTCAAAAACCTGTCTGCTCGCTCTGGCCGCGCTGGGCTTGGGCGGCGGATGTTCTTCTGAAATGCTCGATACGGCGACCTATGGTATTTTTCCGCAAAGCGAAACCAACTTTAAAGAGCAAAATTACGCAGCGGCCGATTATCTCATCCAGCAAGCCCGCACCTTCATCGGTCGCGGAGATCTGATGATCGCCGAACCCTTAAGCGATACAAAACAACCCGGTATGAGCTCAACCATCAGCAAAATGATCCCGGAAGAAATCGGCATCCGCCTGTCGCAACTCGGCTACCGGATGGATCTTTCACGTGTGGCCACCGGCGCGGGCGCCAACTATCTCAAACCCTCAATCACGCAGGGTGAAAAACCGGACTTTGTTCTGTCGGGAAGCTATTTGCGCCGCCGCATTGAAATGGATGTCAGTCTGCGCATCGTCGATACGCGCGCCGGGCGGGTGATTGCGTCCTACGATTACATCATGCCGCTCAACCGCGAAACCGCAGAGCTGGCCAAGCCTCAGCCCAAAATCGTCCGTATGGAGAATTAAAATCGGCATTGTCCAGTTCGACGGAAAGGGACGTACATGACAAGGAAGGCAGGAGTTTCTAAAGCGGCGGGAACGTGCAAGCTTTTGGCGTTTTTACTGACCGGGTTTTTGGTGGGTTGTGAGAGGGGTGAAACTCAAAGCTTTACAGGCACCATCCAGTGGACAGCACAAGCTAAACATGTGCCTTCGCTATGTTATTCCCACACATTCACGGGATCTGACAACGGCCAACAGTTCGGTGTTGAATTCCAAAGCAAATTAGCCAATATATCTCTGGAACAATTTTCTGACAGAATTGTCGAAATAGACGGGTATTTCGTTACTAAAAAAAGAAAATTCAATGCCTTGGAACAACAACCTGTCGATACAAACGGCCAGCCCGAACAGATCACTTGCCACTATTTTAGTGTTTCCAAAATCCGTACAGTCCAATAAGGCTTATGATTTTAATCTAAATGACTATAGGTTAATCGAGAAAAATACCTTTAAAATCTACCGCGCTAACAGCACATGATAGAAATGATATGCGCTCCCGACTGCGCATTTCACGCAGGCCTGCGGCGCGGGCCGCACACCGCCTGTGTTCGGGTCTTGTGTAAAGCTGGCTTCATCAACGCTGTTGATGATCGAATAAAATTGCTGCGCGTTATCAAACCGCCCGAGTGCACCAATCGCCAGACAATTCCCCGGATCAAGTCCCGAAGCCGTCGCAGCGCCCGTATCTTCCGGTGGACCGGGCGGGTCGGGCGTGATCAGCGGCTGCCCGTTCAGTGTATTAATCCTGTCACAAAAATCTTGCGTAACATTCGGCAAAACGGCAATCAACTCGGCACGGCTGGTCGTGCCCATACCGGGGATATGCGTTCCGCCGTAAAATTCCCACGCACTGCCGTCGTTAATCCCGCTTGGCGGCGCGCGATAACTGGCCGCGCCACCATCGCCATGAAAAACCTGGTCCGACGGGTCGGCATCCGCGCTCAAATCGCCATAATCAGAATGCGCATCCGGGTGGGCAAAACGGATGTCGGATTCGCTCTTGCCATTATGCATGATATAGGTCACCGCCCGCTCCAGTTCCGAAGCGTAACGCTGCACTTCGCTGGCGCGGATGACCAGCGTTTCCGCATCGATATTTGACCCTTCGCTGCGGTTGCTGGACTGGATGGCTGCGGTCAACGCACCGATCAAAACAATCGCCAGCAGGATAATGAACAACACATTCCCATGTTCGGAATTTTGCTCCGGCGGTAAAGAAAAAGGTTTTCTCATTTTAGACCTTCTTTAGTTTTGAGGAGCGACGGGCAGGCAATCGCGAATAAAATCACATGCGGCGATCGCTTCATTTTTGGTATAACCGCTCAGCCGTGCCCGGAACAGCCACCCATCCGCAGTGCGCAACGGCGCAATCGTCGGCTGGGCTTTTGAATACGGGTAGGGCAGTTTTTTCAATGTCTTTTGAATGGCCTGGTCGGTCGCCGCCCGGCTGGTAAACGCGCCGATCTGTACCGACCACGATTCCCGGTGATTGGTCAAAACGGGCTCCGGTGTTCCAGATGTAACGCTGGGGGCTTGATAGTGACTTTCGGCCTGTGGCGCGGTCGAGGCCAGTCGAATTTCCGGTGAAGCATTGTACGCCGACGGTGTCTCGCCCGTATGTGCGGCAATCGCCATCAGCCCGGTTTCAATGCGCCGTGAACTGGCCGGATCAGAATCGCCCTCACCGATCAACCGCTCAAATCCTCGCTGAATCGCCGGACTGCTCAGTGCAGCATAAGCTTGGGCAATCGCCGGTTTGCGCGTCGGCAACGGCACTTGCGCTTTGGCAACGCGGAGATCCTTGATCTTACCAAATCCTGCATCCAGAAGTTCTTTCATGTGCTCATTGCGCGTTTTGGAGCTGCGCCCGCCAAACACCACGCCGATAAGCCGTCGGTCCCCGCGCATGGCCGAGGCAATCAGGTTAAAACCCGACGCCGCCACATAGCCTGTCTTCATCCCGTCCATCCCGGAATAAGTATCCATCAATCGGTTATGATTGCGATAGGTATTGCCGTTATAGGTAAAATTTTTGCGGGAAAAATAACGGTAATAATCTGGGTGCACCTGAATAACATAGCGCGCCATCTTGGCCATATCGCGCGCAGTGCTGACCTGACGCGTGTCATGCAGGCCCGACGCATTGACGAACCGCGTGCGCGTCATGCCAATCTCCTGGGCTTTGTTGGTCATGCGCTGGGCGAAATTACGTTCAGACCCGGCCAGATGTTCGGCCAGCGCGACAGCAACATCGTTGGCCGATTTGGTCACCAGTGCGTAAATCGCGTCTTTGACCCGGATGCTCGAACCGGGCGACAGTCCCAACTTACTGGGCACCATATTCGCGGCGTGGTTTGAAATCCGCACACGGTCATTCAAACTGATTCGCCCTTGCTCCAAAGCTTCGAAAGTCAAAAGCAGCGTCATCACCTTGGTCAGGGACGCCGGGTGCAAGGATTTATCGGCATAGCGCTGATACAGGATCAGCCCCGTATCGGCATCCATCACGATAGAGGCATATTTGGGATTACCCTCGGCCCATGCGTCTGTATGAAAGCCCGTGCTTACGACAAAAAGCGTAAGAACAAACACAAAAAGGGTCATAAAAATCCTGAATTCGCTCACGTCGCGCCTGCTGTGATGGTGAAGATTTAAGAACCCGCAAAAGGGCACTCTCAAAACCTTAGAATGTCCGAGTTCAATTATACAGGTTTTTGTGTTTTTTGTCTAACCTCAGATGTGGGAAACTTAAATCCCAGAGCGGAGGTCACCGATTTTGTGCGCTGCAACAAAAATCTTGACAATACCGCCGCCTGATGATAAAGAAAAAAGCGTGTTGCGTTGCACAAATGACTTGTAAATTTACGACGAACTGTCATACTGTGCTCACGCAAGACAAGGAAGGAAACTGTTATGGCTGTGAAGAAAACACCTGCGAAAAAAACTGCGTCCAGAACCACCCGTAAAAAACCGGTGGCGAAGAAAGTCGCACCAAAAAAGACGGCTGAAAAAACAATAAGCAAAACACCGAAAATTGCTGCAGCAAAAACAGCGCAGGCCCCTTCCGCAACACCGCCATCATCGCTGGCCAGTCTCCAGCCGATGAACGCATTGAAAAAGATGGAGAAGATCATGACTAAACAACCTTTCCAATTCGACCAATTGGCCCAAGACGCGGCCAACCAAAGCCGCGAAAGTATGGAAGCTTTTGTAAAATCCGGAACGATTTTTGCTAAAGGTTTCGAAGAGATTATCAAGACCGCCGCAACCCTGACTCAAGGCGCGGCCGAAAAACAGGCTGAATACACCAAGCAGCTGATGGGCTCAAAAACCCTCAACGAATACGCCGAAGCGCAAAATAAAATCGCGCAAAGCTCCTTCGATCAGTTCATGGCCGGTGCGACCAAATTGTCTGAAATGAGCGTCAAGGTTCTGAACGAGGCGTCCGAACCACTCAATGAGCAAATGACAAAAACGATGGCCAAAGCCAACAAACAAATGGCTGCTTAAATAAAGCTTCAAAAATATATCTCCAAAAAGCCCTGCTGTCCTCTGCGGGGCTTTTTTGTGCCAGAAAACATATTCTCAAGTTGTTCTTTTATGATAAAATGACTCTGTATCCATAAACGAAATACAAAGGAATTTCGGCTAAAAAATATGACCGGCGACAACAAAGACATATTTGTAATGATAGGGGATGATGACCCGGTTTACGGCGACTCCGGCGACTCCGGCGACGGTGCGGGCGACGGCGATGCGCAGGAAATGGATGAATCCGGCCTGATGCTCAAAACCCGGCCCAAGACCAAAAAGCCGGCGATGTATAAGGTCTTGCTCCTCAATGATGATTTTACGCCGATGGAATTCGTCGTGCATGTGCTGGAAAAATTCTTTGCCAAAAACCGCGCCGAAGCCACCGAAGTCATGCTGCATGTGCATCGCCGCGGCGTCGGCATCTGCGGCGTATTCACCTATGAAATCGCCGAAACCAAGGTCGCACAGGTCATGGATTTCGCCCGCGCCAACGAACAACCCCTCCAATGCACGATGGAGAAGGAATGAATTTAGATTATAAGCTCCAACACCAGCCGACTTTTTTCACATTTCTAATCTTGTTGACTTTGATGATTACGCCGGTTGCATCAATTTATTTTGGGGTAAGTGGAAAAACATATCAGTATTGCATGGCACTACAATTAGCTTTGACATTCATCTTCTTTATTTTTGGGTATCGAGCTAAAATAAAACTTCGAAACACGAAGGACAAATAATGCTCTCAAAAAATCTCGAACACACACTTCATAAAGCGCTGGCCGTCGCCAACCAGTACCATCACGAATACGCCACGCTGGAACATCTCCTTCATGCCCTGACCGACGATCAGGACGCCATGGCCGTGCTGCGCTCCTGCGGTATTTCACTGGCCGATTTGCGTGACCAACTCGCCGCCTATATCGAGAACGAGCTGACCTACCTGATCAATATGGATGCAGAGGAATCAAAACCCACCACGGCCTTTCAGCGCGTCCTCCAGCGCGCCGCCATCCATGTCCAATCCTCGGGCCGCGAAGAAGTCACCGGCGCCAATGTGCTCGTTGCCCTGTTTTCCGAACGCGAAAGCCACGCGGTTTTCTTCCTGCAAGAGCAAGACATGACCCGTTTTGACGCGGTGAACTACATCTCCCACGGCATCGCCAAGGTCCCCTCCCAATCCGATACCTCGCGCACCCCGCGCGGCACCGATGAAGACACGGTCAAAGAGGTCAAAACCGGCGACGAGGCGCTCGACGCCTATTGCATCAATCTCAACGCCAAAGCCCAAGACGGCAAGATTGATCCGCTCATCGGGCGCGATAAAGAAGTCGAGCGCACGATACAGGTGCTCTGCCGCCGCTCGAAAAACAACCCTCTCTATGTCGGCGATCCCGGCGTCGGCAAAACCGCCATTGCCGAGGGGCTGGCCAAAAAAATCGTCGAAGGACAGGTCCCCGAAGTCTTGCTCGATGCCACCATCTTCGCTCTGGATATGGGGGCGCTTTTGGCCGGAACGCGCTATCGCGGCGACTTTGAAGAACGTCTCAAAATGGTGCTCAAAGAGCTTGAACAAATCGACGGCGCGGTGCTGTTCATCGATGAAATCCACACCATCATCGGCGCGGGCGCGACCTCCGGCGGGGCGATGGATGCCTCGAACCTCCTTAAACCCGCTTTGTCCAACGGCAGCCTCAAATGCATCGGCTCGACCACCTATAAAGAATACCGCAATCATTTCGAAAAAGATCGCGCGCTGGTTCGCCGCTTCCAGAAGATCGACGTGTACGAGCCGAGCGTTGAGGACTCTATCGCCATTTTGATGGGGCTTAAGCCTTACTATGAAAAACATCACGGCGTTGAATATACCGAAGAAGCCATTCAGACCGCCGTCGAACTCTCCGCAAAATATATCGGCGATCGCAAATTGCCCGACAAAGCCATCGACATTATCGATGAGGTCGGCGCCGCCCAAATGCTCGTGCCCGCCGACAAGCGCAAAAAGCTGATCGACCGGCCCGATATCGAAGGCGTAGTGGCCGCGATTGCCCGCATCCCGGCTGCGTCCATGACACAAAGCGATAAGGAATCGCTGAAAAATCTTGAGCGCGACCTTAAGACCATGGTCTACGATCAGGACAAAGCCATCGATATCCTCGTCGATTCCATCAAAATGGCCCGCGCGGGCCTGCGCGAAGACGAAAAGCCCATCGGCTCCTACCTGTTTTCCGGCCCGACCGGCGTCGGCAAAACCGAAGTCGCCCGGCAATTGTCCAAAACTATGGGCATTGAACTCATCCGTTTTGATATGTCCGAATATATGGAGCGCCATTCCGTCTCACGCCTCATCGGTACGCCGCCGGGCTATGTCGGCTTTGAACAGGGCGGCTTGCTCACCGATAAAATCGACCAGCACCCGCATTGCGTGCTGCTGCTTGACGAGATTGAAAAAGCCCACCCCGATCTGTTCAACATTTTGCTGCAGGTCATGGACTACGGCAAGCTCACCGACAATAACGGCAAGACCATCGATTTCCGCAACGTCATCCTGATCATGACGACGAACGCGGGTGCGGCGGATATCGCGCGCGCGCCCATCGGCTTTGGCCGCGAGGTCGGTGACGGGCAGGACAGCTATGACGATAACGAGGCGATCACCAAAACCTTCGCCCCAGAATTCCGCAACCGGCTGGACGCCATCGTGCCGTTCCAGAATTTGTCACAGGGCACAGTTGAAAAAGTCGTCGATAAATTTGTCGCCGCGCTCGAAGGCCAGCTCGCCGATAAAAATATCGAGATTGTTTTATCCGATAAGGCCCGCAAATTCCTTGCCCAAAAAGGCTACGACCCGGCGATGGGCGCGCGGCCCTTAAGCCGCGTCATCCAGGAAAAACTCAAACGGCCGCTGGCCGAAGAAATTCTGTTTGGAAAGCTCGAACAAGGCGGCACCGTGAAAGTCGATATCAAAGACGATCAACTGACCTTCGATATTAAAAGCGAAAAACGCAGCGATAAGAAAAAACCCAAAGACATCGCCGAAGAACCGACTGAATAGCCGCGCGGGCCATCATCGCGCAATCAAAACCTGATAAAAATGATAAGTTCCCGCCGGGGTAAACGCGCCGGTGCCTTCAAAACATCCGGCCATTTTTCCGCGGAATTCGGCTTTATCAACCTGATAGGAATCACTATACGTCCCGGTAAATTTATTGGCGCTGAAATTCACCGCATTGCCGTTGATCTGCGCGGGCGTGTCACTCACATTATCGACATTGACGTGAGTGTTAATCTGCTCGCACACCTCGCGTAAAACATAAGGCACAACCATCAAAAGCTCTTCATCATCCGCTGCGGCATTACAGCCGACGCCGCCCAGCCCGACGTCAACCACGCAGGTCCGCCCGGTAAAATAAATCTCTCCATAGCCGGTTTGCGCGCCTTGTCCTTCATCCAGCCAGTCGGCTGCGGGCGCGATATAGGAAACCCCGCCGCCATTGCTGTCAAACAGCTTGCATTCATCGGCCGCGGCTGGCGTATGCGCATATCCGGTCAATGCGCTGGTTTCAAAGCTGATATCTTCAGCCTCACAACCATTGGCGACCCGCATGGTCTGCACCGCCTGACGATATTGATGGGCAATGGCTAAAATCTCATCGCCAAAAATCCGCGCCTGACGCTCGCCGACCCCTTCAGCATCCCCGGTCCGCAACATCTGCGCAACCGTAAAGCTCAAGGCGCCAAATAGCGAAACCGCCACCAAAATCAGAATCAGCACGCTGCCTTTTTCTGTCCGTCTGTATGTTCTCTTGCTCATGCAGGCATTATATCAGTCCGCCCGAAATTTTTCTGCCCCCGATTTGCCAAAAATATGATTTAATACCCTCATGAGTGAAAGCGCCTTTATCAACATCCTGATAGCCGAAGATAATGACGTCACCCGTGATATGATGAGCGGTGTCCTGCGCGCTCAGGGTTATAACGTCCTGGGCGCTGTTGATGGGGAAAGCGCGATCAAGGTGGTCGAAGACCATGACGTAGATCTGGCGCTGGTCGATATCAACATGGCTCCGACCGGCGGGTTCGAATTCGTCAAATATGTCGTGGCCAAGGGTTTGAAAATTCCCGTAGTTATCGTGACCGGCGATGATTCTGCGGACTTGCTGATAGAAGCCAGTTCTCTAGGCGTGGCCAAGGTCATCCAGAAACCGGTCGAACCGCCCCGTCTTATCCAGACCGTACACCGCATTTTAAAACGTCAGGGGCTGAACCCCGCCCCGCTGGCTGTCGAAAGCCATCAGACCCGCTACAGCCCCGAAGAGCTCATGGACCAGACGATTGAACTGGCCGCAGAAAATGCTCGCCACGGCCGCGGCGGCCCGTATGCCGCGCTGGTGGCAACCAAAGACGGGCAAATCTTGGGGATTGGTGCCAATGGCCGCGCCGTGCGCGTTGATCCCACCGCCCATGCCGAAGTTACCGCTATTCGCAAAACCGCAGAAAAGCTTGGCCGCGAAGACTTATCCGAATGCGTTCTCTATTGCTCATCCCAGCCAACCCGCGTCGGCGAAGCGCTGATTGCCAGCGTCGGAATCGGGCAGGTTTATTTTGGCTTGTCCCATGAGGACACCGGACAGATCAAAGCCCACAAACAGGCCGCCCAGCCGGAATATCACCAGCTCTGCCACGACCATGCCATGCAAATGTTCAAAACCGCAAAAGCTAGGGCAGCTTAATCCAACTCAAAAATCGCATCAATCTCCACCGCCACGCCTAGCGGCAGTGACGGCGCCCCGACAGCAAACCGTGCATGTTTGCCCGCTTCGCCCATCACCGCGACCATGAGGTCAGAGGCCCCGTTAATCACTTTCGGATGATCATAAAATTCCGGCGTACAGTTCACAAACCCGCCCAGCTTCACCAGCCGCTTAACCTTGCTCCAATCGCCATCCACGGCTGCATGGGCTTGCGCCAGAATATTCAGCGCGCAGGCTCTGGCCGCCTCGACGCCTTGCTCAACGCTCAAATCCTCACCCAAACGCCCTTTATGCATCTGCTGGCCGTTCAAAAACGGGATTTGCCCGGCAATATACAGCATATCCTCATCGGCAATCACATACGGGATATAATTCGCCGCCGGGGCCGCCGCTTGCGGCAATTCATACCCAAGTGTTTGTAATTTCTTTTGCAAATTCATATGGGGGGTGTCCTTTTCATTTTTTCGTGATATTAAATTCTATCGGGCTTTTGTAAAGAAAAACACGAACGGAAGTAAAAGCAATTATGGGACTGTTAAGCTTTTTAGGTGTTTTATCACCGGCGCATATCAACCTCTTTACCCTGACCGCTGGCGGGCAAAAGGTCGGCGACGACCAGTTCGGCAATACCTATTACCGCGCCAAGGCCCGCCCCGGTTATAAACGCGAGCGCCGCTGGGTCATGTATGACGGCGCGCCCGAGCCTTCAAAGGTCCCGCCGGAATGGCATGGCTGGCTGCACCATCAGACCGATGAAGTGCCCGAAGACGGCGCGGAAAGCTTCCGCCGCCCATGGCAAAAACCCCACCAACCGAACATGACCGGCACCAATCAGGCTTATCGCCCGCCCGGCCACATTCTGGCTGGCGGGCGGCGTAACAAAGCCACCGGTGACTATACTGCGTGGCGTCCGCCGGAATAAGAAGTTTTGCTTCCCCCGTGCAAACGGGGAACGTTTGAAATTAAGGATGTAGAAAGAGGAATAAAATGAAACGCTCTGTTGTTGAAACCGCCCTCGGCGCTGTTGTGGTTATTGTCGCTGTCTCTTTTTTGATGTTCAGCTACAAACTTTCCAATGTCGGCGCGGGCAGCGACGGCTATGAAATTGTCGCCAATTTCGCCGGTATCGGCGGGCTGGCCGCCGGGGACGATGTCCAGATCAGCGGCGTCAAAGTCGGCACGATCAGCGCTGTCGAACTGGATGAGAAAACCTACCTTGCGCGCGTTCGCATCAAGGTTGGCAATGATGTCAAACTGCCGCTCGACACCGCCGCCCTGATCAGCAGCGAAAGCCTGCTCGGCGGGCGTTATCTGGCGCTGGAACCGGGCGCGGATGAAGAATATATCGGCCCCGGCGGCGTTATTGAATACACGCAGGCGCCGCAAAATCTTGAACAGCTTTTGGGTCAGTTCATTTTCAGCATGCAGGGCGATGATGATTCGCCGTCTCAATAAGCCCGCGCTTTTCCTGATTGCCGCATTGGCGCTAAGCCCCGGCATGGCCTTGGCCAAGGCCAGCATCGATTACCCGATCGTCAAACTCCGTTCCCTCGATAAGGTAACCGCCCGCACCGAAGTTTTCGAAGCCAATGTCGGGCGCACGATTAAATTCGGCTCGGTCTATATCAAGGTGCAGGCCTGCCGTAAGGCCCCAGAGCTGGAAAAACCAGAAGCCGGTGCATTCCTGCAGGTCTGGGAAACGCCGCCCGCCGCCGGGGGAGAGGAAGCCAAGCCGGAATGGATTTTCAGCGGCTGGATGTTTGCCTCCTCGCCGGGCTTATCCGCCATGGACCACCCGATCTACGATGTCTGGGTGCTCGATTGCCTGCAAACCGAGGCCGAGCGAGCGCAAAAAGCCGCGCAAGAAAGCGAAGCCGCCGGCGGTATCCGTGAAGGGGAAGGGGTCTTGCCTGAAGAGGCAGCCCCGTCTGAACCGGCCATCGCGCAATAGAGGCCTTGCCTCATCAATCAATGCCTTGCGCCTTGCGCATATCGAAATAGGCCGACACCAGCACAGCTTCGCTAAGCTTCGGCATATCCGAAAGTGTAAAATCACAGTTCTGCTCAAGCGCCGGTTTCAAATTCTCAAGATAATCATGATGGGAAATTTCGAACACACCGAACTGCTTAAGATGCTCATTGATAAACTGCGTATCAAGAATTGTATAACCCGTCTTCCACAACCGCGCGCATAAATGCACCAACGCAATTTTGCTGGCATTGGACACCCGTGAAAACATGCTCTCGCCAAAAAACGCCGCGCCCAACGCCACGCCATACAATCCGCCGACCAATTCTTTCCCGTTCCAAACTTCAACGCTGTGGGCCCGTCCACGCTTATGCAGCGTGCAATATGTTTCAATAATTTGATCGTTAATCCAGGTTTCCGGCCGCGCCTCGGTGGCCTGCGCACAGGCGCGCATCACCCGTTCAAAGGCCGTATTGATCTTAATATCATACGAACCGTTTCGTTTTATATTATTCAATACCAATTTTTTCAAAGATTTGGAAATATGCAGTTCCTCAATCGGTAACTGCCCGCGCTCTTCCGGGCAAATCCAGTGCACATAATCGCTCTTGGCGCTATAGGCCATCGGGAATAACCCTTGGCGGTAGGCCTCTATCAACAATTCCGGCGTCATCACAAGCTGCATAACGCCATTATAAATCAAATGACTCAAAAGCTAAAATCGTGATTTCAGTGAAACCGGCTTTGTCCTAACGATCTTTAAGCTGGTCTTCCAGCCAGTGGATCGTGTAATTTCCGCTCAGGAAAGCCTCTTGCTGCAAAATCCAGTCATGCAGGGGTAGAGTGGTTTTAATGCCCGTAACGACTGTCTCGCGGATCGCACGGCGCAGGCGACGAATGCATTCCTCACGATTGCGTCCATGCACGATCAGTTTCCCGATCATCGAGTCATAATAAGGCGGAATTGTATAGCCGTTATACATCGCACTATCAAAACGTACCCCCAGACCACCAGCGGCATGGAATTGGGTAATCGTTCCTGGAGAAGGAATAAACGTGTCCGGGTCTTCGGCATTAATCCGGATCTCGATCGCGTGTCCGCGCAGGCGCAAGCGCTCTTTCTTGACCGTCAGCGGCTCGCCAGCTGCGACGCGGATTTGCTCTGCGATCAAGTCGATACCCGTAATCATCTCGGTCACCGGATGTTCCACCTGAATGCGCGTATTCATTTCCATGAAATAAAACTTGCCGTTTTCATACAAAAACTCGATCGTTCCGGCCCCGCGATACCCCATCTTGCGAATAGTTTCCGCTGCCAGCGATCCAATCTCATTACGCAACTCCTCAGACAAAATCGGAGAGGGCGCCTCTTCGACGAGCTTTTGATGGCGGCGCTGGATCGAACAATCGCGCTCGCCCAGATGAATGGCGTTGCCGTGCATATCGCCAAACACCTGAATCTCAATGTGGCGCGGATTGCCGAGGAATTTCTCAATATAAACCGTATCATCGCCAAAATTGGCTTTCGCCTCCGTCCGTGCGCGGATAAAGCATTCGACGAATTCATCTGCCTTGCGCACAACCTGCATGCCTTTACCGCCACCCCCCGAGGCCGCCTTAATAATCACCGGAAAGCCCATATCTTCGGCCAGAGCAAGGCCCTCTTCGGGCGTATCCACCCCGCCGTCTGAACCGGGAACTACCGGCAGACCCAAAGCCGCCACCGTTTGTTTGGCAGTGACTTTATCACCCATCTGCTCGATATGTTCTGAGCTCGGCCCGATAAAAGCAAAACCGTGTTCTTCAACCATCCGTGCAAATTGCGCATTTTCAGACAGGAAACCATAGCCCGGGTGAATGGCCTCTGCTCCGGTCAACGTGGCGGCGCTCAAAATCGCCGGAATATTCAGATAGCTGTCTTTGCTTTGCGGCGGGCCGATACACACCGACTCATCAGCCAGTCGTACGGCCATAGAACTGGCATCGGCCGTTGAATGAACCACCACAGTCGCAATGCCCATTTCCTTACAGGCCCGGATAATCCGAAGGGCAATTTCACCGCGATTAGCTATAAGAATTTTTTTGAACATGGGAGTGCTTACTCAATAACAACAAGAACGTCGCCAAACTCGACCGGCTGTCCGTTCTCAATGAGGATCTGCGTCACCGTACCGCCTTTTTCAGCCTTAATCGGGTTCATCACCTTCATCGCCTCAATAATCATCAGCGTGTCCCCGGCCTTAACGCTATCACCTTTTTGGATGAACGGTGCGGCGCCCGGTTCCCCTTGCAGATAGGCAGTCCCCACCATCGGCGAAGTGACAGCGCCCGGATGGCTTTGCGCTGTCGTATCAGGGGCGGAGACATTGGCCTGCTGCGGCACGGCCGGATCGGAAGCCATCATCGGCACAGAGGCGCCTGCTGCTGCGGCAACAACGGTTCCACCGCCCTTGCTGACGCGGATAGCCTTGTCGCCATCAGCCACTTCAATCTCGTTCAGGCCTGTTTCTTCAAGCAGGTCCGCCAATTCTTTAATTGCTTTGGAATCTATTTTCATTTTGTCCTCATGTCATCCCGGCGTAGGCCGGGATCTATTTTCCTCACATCGGAAGATTCCGACTTTCGCCGAAATGACTCTAGAGTGTTAAAGAAGTTCTTTGAGCTTTTCAAGACCCAGCACGTACCCCTTGGCGCCATGCCCGGCATACACTTCGGCGGCAAGTGGCTCTATGTAAGAGATGTGGCGAAATTCTTCGCGTTCTTTAGGGTTGGATAAGTGGACTTCAATGATCGGCACATCCAGACATTTCAACGCATCGTGGATCGCCACTGAAGTATGGGTATAGGCCGCCGCATTGATAATCAGACCGTCAAAAACGCCGCGCGCCGCCTGAATCCAGTCCACCAACTCGCCCTCATGATTGGATTGGCGAAAATCAACCGCCATATCCAGAGCCTGCGCCGTTTCCCGGCACAGGCCCTTGATATCATCCAGTGTCCGGTCACCATAAACCTCCGGCTCGCGCAGACCCAGCATATTCAGATTCGGACCATTCAGGATGAGGACTTTTTTCAATGTGCATGTTCCTCATGCATCTCATGCTCGGAATCCTCTTCGGCTTCATTGTCTTCGGCCCCAGAGTTTTCTGCTTTATGCTCGTCATGCCCGGGCGCCTTAATCTCGACTGTGAAGCTGGCAGAGGCTCCGTTGGCATCGGTAATGCTTACAGGAAAGCTCTCACCCTCAACCAAAGGTGCTTTCAGGCCCATCAGCATGATATGATGGCCCATCGGTTCCAGAACGATGCTTTCGCCGGCCGGAATATCATAGCCATCGACCTGACGCATCATCACCACATCGCCGTCTATGATGTGCGTATGCAACTCAACGACCTCTGAAACATCGGCCGCAGCAGCGGTGATTTTAACGTCCTGTTCGCCATCGTTGCGAAGCTCGACAAAGACCGCGCCGTCCTCCTGTACCGGACTGGTTGCGTAGGCATAAGCATTATGTGCAGAAACATTCAAAGCCTGATCTTCGGCCCAGGCATACCCGCCCGTAGACAAGCCAAACAAAACGCAGCCAAAAGCAAAAATAAGAGGTTTCATAATTGTGATCCTTTTGTAAAAGAATATTTACAAAAGTTATAAACCTCTGGCCTGATTAAACAAGTCCATAAGTGTATCGCTGGTATTGTTCTTTTCACCCGGAGAATAAACAAATTTTCCGCCAATCAAGAGGGTGGGAATACTGACAGAACCGATTCTGACAAGGGTTTTGACGTTTTCCTCAAGCGTATCTGCGACGTCTTGGTCCTGCATATCCTGAATGAGTTGCTGCAAATCAAGGTCCAGCGCTTCGGCAAAACCTTCGACATAGGCATCATCGACGACCCGATAATTATCAATCAAATTCCGGTGCGCCTGAGCGAATTTACCCTGCCGCCCGGCCGCATAGGCCAGCCGCGCGATCATTTTCCCTTCTTCACCACCATCAGAACTGATAGGACGCAGTACGAGCCGCACAGAACCATCTTGTTCAACCGCCCGCATCAGGACCGGCGCAAAATCTTTACAAGACGTGCAACTGTAATCGAAGAATTCAACCACTGTCAGATCGCCTTGCGCTGCGCCGAGAATGTTGCCTGCATATTCCTTGCCTGCCGATGATTTAAGCACGAGCACGGAAACGCTGCCATAGAGCATATAGGCGCACGCCAAAACGATAATCCCGATAAAAACCTTGTAAGCCATCTAAAAAATCAAACCACTACTCTTTGTTTTTTTCGCGCTCAGCCTTGATCGCGTCTTTCAAGCCGTCTTCACCGACATAGCCCGGAATAAAGGTTTTGCCGACGATAAAGGCCGGTGTGCCACTGACGCCGATCTCACGGCCGACTTCGGTGACTTTGTCGAGCTCTTTTTCAATCTCGCCGCTGGCAATATCTTCTTTCATTTTCTCGACATCCAGTTCCAAGCCCTTGGCCAGCTTTTCCAACTCAGCCTCTTCTTTCGGTCCGCGGTGCTCCATCAACGCAACGTGATAGTCAAAATATTTGCCCTGCTTATGCGCGGCCAAGGCCCACAGCGCAGCCGTCTTGGATGTAGGGCCCAAAATCGGCATTTCTTTAAACACCACACGTAAGTTCTCATCGTCTTTAATCGTAGCCTGAATGTCCGGTAAAGCGCGTTTACAATACCCGCAATTATAATCGAAAAATTCTACCACGGTGACATCGGCATTCGGATTACCGACAGACGGCGCATCCGCCCGCGTCAGATAATCGATATGTTCCAGAATTTTAACTTCGGCCTGCTTTTTCGCATCGGCTTCCTGTTGCGCGCGCTGCGCTTCGATGGCTTCAAAAATCACATTCGGATTTTCCATCAGGTAATCCTTAATCACCGCGCCCATGGCGTCCTTTTGCGCATCGGTGAAGACCGCATCCTCCGCTGCCCACGCAGCCCCGCTGCCCATCAATGTCAGGGCTGTAAAAGCCAGAGCTGTTTTGCGCAAAGTGAATCTCATCATAATCTCTCCTGAAAAAGTATATTGAACCGCCAAGCTTCATTGTACCCAATCGTGCAGGCATTTAAAGGAAATTCGTCGCAAAGCGCCAAAAGGTTACCAATTGCGCGTTTTAATCTCTTTCGGGTTTAATTCCCCGCCGCTCTCACCGTATAAAAAACAACGGGGACACAATGCTATTGTGTCCCCCCACGCTTTTGATGCCGCGCCCCTTGGGGCGGGGGCGTTCATTTCATTTTTTGTTCCATCAACGCAATTTGATTGAGCACGTCTTTGGTTTTAATCCATTCCGGACTGCCCGCCTTAAAGCCTTGGAGCGCGCTTTCCGCTTGCGCCTTGGCATAGGGCAAACGCTGCTGTAACAACGCTTCTTCTGCCAGATGCATCTTCGCCAGACTATCATGGCCGAGCCGCCCATGCGCCGTGGCCAGCAGACGATGCACGCGCGTTGAACGCTTCTCTTTTACGAGCGCCCGGTCCAGATGCGTAATGGCATCTTTCAGCCGCGCCGGATCATCACTTTGGATCAACGCATTGGCCAAGGCAATGCGCAGCAAAGGGCCATCCGGCATCAACTCAACCGCTTTACGATAAGACGGCAACCCTTCTTCAACCCGGCTGAATTCAACCAGCATCTGGCCTTTGAGCTCATGGAAATACGGGTTGTCAGGCTCTTCGCCAAGCAACGCATCAATTCCGCGCAGGGCTGTAGGAATATCGTTCAACCGATACGCCGCAATCGTCCGCGCATAACGCGCGGGCAGGGAGGTATCGTCTTTCGGATACATCCACGCCACTTGCTCAGGATTAATAAACCCGATCAACTTGGCTTTCATCCGTGCATGCTGATCGTTCCAGCGCGCCGGAAACGCTTTGTCATTTAACGGGCTTTTGGCAATAAGTGCGTCGACCGCTTCAATCCGGTTGCGGGTAATCGGGTGCGTACGCATATATTCGCTTTGCTGGGAGGACGGCAGCAATTCTTCATTTTCCAGCTTTTTAAAAAAGCTCGACAGGCCCGAAGGGTTAAGCCCGGCCCGGCTCAGATAACTAAACGCTGCCTGATCGGCGCTGGCTTCATGCACCCGGCTGTGGCTCAAAAACCGCCGGATCGCGACATTCTGGCTACCGCCGATAATCGCATTGGCCAGCTCGCCATTGCCGGTCGCAATCGCCGCGCCAAGGCCCAAAACCGCGCCCAGAATACTCTCATAACTCGCACGCTCCAGTGCTTGCTGCGTTGAAATCAAATGTCCTCCGGCAATGTGCCCCATCTCGTGCGCCAGCACCCCAACCACTTCATCTGGCCCATCGGTTTTTTTAATCAGGCCGGTGTAAAAGAAAATATTCGCCCCGCCCGCCACAAATGCGTTGATCTGGTCGCTTTGCACCAGAACGAAATCAACGCTGTTCGTACCGATATCCGATGCTTTGAGCAGCGGGCTCATCCATTCCTTAAACGTCGCCTCAATTTCTGTATCGCGGATAATCGGCGGCAATTGCCCCTGCGCGTTCAGTGTTGGGGCAAAAGTGATCGTAAAGAACAACGTCATTGCGAGGAGATATGGCGGGCGATGTCGTTTGGTATTTCTGCACTTTTTTTGCATGAAAATTTTATATCACTTTCCTGTACAAAACTAAACACCCCCACCCGGCTATGGGTAAGCTCACTGCGCTCGATAACCCTTCACATCCCTCCCCCTCAAGGGGGAGGATTTGGGTGGGGGTGCCTCATTTTGAAACAAAATCTTATACGCAAATTCCCACTTGCACGAGAAAAACATAAAGTTAAAAGATAGATCATGAATTTTATCATTCAATATATTGATGTTCTCTGGTTGCCGCTCGGCCTCTTGGCGGTGCATAAACCTCAGCGCGGCTGGGCGGCGGGTTTTTTCATCGGCTGCATGGTGATGATGCGCCTGCAAGCCGAGCTGATCATCTCGACGGGCTATGAAAACGGCTTTTTAGGCCTCTTTGAAACCTCCGTCCATCGTCGCGGGCAAATCGCCTACAGCGTTTTTTACGTGCTTTATATCGCACTGGCTGTATATTCTCCGAACACCAAAGGCGTAATCCTCATGGCCGCTTCGATTTCGATGTTTTTTACCGCCATGCTGGTCTCAATGATTGTGATGATAATATGAGCAGAAACAAAGCCAAGGAAAAAGTCAAAACCGCCAAAGGCCGTAAAAGCGGCTCGACCCGCTGGCTCAAACGTCAGCTCAACGATCCTTACGTCAACAAAGCGCAAAAGGACGGTTATCGGGGCCGCGCCGCTTACAAGCTTATTGAGATCAATGAGAAGATTGATATTTTAAAGTCCGGCCAGATCGTCGTCGATCTCGGCGCCGCGCCCGGCGGCTGGTGTCAGGTCGCCACCCAAAAAGGCGCCAGGGTCATCGCCATCGATCTGCTGGAGATGGACGAACTCGCCGATGTCGATTTCATCCGGATGGATTTCATGGATAACGACGCCCCCGGACGCCTTAAAGCGATGATTAAGAAATATAATCCCGACGGACTGGCCGATCTGGTCGTATCCGACATGGCCCCCAACACCACCGGCCATAAACAGACCGACCATTTGCGCATCATGGCCGTGGTCGAAGCCGCTTCTTGCTTCGCCGCCGAAGTCCTCAAACCCGGCGGAACATTCATCGCCAAAGTCCGTCAGGGCGGCGCGCAAAATACTCTACTGGCGCAGTTGAAAAAAGATTTCGAAACCGTCAAACACATGAAACCCCCTGCCAGCCGCAAGGAAAGCGCAGAGCAATATTTGATAGCTACCGATTTCCGTGGCCGGTGAATAAACCCTTTACATCCTTAAATTTTCCGCTATAACTCGCTTGCAAATCGAAGTCCCCGTGGGAATGGGGATATCCGCCCACATAAGCGCGAAAGAATTTGCACCATGCCCAAAATTAAAGACCCTGCCAAAATCCGTAAAGCCCTGACCTTCGATGATGTTCTGCTCGTCCCCGGCGAATCCGAGGTCCAGCCTAATGAAGTCGATACCTCGACCCGCCTGACCCAGACCATCAGCCTCAACATCCCGGTATTATCCGCCGCGATGGATACGGTCACCGAAAGCCAAATGGCGATCGCCATGGCGCAGAACGGCGGCCTCGGCATTATCCACCGCAACATGGAGATTGAGGCTCAGGCCAATGAAGTCCGCAAAGTCAAACGCTTTGAATCCGGCATGGTCGTTGATCCGATTACCATTTCCCCGGATGCGACGCTCGAAGATGCGTTGCTGATTATGCGGCAAAACAATATCTCCGGCATTCCGGTAACGGAAACTTCCGGGCGTCTGGTCGGCATCCTGACCAACCGCGATGTGCGCTTTGCCGAAAACCCCGCCCAACCGGTGCGCGAACTCATGACCGCCGACCATCTGGTCAAGGTCTATAACACCGTCGATAAAGACGAAGCCAAAAAATTGCTGCACAAACACCGCATCGAAAAATTGCTGGTGGTTGACGATGCGGAAAAATGCATCGGTCTGGTGACCGTCAAGGATATCGAAAAATCCACGCTCTTTCCCAACGCGACCAAAGATTCGCACGACCGTCTGCGTGCAGGTGCGGCTGTCGGTACGGGCGTGATTAATGGCATTGAACGCGCTGCCGCTCTGGCTGAGGCGGGTCTCGATCTGGTCGTCGTCGATACCGCCCACGGTCACTCTCACGCCGTGTTGAATACGGTCGCTCAAATCCGCCAGGACAATCCAGACCTGCAAATTATGGCCGGTAATGTCGCCACCGGGGATGCCGCCCTTGCCCTGATCAAGGCCGGGGCCGACGCCATCAAGGTCGGCATCGGACCGGGCTCCATCTGCACCACCCGCGTCGTGGCCGGGGTCGGCGTGCCCCAGCTTACCGCGATCATGGATGTGGTCAAGGAAGCCTCGAAGAAAAAAGTCCCGGTCATCGCCGACGGCGGAATCAAATATTCCGGCGACTTTGCCAAGGCGATTGCTGCCGGAGCAGACGCCGCGATGATGGGCGGCGTCTTTGCCGGAACGGATGAAGCCCCTGGCGAAGTGATCCTCTACCAAGGCCGCTCTTACAAATCCTATCGCGGCATGGGCAGCGTCGGGGCGATGGTCAAAGGTTCTGCCGACAGATATTTTCAGGCGGGCGTGACACAATCAAACAAACTCGTGCCCGAGGGCATCGAAGGCCGCGTACCCTATAAAGGCCCGGTCGGCACGGTCATCCACCAGATGGTCGGAGGCCTGCGCGCTTCTATGGGCTATACAGGTTCAGCAACGATCGCCGAGATGAAAGAAAAAGCCGAATTCGTCCGCATGACCGGGGCAGGGCACAAGGAATCCCACGTCCACGACGTGACCATCACCCGCGAAGCTCCGAATTACCGCACCGAGAGCTAGGTGCTCAGTCCCACAGAGTGTGGAGGAGTGGATCAACGTTAAAGCGTTCGGACTCTTTTGATCATATGGCGCTTTCGTACAGCACCTGTCCCACAAGCCCCCATGGTGGGGATATCCTTAATGAACACCTCCGCCCCAAGGGGCGGGGCGCCCCTCCGGGTTCAGTGTGTCTCATTCTTAATGCAAATGATTATACTAAAATTTTTGACATCTCGCTTTGTGCCAAGGTACAATTAAATATAGACATAAATCGCGATAGACGATTTTAGAAAATCAGCCGGATAAACGGCGATAGAGCTAGAGGGATTGTGCATCATGGGGCCTGTACGCTACCGGAGCGGACTTATGCGCGTGAATAATCATTGCGCCTCTCACTATATCGTTAAGTTTTGTCAGGGTTTGTTTTTGCCCCGATGTCCTTTCCTGCATTTCCTGCGTCAACAAGAATACCCTGAGAAACCCGCAAAGGCCCGAAGCTCGTCATCCCTGTCGTAGAGAGTTTCGGGTTTGGTTTCACCCTCACTCCGTAGCCCCCATGCACGTTTTCCCCTCGTGCATGGGGTTTTTTTACTGTAACTCTTTTGGGGTCAGATCTTGGGCTGCGTTTTCTATGGCCTTTAGAAGAACTATTTTGTCAACGACGTTTTGATTACCCTTAAATGCGTCTGTGACAGCCTGTCTGGTCTCCGAGCTTTGCAAAAATACAGCAGCATCCGCCGCAATATCAGGACTTTGTTCGCCAAAACTTTTCATCGCGTGCACTATTTGGGACAGGAATTCTTGGGGCGGAACATTATTGCGAATACACAATGCTTTGGAAAACGCTGTTTTTAACTCTTTATAACCGCCCCATAAATCAGTCGTTTTCACTTCTGCGCCTGCCATAGTCTATTCTATCTCCGTTTTTATGTTGTCATAATCAATAATTCTTTGGAATGCAAGTTTTATCCTCTGGACAGGCATTTGGGAATGTTCCACATTTAGGCCCATGGCCGATTCACAAATTTCTGTCGCCTCCGAAAACGCCCAAGATGGTGAGCTGTATCTGGTTGACGGTTCGGGATTCATTTTCCGCGCCTATTTCGCAATGACCTATTCGGGCCGTGGGGAGATGACCAACCCTGACGGCGTCCCGGTCTCGGCGGTGTTTGGTTTTACCCAGATGCTCATGAAGTTGCTCAATGATTATCACGCGCCGTATCTGGCGGTGGTGTTCGACCCGAAAGGCGGATCATTCCGCAACACTATTTATCCGGAATATAAAGCCAACCGCGATGCGCCGCCCGAAGATCTGGTGCCGCAATTTCCCCTCGTGCGCGAGGCCACACGGGCGTTTGATATCCCGGCGCTCGAACAGCCCGGCTATGAGGCTGACGATCTGATTGCGGCCTATACCAAGCGCGCGCTGGAGCTGGGTAAGAAAGTCGTCATTGTGTCCTCGGATAAAGACCTGATGCAGTTGGTCCGGCCCGGTGTCCGCATGCTCGATCCGATGAAAAACAAATGGGTCGGCGAGGCCGAGGTCATCGAAAAATTCGGGGTCAAACCCGATCGCGTGGTCGATGTGCAGGCGCTGGCAGGCGACAGCACCGATAACATTCCCGGCGTGCCGGGCATCGGGATCAAGACGGCGGCAGAACTTATCAATGAATATGGCTCGCTGGATGAATTGCTCGCCCGCGCCGGGGAGATTAAACAACCCAAACGGCGGGAAAAGCTGGTGGAACATGCCGAGGATGCGAAGGTATCGGAACAGCTTGTAAGGCTCGATCAAAACGCACCGTTGCCCTTGCCGATTGAAGAGCTTAAAACACACGATCCCGACAAGCCGGAGCTGATGGCGTTCCTGCAAAAACATGCGTTTAATTCGATTATCAAGCGGCTAAATAACGGGGCGTTGCCGCCGCAATCCGCACATGTCATCCCGACCGCAGTGGAGGGATCTTCGCAAGATGAGAGTGGTAAAGATCCCTCGGCTAACGCTCGGGATGACATTAAAATTGCCGACAACCAATACACCCTCATCAACGATGAAAAGACCCTGCAGAACTGGATTGATAGCGCATATAAAAACGGAACGGTTTGTATCGATACAGAAACAACATCGCTCACACCCGCAAAAGCGAAACTCGTCGGCATTTCCCTGGCCAGTGAAATCGGCAAGGCCGCCTATATCCCGCTGGGGCACGAGGCCGAACAGGCTGACCTGCTTGGCGAAACGCGGGGTGCGGATATTGCGCAACTTCCCATGGATAAAGCGTTGGCGATGCTCAAACCTTTGCTGGAGGACCCTGCGGTCATCAAGATCGCCCATAACATGAAATATGACTGGCAGATTTTTGCCAAGCATGACATCCACGTACACCCTTGCGATGATACCATGCTGATGTCTTATGTGCTCGACGGCTCCAGTCACAAACATTCCATGGATGCGCTGTCCGAGCTTTATCTCGGCCACAGCCCGATCACATATGAAGAGGTCGCGGGCAAAGGCAAATCCCAAGTCACCTTCGACAAGGTCGATATCGAAAAGGCGTTGGATTACGCCGCCGAGGATGCGGAGATTACCCTGCGGCTCTATCATGTGCTCAAACCCCGGCTGATCGCTGAAAAGATGGTGAGAGTTTACGAAAATATCGAACGCCCGCTGATTCCGGTAATAGCGCAGATGGAACTCGACGGAATCAAAGTCGATCCGGCAATTCTCAAAGAGATGAGCGCCGATTTCGCCAAGCGGATCGCCGATCTGGAAGACGAGATTTACAAGCTGGCTGGCGGGCCGTTTAACATTGGCAGCCCCAAACAGATCGGCGAAATTCTCTTCGACCAGATGGGCCTGGATAGTGGTAAGAAGACCAAGACCGGGCAATATTCAACGGATGTGAAAACCCTCGAAGAACTGGCGTTTCAGGGCCATGAGATTGTCCAGAAAATCCTCGATTGGCGCGGGCTGTCAAAGCTGAAATCCACCTATACCGATGCCTTGCCCGACCAAATCTGCGCCGATACGGGCCGTGTCCATACGTCCTATCATATGACCGGCACATCGACCGGGCGGCTGGCTTCTTCCGACCCGAATTTACAAAATATTCCGATCCGTACCGAGGATGGCCGTAAAATCCGCGAAGCCTTTGTCGCCGACAAAGATCACATATTGCTCTCGGTCGATTATTCGCAGGTCGAGTTACGGCTGGCCGCGGAAATGGCCGGGGTTGAAGCGCTCAAACAGGCGTTTAAAGACGGGGTGGATATTCACGCCCTCACAGCCTCTCAGGTTTTTGATATCCCGCTGGATCAGGTGGATGGCGAAACCCGCCGCCGCGCCAAGGCGGTAAATTTCGGGATTATTTACGGCATTTCCGGTTGGGGGCTGGCCAAGCAATTGGGCTGTGAACCCGGCGATGCCAGCGCATTTATCAAACGCTATCTCGCGCGTTTTCCCGAAATTCAGGACTACATGGAAGCGAAAAAGGATGAAGCGCGCGGGCAAGGCTTTGTCACCACGCTCTATGGCCGTAAATGCTTTACGCCGAATATCAATGCGAAAATTCCGGCCCAGCGCGGCGGATCGGAACGCGCCGCAATCAACGCGCCGTTGCAAGGCACGGCCGCCGATATCATGAAGATCGCCATGGCCAAAATGCCTGAAGCTTTACGCAAGAAAGGGCTGCATGCCAAAATGCTGCTGCAGGTTCATGACGAGCTGATCTTTGAGCTTCCGAAAGACGAGCTCGAAGCCACATCAGAACTGGCGCGCGAGATCATGGAAAATGCGTGGAAAATTATGGGCGTGGATATTTCCGTGCCCCTCATCGCCGAAGCCGGCTCAGGCCACAGCTGGGCTGATGCGCATTAAAATACCTGTTGTATTGTAAATCACATTATGCAATATACGCACTTATGAAAAAAGAAGTCTTTGATTTCGTTGGTGCCGGTTTCGGTCTCATTTTAGCTGCACTCCCTATGACCATCATTGCGGGGGCGGTGAAATTAAAGATGGGAAGTCCTGTAATTTTTCGCCAGCAGCGGCTTGGCCTAAATGGCAAGCCTTTTACAATTTTAAAATTTCGAACCATGGAACAGTTCGACCGTGCGGCAAATGGGATTGCTGCTTGCGATACGCAGCGCGTAACGCCTCTGGGTAAGTTTTTGCGTCATTACCGCTTGGATGAATTGCCCCAATTTGTAAATGTGTTGAAAGGAGACATGAGTTTGGTTGGCCCGCGCCCACGAAGTTTTATGGAAAGAGACAAACCTTACAGGGACGTGCCAGAATTACGGACTGTACGTCCTGGCCTGACGAGCCCGGCGATCGTAGAAGAATTTAAAGCGGGCAAGCCTTTATCACCGGAGGCGACGATAGCTAAAGATCTTGAATATTGCCGGACGCTGCCTTCTGTACGAAACGATTTGCGAATAATGTTCGAAACGCTCAGACATGTCCATCGTGGCACCAGCGCCACTGTTCCGCACACGCCCTCGCATGACGATTTAAGGTTATGACGCGGTATCTGTTTTCAAGAGCTGCTTAATCTCCGCCATATCCTTGCGCAGAGCGACAATCTCGTCCCCGGCAACGATATTGTTTTTGCGCCGCTCCGGACCCTTATATTCATCCTTTTCGTGAATCAGATTCATCGCATCAACGATAATCCCGATAAACAGATTGAGAACCGCAAAGCTGGTGACAATGATGAAAGGAATAAAAAACAGCCAGGAATGCGGGTAAACCTTCATGACCGGTCGCACGACCTCTTCGCTCCAGCCCTCCAGCGTCATCACCTGAAACAAGGTGTACATGGATGCGCCGATCGTGCCGAATAACTCTTCAAATTCGGCGGTCTGACCGAAGAGCTTGGTGGAAAGCACAGAAGCCACGTAAAAGATAATCATCAGCACGGCCATAATCGAGGCCATGCCGGGAATGGCATGAAACAGCGCGGCAATGACCCGGCGCATGGAGGGCACAACCGAGACCAGCCGCAACACCCGCAAAATCCGCAAGGCCCGCAGGATCGCCAACGGACCGCTGGCCGGTATCAGGGCAATGCCGACAATCGCAAAGTCAAAAACATTCCACCCCTGACGGAAAAAGGACAGGCGATAGACAAAGAGTTTCAACGCCAGTTCAACGACAAAAATCCCCAGAGCAATATGATCCGATTTCATCAGGAGCGCTCCGTAACGCCCCATGACGCTGTGATCGGTTTCCAGCCCCAAAACCACGGCATTAGCAAAAATCACGGCAATGATAAAATTGGTGAAGGCCTTATTCTCGATAAAACGCGCAACATTTTCGCGCAGGCCTGAAAATCGAACGTTTTTCAAATTGACGGGGCGAACCATGTCTATCTTAATCCTCGTTATTGCTCCTGCTTTTTCCTAACATGTTTTTGTGCCTGTTTTAAATTGGAAAATTGCTGTTATGATATTGAAAAGGGGAATTTTTTATCCATGCGTGAAACCGTTCAAATTCCAGCCGGTCACAGCCAGTACATTCGAGCCACATACGTAAGGCCCGATGAACGCGCGATGGACGGCGCAAATAGAGAGCTGATCATTATGGTTCACGGATTTCCCGGGAACAAGAACGGGACCAGCGATGTTTTTACCGATTTTGAAGACGTGATTGGCCATAAAAACTATCATACGTTGCGCTTTGATTTCCGCGGCTGCGGCGCCAGCGACGGCCAGCCGGAAGATTTTACATTGCATAGCGCTGCGCAGGATTTCCAAACCATATTACAGTGGGCGAAAGATAAGCACTATCAACGTTTTGTCTTTGTCGGTGAGGGACTTGGGGCCTCCATTGCCCTGATGAACGGACCGCCCGAGGCGTTGTGCTATATCCTGCTGTGGCCGATGATCGACCTGCCGATGATTGCCCGGCACGTCTTTCGCTGCGATGAAATCGAATCAGACCTTACTCAGAACGGTTTTATTCAGTTCGAAGACGAGCATGTCGGTTTTCCCTTCCTGCAACAGCTCAAAACAGCCAATATGGCCAAGGTGCTGAAAGATCTTGGAAAGCCCCTGCTGATTATGCATGGGGCAAAGGACGAGCGCTCGCCGATCGAGCAGCTTGACATGTTTCGGGCCAGCGCGGGTAAACGCCGCGTCGAAATCACCAGCTTTCAGGACGGCACCCACGGCCTGCCACAGGTGAACCACCGCAAATCGATGTTCTTTCACATGCGGCAATTTATCGAAAAATACAGCTGATTTTGCTTGCTTTTGCCCGACCTTTACGTCTATAAAACGGCCATACGAACAGATGGTCTGGCGAAAACGGCTGCCTCGGCCATCACATAACAACCCTTTTTAAGGAGATGGAAATGCCGAAAATGAAAACGAAGTCGGGCGCTAAAAAGCGTTTCCGCGTCACGTCGAGTGGTAAAATCAAGGTCAAACAGGCCAAGATGCGCCACATGCAAATGAACAAACCCAAATCCATGAAACGTAAGGCCAAAGGCATGACCATCATGTCTGAGGCGGATGAGCGCATTGTTCTGCGCAACTGGTTGCCTTACCTTCGTAAGAAAAAGAAAGCCGCCCAGACAACAACGGCTGCTTCGGAAAAGAAGGAGGGCTAAACCATGGCACGCGTTAAAGGTGGACCAAGAGCGCACGCTCGTCACAGAAAAGTTATTAAAGCCGCCAAGGGCTATTACGGCCGTCGGAAGAATTGCTTCCGCACCGCCGTCCAGGCGGTTGAAAAAGCCGGTCAGTATGCTTACCGCGACCGTCGCACGAAAAAACGCAATTTCCGCGCTTTGTGGATTCAGCGGATCAATGCGGCTGCTCGCCTGCACGATCTGACCTATTCGACATTGATGCACGGCCTGAAACTCTCCGGCATTGAACTGGACCGCAAATCTCTGTCCGAGATTGCCATCCACGACGAAAAAGGCTTTGCCGCCATTGCCAAACAAGCGCAGGATGCTCTGGCGAAGGCTGAAAAAGCCGCCGCTTAGAAGCATTTGCATACGGAATTTCAAAAGGCCCGCTTTAAACGGGCCTTTTTTATTTTTAACCGCAAAGAACGCAAAGATCGCGACGGTTTTTTAATATTGTCGTTGCGCCCATTGCGTCCGTTGCGGTTAAATCATTTTATGTATGCTCTTCAAAATAAACTCTTCGTTTTTGACTGGAATGGCACGATTTTGGCTGACACGGTGCCAAGCTGGAAAGCGGGCAATGTTTGCCTTGAGTTTTACGGCGCGGACGCCATAACGCTTAAAACCCACCGCGATACATTTTGTTTTCCGATCATCCCGTTCTATGAGAAACATGGAGTGAGCGAGGAAACGGTGCTTGAGCGCCGTGATGAAGGTAACGCGGTGTTTCAGGATACCTATGAACAGCTTGCGGCGGGTGCACGCACGCGTCACGGCGCGCGGGCTTTGCTCGAACATTTAAAAGAGCAGGGCGCCGAATGCATTATCCTGTCCAATTACATTACTGATCGGATTGAACGCCATCTGAAGCGCCTGAATATTGAACACTATTTTTCCTATGTGTCCGCGCATGATTGCGACGGCACGACGATTTTGCAAAGCACGACCAAAGTTCTGCGCCTGCGTGATTATATGGCCCAATCCGGCCACGCCCCCGAAAACACGATCATCATCGGCGATACGATGGAAGAACCGGAGATTGCGCGGGCGCTGGGGATTACCTCAATCGGCATTACCGAGGGCTATATTTCCCGCGCGCGTTTGCGGGAGGCCGCCCCCGACCATATCGTTCACCGGCTCGATGAAATTATGAGTCTTGCGCTCTAAGCGTGATAACGCTAAACACTTGGGTTATGACTGATATTAATGCATTAAAAACAGAAATCACCAGTGAAATCGAAGCAGCTAGAACCCCTGCAGCACTCGATGATGTGCGCGTGACCGTGCTGGGCAAAAAGGGACGGATTACCGCGCTGATGAAGACGCTGGGCGGCATGGACCCGGAAGAGCGCAAAACCGTTGGCGCCGCGCTCAACGTTCTGAAAGATGAAATTGCCGAGTTGATCAAATCTCAGGAAAAGGCCCTGAAGAAACAAGCGCTTGATGAACGTCTGGCTACCGAGACGTTGGATGTGACCTTATCGACCCGTCCTGAACGCAGCGGCAAAATTCACCCGATTTCCCAGACTATGGAAGAATTGGTCGGTATTTTCGGGGCGATGGGTTTTCAGGTTGCTGAAGGTCCGGATATCGAAGATGACTGGCATAACTTCACCGCACTGAATTTTCCACCCGGCCACCCGGCCCGCGAGATGCAGGACACGTTTTTTCTGCCCGAAGACCTGTCCGAAGAAGGCGAGCGCGCGAAAAAGCTGCTGCGCACCCATACATCTGCTGTGCAGATCCGCCATATGCAAGAGCACGAACCGCCATACAAGATTGTCTGTTTCGGCCGCACCTATCGCTCAGATTACGACATGACGCATACGCCGATGTTCCACCAGATGGAGGGGCTGTATATAGACAAAAATGTCACGATGGCACATTTGAAAGGCTGCCTGACCGATTTCGTGCGCAGCTATTTCAAGCTGGATGATCTTCCGGTGCGTTTCCGTCCCAGTTTCTTCCCGTTCGTTGAACCGGGCGCAGAGGTTGATATCGGCTATATCAAAAAGCCCGATGGCGGGATTAAGCTTGGCAAAGCCCCGGATGGGGAAGAACAAAAATGGATGGAAATCCTCGGCGCTGGTATGGTGCATCCGAACGTGCTGAAAAACTGCGGCGTCGACCCTGACGAATATCAGGGCTTTGCCTTCGGTATGGGGATTGAACGCCTGACCATGCTGAAATACGGCATCCCCGATCTGCGCACATTCTTTGAATGCGACACGCGCTGGCTGGCTCATTACGGGTTTGATCCGCTCGATCGACCCAATAACGCTATGCGGTAAAACAATGTCATTTCGAACGCATGTGAGAAATCTCCAGCGGCTTCATGAGATCTCTCCTCGCTACGCTCGTTCGGGATGACAGGAGAAAAAATGCCGATCAAAATCCGCAGCCTTGAAAACAGAGATTTTCCGGACTGGCTTGCGCTATGGGATGGAAACAATCTTGGCATGCGCGATGAAGCCGTGACCTCCGAAACCTGGAGCCGTTTGGTCGACCCTGAAAGCAAAGTTTGCGGTCTGGTCGCTGAAAAAGACGGCGCGCTGGTCGGCCTCGTCCATTACATTTTGCATCCCACCACCGGGGCCTTGCGCGATGTGTGTTATATGCAAGATGTCTATGTTATCCCGCAGGCCCGCCGACAGGGCATTGCCAAAAAACTGATTACGCAGCTCAGCCAGATCGGCAAGCGCGAACGCTGGGCGCGCATATACTGGCTGGCAGAAAGCAACAATGAAAGCGCGCAAAGCCTCTACCGCGCACTCGGTCAAAAGCTTGATTTCACCTTGCATGTCATGAAATTGGACTAGGCCATCCGAACAACAGGGTCTGTTGATGGCGGCGGTGTTGGGTCTGTGTCCGGTGCCGACTTTGGTGCAGGATTGCCATGAGCGTCTTCAAATTCCTCTTTCGCCGCGCCTTTTATTTTTGCCGCCTCTTGCGCATAATGCGTTGCCCTGTCCGCATCATAGTCAGGCTTGAGGCCCTGATCGATAACCAGTTGTTTATATTCTTCAATCGGCATGCGGCGCAAAATGTCCTCTGCGCAGGCCCGGTCTTCAATGCCCATAATATCCTGAATAGAGTCGATCTGGGCCGCGCGAGTCCGGTGGCCCTGCCATCCGTCAGTCATCGGCTCGCCGGCCATGGGGTGACCTTCGGAATAAACGCCGACATCATAACCGGCTTCGACCAACGCTTTCTGAATTTCCCTTGTGATCTCACTCGGCCGACCATCTCCATGCGTGAATTCATAAACCTCTTTGCCGCTTTCCGTCACAGCCATACGTCCGGTGCTCTTTTGTGGAACGGCAGGCGGCGGCGGCTGAGCCGGCGCTTTGGTCTGGCCATCCGCAGGCGGCAAAGGTTCTGCCTTTATAACCGGCGGCGGTTTGGCCGCAAAAATTTGCGTATCTCCATCCTGATTTGGCTCGTTTTGTTCCCTTTCAGAAACCGCAGGTTTTTCAGAAGCCCCTTCGCCCGCTCCGGCCTTTTGGTGCGCGCGGCGGCCAGCAAGATCTTCTTCGGCTGTATTGATTTTTCCGGCGTCTTCTGCGCGCGGGCTGCCATTGCCGTAGCGTGGTTTCTTGCCCGCGCCCACCCTGTGCAGATCCTCGCTGATACGTCTTCTTAACTCCAGCAACTGTTGATTTTCAAACCGGCCAAATTGTCCGTCAAGTTTGTCTCGCGTGACGTTAGCCCCGGGACTGCCAACTTGACGTTCATAAATTTCCGGCATGAATTCCTGATACAGCGCTTCGACTTTTTGAACATCCTGAGGCGGCAAACCGTTGACGCCGTACTTACCAAGCTGTTGAACAAACCGATCGGTAAAAAGCATTTTTGTCCGCAGATCCCCATTGACCGATATTTCAATAGGTTTGGCTTCACCCCATTTATCAGCTGGCTGTTGCCGAGAATTATCACTTACGGGCTTTGGGGCTACACGGGCTTTTGCCTCTGACGTGCCTAAACCCTGATTAACAAAATTCAACGCTTTTTCCAGCGGTTTTCTGAATGCTGGATGCTCGCGATGCAGATCATGTTTAAGCAGGCCTTCAATCGTTGCGCGGTCTTCTTCGGAAAACGGTTTGCGATCGATAAGGTGTATTTCCGCCCGTTTCGCAATATCATTGATCGTCGTTAAAGGCAAAGATCCATCCGGTTTCGTGACCTTATCTAAATCGGGTAACCATGAAGATGTCTTGTCTGCCATATTTCACCCTTGCAAGTTTAGGTCCATTGTGACCCCGGTGGCGGCGTAGCGGGCAGCGTTCTGTTCTCAACCGGCGCACCCTGCGGGGCTTCTTGCTGGTTTGATTGGTCCGCTGCCGCCTCATTTTCCGGATCATTTCTCCAGAACATGATTCCTTTGGCCAACTGATTAAAGGACTCTCTCAGGCTCGGTGCGTTCGGATCGTAACGATTTTGTTTATCCGGATCCAGACCGCCGGTCATAATGCGTATATGCTCATCAATTGCCGAAAGCTCCTGTGGCGGCGTTGTATGAAGAGGGGGCGTGCCTGTTTCTTTTGCGGGCCCATCACTCCGCACCGGAACTGTCGCCGACGCTTTGTGCAGAAACTCGCCTGATATATTCGGCGAAGACGAAGCCACCATTGTCGATGGATCAAGGCCTTGCTGCGTGGCAACCGCATACTCTTTGAAATCTTCCAGCGTCATGCTGCCCGCATCGATCTTATGATCTTGCGCAAACTTCTCGAACGCCGCATTGGTTGCCAGATCCTGACGACCGTTGGCTTCGGCAATTTTATAGCCCATATCTTTGAGAGCGGCCTGTGCGGTTTGAACATGCACATCAAATCCCATTACATCCCTTGGCGAGAGGGGCACAATCGCCCTGCGTTCAGCTATGGTAATAACAGTAGCGCCATAAGCATCAATTGTGGTCTTTGGCGCGGCCGGGTTAGCCACTGTTGCCTCTACCACATCCGGTGTTTTCACTCTGTCACCCATCGCCTCCAAGGTCTTGTCCAGTTCCTCAACTTGGGCGTCAAAAGCAGCGTACCGCGGATCGCCCGATGCATCACCGTCAACGGACTCGGCAGACACCATCGCCCCGCTTGACCTCTCCGAACCGGATGGTTTGGTTTCCGGGGCACTTTCCAATGACCGAGTGTTTTTAAGGGCGCCAAAGCTTCGTTCAAAGGCTTCAATCACCATCATATTGAGTTCCACTTGCGCCGAAGATTTTTCGCCACCTGCTTGCAGTCCTAGAAGGGCTGTACGGACGAGACTGGCAATGGCGTCAATATCAACATTACGTCCCGCAGCCCTAGTGGCATCAATAACTTTATCAAATAAGCCGCCGATATGTCTTTCCAATGCACCATAAACCGGCTCCTGTTTTTCAGACAGCGCCCGCATAATTTCATCATCCGCGGTCCCGGGTGCGATATTCTCGAAAACAAACCCGCCTTCTTTCTGAACAAAAGTGATTGAGAACTTGTCGTCCGTATAGATCGCCATGGTTACACCCTCGTTGTTTAAACACTCTGTTTTTGCTTTCGGCCTTATATTTTTTATAGTCGGTCGTTTTACTGCGTAGTTGACATATACTCTATGCGCCAAATCTTAAGATTGCGTTAAATTTTGCCCCTAATTCCTCACAGACGCTTGTATTTCTTGGCCATTCGTTTAAAAATGCCCCCTTAAGATTTAAAGGGGTGAAAACACCATGAAATTTACGCTGAGCTGGCTCAAGCGCCATTTGGATACGGATGCAAGCCTTGAACAGATTTCTGAAACTTTGACCGCTATCGGACTGGAGGTTGAAGACATTACCGATCGGGCCGCGGAATTTGCAGCGTTTAAAGTCGCCTCCGTCGAAAAAGCCGAAAAACACCCCGATGCGGACAAGCTGCAGGTCTGCACCGTGCGCACCGCCGATCACGGCATATTACAGGTTGTGTGCGGCGCGCCGAATGCCAAGGCAGGCATGAAGGCGATTTTCGCCCCGGACGGCGCCTATATTCCCGGCCTTGATGTCACGCTTAAAAAAACCAAAATTCGCGGCATTGAAAGCAACGGCATGCTGGTCTCGGAAAAGGAAATGCGTCTGTCCGATGAACATAAAGGCATTATCGAGCTTGACGACTCCTTCGAGGTCGGCACACCGATGGCCGAAATTTTCGGCCTTGATGATCCGGTAATTGAAATTGCGCTCACCCCCAACCGGGCCGATTGTGCAGGGGTTTACGGAATTGCACGTGATTTGGCTGCCGCCGGGCTGGGGACTTTGAAGCCGGTCGATGCGGCACTGATCAAAGGTACGTTTACATCGGAGATCGACGTTCAGATTGACGATGCTGAAGGCTGCAAGCTGTTTTTGGGGCGTCAGATTAAGGGCGTGAAAAACGGCCCTTCGCCGGAATGGCTGCAAAAGCAACTGAAAGCCGTGGGACTGCGCCCGATTTCTGCTTTGGTTGATATTACAAACTTCATCACCCATGACCATGCGCGGCCACTTCACGCCTATGATGCGGATAAGCTTAAGGGTGATATTCGCGTTGGCGCCGCCAAAGGCGGCGAAAAACTCGACGCGCTGAATGATAAATCCTACGAATTGGTGCCCGGTGCCGTGACGATTAATGACGATTCCGGCGTCATCGGCCTCGGCGGGATTGTCGGCGGCGCATCGACGGGGTGCGACGAAGGCACGACCAATGTTTTTCTTGAAGTCGCCTATTTCAAACCTGAACGCATCGCCCGTACGGGCCGCGACCAAGGCGTCGAAAGCGATGCCCGTTACCGCTTTGAACGCGGCGTCGACCCGGCATTCTTGCCCGAGGCGATGGAACTCTTCACCGCAATGGTGCTGGAGATTTGCGGCGGGGAAGCCAGCGATGTTGTGATCGCGGGAGCTGAGCCTGAGTGGAAACGCGAAATTGAATATGATCCTGCGTACTGCGCGCAGCTCAGCGGCATCGACGTACCGGTGGAACGCCAGCATGAGATTCTGTGCGCTTTGGGTTTTGTAGTTGAAGGCAAAACTGTGCGACCGCCAAGCTGGCGCGGCGATGTCTTCGGCAAGGCCGATATTGTCGAGGAAATCGTGCGGATTGTCGGCTTAGACAATCTGCCCGTGCTTTCGGTGGAAGGCCCGGCCATTCCCACCCCGGCCGAAACTGTCTTGGGCGCCGCCATGCGCAAAAGCCGCGCCGCGCTGATCGCCCGGGGTTTGCATGAATGCGTAACCTGGTCGTTTTTGGGCCGCGAGGATGCGCAGGCCTTCGGCGCAAACGACAATCAGATTACTGCGCTCACACTGCAAAACCCGATTTCTTCGGAAATGGATGTCATGCGCCCATCGATATTGCCGAATTTGATCGCTGCCGCCGCCCGGAACGAGGCGCGAGGGTTTGGCGATGCGGCTTTGTGCGAGATCGGCCCCGTCTTTGCCGGGGTAAAGCCGGGCGATCAGGCGATGGTCGCGGCCGGTATTCGCACCGGCGCCAATGGCCTGCGCCATTGGGCAAGCGATCAAAGCGCGCGCGCCGTGGATATTTACGATGCCAAGGCCGATGCGATCGCCGCGCTGGAAGCCTGCGGCGCGCCGGGCGTTAATGCGCAAATTACCACCGATGCGCCGGGTTATTACCACCCCGGGCGCAGCGGTGTTTTGCGCCTCGGTAAAAACGTGCTGGCGACTTTTGGTGAAATTCACCCGGCGGTTCTCGATGAAATGGGTATAAAATTCCCGGTCGTCGGGTTTGAAGTGATGCTGGATAACATCCCTCAGGCCAAGAACAAAGGCACGGAAAAACCGATGCTGGCCCTTGAACCTCTACAACCTCTGCGCCGTGACTTCGCGTTTTTGCTTGATGCGGATGTCAAGGCCGCCGACCTGATCCGCACGGCGCAGGCGGCTGATAAAGCGCTAATTACGGATACGCAGATCTTTGATATCTACACCGGCGAAGGCGTTGAGGACGGCAAGAAATCCGTGGCGCTGTCCATCACCATTCAGCCCAAGGGCGAAAGCCTGACTGATAAGGATCTCGACGCGCTGATGCAAAAGGTCATCGACATCGTGGCGCAAAAATGCGGCGGGGTGCTGCGAGGATAATGTGTGATCGGTGTTGGGTGTTGGGTTATGGGTGATGAACCCCCGGACCTGTTGCATCATTCCTCCTTCAGTTCATTTTGGGTAAATTGGGCGACTTGGGTCCGTATACGATTTTGTTTTTCAACGGTTTTCTTCAGTTTGATTTCCTGCACCGCCAGGGCGAGGGCCACAAAAGCCCGGTTATGGCGCAGCATATGTGCACACATCGTTTTGAACATTGGCTCGCCGCCGTGTTTAAAGGCGTTCATTGAGGACCGGGCTTTGCCTGCCGGGGTTTTCGGTCCGGTCGATTGTTCCCACGGTTTGTTTTGGCGGCAGCGCTCGGCTTGCTGTTTTCTGCGTTCTTCGGTCCAGCCTTTGGCCATGGCGGCCCTCCCTTTGTGACTATGGAAGAGATATTATAGGATATTATTCCTAATTTGGCAAGGGGTGATGATAAAGCCAAGAGCATATAGCCGTTTTCTTTAAGAATCGGACATATTTCAGGAACGCGTCATTGCACGGCTTGTCCGTGCAATCTATTGAAAATCAAAGATCACACACACAAAGGCGTGTGATGACGATGGGAGTAAAATGTCCGATTCTTAAAAGAAATGACTACATAAAATGATCTCAAATGGTGTCATCCCGGAGGCGATCCGGGATCCATATGTGAATTTGTTTTGCAAATTTATCTTTTCCGGATACCCGCCGTGCCAGCGCCGCAGGGATGATATTAAGAAGAAGGCTCCTCCGCGACGATATCCTTGCGGCTCAGCTTCCCGATCATCGTTTTGGGCAAGGGTTTGTCGCGAAACTCAATTCGACGTGGCATTTCGATTTTCGAAATTTTCTCTTCCAAAAAGCTGCGCAATTCATCCGCCGTGAGTTCTCGGCCCTCTTTCAATTTGATCCATGCCTTGACGATTTCCCCGCGATTGGCATCGGGCAGGCCGGCAACGATGCATTCTTCAACATTAGGGTGTTTATAGATCGCCTCTTCGACATGGCGGGGATAGACGTTATAGCCGTTGGTGATGATCAGATCCTTGATCCGGTCGACAATAAAAGTATAGCCGCGCTCATCCATCGTCGCGATATCACCGGTATGCAGCCGCAATCCCCCATCGTCGGTCGGGCGCAGCACATTCGCCGTTTCATTCGGGCGATTGAAATAGCCTTTCATCACCTGCGGGCCGCGAATACAAACCTCTCCGCGCTCTCCGATCGGCATGGCGGTCGTTTTATCATCCGGGTCGATGATCTCGATAATCGTGCCGGGCAGCGGCAGGCCGATGGAGCCTGCGACATTTTCGCCAAAGGGCGGGTTCACTGTGGCCACCGGTGAGCTTTCCGTCAGGCCATAGCCTTCGACCACCGTGCAGCCGGTTTTTTCCTCGAATTTCTTTTTAACCTCAACCGGCAGAGGCGCGCCGCCGGAAATACAAAAATCAAGCGAGGACAAATCGTAATCGGCAATCTTCGGGTGATTGTTCATTGCGCTGAAAATTGCCGGAACGGCGGGCATATATTTCGGCTTTTTCTTATGAATAAGGTTCAGCGCATCGTTCAAATCAAAACGCGGAATCGTAACGATTTCCATTCCGGCCAGCACCGCCATATTCAAACACACCGTCATGGCAAAGACGTGGAAGAACGGCAGCGCGGCGAGCATTTTTTCATGGCCGTTATCGACGCTCATATCCGGCTCGGGAAAGTTCGCGTAGGCCTGCACCGCATTGGCGTAAATATTCATATGGGTCAGCATCGCAGCCTTAGGCGTGCCGGTCGTGCCGCCGGTATATTGCAGCAAAGCCACATCTTCGAGCGGGTCGATTTCAACTTTTGCGGGCTGGCCGTCATTATTCATCAGATCGCTCAGCCAGGTAATACGTTCGGAAGGTTTGACGTTGGCAATGTCGGATTTTTTAAGCAGCGGAAACAGCAGATTTTTCGGGAACGGCAGCATCTCGGCGAATTTACCGATGATCAGGCGCTCCAGCCGCGTATCCGAAAGCATCTCCTCCATTTTGTCGGTGAGCATCGCCAGATCGAGCGTGACCATGATATCGGTTTCGCTGTCTTCAATCTGGTAAGCCAGTTCATCCCGGACATAAAGCGGATTGTAGTTGACGACCGTCGCCCCGGTTTTAAGAATGCCATAGTAGGCGATCAACGACAGTGGGCAGTTGGGAAGAAACAGCCCGACCTTTTGCCCTTTTTGCACGCCCAGCTTTTGCAGCCCGGCGGCAAAACGGTTAACCCCATCCATCAGGCTCGTCCAGTCATAGGTCTTACCGAGGAAATCAAAGGCCTGTTCGCGGCCCTTACGCGCCGCCGTTTTTTCCAAGGCCTCGGTCATCAAACCGGGCGGAATGTCCATGTGCCAGTCGGGCTTGGGGGGATAGTCTTTGAGCCAGGGGTAAGTTTGATCGGTCATCGGCGAGCCTTTATTTTGGGGCATTCGGCCTCTTCATTCTATCGTGTTTTGGGCCATTTTACTACGCACAGTGCAACAATGGTTCTGCGCATTTATCAAACAAGCCTCTGGATTTTTACAAAAAGATATAGCACACTGATAGGTGAGCCTGTTCATGGGCTTGTCCGCTTAGTCTTAATTATTGTGTTAATTTGAGGAATTCCACCTTGTCCGCACTCCAGAGTGACCTTCGCCTTGAAGGTGAGCTGCAACCTGTAAAGATGCATTTGAAATGGTTTAACGGCACCAAAGGTTTTGGTTTCGTTGTTCCTGATGATGAAAGCTATGACGCTTTTGTCCATATCACCACATTGCAGGAAGCCGGTTTGCATGCGCTGGGTGAGGGCGCCGTGCTGATGTGTACGATCTTTGACGGACCGAAGGGCAAGCAGGTTAAAGAGGTCACCGAAGTGCTTGAGTCCGGCAGCGTCAATCTCATGCCGGAAGAAACCGACGAAGACGGGACGTTCTCTCTCGGCGGTTTGGTCAAATGGTACAAACCGGAAAAAGGCTTTGGCTTTATCATTCCCGATGACGGCATGAAGGACGTGTTCATTCACAAAACCCTGCTGGATAAGCTGGAAATCGAGGAGCTGGAATCCGGTCAGCGCGTGAAGGTGCGCCTGAAAGTTGTCGATAAAGGGCGCGAAGCGGTCGATATCCAAGTTATCCGCTAATCTATAGTCACTTGAATAAATAATTATACGTAGTATAGCGATCGTATGAGCAAGTCATACGATTTACGTGTTATGCGGTGTGTCAATACGGGCGAGCGCCCAGAGGGCAGAAGGTCTATGGCGAGCGCCCCGGTAACCGCCGCCCCCGGACTTCGTTTCTGATCCGCCCGCATGCCGGACGGACATCTGGCCGCAACGCAGCTCTGGGAAGGAACCTGCAACACGCTGATCTTTAACGACTGGCTGGAAAAACGGTTGTGTCCGCTGCTGAATGGTAACTGCGTCGTCATCATGGACAACGCGACTTTCCACAAATCAAACAAAACCAAAGAGCTGATCGAGGGCAAAGGCGCAATCCTGCTCTTCCTGCCGCCTTACTCTCCCGAACGCAACCCTATCGAGCAAGACTTCGGAGCCCTCAAGAAAATTAGGCAATACAACCATGAAAAAACTATCGACGAAATTATTAAAGCGTATAATTAAATATTCAAATGACTATAGTGCAGCTAAAATACTGGTATAAACACACTAAACATTAACTCTTAAATACTTTAGCCCCTAAGGTAAAGACTGTCTATAAAAATGGCGGGAAATGGTGCCGCTGGGGTGATTTGAACACCCGGCCCACGCATTACGAATGCGTTGCTCTACCCCTGAGCTACAGCGGCTTAATGAATGCTTCTTTTACGGCGATTTATCTGTCTTTGTCAATCCGGGAAAACAGGCGTTTTATTCCGCAGCAAGCGGCGCATGCGGCTTGGGCATACGTGCGGGTTTCGTGCTGTGGCTCTTACCCGCCCACAAATATGCGCCGCCGACACTGACCAGAACGGTTAAGTAGAAGATCAGTTCCATACCGGTGGGGCGCGGGGTGTAGCCGACCAGCACTTTCAGCGTTTCGCCGATAAAGCCGTTGCCGGAAATAAAAGCCGATGTATCCCAAACCTGTGGGGCCAGCGTCGGTAGCACGCCGGCGGCGATCAGGAAATTGGCGCCTTGGGCGGCCATCCCGGCGGTCAGGACGATCAGCATCCAGCCCGTGACGGTAAAGAGGTGTTTTTGCGCGGCTTTGAGTAGCCCCAAATACAGCATGAGGCCAACAGCCGTGCCGCCCAGCGCGCCCAGCAGGCCGCCCAGCGCGATTGCGGAAACCGGGTAAGCGCCCGAGGCGCTCATCCCATAGGTAAACAGCGCGATCTCCGCGCCTTCACGGAATGTGGCCAAGGCCACCACGCCGATCAGGACATAAGACGATTTATCCCCGGCCATGACTTCAGCACCGACCGTCTTGATATTTTGCGCCAGCTCGCGCCCGTGCGTTCTCATCCAGATGACGGTCCAGCTTAAGAAACCGACGGCGATAAACATGACTCCGGCGTTAAAGATTTCCTGCCCCATGCCGTCAATCATCTGGGAAATGGTGTCGGTGAAAAAAGCAATGATGACAGAGCCGAGTATTCCAACGCCCAGCCCGGCCAGCACCAGATTGACCCGACCGGCTAGGCCGCGGGTGGCGGCCATGACAATGCCGATCACAAGAGCGACTTCTATAATCTCACGAAAGACGATGGTGGCGGTCGGGAACATCGGGGTCTCCTCTTCGGTCTTATTCTTCTACAATCAGATAGCCATTGGCTTGATCAAGGTTAAATTCTCCAAAAAAATGGTATTTACCCGGCTCGAGCGGGCCGACATAAATGGTTGCCTTGGAATTGCCGGCAATGATTTTTTCACGGCGGAAATCGTCACTTTCAAATTCTTCCGGCGTTGGGTCCTGATTATGTACGACGAGCTTGAGCTTTTGACCGGCCGGGGCGTAAATTTCATCGGGAGTGAATTTGTGATCTTTGATGGTGATTTCGAATTCGGTTTTGATTTCATGGGGTGCCGCATCTTCACTTTCCAGAGCGGCGACTGATGCTTCCAGTTTGGCGAACCATTCACGAACAGCAGGCTCTTGGTGGTTTTCGGAGTTGTTATGAATGGCTTGGACAGCCTCATCCACTGCGCCTAATTTGGCCTCGGCGTGTTGTTTTTCAGCAATCAGGAAATCAATTGCGGTTTCCAGCGAGTAGCTGATTTCGTGAATTTTCTCGAGTTTCTCTTCACTTAACGTTTCAGTTTCAAGAATTTCAGCAATCTTGGCGTTGTGGCTTTTGAGGGATTCGATGGCTTCGGCGTTGCTGGCGACTGCTTGACCTTGATAATGTTCAATTCGTCCTTCATCGTGATCTTGGTTTTCTTCAGCCCAAACTAAAGGTGCATAGCTGCTAATAGAGGCAATCGTCAGAACGGAGAGGGCAAATTTTTTCATCTTTAAGCGAATCCTTTTTGGAGCGGTTGAAAAATTACGAAACCTTTTTTACCAGATCAAGAATAATTGTAAATGAGAATTATTCTCAAGAATTGATTTTTATCAATTTCGCCTGGTTTATCGATCTTTTTTATCCACTCAGATTGCGGTGGCTGGTAAATTGCCTTTCCTTTTTCTGAGATCATTGTTATAAAGCCCCCAATACATGACCAAGCAATTTGCTTTTGTAAAAGGCACGAGGAGCGAAGCGTATAAATGATACGTGAGTGACGAGTAACGCATTACAAAAGCAAAGGGCGAAGGTCAGAGCCGGTCGCAGAATTCCTACCCGGCTTTATAGAGAAAACAAGGATTTAAGAAATGAAAACAGCCGTGATTTGCTCCGGCGGCCTCGATTCCGTCACCTTGGCGTACAAAGTCGCCAAAGAGCGCGCTCTTACCCGTTTGATTTCCTTCGATTACGGCCAGCGTCATAAGAAAGAGCTGGACTATGCGGCGCGGCAGGCCAAGGCTCTAGGCGTTCCGCATCACCTCATCGATATTGCGAACGTTGGGGCAGCCCTGACCGGTTCGGCCCTGACCGACGATGTTGCCGTGCCCGACGGGCATTATGCCGAAGAAACCATGAAGATTACCATTGTGCCCAACCGCAATGCCATCATGTTGGCGATTGCTTACGGTATTGCCGTAGCGAACGGTGATGAAGCCGTGGGAACGGCGGTGCATGGCGGGGATCATTTTATCTATCCCGATTGTCGCCCAAGCTTTATCGAAAAATTCGCCGCCATGCAAAATGAGGCGCTCGCTGGCGTTGCCCAAATCGAACTCTACACGCCGTTCCTCAACAAAACCAAAGCCGATATCGCCGCCGAAGGCGCGAGGCTGGACGTCGCATTTGGGGATACATGGTCGTGTTATAAAGGCGGTGAAATCCATTGCGGGCGCTGCGGAACCTGCGTCGAACGACGCGAGGCGTTCGACCTTGCCGACATTACAGACCCCACTGTTTACGAGGACCCTGATTTTTGGATCGAAACAGTGCGTATCGCAAACAAGGGGGCGGCGTAATGTATACCATCAGCAAAGAATATCATTTTTCCGCTTCGCATATTTTGCATGGGCTGGCTGATGATCACCCCTGCGCGCGCCTGCACGGGCATAACTATATCGTCGAGGTCGAACTGCAAAGCGAGGCGCTCAACGAAACCGGCTTCGTGCGCGATTACCGTGAACTGGATGCGTTGAAGCAATACATTGATGAGCATCTCGATCACCGTCATCTCAACGATGTGCTGGGCGAGGACAACACCACGGCGGAAAAACTGGCCAAGCATTTTTATGATTGGTGCAAAGACAAATGGCCGGAAGTTTCCGCTGTACGGGTGAAAGAGACCCCGAAAACTTGCGCGGAGTACAAAGAGTGAAACCACATTTTCTGAAATCGTCATTGCGAGGAAGACCGTCAGCTCTGACGCGGCAATCCATCTACAGGAGTTGGATTGCTTCGCTGACGCTCGCAATGACGAAAAGGCAATAGCAATGGAAGCGACTATTCGCATATCGGAAATTTTCGGCCCGACAATCCAGGGCGAGGGAGCGCTGATAGGCCAGCCTACAATTTTTGTGCGCACCGGCGGGTGTGATTACCGTTGCCGCTGGTGCGATACCTTGCATGCGGTAGACAGCGCCTATCGCCGTGAATGGCGCGCGATGAGTGCTGAAAACATCATGGAAGAAATTGAACGCCTAAGTAGCGGTCACCCAACGATGGTAACGCTCTCAGGGGGGAATCCGGCCATCCAGCCGCTTGGGTCCCTCATCACGTTGGGCCATGAGCGTGGTTATCGCTTCGCACTGGAAACGCAAGGCTCTATCGCCAAGGACTGGTTCGCCGACCTCGATGTGCTGACGCTGTCGCCAAAGCCGCCCTCGAGTGGGCATAAAACAGATTGGGACGCGTTTACGGCGTGTCTGGCGGCGGCTAAGGATGGCCCGCAAACGGCGCTGAAAATCGTGGTGTTTGATGACGCCGATTATGCCTATGCCAGAGACGTGCAGGCCCGCTATCCCGCTTTGGCGTTTTACCTGCAGCCCGGCAACCACAAAACCGAAGGCTCTGCTGATCTGCCGGGGCTGAATGCCCGCCTCACATGGCTGGCGGATAAGGTCACGAACGATAATATGAATGCGCAAGTTTTGCCCCAGCTTCACGTCATGCTCTGGGGCAATAAACGAGGAGTTTAATCATGGCGGATAAAACCATTTATCAGGATCTCACCCAGCTTGGGGGAACAAGCAAAATTCCGGTCAGCCCCGATGAGGCTGTGTTGGAGCGTGTGCCCAACCCGCACAAAGACGTTGATTACGCCGTGCGGTTTACCGCGCCGGAATTTACCTCGCTCTGTCCGCTGACCGGCCAGCCGGATTTCGCCCATCTGGTGCTGGATTATATTCCCGGTGATTGGCTGGTGGAGAGCAAGTCGCTGAAGCTCTTCCTGACTTCGTTTCGCAATCACGGCGATTTTCATGAGGCCTGCACCATCACCATCGCCAGACGTTTACTGGAAACCACCGAGGCCAAATGGCTGCGTCTGGGCGGGTACTGGTATCCGCGCGGCGGCATTCCCATCGATATTTTCTACCAGACCGGCGAACCGCCCGAAAATGTCTGGGTCCCACCGCAGGACGTGCCGGGTTATCGCGGCCGGGGTTAATATAACGCTTTCAATTCATAATCCGTTACCCCCACCCAGTTTCGGGTAAGCTCACTACGTTCGCTAACCCTTCTCATCCCTTCCCTTGAGGGGGAGGGGACTGTGTTGATACCCCGCCCCTTGGGACGGGGGTGTTCCATTCCGCAAAGAACTATATCGTATGCCTGCGCTACAGGGGAAAGTTTCCAAAGGTTGCAATCTCAAGCCAAGCGCATTATGAATGCGCATGATATGAAGAGCGTTTAAGGAGCGCTGTACGCAAATGACCCGTGCTTTTGACAAAGTGAAAAACGACCCTAACCGTATCATTATCTTTGATACGACCCTGCGCGATGGCGAGCAGTCACCGGGCTGTTCGATGAATCTGGAAGAAAAGCTGAAAATGGCCGTGCTGCTCGATGATCTGGGCGTCGATGTGATTGAGGCGGGTTTTCCGATCGCCTCGCCGGGCGACTTTGAAGCGGTCAATGAAATCGCCAAAGTCGTTAAGAATGCGACTGTGGCCGGGCTGTGCCGCGCCAAACAAGCGGATATCGAGGCCTCCGGCAATGCGATTAAACCGGCTGGAAGCAAGCGCATCCATACCTTTATCTCGACCAGCCCGCTGCATATGAAATACAAGCTGAAAATGGGCCCCAATTCGGTGATTGAAGCTGTGCATGAAAGTGTCACGCTGGCGCGCGGTTTTACCGATGATGTCGAATGGAGCGCTGAAGATGCCTCTCGCACCGAGGATGATTTCCTCTGCCAATGCGTCGAAACCGCCATCAATGCCGGAGCGACCACGATCAATATCCCCGATACGGTCGGCTATGCGATCCCCGAAGAATACGGACGCCAGATCAAAATGCTGTTCGAGCGCGTGCCGAATATCGACAAGGCGATCATCTCCACCCACTGCCACAATGACCTTGGGTTGGCCGTGGCCAATTCGCTGGCCGGGGTGGAAAACGGCGCGCGGCAGGTGGAATGCACGATCAACGGGATTGGCGAGCGCGCCGGCAATGCCGCGCTGGAGGAAATCGTCATGACCCTGCGCACGCGCCACGACGCTCTGCCCTATAAAACCGGCATCGATACGACGAAGATCACTAAAACGTCACGCACCCTTTCAACGATTACCGGCTTTTCCGTACAACCGAACAAGGCGATTGTAGGGGCCAATGCCTTCGCCCATGCCAGCGGCATCCATCAGGATGGTATGCTCAAAAACAACCAGACCTATGAGATTATGACGCCGGAAAGTGTAGGCCTGAAGGAATCCAAACTGGTGCTGGCCAAACACTCAGGGCGCGCCGCGTTTAAAAGCAAGCTCGAAGAGCTCGGCTTTGATCTGAGCGAACAGGCCTTTCAGGATGCCTTTGTTCGTTTCAAGGCGCTGGCCGATCGCAAAAAGCAAATCTTCGAAGATGATTTGATTGCCTTGGTTGAAGACGAAGTGATCAGAGAAAACGAAACGGTTCGTTTTGTATCTCTGCAGGTGCAAGCCGGGTCGAAGGGGCCGCAGATTGCCGAGCTGTGCGTTAAAGTTGAGGGTGAGGAAAAATGCGCGAAAGTCGAGGGAAATGGCCCGGTTGATGCGATCTTCAAAGCCATTCGCGAAATCATGCCGCATGAAGATGCGCGGCTGCAGCTTTATCAGGTTCACGCCGTCACCGGCGGAACGGATGCACAGGCCGAAGTCACCGTGCGGCTCGAAGAAGGCGGTAAGACAGTCAACGGGCAAGGCGCGGATGCCGATACGCTGGTGGCTTCGGCGCGGGCGTATATCCATGCGCTGAACAAGCTTCTGACGAAGCGCGAGAGCATGAACCCGCAAACGGCAGGGGATATGGCCGCGCCCTAGGCAAGAGAAGCGAAAACCTTCTCAAACATTTCCGTCGTCAGGCGGTTTGTCTGCGTATTGTAACGCGAGCAATGGTAGGAATCGACAAGGGTAATCCCCCCCACAACTTCTAAAGAGCCCCCCCTCCCTTGAGGGGGGGGGTTAGGGGGAGGGTGTTGGATATTAGACACCCCCACCCCTTCCCTCAAGGGAGGGGGGGCTATTTTTTGAAGTTGATGGCGCGCGCCGTGGGCGAATTTAAAGGCTGAGATTTTGTGGCCGAATGTTTTGAGCACCGCGTTATGCGAGATCAAGCCCAAAGACACGATGGTGCGCAGATTGGGCATTGCGGCGATTTCATCTTTAAGGAAATCCCGGCAGGTATTCATCTCATCCGTTGTCGGCTTGTTTTCCGGCGGAACGCAGCGCACCGCGTTGGTCACCCGGCAATTCACCAACTCCAGCCCGTCATCCTTATGTCTGGCGTATTCCCCGCGCGCATAGCCGAATTTCAGCAGGGTTTCATAGAGCAAATCCCCGGCATAATCGCCGGTAAAGGGCCGCCCGGAAAAATTCGCCCCCTTCAACCCCGGCGCGAGACCGACAATCAGCAGTTCTGAATCCAGCGGTCCAAAGGCCGGCACCGGCGCATTAAATTTATCGGGAAATTTCGCCCGGTTTTGCGTGCGAAACGCAGCCAGACGCGGACACAAAGCACAATCGGAAGCAGGCGGTTCGAATTTCATAGCTAAGACTTGCATATCCTGATGAAAATGACTATAAGCAAAAACTCGCCGATCCGTTGAAAAGCAAAAGGAAGCAAGAAATGGCCCGTGTAACCGTTGAAGATTGTATCGATAAAGTCACCAACCGCTTTGAATTGGTCATGCTGGCCGCACAGCGCGCCCGCAAAATCGGCTCTGGCGCCGCTTTGACCATCGAACGTGATAATGACAAAAACCCGGTTGTATCCTTGCGCGAAATCGCCGAGGAAACCGTTGAAGTCGAAACACTGAAAGAAGAGCTGATCCGTTCTCACCAGCGCATGATCGCCTATGAAGAGGAAGATGAAAGCATCGACCTGATGGACGGCGAAGAAGAATGGGGCACGCTCGCCGGCAATCGCGCTGACGGTATGTACGCCGACGATGAAATCGACGACGATGATGAAGAACCGTCTTTGGAAGACATGGCCGGCGGCGCACCTATCGAAGACGAGTAAAAATCGGCTTATTTAACAGTATTGACTATGGGGATACACGCAGAGTCGTATCCCCATATTTTATGCCCATTTTCTACTTTAAACATGCTATCCTGCTCCCCTTGAGTTTCGGTAAAGATAAACAAGCATGAGCGAGCATTCCCCTTTAGTCGATCAGATTCGCAGCTACAACCCCGATGTCAACGCCGCCATCGTTGAGCAAGCGATTGATTACGCGCGTAAAATGCATGAGGGCCAGACGCGTTCTTCCGGCGAACCGTATTATACACACCCGGTCGCAGTGGCCGGGATTCTCGCCGATATGAAGATGGACGTGAGCTCAATCCTCACCGCCATTTTACACGACACAATCGAAGATACCGATGCGACCTATGACGATGTGGCCGAAAAATTCGGCAAAGAAGTCGCCGATCTGGTCGACGGGGTGAGCAAGCTGACCCGAATTGAAAGTAAAACCGTCGAAGGCAAGCAGGCGGAGAATTTTCGCAAATTGCTGCTGGCGATGTCCGAGGATATCCGGGTCTTGCTGGTGAAACTGGCCGACCGGCTGCACAATATGCGCACGATTGACGGGATTAAAAAACCGGAAAAGCAGCGCCGCATTGCCCTGGAAACCCTTGAAATTTACGTCCCGCTGGCTGAACGGATCGGCGTGCATAAAATCAAAGGTGAACTCGAAGACCTCGCCTTTTCAGTCCTCAACCCCGAAGCGCGCGAAAGCATTATGAACCGCCTCTCGTTCCTGCGCGCCGAAGGAACGGATCTGGCCAAGGAGATCATCAAGGAGCTTGAAAAGACCCTCAAGGATGCAGGAATTAAGGCCGAAATCTCCGGCCGGGAAAAAACCGGTTATTCGATCTGGAAAAAGATGCAGCGAAAAAACGTCGCCTTTGAACAGCTTTCCGACATCATGGCTTTTCGGATCGTGGTCGAAAATGTCGAACAATGTTACGCGACGTTGGGGCTGATTCACAGCCGTTATCATAGCGTTCCGGGCCGTTTCAAAGATTATATCTCGACGCCCAAGCCCAACGGATATCGATCAATCCATACCACGGTCATGGGGCCGATGCGCCAGCGCATTGAAATTCAGATCCGCACTGCGGAAATGCATTTTCAGGCCGATATGGGGGTGGCGGCGCACTGGTCCTATAAACAAGGCGGCGATCCTCCGACGACCAAGGACGTTACAAAATATCGCTGGTTGCGCGAGCTTTTGGAAATTCTCGAACAGGAACAACGGCCCGAAGATTTCTGGGAAAACACCAAGCTCGAGCTGTTTCAGGAACATGTCTTCGCCTTTTCGCCCAAGGGCGATCTGATTGAATTGCCTGCCGGAGCAACACCGATTGACTTTGCCTATGCCGTGCATTCGGATATCGGTGATCGTTGCGTCGGAACCAAGATCAACGGGCGCATTGCCCCGCTGAACACCAAGCTGGCCAATGGCGATCAGGTTGAAATCATTGCCTCGAAAACCCAGCACCCCTCGCCGACCTGGGAACGTTTCGTGGTTACGGGGAAAGCCCGCAGCCACATTCGTAAATTTATCCGCAATCAGCAGCGCGCCGAATATGTGACGCTGGGCAAGGCGATGCTGCAAAAAATCTTCCGTCAGGAAGGCTATGATTTCAGCGAAAAGGCCGTCACCGGTATCTTGAAGCAATTTAAGGCCGAGGAAAATGACGATATTTATGCGCGGATCGGTTCCGGCACGCTGGTGGCGCGCGATGCGTTCAAAGCAATTTTCCCGGCGCATAAAACCGAGATCGCCAAACGCCCGTCGATCGACATGGATCAGGCGGTTATGGTCAAATCGCTTTCGGGTTCGGATGCGCCGATGCCGATCAAGGGGCTGATTCCCGGGATGGCGGTGCATTTTGCGCGCTGTTGCCATCCGCTGCCCGGCGACCGGATTGTCGGCATTGTGACCACCGGTAAAGGCGTGACCATCCATACGATTGACTGCGAAACGCTGGAAACCTTCGCCGATACGCCGGAGCGCTGGCTGGATGTTTCATGGGGTGAAGGCCCAGACAGTCCGGAAGCTCATGTCGGGCGGATTAACATTACTTTGCAGAATGAGCCCGGAACATTGGCGACGCTGTCGACCGTGATTGCATCGAATGGCGGCAACATTACGAACCTCAAAATCACCAGTCGTTCGACCGATTTCTGGCAAATTCTGGTCGATGTCTATGTCAACGATACCAAGCATCTCAGCAATATCATCGCCGCACTACGGGCCACGCCGATTATCTCCAGCGTCGAACGCGCGAAGGGGCAGTAGCGTATGACCAGTATTCTGGCGCAAATTTCATGGCTTGCGTTTTTCAGTATTGCCGCGCAGTGGCTGGGCTGGAAGTTAAAAACCCCGGCGATTGTGTTTTTGCTGATCGGCGGGTTTTTAGCCGGGCCGACCTTGCATCTGATCCAGCCTGAAGCGCTGCTCGGGGATTTGCTGAACCCGATTATCTCACTGGCCGTGGGTATTATCCTGTTTGAAGGCGCGCTGAATCTGAACTTTAAAGAAATCCGCGAGGCGCGCGCATCGATCCGCCAAGTGATTTTGGTCGGCGCGCCGGTGGCGTGGATTTTGACAACGCTGGCGGCGCATACCGTTGCGGGCCTTAGTCTGCCAGTCGCTTTGACCTTTGGGGCGTTGCTGATTGTCACCGGCCCCACCGTTATCATGCCGCTGCTCAAAAACTCGCATTTGAAAGAACGCCCGGCCTCCATCCTGAAATGGGAAGGCATTATCAACGACCCCGTAGGCGCGGTGCTGGCGATTTTGTGCTATGAGTTTTTCCGTCTGCAGTCGCTGGAAAATGTGGCCGCTGTCGATTTTGTGACCAGCACTATTCTGGCCATTATCGTGATCGGGTTTTTCGGCATCACGATCGCCTATGCCCTGTCACGGTTATTTAACCATGATGTGATCCCTGAATATCTCAAGCCCATGGCGTTGCTCTCAACCGCCGTGGTTTATTTCGTGATCTGTAATGCCATCGAACATGATTTCGGGCTGATCGGCGTGACGATTCTCGGCGTAGCGCTGGCCAATATGGGGATGAGCTCGATTGAGGAGCTGAAAAAATTTAAAGAAACTCTGTCGATCATGCTGGTTTCGGGCGTGTTTATTTTGCTGACCGCCAAGATCGATCCGGCGATTTTGTTTTCCATTGACTGGCGCGGCTTTGCCTTTATCGCGCTGCTGCTTTTTGTCATCCGGCCCTTGACGCTCGCCGTTTCCAGTATCGGTACGAAAATGAGCTGGCAGGAAGTGATCCTGACCGGGTGGATCGGTCCGCGCGGGATTGTTTGCGCGGCCGTGGCCGGAGTTTTGGGGCCCTCTATGGTCGGCATCGGTTATGAAGACGGGCAGCAGATTTTGGCCCTGGCCTTCGCTATCGTCCTGTGCACGGTGTTTGCGCACGGCCTGAGCGCGAAGCCTGTCGCCGAAAAGCTGGGGTTGGCCTATACCGGCAAAGACAGCCTGATCATTGTCGGCGCATCCGAATGGGCGGTGCAATTCGCTAAAATGCTCAAAAGCCGTAATGTCGATGTGATGATTGCCGATAAGAACTGGCATGCGCTGCGCAAGGCGCGGCTTTCGGATATCCCGGTTTATTACGGCGAGATTTTATCCGAGGAAACGGAATATCACCTCGAACTGGCGCGTTATAATACCTTGCTGGCCGTCAGCAACAACCCGGCCTATAACGCGCTGGTCTGCAATATGTTCATTCACGAGTTTGGCCGCGATAAAGTTTATCAATTCCTGCCGCATGCAGAAGACGAACACGAACGCCGCCAGATTGCCCATACGATCCGCGGACGGACATTCGGCCAGCCGGACATGGATTACTGGGATCTTTCCAGCGAGTATATGCAGGGCTGGCGTTTTCGCACTAGCCGCGCCGGGCAGGAGGGAAATCTTGAAAAGATCCATGAACGCGTCAAGACCGGGTCTTTGAAAATTGTCGGTTATATCTCACAAAAAGGCCGTTTGGACCTACGCCCGCCGGAAGATTTTGAAAAAATCGGCGAAGAGGATCTGCTGATCATGTTTGAAGCTGAAACATCTCAGGAAGAAGCCAGGCCGAGCGTAGACGCTAAGCCGGACAGCGAATGAGCGATTCCAGCGGCGCATCAAGCTTATCAGCGCCGTTTAACCCCTCAAGCTCCACAATACATATATTCGCCACAACATGCGCTCCGGCTTTTTGTAACAGCTTTTCCGCGCCATGCATCGTGCCGCCGGTGGCCAGCAAATCATCCACCAGCACGACCTTGGCCCCAGCGGGGATGAGATCCGGCTGGATCTCGATAATATCCTCCCCATATTCGAGAGAATATTCGTGTGAAAGGGTCTGGCCGGGCAGCTTGCCATGCTTGCGCACCATCCCGAAGCCGCAGCCCATTTCATAGGCCAACGGGGCGGCGACCAGAAACCCGCGCGATTCAATGCCCATCAATAAATCCGGGCGGTAATCTTCGGTTATGCGCTGCAGACGGGCAATCACCTCGCGCCAGGCCGCCGGGTTGGCTAGCAATGTTGCGATGTCGTAAAAATTAATCCCCGGCTTGGGAAAGTCAGGAATAATACGGATGTGGTCTTGAATCTTCATCGGATAAAGTCCATCTTTGCAGCGGTTGCCTATCGGTGATCATAAGCTGAAAAACCTTCAACGACAATGATGGCCCTTATAAATGTTTAAACGCCGTAAGCCCCGGACGGTTTTGCAAAATATCAAAGAGCTGTTCTGGCCTTCCATGGGCTGGGTGCGAGCGGCGCGCTATACCAGACACCGTATTGTACGACTTTCGGATACCGCACCCAAAATCGCTTTGGGGCTGTCGATCGGCGTGGCGATTTCCTTTACGCCGATTTTGGGAACGCATTTCGTACAGGCCGGTTTTATCGCCTATCTGGTGCGGGCGAATTTTCTCGCCGCGCTGATCGGCACGTTTGCCGGAAACCCCTGGACCTTTCCGTTTATGTGGTGGGCGGCCATTTCGCTTGGCTCGTATTTGTTTCAACTTCTCGGCCTGCCCGCCGAAGCGACTTTGCCCGAACATGCCAATTTTGGGGTTATCTGGGAGTTGGTTAAAAGTGAGCCTTACCGCATTTTTGCCCCCTGGATGTTGGGGGGATATTTGCTGGGGCTGGCGACCGTACCCTTGACCTATACGCTGTTTTATCAACTGGTCAACGGGGCCCAGGCGGCGCGCAAGAAGGCCCGCGAGAACCGCTTGCATAAAGAGGCCCGCGAAGTTACGGGGCAGGACAGTTAAAAATGATTCTCGGCATAGGCAGTGATTTAATCGATATTCGCCGCATGGAGAAAATCATGGGGCGCTATGAAGAGCGCTTTATTGCGCGCTGCTTTACCGATGAGGAATGCGCCAAGGCCGAACGGCGCCGGGCCGGTGGCACTCATATTGCCACTTATGCCAAGCGCTTTGCCGCCAAGGAAGCCATGTCCAAGGCGCTGGGCACTGGATTTGCCCAAGGCGTTTACATGAAAGATATCGGTGTGGTCAATGCCGCCAGCGGTGCGCCGAGTCTGGTTCTGACCGGCGGAGCGCTGAAACGTCTTGAGGCTATGACACCGCCCGGGTCTCAGGCGCATATCCATCTGAGCCTGACCGACGAACCGCCATTCGCCAAAGCCACGGTGATTATTGAAGCGCGAGGCGCTTGAGTCGGGAACATAAATCCTGTAAAAGCGCTTTAAGAAGGGCAAAATGAATATGGACCAAAATAATCTGAACGAACCGGAAGCGGCTTTGCGCGCCGATGCGAATTTAAAAGTCGGCGCACAAGATGAACCGCCTCTGACGGCGAAGGAAGAGCTGTCCGATTTTTTCAAAACCGCGATGATCGCCGTGATTATCGCCCTGATGATCCGCACGTTTTTATTTGAACCGTTTAATATCCCTTCCGGGTCGATGAAACCGACATTGCTGGTCGGTGATTATTTATTCGTGAACAAGCCTTCATACGGTTATAGCCGTTATTCTTTCCCGTTCGGTCTGGCGCCGTTGGACGGGCGCGTGTGGGATAAACAGCCTCAACGCGGCGATGTCATCGTTTTCAAACTGCCGACCAATCCGCGTATTGATTATATCAAGCGCCTGATCGGCTTGCCGGGAGATACCATTCAGGTGAGGAATGGGCGTTTATATATCAACGGTGAGCTTGTCCCGCGCGAAGCCGTGGGCATTAAAGAAGGCACCGGACCGGAAGATGAAGGAACGCCGATGTATCACTATATCGAAACGCTGCCCGGCGGCGTTGTGCACGACATCTTTGAAGAAGGTGACAATGAACCTCTCGATAACACCCCGGTTTATACGGTGCCGGAAGGACATTATTTCATGATGGGCGATAACCGCGATAATTCCCAGGACAGCCGGGTGCGTGAAGCGGTCGGTTTTGTCCCGTACGAAAATCTGGTGGGTCGGGCGGACTTCCTGTTTTTCTCAACCAACGGTGAAGCCGGGCTGTTTGAAATTTGGAAATGGCCGTGGGCGCTGCGCTATAATCGCTTCTTCAACGACATCGATCCGGTACGCTTGAATTCTGAAACCGAAGGGCCGAACGCGTGATGGCCGTGCGACCTCTTACCGATCTTGAACAGCGTATCGGTCACACGTTTGAGAATACACAGCTTATCCAAACAGCTCTCACACATTCCAGCGCCGCCGCGGGGTATAATTATGAGCGGCTCGAATTTCTCGGTGATCGCGTGCTGGGGTTGGTGATTGCCGAACTGCTTTACGGTCGTTTTCCCAAAGAAGCCGAGGGCGATCTGGCCAAACGTCTGGCCGCATTGGTGCAAGGCACATTTCTGGCCAAGATTGCGGTGGAACTCGAACTGGGTGCATATCTGAATCTTTCCGAGGCGGAAAAGCAGGCTGGCGGGGCGGAGAATGAAAATATTCTCGCCGATGTTTTTGAATCGATGATCGGCGCGCTTTATCTTGATGCCGGGTTTGGGAAGTGCCAGGACCTGATCCACGCGCTGTGGGCTGATCGGCTTGATGTGATGAAAGAGCCACCATTACATCCCAAAACGCAGGTGCAGGAATGGGCGCAGGCTCGCGGGCTCGGCCTGCCCGGCTATGCAATCGTCGATCAGACGGGGCCGGATCACGCGCCGATTTTCGAGATTGAATTGCGGCTGGAAGGATTTGACCCGGTGCGGGCGCAAGGACGTTCGCGCGGGTTGGCCGAAAAAGAAGCCGCACGCGCCTTTATGAAACAGCGTCAAGATGAGTTCAGCGCATGAGCGGCGGTCAAAATAAAAACTCTACGGAAACGCGCTGCGGCTTTGCCGGTGTTGTCGGCCTGCCCAACGCCGGGAAATCGACGCTAATCAACCAGCTGGTCGGCGCCAAGGTTTCGATCGTTTCGCATAAGGTCCATACCACGCGCAACCGCATTCTCGGCATTGCCCTGCAGGGCCCCGCGCAGATTATCCTGATCGATACGCCGGGGATTTTCGATGCCGGCGGGGCGCGGGCCATGGAGAAGGCTATGGTCGCAGCAGCACTGGATGCGCTGGATGAATGCGAATGCGTCATCCATATCGTCGATGCATCGGTGAAAAACGCGCGGGAGAAAAATACCGGACTGATTAAAAAACTTCCAAAAGGCAAGCCGGTTATTCTGGCGCTGAACAAAACCGATAAAACCCGTAAGGAAGAGCTGCTCGCCTTGGCCACCGGTTTTAACGACATGTTTGATTACACCGCGACCTTTATGATTTCCTCGCTCAAGGGAGACGGGACCAAAGACCTGCTGGCCGATTTAGCCGAGCGCGCTCAGCCCGGACCGTGGGTTTATGACGAAGACCAGATTACCGATTTGCCGATGCGCATGATGGCGGCGGAAATTACGCGGGAGAAAATTTTTAACCAGCTGCATAAAGAACTGCCTTATGCGGTGATGGTTGAAACAGAAAGCTGGGAAGAGTTTGATAATGGCAGCGTCAAAATTTCGCAGCGGGTTTTTGTCGAGCGCGATAGCCAAAAAGCCATCGTTCTGGGTAAGGGCGGGGCGCAGATCAAAAAAATCGGGCAGGAGGCGCGCGAGGAGATGAAAGAAATTTTCGGCCGGGCCGTGCATTTGAAACTGTTCGTCAAAGTGGAAAAAAATTGGGCCGAACGTACAGAAAATTTGCGCGCGATGGGGTTGATCGAATAAAAAAATTTTCAAAGTGTGGATAACGTATTTTTTTCGTCATCAGAATTTGACCAAAATGATTCGGTGCTGATAGAGTACAAACTCTAAAGAAAACCGGATTGGATTTAATGTTGCATATCAGTGCGTTAGCTGGTGTGTGGACAAGTGGGAGATACAGAGCATGAGCTGGACCGATGAACGCGTTGAATTGCTGACCAAACTCTGGGGCGAAGGTAAGACCGCCGCAGAAATTGCCAAGGAGCTTGGCGGCGTCACACGCAATGCAGTTATCGGTAAGGCGCATCGGTTGAAACTCTCCAACCGTGTTTCTCCAATCCAGCAAAATAAAAAACTCGTCGCTGTCAAAACAACACCCTCAGCACCCTCTCTTCCCGAAAGAAAAATCCAAAAAGCCGCTGCGCAGGACAACCGTCAGGGCGTTCCTCTGGTGGATTTGAAAGCCAATCAGTGCCGCTGGCCGCTGGGTGATCCGCGCGAAGAAAGCTTCGGTTTTTGCGGCTGCAAGAATATTGCCGGGCTGCCGTATTGTTCCGAGCATGCCAAGGTCGCGTATCAGGCCGCAACCCGTAACCGTATTCTCAAAGCCGAGGAAGAGGCCGCCCGCGCCGACGATGTTTCACAAGAAGACATCGAAATCGCAAAACAGGCTATTGCGAAATAAGTTTCGTCGCTCGATCAATGAACACCCCCGCCCCAAGGGGCGAGGTATTAAAAAAAGCGTGGGGGACAAACTATAGTAATTTAAATTAATATTCCGACATGCTATAGTTAGGCATGACTTATTCATTTGATCTTCGTGAACGGGTTGTAGAATTTGTCCGTTCAGGCGGCAGCAAAGCGGAAGCGGCGCGCCGTTTTGGTGTACATCGTGATACGGTGTATGATTGGTTAAGCCGAAAGAATCTTGCGCCCACGCCATCGGGGCCGCGTCATCGCAAGATTGACAAAAGGGCGCTTGCCCGGCATGTGCAAGACCATCCTGATGCTCTTCTTCGCGAACGTGCTGCGCTATTTAAGGTCAGCGTTCCGGCTTTGTCGAGTGCTCTGCGCAAGCTTGGTATTCGTAAAAAAAAGAGCGCAAATATTTAGAGCGCGACACTATGAAAAGGCAGGCGTATTTGCGCGCATTGCGCCGCCTTATTTCCGATTACGGCACAGCGCGGGAAAGAATGGCTGGTACCGATGGCTATCAAAGCAGTGGTTAAAAGCAGTTTTTTCATGGGTCTTTCCTTTCGGTCTGGCTTGGGAGTTTAAGGTTCCATTGCATATACGCAGCGTACAAAACGGGGATCAAAATAAGCGTCAGGATCGTGGTGCTGACCATGCCACCAACCATCGGCAGGGCAATGCGCCGCATAACGTCCGCACCCGGCCCGTCGGTCAGGAAAATCGGAATCAGGCCAAGAATGATTGTGCTAACCGTCATCAGTTTCGGGCGCAGCCTTTGAATGGCCCCATGACGGACATTCTCCAATAACGCCTCGAATGTTTCCGGCCAGTGTTCGCGCATTTCATGGTCGATATAAATCAGCATGACAATCGCGGTTTCCACGGCGATCCCGGCCAGCGCGATAAAGCCGACAGCCACAGCCACGGACAGGTTATACCCAGCCAGCCACAACCACCACACGCCGCCAATTACGCCAAACGGAACGGAAAGCATAATCAGCAAGGTACGATCCCAGCGGCCAAAATGGAGATAAAGCAGCGTCAGAATAATCAGCAATGTTGCCGGAACCGCCATTTTCAGGCGCTCATTGGCTTCCTGCATCTGCTCGAACTGGCCGGAGAGTTTCAACGTATAGCCCTGCGGCAGTTCCAGCGTTTTGAGTTTCTCCCGCAAATCGGCAATGTAAGAGCCAAGATCGCGCCCTTCAATATCCACAAACACCCAGCCATTGAGCCGTGCATCTTCGGATTTAATCATCGAAGGCCCCTCGGCAATGCGGATTTCAGCGAGGGTCGCCAAAGGTATCTGCGCGCCCTGCGGTGTGGGAATGAGGATATTATCCAGATCAGACACATGCTCACGGAACGGACGGTCATAGCGCAGCATGATGGGATAACGCTCCCGGCTTTCCACCGCTTCATCAAGCTGCATACCCCCTAATGCGGTTTGTATCACGCGCTGAACCATACCAAGCGATATGCCGTAACGGGCAATCTCGCGACGGTCGGGAACAATTTCGATATACTTCCCGCCGACAACCCGGTCGGCAATCGCGCTGCGCGTACCCGGCACCTCCTTCGCCAGGACTTCAACCTTTTTGGCAATGCGGTCGATTTCCTGTAAATCCGATCCCGCGACTTTAATGCCAACCGGCGTGCGGATACCCGTGGTCAGCATATCCAGCCGGATTTTGATCGGATAGCCCCAGCTATCCATCATACCCGGCAGGCCGACACGCTCATTCAAATCCGCGATCAGCTTTTCCGGCGTCATGCCAGGCCGCCATGCGGAGCGTGGTTTCAATTCAATCCACGTTTCAATCATGGCCAGCGGCGCTGGGTCTGTGGCTGAATTGGAACGTCCGGCCTTACCGAACACATGCTCCACTTCCGGTACGGTCATAAGCTGGCGATTTGTCACTTGTAAAATTTCCCGCGCTTTGGCTGTTGAAACGCCCGGCAATGTCATCGGCATATAAAGAAGCCCGCCTTCATAAAGCGGCGGCATAAATTCACTGCCCAGCTTTGCCGCAGGCAGCGCGGTGCTGACAAGAGCGATCACAGCCAGCGCAATCGTTGTTTTGCGCCATTTCAAAGCCGCATTCAGAAACGGCTTGTACAGGGCTATAAAAAAACGGTTGATCGGGTTTTCGTCTTCGCGCCGAATTTTGCCACGCACCAGCCAGAGCATCAGTACAGGCACCACCGTAACCGATAACAACGCAGCCGCGGCCATGGCATAGGTCTTGGTAAAAGCAAGCGGTGTGAACAGCCTTGCCGATTGCCCGTTCAAAGCAAAAACCGGGAAAAATGAGACGGTAATAATCAGCAGGGAGAAAAACAGGCCCGGCCCGACTTCCTTCGCTGCCTGCACCAACGCTTTTTGTTTCTCTTCTTTGTTTGCTGCCGGCCCTATATCAGCCAACTTCCTGTGCGCGTTCTCCACCATCACAATAGACGCATCCACCATCGCGCCGATGGCAATGGCGATGCCGCCCAGAGACATGATATTGGCCGTAATGCCTTGCGCGTTCATCACGATAAAAGCGGCAAGAATGCCCAGCGGGATGGTGATAATCGCCACCAAAGCACTGCGGGCGTGAAGCAGGAACAAGAACGTGACCAGCGCCACCATCAGGCTTTCTTCAATCAGCTTGTGCTTAAGATATTCTATAGACCCTTCAATCAACCGGCTGCGGTCATAAACGACTTTCAATTCTACACCCGGCGGCAGGCCCTGCTTTACGCTTTCCAGCCGCGCCTTGACATTATGGATCACGTCTAAGGCATTCGCGCCGGGACGCATGACAACAATGCCGCCCACCGCTTCGCCTTTGCCGTTCAATTCCGTTATGCCGCGTCGTATGGCTGGACCTTCAACCACGCGGGCCACATCACCGAGCGTAACCGGCGTCCCATCACCTGTTTTCAAAACGGCCTGCCGCAAGTCTTCCGGCTTGTTCACATAGCCGAACGAGCGGATCAGATATTCCGTTTCGGCCATTTCCAGCGTTCGGCCTCCGGTTTCCTGATTGGCGGATCGCACAGCCTCAATCACTTTTTGCAGCGGAATGTCATAGGCGCGGAGTTTATCCGGATCGACCAAAACCTGATATTCTTTTACAAATCCGCCAACGCTGGCCACTTCCGCCACGCCATCCACCGTGGCCAGTTCAAAACGCACAAACCAGTCTTGCAAAGACCTCAATTCCGATAAGTCATGCTGGCCGGTGCGGTCGTACAGCGCGTATTGGAATACCCACCCTACTCCCGTGGCATCCGGCCCGAGTTGCGGCTCCACCCCTTCGGGCAACATACCGCGCACCTGTGAGAGATATTCCAGCGTCCGGCTCCGCGCCCAATACATATCCACACCGTCTTCAAAAACGATGTAAACAAAACTGGTGCCGAACATGGAAAAACCGCGCACAACCTTGGTTTTCGGCAGCGAAAGCATTTGCGTGGAAAGCGGATACGTCACCTGATCCTCAATCACCTGCGGGGCCTGCCCCGGCCAGTCCGTGCGGATAATCACCTGCGTATCCGACAAATCGGGAATGGCGTCCAGCGGGATTTTCGTAACCGCCAAAACCCCGGCGGCCAGCAACGCTAATGCGCCCAGCATGACAAAAAATTTATTGGCAACCGACCAGTCTATAATCTTGGCGGCAAAACTGTTTGCCGGGTCGTGGATGTGATTATTCTCCATGGTCATGCTCCATCCCGGCCATGCCGCCTTTCAGGTTGCTTTCGGCATCCAGCATAAACTGCCCCGAAGTCACAATCCGCTGGCCATGCTTAAGTCCGCTTTTAATCTCGGTCAGACCGTTCGCCGTGATCCCGGTTTCCACCATGACGGGTCGGAACATCCCGTCACTGACATTTTCCAGCACATACGCGCCCATACTGCCGTACAGGACGGCTTCCGCAGGCACAGCCAGACGCGATTGCACATCGGCGTTGAACACGGCATCCACGTAAGTATCGGGCTTTAACGCACCGTCCGGGTTATCAAGGATCAGGCGCACCATCACCGTGCGGCTTTGAGGATCGGTGACCGGATGGATAAAATCAACCACGGTTTCGTAATGCGCTCCCGTTTCCGGCACTGTTACAGCCGTAGAAGTGCCCACGCTCAGGAACTGCGCATCACGGACAGAGACATCCGCATTCACCCAGATTTTGGAAAAATCCTGCAATGTTAAAACGCTGCCGCCTTCATTAACGTGCGATCCTTTGCGCACATTCAGCATTGTCACCGTGCCAGCGGTCGGCGCGTAAAAAGGCGTTTCCTCCAGAAACCGGCCTTTCTTTTTAAGCTGTGCAATGGCTTTGTCCTCCATACCGAACAGGCGCAAACGTTGCTCCGCATTGCCCACGCGGCTGCCGATCAGGAAATCCGATTGCGCCGTCATCAGGTCGGGACTGTAATACGTGAAGAGCAAATCGCCTTTCTTGACGGTATCGCCTACGGCATCGACGGGCAGGTCAACAATCCAGCCTTTCGCGCGCACATCCACGGCATATTCCAGCCTTGTGCTCGGCGCAATCTTGCCAAAAGCGCGGATGTTCCGGCCAAAATCATGATGAGTCACTTTAGCGGTTTTAACACCGAGTGTTTGAACGTAAGACGGATCAATGTGAAACGTTCCTTCCGACATATCGGCCATATCGGACATGTCGGCGCTATGGCCTTCATGCGCCATACTCTCCGGCACTTTGTCCATTTTAGGCACCAGCGTCATACCGCAGATCGGGCAGCTATCGCCTTCCTTGCCGCTGATATGCGGATGCATCGGGCAGATATAGTCTTCTGCGGCAATCGCCGCAGGCACAAAGGTAAACAGTAATAAAAGAGTCAATAAAACACGCATAATAAATCTCCTTTCCCAAGGTTAAAAAATAAGGAAAAGAGGTGCGCTTAAATTCTAAAGCGCTGCGTGGTGAGGATAAGAGAAGGCTGACCCGGCGTTCGCCCGGCCCAATCGGGCGGGCCGCGAATACCGTGAATATCGACAGGCTGGAAACCGTAATCGGCTGTCAGATCGGCCCAAACGAAATGAATAACATCAACGGAAGTGTCAGGTTGTGGCACATCGGCCTGCAGACTTGGCTGGAACAAATCGACGCCCATGCAATCCAGCGCCATCATCGGCCCGGATTTTTTGCTGTCTTTCGATTGGTGGCAAGGTTTCGCCTCTGCCGCCTGCGCCCCTTTCATCGGACAAAACGGCATTGCGCACGTCAAAATTGGCGTGAGCATCAAAAATGTCACTAATCCGAGCAATATCCTGCGCACAAACCTCATAATACACTATTCGCGTAAAAAAGTCTTAAAGTTTCATTTTATTTATGCTTAGGGCTGCGCCCTCGGCGCACTTCAAGAAAAATAGACAAGGCCGTGGCTCGGTAAACCTGCGCCCGCACCAACCTTGTCGATTTTTCCTTCCGTTTGCACACCCCCTGTTCGCCACAAGGCAGGGTTGCATGAGCAACCCGTCTTTAAAAAATTAATAGCTAACGTTTAATCTTAACAGCTACACGCACGAGTTAATATAGAGAGGAATACTTATGGAGTTGATTTCCAAACTTGAAATTGCTTATTTTCGCTCAATTTACTCAGCGACTTTGCATTCATGTACAGATTTAAATGCCTTGATCGGAGGCAATGATGCTGGAAAATCAAATATTCTGAAAGCGTTAAATCTTTTTTTAATAATGAAACAGATTTAAAAACGCCTTATTCATTTGTTGGTGACATTACCAACTTTAGAGAGCTAGAAGCGGCCAGCGCCGTTATCAGGTGACAGCGGATCAAACGAATAAACCTAAACCCCTACTCGCATATATGCGTTTGCAGTTGTTTGTCTAACGCTATCAATGCGGAAAACCATACTGGTCGAAGTGCCAGTCTGTAAAGGCAAAGCCGTAGGGATGTTTCGTTGACAGATCGAAATGCCATTCATTGCGGTGATTGAAGCGCACTGCTTTCATCAGCATCAGGAAATTGAGCCGCCAGACTCCGTCTTCTTCCTCAAAAAAGAAGGGATTGCATTCACGTTTGCTTTCCGGCGGGCCGAAACGGATGACCGCATATTTCCCTTTGATCTTTGTTACGCCTTGGCCGCAGCGGTGCAGAGATTTCGCTTCGTTGTCCATTTGCGCGGGCGTAACAACCCATGTTTTTTTCCATTCCCGCGTGGCTTTGGTAAAAATCGGCAGGTCCGGATTGGCATTCCGGTCCTCCAGCGTGCCGAGATAAATATCCAGAATCTGCTGCGGGGACGCAGCTTCCAGACTGCCGAGCGCCGGCGCGGGAAAGTCCTTCGGCAGGCGTTGCATACCCGCGCCGATCTGTGCCGGGTTGGCCGCACCTGCTCCGGTTGAAAAGCTTTCCATCGGCGGGGAAAATTCCTGGCCTTCTTTAGCCTCTATCGCGCGGGTGACAATCATTTCCGTCGTGGCAAGAATGCCGTCGGCCACGCGCCCGGCGCGGAAAAACGGTACCATCTGGCGGTGCTGGATATAGGAAATAAACGCGTCTGTGTAAACACCCTCCAGCCCGGCGGACACTTCAAGGCGGACCTCGCCGCCGCCTGCAAAATTTCCGATGGCAATAACCAGCAACAGGCCGCGCCCGGATTTGCTGCGCTGGCCGACTTTCATCTCCTTGAATTTCTCGTGCGCCAGAACATTTATATCTACAGTTTTTGACGTTGTAAGAACCCGGTAGTCGATGTCGTCTTCTTTCAACAGCGTGGCGTGGTACGTGCCGATCCAGTCCTGCTGGCCTTTTTCAAACAGCTCTGCTTCATCGCAAACCAGACTGTTTTTGCAGCCACCGAAAAAAGCCTGCGCAGATGTTCCATTCAAAACCCATAGAAACACCGCAAACAGATAGAAAAAATGCATTGTCGTTTTCATTGTTTCACGTCCTCTCTAAAAAAGTTTTCCTTGCGATTGCGCAGCCACCATTCCAAATGGCGGGTTCGCCAGTGATCCGGAGCAATGGCGTTTGCTTTCCTGAACGCGCCAAGCCCCTTTGTTTTTTGTCCGGTTTTTGCGTAGCATTGTGAAAGTTTCTCATAGGCGTAAAGATTGTGCTCTTCTGCCCGCAGAGATTGCGCAAACGCTTTGATCGCCCCATTATAATCACCTGTTTGCATATGCAGATATCCCAGATAGTTATACCCGAACACCGGATCGCCGCCTTTTTTCAGAAATTTTTCCATCTCGGCCAGAGCGGTTTTGTACTGGTAATTGCTTTCGACCGTGTTGATGGCCATGTATTTATGCGGCAAAGGACTGTCCGGGTTCAGCGTCATGGCCTTCTTGAGGTAGGGATGGATATCCTGCGGCAATAGCGCCATGATGACGCCGAGACGGCCTAGTTCCATCTGCGTTTCAAAATCTTGCGTATTGCTGGCTTTTAAGGCTTTGTAGCGTGCAGCAAGACCCACGTCGTTGTCCGTCGTGTAAATATCCGCCGGATCCAGCGGAATATCCTTTCCCAAGGTTGTCCAGGCATGGGAATACAAGCCGGGAATATTCATATAAGGGTGATCGGCCAACTCAATCGACCAGTAAGGGGCTTTTCCCATGACAACATATTTGCGCTGCATGGCAAAATCGACTTTCCAGCCGTCCGGATCGGATGTGCGCATCAAAAAAGCCGGACTGTTGTCCCAGCCCTCTGTCTTGCCGAAAGAAACGATCGCATAATCGCCATTCTGCAGGATTTTGTAGTTCTTCCCTTTGTAACGCCGCGCCCAGTCGTAGCGGAGATTGTCCTGATCCCCGGAAATCAGCTTGCTGGCTTCGGTGTAGATGTCAAAATCTTTGTATTTTCCTTCGCCCAGCCATTTTGAAACCGTGATCTCCCAGGCCTTTTCCGGTGTGGCCGCGCCTTTCTTGCCCGGAGTGTTTTTCCCGAAGGAGGGCTTTTGGATTTCATAAGTCGATAACTCCCGGCGTACACCCGCACCGGCGGCCAGCAATTTACGGTCCCGCGCGGCGATGCTTTGCGGTGTGTAGTTTCCGGCCTGTTTAAGATAGGCGCGCTGTTCAAACTCCTCCATAACCGCCACGAGACCGGAACCAAGCGTGCCCTGTTCCAAATGCGGCTTAAGCTGCCGGTCGGCGGCGTAACCGCTGAACAAATCCGTAAACACGTCCTCGAGTTCCTGCGCCACCTCGATCTTGACCTGCCTGATGTCCGCGGCCATCAGGACAAGCACACCGCGTCCGTTATAATCCCGCCCGATCTGCCAGTGATTGAACAGGCGAAAGGCCGACTCCTGAACGGTTTCGCCCAGTTCCGCCTGTGAGAGCGAAGGCAGAACGACAATCAGCATTTCGATCCCATCCTGATCGCGGATGCGCTCAAGATAGGCATTCACGCCTTCATGATGGTATTCAAGCAAACCAGTATAATCGAACAGAAGTTCATCGCCAACGCCGGGGCGTTTGTCGGCGGAAAAAGCGCACGCCGCGCTCTTCGTGTCCCAACGCCAGCCGTGATCGAGGCAGTGATCGACGGCCACGAAGGGGCGCACAACCGCCTTGTATGCCAGCGCCCCACCCAACGCGGCGAGAAGAGCGGCGGCCAGAAGGAAAAGTTGTCGCGAATTCTTCATTGCCAGCCCACTTTCAATACATTCAAATCGGAAACAAGGTCCAGCCGTTTCACATCGCATTGCTTTTTCGGACTTCCGACGGCATGCCAGCAAACATCAAACAGATAACTTAAGCGCTGGTGACCGGGATCGACCGTGAACCCCCAGGTCTTGTTGAACGATATGCGTTCCCCGGGTTGCAGGATGCGGTTTTGATTCCCGTAATGCCAATAATCTTTTATATCGCCCAGACCGCTGGTTCGACCCGTCCCGACGCTGGTCAGAACAATCGAATCAATCTGCACCGGGCGGGCGCTGGTGTTGGTCATGCCGGTTGTAAACGCGCTGAATCCATAGACTTTGGTTGAGCCAACCATTGTTGTGTTCTTCGCGTGATAGACGGGCATGGCAGGCGCAAAATCCAGAGCAACCGGATTTCCGGGCTTTTTCGGATCCACGTCAAGTTTTTCGATGATCCGGTCTGTCTTTTCGGCTTCCCCGGTTTTCCCCTGTTGTTCCAGCGCCCAGCCCAGCCGGACGAGCGCCTGCCGGTCCCAGGCGTTTCGTTTTAACCGCGCACGCATCAGGCGCTCGATTTCGCCATAACGTTCCATTTGCGCATAGGCGCGGGCCAGAAGGAAATCGTTGTCGCCGCCAAGCCGCTCGATGTAGGGAAGGGCCAGTTCCGGAAAGTGAAGATAAAGCGCTCGCTTTGCGAATGTCGTCACAAACAGCGGATCGGCGGGCGCAGTCCGGGCAGCTTCCTCGTAGTAGCGCAGGGCATCAACCGCGGCAAAGGCGTTACGGAACAATAACTCCGCCAGCATAAAGCGGGACAGCGGGTCGTTCTGTTTTTCCAAAGCCGATATAAGCTTTTTTAAATCACCCTCGGGAATGGCAAAAGCGGCAATATCTTCCTTGTTCTTCTCACCGTTCAGACGGTTCAAGGCAAAATAGTAGGGCGTGTTTTTGTTTTGCAAAACATACTTTCCGCCGCTGATAAAAAATAGATTCTTGATGGTTTCCACCATGTCAATCTGCCAGACGCCGCCTGTTTTTTTCATCAGAACAGGGCGGTAGCCACTGACCGGCGTTGGCGGTAGCGCCGCGGCATAATCGCCTTCCGTATAGATCGTCAGAGGTTCCGCCGCCAGAATACCGCGCAAATCCACTTTTGCCTCATAAGGGGCGAAAGGATAACGCCGCCGCATTTCCTGCGAACCTTCCGTAAACAAAGGTAGTTCGGGAGTGCCGATATAATCTTTCAGGGAACGCTTGTAAGCCTCGATCGTTTTTTCGGGCGTGGAGCCCGGCGCATAAAGCGCCTGTTTATTTGCAGGAACGGGCTTTTTAAAATCAGTGTCCGTCGGCACATCCGGAATATCGGTTTTTGCGCCACCCCCACCCGAATAGAGCAGTTTTCTGGTTTGGAACTCTTCGGAATTTTCGAACTGTTCGGGAAGATTGAAATTACCGTAGACAGCCTGCTCCAACGCAGAATCGTTCAGAAAACGCATCACATCCATGACCGCCATCCCAGCAACGCGGTAAGATGCATAAGGCGCAAGCTGGTTGCGGGCGAGCAGCCCGGTTTGCGCATCGGTAAACAACCCTTCGAGAGAATAGGACACTTCAATACGCGCATCCCGGCGACCTGAATCTATCAAGATAAGAACGCCGCCGTTCTTTGCCGTTTTGCCGATTTCCTTTTCCTTGAACAATCTGTTTGCCAAGACATTAATGTCTTGGCTACCGCCGTTCAGAGTTACAATTTTGATCTCAACGCCCAGATCGTCCCGCCAGTCTTCAGCCATGCGATCAAGATGATGGGTAAAAGCTCCCAGAATTCCCGCGCTATCTTCGATATAGGACGTGGAGAATTGTTCATTCGTATTTTCTTCATAGGAGGAATGCGCCGTGACCTGCGGCGCATTGCCAGTCCCGAAACCGTTTTTGTACAGAAAAAACGTTACCGGAATAGCCAGAACAAGGAGAGTGAAAAAGATTTTTTTAAAAGTCATTTTTAAAACTCAACCTTCACGCCCTTGTCCGTGCCATCGTCGGCTTTGAAATACGCTTTACGGGTAAAGCCGCCCATACCGGCGATCAGGCTGGCCGGCATTTTGCGGATAGCGGCGTTATAGGCGCGCACGTTTTCGTTGAAGTTCATCCGGGCCACGTTGATCCGGTTTTCCGTGCCTTCAAGTTGATCCTGAAGCGCCAGGAAATTGTCGGAAGAACGAAGCTGCGGGTAATTCTCCACCAGCCCGAACAAATGGCCCATGCGCGTGCCAACCTGCTGTTGCGCGGTGGCCAACGCTTTCATGTAGGTTTCATCGCCCAGCTTGCTTTCTGCGCCCTGCGCCAGTTTTTCCGCCTCGTCCCGGCTTTTGAGCAGATCTCCGATAGCTTGTTCCACAGCCGTTCCGCCCGCGCGTTTTTCTGTGACATCGCTTAAAACGGCGCGTTCATGTTCGGCAAAACTCTGCACGGTTTTGACCAGATTGGGAATCAGATCGGCGCGGCGTTGGTAATTGCTTTCCACCTGCGCCCAGCTTCCCATGACGGATTCTTCCTTGCTCACAAGGCCGTTATGCAGGATCACGAAAGCTCCGATAATGACCACCAGCGGCACGATGACCAGCAAGGCGGCTGAAATATTTGTTTTGGCATTGCTCATTTTCTTTTTCCTCTTTTCAGTAGTTTTTAGGCTGCAAGTTCGATTTTTTCAGCCGTGCTGGAAGCCACCGCGCCTTCGAAATAAGGTCGGGGCTGGAAACCTCCCATCGTGGCGACCAGATTGCCCGGCACCTTCCCGATAGCACGGTTGTAATCGCGCGCAGCTTCATTGTAGTAAATCCGCGCCGCATTGATCTGGCTCTCAATATCTTCAAGCTGGTGTTGCAACAGGGAAATATTTTCCGCCGCTTTCAGATCCGGATAATTTTCCATCACGGCGAACAGCTTGCCCAAAACCGGAACGACTTGATCCCGAACAAGTGATTGTTCCACCGTTTCCACGCGGATTTGTTCAAATTCTTTCAAGGCGGCGGCAAGATTTTCCTGTCCGGCGCGCGCTTGCGTCACATCGCTTTGCACGCCTTTTTCCATTCTCAGATAGCTGCGCACGGTCTCGGCCAGATTGGGCAGAAGATCGGCACGTTTTTGATAACAGGATTCCACATGCGCCCATGAGGCCAGCATTTCCTCTTCAAGAGTAACGAAACGGTTATGCACAAAAGGCATGTAACCGGCAAACGCTGCGATCAACGGCAGGCCCAATATAACCAACGCCATGAAGGACGAGGCCGTACCCTTGAGTCCGCCCATGGCGGCTATCTGGTTCAGGCTTTCGCTGACATCCTGTATTTGTCGTACTTCTTGTCCTTCACCACCGGACGATAGGAAGAGGGTTATCATTAGAAAAACGGCGATCACACCCGCACTCCCGGCAATAACCCCGGCAGGCACAGCTTTGTGCGCGGGGGCATTCGCCTGCGGTGCGCCTTTACCAATACTGTCTTGCAGTCCTTTTGCCTGATCCGTCGTAATGACGCCGGAGGCAATCATTTTTTCCAGTCTTTCCTTATAGCTCACTGTTCATCTCCCTTATCAGTCTCATACCTTCTTCAGCCTTGATTTCACCGTTTTCAATCCGGTCGAGAATGGTGCCTATTTCCAGCGCGTCTTTTTTTTGCAACCCGGAAAGCTCACCGATCATATCATCCACGCGCTTGCGCAGGGTCGGATAGCTTATTTCCATTTTTGCAGACAGTTCTTTCAGATTTCCTCCAAAGAGAATAAACAATTCTGCGAGCTCTTGGGAATTCTTTGATAATCGCGCCAAACGGGGCATTTTAAAGCCTCCTTCCATCGTGACCCCGCAGGCATTACATGAAAGCCTGACGGGAACTAACGGATTGCTGCATGCAGGACAATTCTTCATTTCTTTCTTCTCCTACAATCGCATTGTATACACATATGTTAAATAAAATCAAGATATTTTTTAATAATATTTAAAAAATTATAAAAATAATTTAATTTTATAAAATATTCCTCCTTTCAATCTGCGGGCGGGACGAGTTTATCGCATGCCCTCTGGGGCGCAAGAGCGGGGATATTTTAAAATCAAATGGTTAAGACCCCCGTTTTCACGGGGAACACATGATCGTTTTGTTCGAGACAGGCTATAGTCATTCAACTTAAGAATTATACAGGTCTGCAAACGAAGCCGTTTTTACCCTCTGGGGCACAAGTGAAAAAATCTCCTCAAAGTACCTGTATGTACGTTGTCGTCGATTTTTTCAAAAGCCGGTCGTTTTCGCCTCTGTGTAATCCTTAATTTAAACGACTATATAATGTTCGCAAGCTCAGGGCTGTGCATGCGGAATGAACCAGCCGCCAAGCGTGTCAGCGGTTGTTTGATCAAGTGGTTGAGGGGCTGGAGGCGTATAAATCCGGCGCACAGATCAATGCGGTAAGTTAACTTATCTGGCGGCAGTGGGGTCGTTTGTATTCGGTTGTGCACGGCTGCGGCTCACCTCGTCCATAATCCCATCAAGCCGCGCCTGACGACCCGTGTAGCGAGTCTGGTTAGTAGCCTTTGCCTGCGTCAGATGGCTTGGGCCATGATCGCCACAACCAGTCAAGCTGAAGGCGACTACGGCTGATAAAACAAGCGATGGTGTAGTTGTTTTTATATTCATAATCGTTGTGCTAGTATATCAAACCGTGCCGTAGTGCAAGAAAAAATTTGTTTTTTCTTTACCGCCCCTTGTCTCAATTTCTGAAAAGGCCCCGTATTCCGTCATTGCGAGGAGGCGAAGCCGACGAAGCAATCCAGAAAAACGGCAGAATTTCGGGGACTCTGGATTGTTTCCCCCGGATCAAGTCCGGGGTCGCAATGACGAAATTGAGGGGTGGTAAGTTGTTTTTTCTTATGTACTAGGAACATTTCGCAGCTTCGTCGCGTTTGACCGGCTTGGTGCAGTGGATTTTCTTGAGCAGTCTTTCCCCGTTATAGCAGTGGCCCTCGGTTGAATTGATCGCGGCGGCCTGACGGGTAAACATCTCGCATTCTTCCAAGGATCGAACATAAACAAAGAGCAGGTTTTGATAGTTTTGCACCCACATATGGGTGGCGGGCGTGGTGGATTTTTTCTGTGCCTGAGCGGGCGAAAAATTATAGAACAGCGCGCATAAGAGGATAAAAAACCCTATAATGATTTTTGCTGGCATGGCGAATCCTTTGATTTTTAAACTGAGTTGCCTAGAACTATATGACATTTATTCGAAACCTCAAACTTCACAATTTTCGCTGTTACCCGGAGGCGGCCCTAGAGGATTTGCGCACCGGGATGATTGTGCTGCATGGGGACAATGGCGCGGGCAAGACGAATATTTTGGAGGCCATATCTTTGCTTTCCCCGGGCAGAGGTTTACGCGGGGCGAAGAATCTTGAAATTCAATGCCAAGAGGCTCCAAAAGGGACGGGTAATCCGTGGGCGGTGGCGGCGCAGGTGCAAACGGAATACGGACCGGTGCAGATTGGTACGGGGCTGGAGCCGTCCGGGGATAAACGGCTGATTCGGGTGAATGGTGAAAATGTGCGCGGCCAGATGGCTCTGGCCGAATATGTGGCTTGTGTATGGCTGACTCCGCAGATGGACCGGTTGTTTCTGGATTCGGCATCGCATCGGCGCAGATTTCTCGATCGGCTGGTGTTTGGCTTTGATCCCGGACATTCGGGGCGGGTCAGCCGGTATGAAAACGCGATGCGTCAGCGCGCGAAACTGCTGGGCGAAGGCGGCGCGGATGAAAGCTGGCTGGGTTCGCTCGAGGCGCAGATGGCCGAGACGGGCGTAGCGATTGCGGCGGCGCGGATGGATTTTGCCCAGCGCCTGCAGGCGGCGTGCCGGGCGGCGGAAAATCCGCATTTCCCCACGGCGCATCTCACCGTGCGCGGAACGTTGGAGGATTTACTGGTACAAGCTTCAGCGCTGGAAGTTGAAAGCCTGTTTGCGTATCAGCTTGGCGCGTCGCGGGCGAAAGATGCCGTGACCGGCGGTGCGGCGACGGGACCGCATAAAACGGATTTGCTGGTGCGCTATGCCGCGAAAGATATGGCGGCGGATCAATGCTCGACGGGCGAGCAAAAAGCGCTGCTCATCGGTATTACGTTGGCGCATGCCCGGTTGATTTCCGGGGAGCGCGGCTTCGCGCCGATCTTGTTGCTGGATGAGGTTGCCGCGCATCTGGATGAACAGCGCCGGGCCGGGCTGTATGCGGTGCTCGAGGATCTGGGCGGACAGGTCTGGCTGACCGGCGCCGATGCGTCTTTATTCACCGCCATAGAGGGGCGGGCACAATTTTTTGAAGTGCGGAATGCTGAATTTCGTATCCGTAGACACTCTCACACATCGAAACGTCTGATCGGGACACAGACAAGCCATTAAACCCGAAAGAGATTAAAATATGGCGCTGGCGCGCATATTGCACCCTCCGCCATGCTGGCTGGCAAAAAAGTGATCGACATCGTCCAGCCGGGTTTTTATCTGCGCAAGCATATCCTCTTTCGAAGAGGCGTCGCTTTCGTAGCCGTATTCGGCCAGAGCGCAGGTTTCAGACAGGACATTCGCCCCCAAATTCGCCGAAGCGCCTTTAAGGCGGTGCGCGGCCTGTCTCCAGGCCTCATCTTCATCGCTGTCCAAAGCCGCTTCCAGTTGGGAAAGGCTCAGACCGGCCTGACCGAAAAACAAATCCAGAAGCTCGCGTTCTTCGTCAGGATCGCCATCGGTAAACATATGCAGATGTTCTAAATCAACCGGGATCTCTTCCTTTTGGGAAATATCGGCAAGAACGGGAGCATCGCAAGTATTGTCCGTATCATCACCGCCAACATACTGGGTAATGAGAGCAATCAGTTTTTCCGGCCGGATCGGTTTGCTGAGATAATCATCCATACCGACCTTCAGGCATTTATCACGATCCCCGACCATCGCGTTCGCCGTCAGGGCGATCACCGGCAAATGCCGTCCGGTTCCTTCTTCCTTGATCCGTAACTCCGTGGTCGCCTGATAACCGTCCAGCTCCGGCATCTGGCAATCCATGAGAACCAGATCGTAAGCGTTGCGTTCGATCATATCCAACGCCTGATGACCGTTTTCCGCCAGGTCAATATTATGAAAGCCAAGCTTGGTCAGGAGTTTGAGAACAAACTTTTGATTGATCGGATGATCGTCAACCGCCAGAATGCGGATATTCGTCGGCAGCAATCCTTGGGAAACCGATTGCTTGGCGTCATAAAGATTGACCGGTTTCAAATCTGCATCCGCCGGATCGAGCGGCAATTCAAGGCGAAAAACAGACCCGGTCCCCCGCACGCTTTCAACGCTGATCTCGCCGCCCATCAACTCGACAAGTTGCTGCGTAATCGCAAGGCCCAGACCGGTGCCGCCAAATTCCCGCGTCACCGAACTGTCGGCTTGCGTGAATTTGTCAAAGATTGTTTCGAGCTTGTCTTCGGGAATGCCGATACCCGTATCCTCAACGGCAATATTGACAAAGCGGCCGCGGCCCTTGCTCAAAGAGATCGTAACGCCGCCCGTTTCGGTGAATTTAATGGCATTGCTGGCCAGATTGCGCAGAATTTGTTGAAATTTTCCAAGATCGCCCATCACTGTTGTCGGCACATCTTCGTTGTCTTCAAAGGCCAGAGTAATTCTTTTGTCTGTGGCGACCGGCAAGAAGAGCTGCACGATCTGACGCACCGCCGTGCTCAGATCAAAGGGCACCGTTTCAATATCAAGCTCCCCGGCTTCGATTTTTGAAATATCGAGAATGTCATTGAGGATGGCCAAAAGATTTTGACTGGAGCGGTGCAGCGTCTCCGCATTATCGCGCTGTTCGGCATCCAGATGGGAATCGAGCAGGAATTCGGCCATGCCGATAATGCCGTTCATCGGCGTGCGCAGCTCATGACTCATATTGGCCAGAAACTCGCTTTTGGCTTGGTTGGCCGCTTCGGCCTTGCGCTGGGCGGCGACGGCATCAAAACGAATAAGTTCAAGCTTGTCGGCGTATTCCTGCATTTGCTGCTCAATCCGTTTGCGTTCCTCAATCTCCTTTTCCGCTTCAAGCTTGGCCTTCGCTAACTCTGTCTCAAACTTTTTACGCTCCGTAATATCGCGCTCAATCGCCGTGAAATGCGTGACGCACCCATTCTCATCAAAGATCGGGGTAACGCTGATATCAATCCAGTAAGGCTCACCGGCCTTGGTATAATTTACCAACTCACCTGAAAAAGACAGCCCTCTGGATAGGGTATCTTTAAGACGCGCAAGTTCTTTTGGGTCTGTATCGAGGCCCTGTAAAATCCTTGGCGTTTTGCCTATAACCTCATCGGCGCTATATCCAGAAATCAGCGTAAAGGCTTCGTTGACATAGATAATCTCAGGTCCGCCATTTTCAAGCAGAGCACTGGTGATAACCACGGCGTCCTTGGCATTGACGACGGCCGTTTCCAGCAAGCGCGAATGCTCGCAGATATTCTTGTTCAGGGCGTATATTTCGCGAGTTTTTCTTTCGAGCAACCGTTCCGCTTCTAAACGAGCGAGCTTTTCACGAACGGCTCTTTTTTCGAGTCTGAAAATTTTCTTATTTATATCAAGGGTGTCACTCATCGTTTTGTTAAGGTAAAAACACGACAAAACTGTTGTTCGTTGTTTTTATCTTCCTTCTCTATACGAATGTCCTCATTGTAATAATCAAAACATCCCTGCATCAGGCCGTGGGCAAAATCTGCGAAAGGACAGGACGATATGTAGGTCATGACAAGTTCGGTGTCGCTTTCTCTTGAAGTTTCAAAAGAAGGCAATTTGGCGTCAGGATAGAGCTTTTTAACCTCTACATGGATGGTGCCGTGCACAGTTTCAAGAAATTGAAAGGCGTTGGTCGGTTTTTCAAAGAATTCGGGCATAAGTTTACGAAAACGGAAAAAAAGATGATGACCGTATTTACGAACGAGATCCTTGACCGGGACAGCCGTATACCGGCTTAAAACCGTAACGATTTCCAAAAGTTCTTTATGATCGTAAGTCCCGACAGAGGTGTACGCGCCGCCCGATTCCAGCTTACATTCATCAAGAACGTCTTCGAGTATGTCCTGGCCGAATTTTTCTTCAATCAAATCCAGAAGCTCTGTGAATACAATACCTTTCATCTAAACCTACCCTTTTAAAATATTGTCTTCGGTTTTTTATTCGGCAATTAACGCGCATGATTGTGAATATAATGCAGCAACTGTTCCTTCAAAAAAGGCTTGGCGATAAAGCCTCGCGCGCCCTGGTCCATGGAACTGGCGATGTTGTCCAGATTGTCATTGCTGCTGAACATCACCACAGCCGCGCCAGGGTCGTTATGAATAATCCACTCCAACACGTCATAGCCGTTCGCATCCGGTAAATTGATATCCAGAAACACGATATCCGGCTGGTAGGACGCATACATTTCAAAGGCTTTGTGCCCTTCCGAAACCGTGGCCAGATCGCATTCATGCTTCAGGGCATTACGCACCATCCAGCGCGTCACCGGGTCGTCTTCGACCAGAAGAACTTTCGCCTGATCAAGACCGATACGGCACTGGACATTGTCTTCATGCTCCATGATTCTGAACATGCTCAGCTCTTGCATACGGTTTAAAATATTGTCGGGAAGGTCCTGATTGTCGGAGGCGATTTCTATATCTCTGAAAAACGCGTCCGAAAAACGCGCCCCCCCACTCGCCAGATCGTAAACACGATAATCTGCCGTCATATAATGATCGTGTTTGATGAAATCACCAATCATCTGGCCGATATGCTCCAGATTATCGACGGTTATATCCTTGCAAATAACGTAAACATGTTTGTGGCTGCAAAAAAATGTCCGCCCCTCAACGTTCGGCAAATAAGCCTCAATCACCGATTTAATCCAGACGAAGCAGTTCAGATCCAGATCCGAGGACGGCAGTTCAATATGCAGACACTGCCAGCCCTTCCATGTTCTGGGGTCTCTGGCGATTGAGGTGGCCAATCCGGCCAGAGGGCCTTCCGCGTTAGTGGACAAGATTTCCATACTGTTTCTCCCTGTTAAGTTTTTCCTGAATGAAGGGTGATTTTTCGATGTACTGGATAAGCTTTTCCTGCGTGAACGGCTTGCCGACAAAACCTTTCGCCCCCAGTTCTACGGCCTTCAAGACATTTTCCCGGTCGCCGTTGCCGCTAAACATCACGACATAAGCCTGAGGATCGAGCTTGAAAAGCCGTTCCAAAACGTCATGTCCGTTAATGTCGGGTAGACCAATATCGAGAAATAAAACGTCCGGCGCTTTATTCACGTAGTTCATCAACGCTCCGGCCCCATCGGCGCTCATGGAGAGCAGATATTTATTCTTCAGTGCATTGCCGACCATCTTTTGTGAGAACAGATCGTCCTCGACAATCATGATTTCCGGCTGGCCGCGCTTGCGGCGTCGAGAAGCCAGAGTCTGAATGAGATCTTTGTCCAAGCTTTTGAGCGCTTCTTCCTTGGTAAGCTTCGGTGTTTTTTCAGCGGTTTTGGCCCCGCGCATCGCTTCAAGCAGCTTGAGATTCTCAATTTTCTTTTCGCATATTCTTCTCAGTTTTGGCCAATCCACCCCGATTTCAAAAAGTGCCGCCAGCCCCGGGGATATAAGGGCTGGCGTGAGTTTTGGGGCTATGTGGGCAAAAAATTCTTCAACGCGTTTTTGGGTCAATGTGCGCGCCAACACAAATATATCTCGATCGTGACACAGATAGGCTTGCAAAGACGGATCATCAAACTGCGTGCCTAATTCATACATGAGGAGTTCAAGCCATTCTTCAATATCCTCGTCTGTTTGGGAAAATTTAAGCTGCAGGCACCTATGCGTCGGCTGTTCTTCCCAGTAATGTTTAAGTGCCTGTATAAGCTTTTCTTCCGTCTTTTGCCGAATGAGCTGCATTGTTTCTCCCTCCCGACAGCTTTTTGCAACCTTGTATGCAAACCCTCTTGTATTATGTATAGCAACGACCGTGCCAAAATATGAATTGTTTAAAATCAATATGTTATCTGAAGGTAGAAATATACTTTCTCAAAATCAAACGTTTGAAAACGAGAACACAATCGTATTTTTCTCAAAATCAAACGCTTTGTTAACCAACATGTGCTACGCTTAAACCGTGACCAGACCTGTTCTCATTGTTGAAGACGACCCGATGCAGCGCCAGATGCTGGCCACGCTTTTGCGCAGAAAGCTCGATTTTTCAGCCCGGGAAGCGGAAAACGGACGTGATGCCTTGAAAATTCTGGAAGACGAACATACAAACATCAAACTGATCATTATGGATCTGAATATGCCGGTTATGGGCGGCATCGAAACCTTGCAAATATTAAAACAAAAATATCCCGCCATACCGGTCATTATGCTGACCGGCAGTAAAGACATCGACGACGCGGTGGCGGCGATGAAACTTGGTGCAACGGATTTCCTGACCAAACCCTATGAAGGCGATCGCATGGCGGTCACAGTCAAAAATGCGCTGAAAATCAGCACACTGACCAGAGAAGTCAGCCGCCTGAAAAACGAAAAGGACGGCACATTCACATTCAATAACTTGGTTGGTCATGACAATGGCTTGCTTCCCGTCGTCGACATTGCGCGAAAAGCCGCCGCATCCGATATTCCGGTTCTGATCACTGGAGAAACCGGAACCGGCAAAGAGGTTTTTGCCAAAGCCATTCACGGCGAAAGCGTGCGCATCGGCAAGCCCTTTATCGCTGTCAACTGCGGCGCGATCCCTTCACAGCTTGTTGAGAGTACCCTGTTCGGCCATGAAAAAGGCGCCTTTACCGGCGCGACGGAGAAAAAGATCGGCAAATTCAGGGAGGCCGAAGGCGGCACGATTTTTCTCGACGAAGTTGGCGAATTACCGCTCGACACCCAGGTCAAATTGCTCCGAGTCCTGCAGCAAAAAGAAGTTGAACCGGTGGGTGCGGGAAAGCCCGTCCCGGTTAATGTGCGCATTATTTCCGCCACCAACCGCGACTTGCAGCGGGAGGTGGAAAACAGGAACTTTCGTGAAGATCTGTTTTTCCGCCTCAATGTTTTGCAAATTGAGTTGCCGCCGTTGCGCTTGCGAAAAGGGGATATCCCGGTGCTGGTCAACCATTTTATCGAGCGCTTTTGCGCCAATGAAGGCTCCATTCCAAAAGGAATTTCGAATGGCGCGCTGGAAAGTCTGATGTCCTGTGATTGGCCGGGAAATGTGCGCCAGCTCGAAAATGTAATAAATCGCGCCATGGTCATGAGTGAGCAAAGCGCTTTGGAAATCGGCGATTTAAACGTCTTGGCAGACGCATCGGAAAATGCACCGGAACAAACCACCCTTGGCCGATCACAGGGCATCAATATTATTTCTGATGACGGAGAATTTAAGACCGTTGAAGAAATTGAACGCGAAGCCATGAACATGGCCCTGGGCCATTTTGACCACAACATCACGCAGGCTTCAAAAGCTTTGGGAATGGCCAAGTCGACATTTTATAAAAAGATGAAATAGCGCGTCTGATCTATTGCCGGCCGCGTATAAAGGCGCCTCTTTGCTCTTCCTGTAGGGCTTCCATATATTTCATAGGGATGGAGGTGTTCACAAACACAGCGCGTTCTGCACCTGTACGGGCATCAATAACATCATGCATAGTGTAATAAATGATGCCTTCCTTGACGGCTTCACTATGTTTTGCATTAAAACCCATCCGGTTAAACAGCATGGTTTCTTCAGACAGGGTGATAACGTCATACGCCCCGGCCAGCGTATAACCATCGCCGGATATGACGACTGTTCTCATAATGCCGTCACGCACCCACTCATAAAACTTACGATCGCCAAACCGCTTATCTGTACGCGAAAGCGAGAGCGCGTGTAAAACCACATCAATATGCGCCAGATGATCTTGCACCAGACGTTTATACCCAAATAACGCGGTTTTTACGCGCTCGGGGTCGGAATCGTTTTTCACGATATAAGCCAGATCATTAAGCTGGCCAAGGGTTTGTGCGCCGATCGGGTCGTATTGACGGGTTTGTGAATAATAGGCGCGAAATTGCATGAAATCGAAGCGCGGCGGTTTCTGCTCTATCGCCTGCCGGGCCATATTGTCGTAATAGGGATTGGCCAGAAAACTCTGGCGATAATCGGTCGGTTTAGCCTCTCCGGTTTGCGCATATGAAAGCCCGCCGACAAATACGCAACCGACTGTAAACAAAGTCAAAATAAGTTGAAAGAACCGCCTCATAGAAATCATTTTATCACGGCATGGAAGAAAACGGCCAATAAAAAAGGCCGGGAATCACACCCGGCCTTTTAAAATCTATACTAAGAGAAGCTTACTCGATAATTTTGGAGACGACGCCGGCACCGACGGTGCGGCCGCCTTCGCGGATCGCGAAGCGCAGACCTTCGTTCATCGCGATCGGCGCAATCAGGGTCACTTCCATGTTGTTGATGTTATCGCCGGGCATCACCATCTCGGTGCCCGCAGGCAGGCTCACCTCACCGGTCACGTCCGTCGTCCGGAAGTAAAACTGCGGACGATATTTGGTAAAGAACGGCGTGTGACGACCGCCTTCATCCTTCGACAGAATATAGGCCTCGGCCGTAAACTTCGTGTGCGGCGTGATCGAGCCCGGCTTGCACAGAACCTGACCGCGCTCAACGTCTTCACGCTTCGTCCCGCGCAGCAGGATCCCCACATTGTCACCGGCCTCGCCAGAGTCCAAAAGCTTGCGGAACATCTCAACGCCCGTACAAACAGTCTTCTGCGTGTCCTTGATCCCGACGATTTCAATCTCGTCGTTCACATTAATCACGCCTTGCTCGATACGTCCCGTAACAACCGTCCCACGACCAGAAATCGAGAACACGTCTTCGATCGGCATCAGGAACGGACGGTCCTTCGGACGGTCCGGCGTCGGAATGTAATCATCTACAGCCTTGAGCAGCTCGACGATGGAGTTCTCGCCAATCTCCGGATCGCGCCCTTCCACAGCGGCCAAAGCAGAGCCCTTGATAATCGGAATATCATCGCCCGGGAAGTCATAGGAGCTCAGAAGCTCGCGCACTTCCATCTCCACCAGCTCCAACAGCTCTTCATCGTCCACCTGGTCGACCTTGTTCAGGTACACCACCAGCGCAGGCACGCCCACCTGACGCGCCAGCAAAATGTGCTCGCGCGTTTGCGGCATCGGGCCGTCCGCCGCGTTCACCACCAAAATCGCACCGTCCATCTGCGCCGCGCCCGTGATCATGTTCTTCACATAGTCCGCGTGGCCCGGGCAGTCCACATGCGCGTAGTGGCGCGCATCGGTTTCATATTCAACGTGCGCCGTCGAAATCGTAATCCCGCGCGCCTTTTCCTCAGGCGCCTTGTCGATCTGGTCTACAGACTCGCCCTTGCCGTACTTCTTCGCTATCGCCGCCGTCAGCGTCGTCTTCCCATGGTCCACGTGACCAATCGTTCCAATATTCGCATGCGGCTTGTTCCGCTGAAATTTTTCCTTAGACATATCCTTTTTCGTCCTTTAGTTGCGTTTTGGTTAATATAGCTTCGCGTTTTTAGCCATCGGCTTTGAAAAATAAACAAAGCCGCCACGAATTCCAATGCAAGACGCTAAAAAACCCTTGGGCCAAAGTCAACGGGTTTTTTGGGTTTAGCCTATTTTGTATAACGCATTATGGTAATTTAATGGTAACGTCTACAACTGGAAGTGTGTAAACCTTGCCTCCTCTTGAAATATGGGCGCTTCGTAACCGCTGCGGTGACGGCGCAACAGTATTTCACAACTCGTTATATTCCCTAATGCCTTGATTGACATCCGCCCAAGCGTTTTTACTTGAAAATGGAGAGAAATCACGCATTTTCGTAGCTGATATTTCTGATTGTGACATATAAAGAACTCCCTAACTGTTTAGTCCCGCGTTGTGGACGAATCATGTATAAGGAGATTCCAACCAAGGAGGCATTATGGGACAGATATTGCACGGAAGCGCCCGCACGACGTTGTACACCTTATGTATAGGACATTATTCCTAAAATGTCAAGCGTTTTTAAAAAGGCAAAAAATACCTTGACGCCCCGGCGATAAAGCTTTAATTGTCGGCCCCGATACAACATATCTGTCCGAGACTGCAGGCCCCAAGATGTATAAAAGCCCTGCATAGATAGAAAAAGATAACCAGCCTAACCGTCAGTAGGGGAGCTGCTTTTTCTTTCTCGGATAGAGATGAGCCTTAAGGGTTCATCTCTTTTTTATTGAATATGCCCTCGTGTCATTTCGAGCGATAGCGAGAAATCTCAAGAGGTGAACTGAGATCCCTCCGCTTTGTATTCGGGATGACAAACAGAAAAGGAAAATGAAAAATGGGCATGAGCCGCGCACAAAAGGAAGCCGAGATTCAGGCGTTGAACGAACGTTTTTCCAACGACGAAATCGTTGTTGTGACTCACTATTCCGGCCTCACTGTTAAGGAAATGTCTGATCTGCGCGCAGGCCTGCGTACAGAGGGCGCCTCCTTCAAAGTGACCAAGAACACGCTGGCCAAACTGGCCATCAAAGGCACAAAATTTGAAGCGATCAGCGACATGTTCGCCGGCCCGACCGGGATCGCAACCTCGACAGACCCGGTTGCTGCTGCGAAAGCCGCCCATAAATTCGCCAAGGATAATGACAAATTGATCATCCTCGGAGGTGCTCTGGGTGAGCAGGTTCTGGATGCAAAAGGGATTGAGGCTCTGGCGAAAATGCCGGGTCTTGATGAGCTGCGCGCGACGATTGCGGCAATGATTATGGCCCCTGCGCGCAAACTGGCGGGCGCAATCAATGCGCCGGGCGGAAAAGTAGCCGGGGCGATCAAAGCGGTTGCCGATAAGGCGGAATAACCACAACCAACATTAAAAACATTTTTGAAAAACTGAAAGGAAACTAAAAATGGCAAATGTAGCAAAACTGGCAGAAGAAATTGTTGGCCTGACTCTGATGGAAGCCTCAGAACTGACAACCATTCTGAAAGAAGAATACGGGATCGAAGCGGCGGCAGGTGCCGTGGCTGTTGCGGCTGCTCCGGCTGCGAATGACGCAGGCGCTGCCGAAGAAAAAGACAGCTTCGATGTCGTTCTTGAAAGCGCCGGCGGTAATAAAATCGCTGTCATTAAAGAAGTGCGCGCGATCACAGGTCTCGGTCTGAAAGAAGCCAAAGACCTCGTTGAAGCTGGTGGGAACATCAAAGAAGGCGCTGCAAAAGCTGAAGCCGAAGAAATCAAGAAAAAGCTTGAAGAAGCCGGCGCGAGCGTCGCTCTTAAATAAGCGTATAAAAATATCGTAATGGGGGCACAATGATTCATTGTGTCCCCGTCGTATTTTGGTGTTGACTCATGTGGAGTCTTACGCCATATATCCATCAAACTTTCGGGAATGACATTGAAAACCCAGTTTGAATATTTTGGGAATTCCGCCTCAACGCAAACGTAGCGGCGAGTTTTGACCACTTTCAGCCTTTTCAAAAACAGGAAAGGATGATGGTGGGTTTTGTGCTTTGGATTTTTACATTCGCTGTCTGAGGATGCGAAAAAACAATGTGAAAAAACAGGGCAGTTTTAGATTTTTAAAAAGATTGAAGAAACGGGATCGATCATGAGCGCAGCAAAAGCCACCAGCAAAACAAACAAGAAATCACCGGCAAAAATTCCTCCGGCAAATAATATTGAAAGCTTCACAGGCCGCAAGCGCATCCGCCGCAGCTACGGTCGCATCAATGAAGTTGCCGAAATGCCGAACCTGATTGAGGTGCAGCGCCACTCATACGAACTCTTCCTGCAAGAGGGGATCCCGGCTGATGACCGCACATTGCAGGGTCTGCAAGAAGTTCTGGCCACAGTCTTTCCGATCAAAGACTTCTCCGACCGCGCCGAAGTCGACTTCGTGAAATACGAACTTGAAGCCCCGAAATACGACGTTGAAGAATGCCAGACCCGCGGTATGACGTATGCTGCGCCTCTGCGCGTTACGCTGCGCCTGTCTGTTTTTGATGTCGATGAAGATACCGGTCTGCGCTCCATCCACGACATTAAGGAGCAAGACGTTTACCTTGTCGACATGCCGCTGATGACCCGGAACGGCACATTTGTCGTCAACGGGACCGAGCGTGTGATTGTGTCCCAGATGCACCGTTCGCCCGGCGTGTTCTTTGATCATGACGGCGGGAAAACTCATGCCTCTGGTAAATATCTCTTTGCCGCGCGCGTCATTCCTTACCGCGGTTCATGGCTCGATTTCGAATTTGATGCGAAGGACCATATGTACGTCCGTATCGACCGTCGCCGCAAGCTGCCGGTGACGACCTTGCTCCGCGCGCTGGATTCGGAAGAAACGGCTCGCTATCGCCGGAAATGCGAGGAAAATGACGAGGCCATTGATCCGTTGATGATTCAGGGTATGTCCAACGAAGAAATTCTGAATACTTTCTACGACACGCTAACCTACACCAGGGAGAAAAAAGGCTGGAAGACGCCGTTTAATCCTGAAAGCATGCGTGGTGTAAAACTGGCTTCAGATCTGATCGACTCGAAAACCGGCAAGGCTGTGGCGAAAGAAGGCGATAAAATCACCCCGCGCAAAGCCAAAAAACTGGTTGAAGACGGTCTGAAAGACATTCTGGTATCCGCCGAACAACTGGTCGGTCAGTATCTGGCCGCCGATCTGTTTGACGCGAAAACCGGTCAGGTCACGCACGAAGCCGGTCACGAGATCACAGAAGATGACCTGAAAACCATAGATGAGGCGGGCATTAAAGACTTGCCGATCCTCAGCATAGACCACATCAATGTCGGTCCTTATGTTCGCAACACCATGATTTTGGATAAATGCGACACCCGCGAAGAAGCGCTCATCGACATCTATCGCGTCATGCGTCCGGGCGAACCGCCCACGGTTGAATCCGCCGATGCGTTGTTTCTCTCATTATTCTTTGATCCTGAGCGTTACGACCTGTCGGCGGTTGGTCGCGTGAAAATGAACGCGCGCCTCGATCTCGATGCCGACGATCAGTTCCGCGTTCTGTGTAAAGACGACATTCTCGCCATCCTCAAATACCTGCACGGCCTCAAGGACGGGCAGGGCGAAGTGGATGATATCGATAACCTCGGGAACCGCCGTGTCCGCTCGGTGGGCGAATTGATGGAAAACCAGGTTCGTATCGGTTTGCTGCGTATGGAGCGCGCCATTCGCGAACGCATGAGTTCTGTTGAAATCGACACCTACATGCCGCATGATCTGATTAACTCCAAACCGGCCCAGGCCGCCGTGCGTGAGTTTTTCGGTTCATCACAGCTCTCACAGTTTATGGATCAAACCAACCCGCTGTCTGAAATCACGCATAAGCGTCGTCTCTCAGCCCTTGGCCCCGGTGGTCTGACCCGCGAACGTGCGGGCTTTGAGGTCCGCGACGTGCACCCGACCCACTATGGCCGGATCTGCCCGATTGAAACGCCGGAAGGCCCGAACATCGGTCTGATCAACTCGCTGGCCACCTTTGCTCGCGTCAACCAGTACGGTTTCATCGAAAGCCCGTATCGCCGTGTTACGGGCAGCAAGGTGACCGACGAAGTGGTCTACATGTCCGCAATGGAAGAAGCCAAATACACCATTGCGCAGGCCAACTCGGTTCTCGATAAATCCGGCAAGTTTGTCAACGACCTCGTATCCTGCCGCCGCGGCGGTGAAAACGAAATGACACCGCCCGACCAGATCGAATTCATCGACGTATCGCCGAAACAGATGGTATCTGTAGCCGCCTCACTCATCCCGTTCCTTGAAAACGACGACGCGAACCGCGCACTCATGGGTTCGAACATGATGCGTCAGGCCGTGCCGCTGCTCAAATCCGCAGCCCCCATCGTCGGCACAGGGATGGAAGGCACCGTGGCCCGCGACTCTGGCGCGGCCGTTTCGGCCCGCCGCGCCGGCATGGTGACCAAGGTCGATGCTACCCGGATCGTTGTGCAGGCGACCGAAGAGCTGCGCGCCGACGAGCCGGTTGTCGATATCTACAAACTGGCGAAATTCCAGCGCTCGAACCAAAGCACCTGCATCAACCAGAAACCGCTGGTGAAAGTGGGTGATAAGGTCAAAGCTGGCGACATCATCGCCGACGGACCAAGCACCGACATGGGCGAACTGGCGCTGGGGAAAAACATCCTCGTCGCCTTCATGCCTTGGAACGGTTACAACTACGAGGACTCCATCCTCGTATCCGAGCGTATTGTGCGTGACGACGTCTACACCTCGATCCACCTTGAGGAATTCGAAGTCATGGCCCGTGACACCAAGCTGGGCACCGAAGAAATCACTCGCGACATTCCAAACGTTGGTGAAGAAGCCCTGCGTCACCTTGATGAAGCCGGGATCGTGCATATTGGTGCCGAAGTCGGTCCGGGCGATATTCTCGTTGGTAAAGTCACACCAAAAGGCGAAAGCCCGATGACGCCGGAAGAAAAACTTCTTCGCGCGATCTTTGGTGAAAAAGCCGCCGACGTGAAAGACACCTCCCTGCGCCTGCCGCCGGGTGCTGTCGGTACGATCGTTGACGTGCGCGTGTTTAACCGCCGCGGCGTCGATAAAGATGCCCGGGCGCTCTCGATCGAGGCTCAGGAAATCGAACGTCTTGCCAAAGACCGTGACGATGAACGCCGTATCCTTGAAGATGGATTTTATGGTCGTCTGCGCGACATCCTCATCGGCAATACGGTTGTGTCCGCTCCGAAAGATGCCAAACTCAAAAAAGGCACGAAGATCACCGCCGCCGATATCGACGGTATCGAAAAACGCGGTCTGTGGCGTCAGATTGCCATCGAAAACGAAAAGCGCATGGAAGAAGTCGAAGCCATGTCTAAAACGTTTGACGATGCGGTCGACAACCTCAAAGAGCGTTTTGAAAACAAGGTTGAAAAACTCCAGCGCGGTGACGAACTTCCTCCGGGCGTGATGAAGATGGTCAAAGTCTTCGTCGCCGTGAAACGTAAGATGCAGCCCGGTGACAAAATGGCCGGCCGTCACGGAAACAAAGGTGTGGTCTCTAAAGTCATTCCGCAGGAAGACATGCCCTATCTCGAAGATGGCCGTCCGGTTGACATCGTGCTCAACCCGCTCGGCGTGCCTTCACGGATGAACGTGGGTCAGATCCTTGAAACGCACCTCGGTTGGGCAGCTGCCAATATGGGTCACCAGATTGGCGACATCATCGACACCTTGCAATCAAAGAAAAAGCTTGAGGCTGATGAGAAGAAAAACCTCGAAGCCAAACTTAAGGACGCCTACGGCGAACGCGAGTTCAAAGAAAAAGTCTCCAAGCTCGATGACAAGGAACTCGTCGAAATGGCTGGCAATTTGCGCGAAGGTGTGCCGATGGCCACGCCGGTCTTTGACGGTGCGCACGACGCCGACATTTCAGAGCTGCTGGAAAAAGCCGGGATGAAAACCTCTGGGCAGGCCCGCCTGATCGATGGCCGAACCGGTGAATACTTCCACCGCGATGTGACCGTGGGCTACATGTATATGCTCAAACTTCACCACCTGGTGGATGACAAGATCCACGCCCGTTCAATCGGGCCGTACTCTCTGGTCACGCAACAACCGCTGGGCGGTAAAGCCCAGTTCGGGGGTCAGCGCTTCGGGGAGATGGAGGTCTGGGCGCTGCAGGCTTACGGCGCCGCCTACACCTTGCAGGAAATGCTCACCGTCAAGTCCGACGACGTGGCCGGCCGCTCGAAAGTCTACGAGTCCATCGTCCGCGGCGAAGACAATTTCGAGATTGGTATTCCGGAATCCTTCAACGTTCTGACGAAGGAACTCAAGGCCCTGTGCCTGAATGTCGATATGAAACAGAGTTCGGGGAACTAACAATAACCGTCATCCCCGCGTAAGCGGGGATCTGGAAATTTAAACTACAGAGTGCGCAAAAACCGCAGAGATTTTAAATTTTAGCCTCTTGTTTGTCTCTGCGAACTCTGTAGTAAAAATTTTAAAAACGCGAAGATGCGAAGGAACGAAGAGATTAAATGGCAAAAGCTTCTCACCTAGGGTGCCAATCAGAATTAGGAAAAGGAGGAGTTCTTATCCTTTTGTATGCTTTGGTGTTGCCTTTTGTTTTTTTATGGAAGGGCATGAAGGAATTTTTGGAGAAGCAAGAGAACGAAATGAACGAAGTTAAGGCAATACAGGGAGAAGAAAGACATTATATGTTGCAAGAAGAGGCACAGCCTTATGCATATTTGATTGATGAATTGGACAGGCTGTTTAAGGACTGGGACTGTACTTCTGAAAATGTACGCGAAGAACAGCATAAATCAGGAAACAACATAAACTTTGTTAGAAACAATGACGGTGCAACATTAATTTCAATCAGGGCAACTGAATATAATGCCTACAATGGAAAGAAAAAATTTAATTTCAACAGTGACTCTACGGGTCTGGCTGTTGGGTTTAGAGATGATGTTCTAAAAGACATTTCTACTAGTCATTTGCAACTTGCTAGTGAGGGGAAAGGGAAAAATAACCCTAGGCAAGAAAAATGGACTTATTACAGAATTGCAAATGCGGAAGATGTGCAATTACTAAGGGCATGAAAAACTTCGGGTCTTCGTGACTTCGTGGTTAAAAATTAAAAGATCCCTCGGCTACGCTCGGGATGACAAAAAAGGAAAAAACTCTGCGCGCTCTGCGCGCTCTGTAGTGAAAGAATTAAAAGGTTTTAAAAAAGGAAGCGCAAAATGAACGAACTGATGAATTTCCCTCCATCGTAACCCCGTACTTGACACGGGGCCTATGGGGTTTAGCAGATAGAGCGTATGGACCCCGGGTCTGCGCCCGGGGTGCCGGGGTTGCGGGAGGAAATCAAGGTGGATAGACGAATAGAGCGGGTTTTTGTCTATATTGTAATGAACAAAAGATACGGGACTTTATATACCGGACTGACAACGAATTTGATGAAAAGGATGGAAGAACACAGGGCAGGATTGGCGGATGGATTTACAAAAAAGCATGGCTGCGACCGGTTAATGTACTATGAGATTCACGACGATATTGATGAAGCCGCGCATCGGGAGCGTTTGTTGAAGAAGTGGCATAGAGCCTAGAAAATTGAATTGATCGAAAAAAGTAATCCGCACTGGCATGATTTGTATGAAGATGTAAAGCGGAAATGGAATTAAGAATTGTATAGGCCCCGGTTTTCACCGGGGTTACGAAAGAAAATAAAGAGTTTAAATAAAAAAGGAAGCGCAAAATGAACGAACTGATGAACCTTTTCGGCCAACCGACAGGCCCGCAGTCTTTTGACTCCATCCGCATTTCGATTGCAAGCCCGGAGCAGATCCGCAGCTGGTCTTTCGGCGAGGTCAAAAAGCCTGAAACCATTAACTACCGGACGTTCAAGCCGGAAAAAGACGGTCTGTTCTGCGCCCGTATCTTTGGCCCGGTCAAAGACTATGAATGTCTGTGCGGCAAGTACAAACGCATGAAATACAAAGGCATCATTTGTGAAAAATGCGGCGTTGAAGTCACCCTCACAAAAGTCCGTCGTGAGCGCATGGGCCACATCGAACTCGCTTCTCCTGTGGCGCACATCTGGTTCCTCAAATCCTTGCCATCGCGTATCGGCCTGATTATGGACATGACGCTGAAGGATTTGGAACGCGTGCTGTATTTCGAAAACTTCATCGTCATTGAGCCGGGCATGACCCCGCTCAAACAGTTCCAGCTTCTGAACGAAGAAGAATACTACGCCGCACAGGACGAATACGGCGAAGACAATTTCCGTGCTGGTATCGGGGCCGAAGCGATGAAGGAAATTCTCGCCGATCTCGATCTCGAAGCTGAAAAAGAAAAAGTCGAAGAAGACTTGCGCGAAACCGGCTCTGAGGCCAAGCGCAAGAAACTCGTCAAGCGCCTGAAACTGCTCGATTCATTCCTTGAATCCGGTGCGCGTCCTGAATGGATGATTCTGGACATCGTTCCCGTGCTTCCGCCTGAGCTGCGCCCGCTGGTGCCTCTGGATGGTGGTCGTTTCGCCACCTCAGACCTTAACGATCTGTACCGCCGCGTCATTAACCGCAACAACCGTCTGAAGCGCCTGATCGAACTGCGCGCGCCCGACATTATCGTGCGCAACGAAAAGCGGATGCTGCAGGAATCTGTCGACGCCCTGTTTGACAACGGCCGCCGTGGCCGCGTCATTACCGGCGCAAATAAACGCCCGCTCAAATCGCTTTCCGACATGCTCAAAGGCAAACAAGGGCGTTTCCGTCAGAACCTGCTCGGTAAACGCGTTGACTATTCCGGTCGTTCGGTGATCGTGGTTGGTCCTGAGTTGAAACTGCACCAGTGCGGTATTCCGAAGAAAATGGCGCTCGAACTGTTCAAGCCCTTTATCTATCACAAACTGGAACTTTACGGCATGGCCTCCACTGTGAAGGCCGCCAAGAAAATGGTCGAAAAAGAACGCCCCGAAGTCTGGGACATTCTCGAAGAAGTTATCCGCGAACATCCTGTCATGCTCAACCGTGCGCCGACGCTGCACCGCCTTGGCATTCAGGCGTTCGAACCTGTCTTGATCGAAGGCAAAGCCATCCAGCTTCACCCGCTGGTCTGTACGGCCTTTAACGCGGACTTCGACGGTGACCAGATGGCTGTGCACGTGCCGCTGTCCATTGAATCACAACTCGAAGCGCGTTGCCTGATGATGGCGACGAACAACATTCTGTCTCCGGCCAACGGGAAGCCGATTATCGTGCCGACACAGGACATCATTCTGGGTCTGTATTATCTCTCACTGGCCCGTGAAGGCGAGCCGGGCGAGGGCATGATTTTCCGCGGCGCGGGGGAAATCACCCATGCGCTGGAGCAAGGCGTGCTGTCGATGCACGCCAAGATCAAATGTCGGTACCACACGGTCGATGAAAACTTCGAACCCAAGACCGAGATCGTTGAATCGACGCCGGGCCGTATCATCATTTCCGATCTGCTTCCCCGTCACCCTGAACTGCCGTTCTCAATGATCAATCAGGTTCTGACGAAAAAAGAAGTCTCCGGCGTAATCGAGGCTTCCTACCGTCACTGTGGTCAGAAAGAAACAGTGATCTTCGCCGACCGTCTGATGAAGCTTGGCTTCCGTCACGCGTGTCTGGCCGGTATTTCTTTCGGTAAGGATGACTTGATCATCCCGGCCGAGAAAGAAAAACTCGTCGGTGAAGCCCACAACAAGGTCAAAGAATTCGAACAGCAATATCAGGACGGTTTGATTACCAAAGGTGAGAAATACAACAAGGTCGTCGATATCTGGTCGAAATGTACAGACGATGTGGCTGATGCGATGATGTCCAAAATCTCAGACATCGAAAGCGGCAACCTCAATGCGGTTTACATGATGGCCCACTCCGGGGCGCGGGGTTCCGCCGCCCAGATCCGCCAGCTCGCCGGGATGCGTGGCCTGATGGCCAAACCGTCTGGCGAGATCATCGAAACGCCGATTATCTCGAACTTTAAAGAAGGTCTGTCCGTGTTGGAATACTTTAACTCCACACACGGCGCGCGCAAAGGTCTGGCCGATACGGCGCTGAAAACCGCGAACTCCGGTTACCTGACCCGTCGTTTGGTGGATGTGGCGCAAGACGCCATCATCACCGAAGAAGATTGCGGCACGGAAAAAGGCATCTCCATGCGCGCCGTAATGAACGGCGCCGATGTCGTTGTCTCTCTGTCTGAACGCATTATGGGCCGTTGTGCGGCCATCGATGTCGTCAACCCGCTCGATGGTAAGACAATCGTCAAGGCCGGTGAAATGTTCGACGAGGATAACACCGAAGAAATCGAAACCGCCGGGATCGACGAAGTGCTGGTCCGCTCTGTTCTGACCTGTGAAGGCGAACATAACGGCATCTGTGCGAAATGCTACGGGCGCGACCTGGCGCGCGGTACATCGGTGAATATCGGCGAAGCTGTTGGTGTTATGGCCGCGCAATCGATTGGCGAACCGGGCACGCAGCTGACCATGCGAACCTTCCACATTGGCGGCGCGGCGCAAAAAGGCGCCGAACGCTCTCACGTCGATGCCAACATTGATGCCGCTATCGAAGTGCGCAATAAAAATGTTGTGACCAACTCCGAAGGTGTCACCATCGTCATGGGCCGTAACACTGAAATCGTCCTCAAAGACAAGAAGGGTACGGAAAAAGCCGCGCATCGCGTTCCTTACGGGGCGAAACTTTTGGTCGAAGACGGAGGTAAGGTCAAGGCTGGCGACAAAATGGCCGAGTGGGACCCGTATACACTGCCGGTCATCACCGAAAAAGACGGTGTCGCACACTACTTCGATCTGGTTGATGGCGTCTCTGTAACCGACGATGTTGACGAAGCCACCGGTATCGCCTCGAAAAAGGTGATCGACTGGCGTGCCCAGCCTAAAGGCGGCGACCTCAAGCCGCGCATCAGCCTGCTCGACAAAAAAGGTAAGGTCATCAACCTGCCCAACGGCCTGCCGGCCAACTACTATCTGTCGGTGGACACGATCCTTTCGGTCGAACCGGAGCAGGAAGTCAAAGCGGGTGACATCATCGCGCGCATTCCGCGTGAAACGTCGAAAACCCGTGACATTACCGGGGGTCTGCCGCGCGTGGCCGAATTGTTCGAAGCCCGCATGCCCAAAGACTTCGCGGTTATTTCCGAGATCGACGGTTACGTTGAATTCGGGAAAGACTATAAGTCCAAGCGCCGTATCGCCGTGAAACCGGCCAATGCAGAGGATGGCGAGCCGCGCGAATATCTCGTGCCCAAAGGCCGTCACTTGGCCGTGCATGAAGGCGATTTCGTCCGCAAGGGCGACCCGATCCTTGACGGGGCGCTGGTGCCGCACGACATCCTCGATGTCATGGGCGTCGAAGCACTGGCCGACTACCTCACCAACGAGGTGCAGGACGTTTACCGCCTGCAGGGTGTGAAAATCAACGACAAGCATATCGAGGTGATTGTCCGTCAGATGATGCAAAAAGTTGAAATCATCGAAGTTGGCGATTCGACCTATCTGGTTGGCGAACATGCCGAACGCAGCGAGTTTGACGAGCTGATCGCCAAATACGAATCTGAAGGCAAGCGCCCGCCAGTTGGCAAGCCCGTTCTGCAAGGGATCACCAAAGCATCTCTGCAAACGCGCAGCTTCATCTCGGCCGCATCCTTCCAGGAAACAACACGCGTTCTGACCGAAGCCGCCGTACAAGGCAAGGTCGACAAGCTCTTTGGCTTGAAGGAAAACGTCATTGTTGGTCGCCTCATCCCCGCCGGGACAGGCGCTTATACTGCGGGCGTTAAACGCATCGCGGCTGAGCGCGATCAGGTGATCTTGGATAGCCAGCCCCAGCCTGAAGAGGAAACCCTCGAAGGCGCCAATGACGCCGCCGCGCTTCCCGCCGAGGATACGGCAGGCCCCGAAGAAGAGGCCAAAGAAGCCGCCAACGGTTAAACCAAACCGGTCAATCGTAAAAATATAAGAAAAAGGGCTTTGCGGCCCCTTTTTTTATTTATTGACATATAACAATAGAGCTACTAAAAAACGCTCATTCCTACAGCACACAAAAGGGCCGTTAATGAGCATCCTGAATGAAAAAACCTTAAAAAGAAATAAGCACAGATCCGGAACAACTCTCAATAGACATTCCAGATTTTGCCTCTCTGGTCGAACATATGGGTTTTTCCTTCTTTGAAGGGATAGCGCAGCAATTCGGCACGGAAAACAGCTTTGTTCTGCCGGTGATTTCAAAGATCAAGGCTCTTGTTCGCACCGCACAGGAACAGGAAAAAGAACTGCCGCAGGCCCTCTATCTGGGCCTTGAGGTGACGGTAAAAGCCGGATATATTTGAAGTTCTTCCGAATGGAGCGGGGCAAGTGGAACAGAGACGCACAAATTTAACATCCCGCGCATAAGCGCTGAATTTACAAAGCGCCGCCGCCGGTTTTATGCTGCTTTAAGTCCTATGATGCGGCAAAATTTTATAGAAGCGGTCGACCCGCAAGGAAGTGCCATTGCACCACTAACTTCCACGGGCGCTTAGATGCATGGAAAATCGGAGTTTTATACGAGGTTGAAAAAGCATGTGACGAGGCCTAAAACCTCAAATACATGGCCAGTTGATTTGTCCAAAAACACTTTAACCAGATCAGCCCCGATGATTCGTAAAATAAACCCTTGACGCCGGAATCGATTCCCCTATATTCCCGCCAGAATCTGTTGGGCCTTAAGGGTTTGAACCCGTTTGGTGCAACATCCTGAAAGAACTTTTGGATGCTCTGCAATAAAAAGTCCTTTTCACTTTGTGCGTCGTTCTGGACTTCTATGCATGCCTTTCTGACGCTATATGCAGCCATCCTTAAAAGGGATGAGATTTAAAAAGAAAAAGAAGCTTTAGAAATATGCCAACTATTCAACAACTCGTGCGCAAGCCGAGAGACAAAAGTTGTAAAAGCAAAAAAAAAAACCGGGCGCTGAAAAGCAACCCGCAGCGCCGCGGCGTCTGCACCCGTTTTTATACAACAACGCCGAAAAAACCGAACTCCGCTTTGCGTAAAGTGGCTAAGGTTCGCCTGACGACAGGCTTAAGTGATTTGCTACATCCCGGTGAAGGCCACAATTTGCAGGAACACTCCGTTGTTCTGGTGCGTGGCGGTCGTGAAAGACTTGCCGGTGTGCGCTACACCATTATTCGTGGAACGCTCGATACCCAAGGCGTTAAAGATCGTAAACAGGCCCGTTCACGCTACGGCGCGAAACGTCCGAAATAGGAGTGGTTTTAAAGAGGTCTGAGTATAAAGGATTTGACCAGGGTATGAATATTATGGCGCAGCACACGGCGGCTGTGGCTCTCATGGGGGCTTAATGCAGAACAACGCTCGGAGTTGGATAATGTTTATGCGCCTCGCCATGAGAATTATACGGCAGCAGTGCAAGAGTATTTAGTGATTTATGGTCCAGATATTTATGGAATTAAATAGATAGGTAAAAACAATGAGCAGAAGACGCAGAGCAGAAAAACGAGAAATCTTGCCCGATCCGAAATTCGCGGATCTGGTCCTTTCGAAATTCATCAACAACCTGATGGTTGACGGGAAGAAATCCGTTGCGGAAGGGATTGTCTACAAGGCGATCGATATTCTCGAAAGCAAAGCCGGGAACGACAACAAGAGCAACGAAGGCAAGGGCGAGGGTGATGCCGGTGATGCGGTCATTGCTGCCGCCGCGCAAAAAAGCAAAGGTCTGGCCCTGTTCCATGATGCGCTGAAAAACGTCAAGCCGAAGCTTGAAGTGCGCTCCCGCCGTGTGGGTGGTGCGACCTATCAGGTGCCGGTTGAGGTGCGTCATGATCGCGCAATGGCGCTGGCGATGCGCTGGATTATCGATGCGGCTCGCAAACGCGGTGAAAACACCATGGTTGATCGTGTGGCGGGCGAACTGCTCGATGCGGCCAATGAGCGCGGCAATGCGGTTAAGAAGCGTGACGATACGCACAAAATGGCCGAGGCCAACAAAGCCTTCGCACACTACCGCTGGTAAAATTGCTAACTGATAACCGCTAACTGGAAACTGAATATGACACGCGAACATCCAATTGATCACTACCGGAACTTCGGCATTATGGCGCATATCGATGCGGGTAAAACCACAACGACCGAGCGTATTTTGTATTATTCCGGGAAGTCTCACAAAATTGGCGAAGTGCATGACGGTGCGGCCACTATGGACTGGATGGAGCAGGAGCAAGAGCGCGGGATTACGATCACCTCTGCGGCGACCACCACATTCTGGAACGGCCCGAAAGATGGCGTGGATCCGGGTGGACGTTTCCGTTTGAACATTATCGACACCCCGGGCCACGTGGACTTCACGATCGAAGTTGAGCGTTCTTTGCGTGTGCTTGATGGTGCGATCGCCGTTTTCGACGCTAACGCCGGTGTTGAACCGCAAACAGAAACCGTCTGGCGTCAGGCCGACAAATACGATGTTCCTCGTATGTGTTTTGTCAACAAAATGGATAAAATCGGCGCGGACTTCTACAATACTGTCGACATGATTGTTGATCGTCTGGGTGCAACACCTTTGGTGATGCAGCTCCCCATCGGTGCGGAAAGCGACTTTGGCGGGATTATTGATCTTGTCAAAATGAAGGCCATTATCTGGGATGGTGAACAACTTGGTGCGACATATTCTGAAGAGGATATCCCCGCTGATCTTGCCGATAAGGCTGCCGAATATCGTGAAAAACTCATCGAACTGGCGGTTGAACAGGACGACGCAGCGATGGAAGCCTATCTTGAGGGTAACGAGCCGGATGCAGCGACGCTGAAAAAATGTATCCGCAAAGGGACAATCGCCGGCGCCTTCGTCCCGGTTATGTGTGGCTCTGCCTTCAAAAACAAAGGTGTGCAGCCGATGCTTGATGCGGTTGTGGACTATCTGCCCTCTCCGCTGGATATCGGTGTAACGCACGGCGTTAAGGCCGACGATCATGAAGTCGAAGAAAACCGCAAACCGGACGATGCGGAAGCCTTTTCCGCGCTGGCATTCAAAATCATGAACGACCCGTTCGTGGGTTCTTTGACATTTGCGCGTATCTATTCCGGGACGATCGAGTCCGGGTCCTACGTGCAAAACTCCGTGAAAGAAAAACGCGAGCGCATCGGTCGTATGTTGCTGATGCACTCCAACAACCGCGAGGAAATCAACATTGCGCACACCGGGGATATCGTGGCCTTTGTGGGATTGAAAGAAACCACCACCGGGGACACGCTCTGCGACATGCAAAAACCGGTCGTGCTTGAGCGTATGGAATTTCCCGAGCCGGTGATCGAAATCGCCGTTGAGCCGAAAACCAAGGCCGACCAGGAAAAAATGTCACAGGCCCTGCAACGTCTGGCCGCCGAAGACCCGTCTTTCCGCGTCAAGGTTGACCACGAATCCGGTCAGACCATCATCGCCGGGATGGGCGAACTGCACCTCGATATTCTCGTGGACCGTATGAAACGCGAATTCAAGGTCGAAGCCAATATCGGCGCGCCGCAGGTGGCCTACCGTGAAACCATCACCAAAACGATTGAGCACAGCTACACGCACAAAAAACAAACCGGGGGTTCCGGTCAGTTCGCGAAAATCGATCTGGTCTTCCAGCCGAACGAAGCCGGAGCCGGTTACGAATTCGAATCCAAAATTGTTGGTGGTTCGGTGCCGAAGGAATATATCCCGGGGGTTGAAAAAGGGTTGCTTTTGGCCAAGGAAACGGGCGTGATTGCCGGCTTCCCGGTTGTCGATTTCAAGGTTCAGCTGGTCGATGGGGCCTATCACGATGTGGACTCCTCCGTCATGGCTTTTGAAATCGCTGCCAAAGCCGCCTTCAAGGAAGCGATTGCCAAGGCCGGTCCGCAACTGCTCGAGCCGATGATGAAGGTCGAGGTGGTCACACCCGAAGAATATATGGGCGACATCATTGGCGACCTGAACTCCCGCCGCGGGCAAGTCGCCGGTATGGGCGATCGCGGGAACGCAAAAGTGATCGACGCCCACGTGCCGCTGGCCAACATGTTCGGCTATATCAATACATTGCGTTCCATGTCGCAAGGCCGCGCGCAATATACGATGCAGTTCGACCATTACGAACCGGTCCCGGCGAACGTGGCGGCTGAAGTGAAAGAGAGTTTGGGAGCGTAGGAATGAGCAATAAATACGACACAACGAATGTTTTGCCCGATACCCTGAATAGTGTTTTTCGTCAGGCAGAGATTAGCCGGATCGTGCTAGATGGCGATTTAATTCTTATCAATGCCCCGCTTTCTGAGCAGCAAAATAAAAAGTTGATTGAAGCCGGGTTGCAACCTGTAAATTAAAAAGTTTTTAAGGAAGAAGGAGACTAAAAAATGTCTAAGGAAAAATTTCAGCGGAACAAGCCGCATGCGAATATTGGAACGATTGGTCACGTGGACCATGGGAAGACGACGCTGACGGCGGCGATAGCGAAGAAGTACGGCAAGGGCGAGTCTGTAGACCAGATCGACAAGGCGCCTGAGGAAAAGGCGCGCGGGATTACGATTTCGACGGCGCACGTTGAATATGAAACCGATGCGCGCCACTACGCGCATGTGGACTGCCCGGGCCACGCGGACTATGTGAAGAACATGATCACGGGCGCGGCGCAGATGGACGGTGCGATTTTGGTGGTGAACGCGGCGGACGGCCCGATGCCGCAAACGCGCGAGCACATTTTGCTGGCGCGTCAGGTGGGCGTGCCTGCGCTGGTGGTGTACCTGAACAAGGTCGACCAGGTGGACGATGAAGAGCTGTTGGAGCTGGTGGAGATGGAAGTGCGCGAGCTTCTGAGCTCCTATGACTTCCCGGGCGATGATATTCCGATTATCAAGGGCTCTGCTTTGGCCGCTGTGGAAGGGCGCGATCCGGAGATTGGCGAGAACTCCATCGTCGAGCTGCTCAAGGCTGTAGATGATTACATTCCGACGCCGGACCGTCCGAAGGACCGTCCGTTCCTGATGCCGATCGAAGACGTGTTCTCGATTTCTGGTCGTGGGACGGTTGTTACGGGACGTATCGAGCAAGGCGTGATTAATGTGAACGACGAGATTGAAATCGTCGGGATCAAGGACACGCAGAAGACTGTTTGTACGGGCGTTGAGATGTTCCGCAAGCTTTTGGACTCTGGCGAGGCCGGTGACAATGTGGGGATCCTGCTGCGCGGGACGAAGCGTGAAGACGTTGAGCGCGGTCAGGTTCTGTGCAAGCCGGGCTCGATCACGCCGCACACGAAGTTTACGGCCGAGGCCTATATTCTGTCGAAGGATGAAGGCGGTCGTCACACGCCGTTCTTTACCAAATATCGTCCGCAGTTTTACTTCCGGACGACGGACGTGACCGGTGAGGTGAGCCTGCCTGCGGGCACCGAGATGGTGATGCCCGGCGATAACATCAACAACATGGAAGTGACCCTGATTGCGCCGATCGCGATGAACGAAGGTCTGCGCTTCGCGATCCGCGAAGGCGGCCGCACCGTCGGTGCCGGCGTCGTCTCCAAAATTATCGAGTAAGCGAACGCATTAAGAAGGAAACAAGATTATGGACGCGCAAAGCATTCGGATCACATTAAAGGCATTCGATCATCGCATTCTGGATACGGCCAGTAGCGAGATCCTGAACACCGCAAAGCGCACCGGCGCTTCTGTGTGTGGTCCGGTGCCTTTGCCCAACCGTATCACAAAGTTTTCTGTTATTCGTTCCCCGCACGTGAACAAAAACTCGCAAGAGCAGTTCGAAATGCGGACTCACAAGAGACTTTTGGATGTGATTGACCCCACTCCGCAGACAATTGACGCTTTGATGAAGCTCGACCTGCCTGCTGGTGTGGATGTTGAAATTAAAATTGGTCAAATGCAGGCCGCTTAACAACGAACTGTATGAACCTCTACGTTGATCGTGAAGGGTCAACCTCTGGAAAGGAAAAAAGAAAAATGAGAACTGGACTGATTGCACGTAAAGAAGGCATGACCCGTATTTTTGATGAAGATGGTCGTCATGTTCCTGTGACAGTATTGAAACTGGAAGACTGCCAGGTCGTTGGCGTGCGCACTGAGGAAAAAGACGGCTACAGCGCCGTTGCGCTCGGCGCTGGCAAAGCCAAAATCAAGCGGACATCTAAAGCCAACCGCGGCGTATTTGCCAAGGCTAAGGTCGAGCCGAAGAAAAAGGTCGTTGAGTTTCGCGTGGCAAATGAAAACCTCCTCGAAATCGGCGCCCGGTTGAGCGCAAAACATTTTGTGCCGGGCCAATATGTCGATGTCACAGGCCAATCCATTGGTAAAGGCTTTGCCGGCGGTATGAAGCGTCACAACTTCGGCGGTCTGCGGGCTTCGCACGGCGTGTCGGTTTCCCACCGTGCGCACGGCTCAACCGGCCAGTGTCAGGAGCCGGGCCGGGTCTTCAAAGGCAAGAAAATGGCCGGTCACCTTGGTGATGAGCGCGTAACGACGCAAAATCTGCAAATCGTCGCCATTGATGAGGAAGATGATTTGATTTTGGTGAAAGGTGCGGTTCCAGGCGCAAAATCCGGTTGGGTTTTGATCAGCGATGCTGTCAAAAAACCGGCTCCTGAAGGTGTGCCCTTGCCGGCTGGCTTGAAAGAGGCTACCAAACCGGCAGCGGCTAAAGAAGAAGCAAAAACTGAAGACGCACCTCAAAACGAGGAAGCTGCAGAAGAGAAGAAGGAAGACTAAGCCATGAAAGTCGCAGTCAAAACTCTTGAAGGTAAAGACTCAGGCGAAATTACGCTTGATAAAGACATCTTCGCAAGCGAGGTTCGTCAGGACATCATGCACCAGATGGTGAATTACCAGCTGGCCAAACGGCGATCCGGCAATCACAAAGCCAAAACACGTTGCGAAGTGTCCGGCACCGGTAAAAAACCGTGGGCGCAAAAAGGTACAGGCCGTGCCCGCGCCGGTGACCTGAAACGCAATATCGACCGTGGCGGTGCTGTTGTACATGGTCCGGTTGTTCGTGATCACAGCATTTCGATGCCGAAAAAGTTGCGTGTATTGGCGATGAAATCGGCTCTCTCAAGCAAGGCTGCCCAAGGCAAGCTGGTCATTTTGGATGAGGCCAAAGCCAAGGACCATAAAACGAAACCTATGGCTGCGGCACTGAAAAAGCTCGAATTGGACAACGCCTTGATTGTTGGTGGTAAGGAAGTGGATGCAAACTTTGCACGCGCCACCGCCAATCTGCCGCGCATTGATGTGCTGCCTTCCGCCGGGGCGAATGTTTACGACATCCTGCGCCGCGACGTTCTGGTGCTGACGAAAGATGCTGTGAAAGACATCACAGAGAAATTGAAAGGTTAAGACAATGGCCAAAGCAGAAAAAAAACAAGCGACCGTTAAGGACTACAACACCATACTCGCGCCGCACGTCACGGAAAAGGCGACTTTGGGTTCCGAGCACGGTCAGGTGACATTCCGCGTGGCTAAAGACGCCACGAAGCCGGAAATCAAGCAGGCCGTTGAAGCTCTGTTTGATGTCAAGGTCAAGGCTGTCAACACGTTGGTTCAAAAGGGTAAGACCAAACGCTTTAAAGGCATCATGGGCAAGCGCTCTGATTTCAAAAAAGCGATTGTCACTTTGGAAGACGGGCAAACGATTGATACAGGAACTGGAGTTTAACTGAGTAAAGGAAAAAAAGATGAATTTTAAAGCAGCAAAAGAAACAGCATTAGAATTAGCATTGCGAGACATCCAGAATAATGCGGCGCGTGGTGAAGGACTCGGCATTACAGACAGTCTTGTAGCTGCCGCCGTAAGAGATGCACAGCAAGGTGAGGGCCCGGTGCAGTGCTGTCTTTTGGGAGATGCACAAGAGGGCTACGAAAGTCGTTTTGACCTCTGACAGGTAATTTAACTATGGTGGCTCGCCGATAATGGGCAAATAGAAGGAAGAAAAAGATGGCATTAAAGAAGTATAACCCTACATCCCCCGGTCAGCGCCAGTTGGTGCAAATTGACCGTAAGGATCTGTATAAAGGCAAGCCGGAAAAGGCCCTGACCGAAGGGTTGAACAAAACCGGCGGACGCAACAACCATGGCCGTATTACAACGCGCCATATTGGTGGCGGGCACAAGCGCCGCTACCGCCTGATCGACTGGAAGCGCGACAAATGGAACGTGGAAGGCACCGTCGAGCGTCTGGAATACGACCCGAACCGCACGGCTTTTATCGCCCTGATCAGCTATGAAGATGGCGAAAAGCGCTACATCGTGGCCCCGCAGCGCCTCAATGCCGGTGATAAAATCATCGCCGGTGACAAGGTGGACGTGAAGCCGGGTAACTGCATGCCTCTGAGAAGCATGCCGGTCGGGACGATCATCCACAATATCGAAATGAAGCCGGGTAAAGGCGCGCAAATGATCCGCTCTGCCGGCACATTCGCCCAGCTCGTCGGTCGCGATCAGGGCTATGCTCAGGTCAAACTGTCATCCGGCGAACTACGCGTTGTTCGCGGTGACTGTATTGCCACTGTCGGTGCTGTCTCCAACCCGGATCACATGAACACCAATGACGGGAAGGCGGGCCGGACCCGCTGGAAAGGCAAGCGCCCAACTGTCCGCGGTGTGGTCATGAACCCGGTTGACCACCCGCATGGTGGCGGTGAAGGCCGTACATCCGGTGGTCGTCACCCTGTGACACCGTGGGGCGTTCCGACCAAAGGCTATAAAACCCGTAAGAACAAAGCGACGGATAAATACATCATCCGCCGACGTAAGAAATAAGGAGAACTAGGACATGGCACGCAGTGTATGGAAAGGCCCGTTTGTAGAAAAAAGCCTCCTCAAAAAAGTTGAGGAAGCCCGTAACGCCGGTAAGAACACCGTGATCAAAACCTGGTCTCGCCGTTCAACCATCTTGCCGAACTTTGTCGGTCTGACATTCGGCGTTCACAACGGCAAAAAGTTCATTCCGGTCGTCATCAGCGACCAGATGATCGGTCATAAATTGGGTGAATTCGCTCCGACCCGTACATATCAGGGCCACGGCGCAGACAAGAAAGCCAAGAAAGGTTAAGAACAATGGGACAGGATAAAAACGCGCGCCGCGTTAAAGATAACGAAGCGATGGCTTACGGGAAGTATTTTCAGACTTCGCCGCAAAAGCTCAACCTGATTGCACAAACCATCCGTGGCAAGAATGCCGGTCGCGCATTGATCGATCTGGAATTTTCCAATCGCCGCATGGCTGGCGACGTGCGCAAGCTGTTGCAATCGGCTATCGCCAATGCGGAAAACAATCACGGTCTGGATGTTTATCGTCTGGTCGTGGCCGAAGCCAACGTCGGTAAAAAACTGAAAATGAAGCGTTTCCGCGCCCGCGCCCGTGGCCGCGCCGCACGCATTGAGAAAAAATTCTCCAACATGATGATTGTCGTCAGAGAAACAGAAGCATAAGGAGCTTATAGGATGGGACAAAAAGTTAATCCAATTGGACTGCGCGTAGGCATTAACCGCACATGGGACAGCCGCTGGTATGCGGGCCGTGATTATGCCGACAAGCTGGTCGAAGATCTCAAGCTTCGTGAATTTATTCTCGAGCATCTCAAAGCCGCCGGGATCTCGAAAGTGATTATTGAGCGCGCCGCGAAAAACACCAAGGTGACGGTCCACACGGCCCGCCCCGGTGTGATCATCGGCAAAAAAGGAGCCGATATCGAAAAACTTCGCTCGCAACTGTCTCGCCGCGCCGGGGGCGATGTCTCCCTAAACATCGTTGAAGTCCGCAAGCCTGAACTGGATGCTCAATTGGCCGCCGAAGGTGTTGCTCAACAGCTTGAGCGCCGTGTGTCTTTCCGCCGCGCGATGAAACGCGCCGTGCAAAGCGCCATGCGTCTGGGTGCCGGCGGTATCCGTATCAACGTTTCAGGCCGTCTGGGTGGTGCTGATATTGCGCGGACCGAATGGTACCGCGAAGGCCGCGTACCGTTGCACACACTGCGCGCCGATCTGGATTACGGGACAGCCGAAGCGCTGACCACCTATGGGATTATCGGGATTAAAGTCTGGCTGTATAAAGGCGACATCATGGCGCACGACCCCATGGCCCGCGATAAGCGCCTCGAAACCCAGCAAGGCGGGGCCCTGAGAAACTAACTTTTTTGAAGTGAGCGTTTTTTCGAAAAAGGCTCACTTTTAACTTGTCACGGCGCGGCATATTCGCTATAAAGCGCCAGAATTTAGAATCTGTGCTTAAAAACCTTAAGCCATATGGGAACTCTCTTTGAATAAAGAAAAGTCCATGTGATCGGTTTTTTTGCATGCTTAGTTAAAATATAAGGAACAAGAGCGATGCTCGCACCGAAAAAATTTAAACACCGCAAGCAGCACAAAGGCCGCATCCATGGTAACGCCAAAGGCGGCGCGTCACTGGCATTTGGTGCCTATGGCCTAAAGGCTCTAAGCCCCGACCGTATTACCGCCCGCCAGATTGAAGCAGCCCGTCGTGCGATTACCCGCCACCTGCGTCGTCAGGGTAAAGTCTGGATCCGCATTTTCCCCGATGTGCCCGTGACATCCAAGCCTCTTGAGGTTCGTCAGGGTAAAGGGAAAGGCTCTCCGGAATACTGGGCTGCGCGCGTTAAACCGGGCCGCATCATGTTCGAACTGGATGGTGTATCACCGGATCTCGCACGGGAAGCGCTGGATCTGGCGGCAATGAAGCTGCCCATAAAAACGAAATTTGTCACCCGCGTGGGTGCAACTCAGGAGGCCGCATAAGATGAAAGCCCCATACACTAAAGAAGATTTGAAAACCAAAACTCCGGATGAACTGAAAAAACTCCTGTTGGCACAAAAGAAAGCGCAATTCAATATGCGCTTCCAAAAAACCAACGGTGTGCTGGAAAACACATCCGAGATCCGTAAAACCCGTCGCACGGTTGCACGGATCAAGACTTTTTTGAACGCCCAGAACACTAATAAGCCTGAAGATAAAGCTGCGCCGAAAAAAGCCCCGGCTAAAAAAGCGCCCGGCAAAAAATCTTCAAAAAAAGCCGCGTAAGGGATAAGGAGCAAACACATGCCAAAACGTATTCTCGAAGGTGAAGTGGTAAGCGACAAAATGGACAAGACCATTACGGTCAGCGTCGAGCGTCGTTTTATGCACCCGCTGTACAAAAAGTTCGTCAAGAAGTCGAAAAAATACACGGCTCACGATGAAAGCAATGCTGTGAAGATTGGCGACCGCGTTCAGATCATCGAATGCGCCCCGATTTCCAAGCGTAAAACCTGGACAGTATTCACGGGTGAAACGTCGGCTCCGGCTCCTAAGGCTGAGAAGAAAGCGGCTGCACCGAAAAAGGCCGCAGCGCCCAAGGCTGAAGAAGCAGAGAAAAAAGCTCCGGCTAAGAAACCCGCCGCTAAAAAGACAACAACTAAAAAGAAGGATGCATAAGTCATGATTCAGATGCAATCCAGAATGGAAGTGGCCGATAACTCAGGCGCCCGCCAGGTGCAATGCATCAAGGTGCTCGGCGGTTCAAAACGCCGCACGGCCAGCGTGGGTGACGTTGTAATCGTATCTGTAAAAGATGCTATTCCCCGTGGCCGCGTGAAAAAAGGTAACGTGCAGCGCGCTGTGATCGTCCGCACCAAAAAAGGCCTGAACCGCCCTTACGGTGAAACGATCAGCTTCGACACCAATGCCTGCGTGCTCATCAACAACAACAATGAGCCGGTCGGCACACGTATTTTTGGCCCCGTAACGCGTGAACTGCGTGCCAAGGGCTTCATGAAGATTATTTCTTTGGCCGGGGAGGTGCTCTAACCATGGCGCAAGCGAAACTCAAAATTAAAAAAGGCGATTCTGTCGTTGTCCTCACGGGCAAAGACAAGGGTGCCAAAGGTGAAGTTTTGAAAGTCATGCCGAGCGAAAACCGCGTGATTGTTCAGGGCGTCAATGTGGCCAAAAAACATGCCAAGCCGACGCAATTCTCTGCCGGCGGCATCCAGTCCAAGGAACTGTCCATCCATGTTTCAAACGTGGCGCTGGCCGATCCGAAAACGGGCAAGGCGACCCGCGTGGGTTATAAAACACTTAAAGATGGCAAAAAAGTCCGCGTCGCGAAAAAATCCGGCGAAACGGTTGAATGAGCACTGTGGAGTAAGAAGCATGGCAAAAGCAGCATATAAACCCCGTTTGCAAGAATTCTATGAAGCTGAAGTGATCCCGGCTATGCAGGAAAAATTTCAGTACCAGAATAAGCATGAGATCCCGCAGATCACCAAAATTGTGATGAATATGGGCGTCGGCGAAGCCACTCAGGACCGCAAGCACATTGAAAATGCGGCCAACGACATGAGCCTGATCGCCGGTCAAAAACCTGTTATCACCAAAGCCAAGCAATCCAACGCGTCTTTCAAAATCCGCGATGGTATGGCGATCGGCTGTAAAGTGACTCTGCGCCGTCAGAAAATGTATGAATTCCTCGATCGTTTCGTAACCATTGCGCTGCCTCGTGTGCGCGACTTTCGCGGTATTAGTGGCAAAAGCTTTGATGGTCGCGGCAACTACGCTGTCGGGATTAAAGAGCACATTATCTTTCCGGAAATTGACTTCGACAAAGTCGACAAAATTCGCGGGATGGACATTGTGATTTGTACAACCGCCAAAACAGACGACGAAGCTCGTGAGCTGCTGCGTCTGTTTAAGCTCCCATTCAAAAAGTAAGAAAAGGACGATTTTGAAATGGCAAAAGTTTGTATGGTAGAACGCGATAAAAAACGCACCCGCTTGGTGAAGAAGTACGCCGCCAAGCGCGCCAAACTTAAAAGCATCATCAAGGATCAAAGCATCCCGGCTGATGAGCGTTTTCAGGCAACGCTGGCTTTGGCGGAATTGCCGCGCAATTCTTCGAAAATCCGTCAACGTAACCGCTGCGCTCTGACCGGTCGTCCGCGTGGTTATTACCGCAAGTTAAATCTTTCCCGTATTGCATTGCGGGACCTGGCCTCTCGTGGTGAGCTGCCGGGCGTAACGAAATCGAGTTGGTAAGAGGAGAAAAGCCCGATGTCTATGAGTGATCCTCTCGGTGATATGTTGGCCCGCATCCGTAACGGGCAAATGGCAAACAAATCCGTGATTGAGTGCCCGCACTCCAAGTTGCGTGAGAATGTTTGTCAAGTGCTGGCGGATGAAGGTTTTATCCGTGCTTTCAAAAAAGAGCCGGGTGAAAACAACAAAGCCGTTTTGAAAATCGAACTGAAATACGCCGAAGGCAAAGGCGCAATCCGCCAGATTACCCGCGTGTCCAAGCCTGGCCGCCGCATTTATAAAGGCGCTAAAGACATGCCGCGTTTTTACAACGGTCTGGGCGTGTTGATTGTTTCAACGCCGAGAGGCCTGATGACAGACCACGGCGCACGCGCAGCCAATGTTGGCGGCGAAGTCCTGTGTCAGGTGTTTTAACAGAGGAATAGAGGAAAGGATAAGCAGAGGAATAGAGTTTTAAAAAAGGCAGGATAAAGGAATATCTCTTCCTCCATTTATCCTCTCATCCATTCCTCTTTGCGACGAAGGAGCAAACATGTCACGTATTGGAAATAAACCGATTACTCTTCCCGCAGGCGTTGAACTGAGCGTCAACGGTCAGGATGTAAAAGCCAAGGGCAAACTCGGCGAACTCGAGCTGCGTGTGCACGACGAAGTGTCCGTCAAGATTGAAGATGTCGCCAACGATGAAGGTAAAACCGACAAAGTTGTGACCTTGGCGCCGAAGTCAAACAGCCGTTTTGCGCAGCAAATCTGGCCGACCATGCGCACACTGGTGAGCAACATCGTTGTCGGCGTCAGCGAAGGCTACAGCAAAAAGCTGGAAATTAAAGGCGTTGGCTATCGCGGAAATCTGCAAGGCAAGACCTTGGTCCTGTCTTTGGGCTTCTCACACGAAGTGCGCTACGATATTCCCGAAGGCGTAAGCGTAAAAATGGAAGACGCCGCCGGTAAAGCCAGCCAGACCGATATCGAAGTCAGCGGCATCGATAAACAGCAGGTCGGTCAGGTCGCCGCGAAAATCCGTGGCTTTAAACCGCCTGAGCCGTACAAAGGTAAAGGTATTCGCTACTCAGATGAATATGTCATCCGCAAGGAAGGGAAGAAAAAATAAATGATGTCTTGGCTTTCATTTATGAAAGCCTTAGACGAATTTATCCCGGCGCAGGCCGGGATCTACTGAAGGAAAAAACGATGAAAGCACTCACATCAGCCCAGCGCCGGTCATACCGGACTCGCAACAAAATCCGCCGCGTCAATATCGACCGCGTCGGTGTGCGTGAAACGCGTCCACGTTTGTCGGTTCACCGTACAGGCAAGCAGATTTACGCCCAGATCATTGACGACATCAAGGGTGTAACACTGGCTGCCGCTTCAACACTTGAACCGGAAATGAAAGAAAAGCTCAAAACCGGTGCGACCGCCGAAGCCGCCGCCCAGGTCGGCAAGCTCGTCGCTACCCGCGCTAAAAAAGTCGGCGTTGAAAAAGTGACCTTTGATCGCGGACGTTTCCTCTACCATGGCCGCGTCAAGGCGCTGGCCGAAGGTGCGCGCGAAGGCGGACTTCTATTTTAAGGATTATTTGAAGAAAAGGACGAACGAATATGGCTCGTGGACAAGAACAACAGCGTGAACATGAACGCGAAGAACCGGAATTTCTGGAGCGTTTAGTCGGAATTAACCGCGTTGCAAAAACGACAAAAGGCGGTCGGACCATGGCATTTGCCGCGCTCATGGTTGTCGGCGACGGTAAAGGCCGTGTCGGTCACGGTCACGCCAAGGCTCGTGAAGTTCCAGAAGCAATCAAAAAAGCCACAGAACAGGCGCGTCGCAACATGATCCGCGTTCCTCTGCGCGAAGGCCGCACGCTGCATCACGACGTGAAAGGCCGCCACGGCGCAGGCCGCGTCTTTATGCGTTCAGCCCCGCAAGGGACCGGGATTATCGCCGGTGGCCCGATGCGTGCGGTGTTCGAAGCTGTTGGCGTTCAGGACGTTGTGGCCAAAGCGATTGGCTCCAGCAACCCGTATTCGATGGTGCACGCGACATTCGAAGCGCTGAAAAACATGCAGAGCCCGCGTCACGTAGCTTCTCGCCGGAACAAAAAAGTCGGCGAAATCGTCTCGGGTCGCGGTGAAAAAGAAGTGGCCGGTGAAGAGTAAGGCTAAAAGATAAGATTGAATTGAAGGAGTTGGACAATGGCCGACGATAAAGAAACAAAAGCAAAAAAGCCCGCCGCCCAAAAAGCCCCGGCGAAAAAGCCTGCCGCTAAAAAAGGCGCAAGCCCAAAACCGGCTGCGAAAAAAGCTGCTGTTGCCCCTGAGGCTGAAACGAAAAAAGCAGATGCCAAGCCCGCTGTAGAGAAAAAAGCCCCGGTGAAAAAACCGGCTGCTGCGAAAAAGACTCCGTCAGGCAAAACCGTAACCGTGACTCAAATCGGTTCGCCGATCGGTCGTCAGGCTTATCAGCGAGCAACGCTGATCGGCTTAGGCCTGAACAAAATGCATCGTACACGCACATTGGAAGACACGCCATCTGTGCGCGGCATGATTAATAAAGTGCAACACTTGGTCAAAGTAGAGGATGCGGCGTAACCCCTTTATGTCATCCCGGCGCAGGCCGGGATCTTTGAGCGATTGAAACGAAAAGATTCCGGTTTTCACCGGAATGACGATGGAAAAAAGTGAGAAAAACAATGAAACTGAATGAACTTAAACCCAAAGAGGGTTCGAAAAAGAAAAAGCTGATTGTCGGCCGTGGGATCGGTTCCGGCAAAGGCAAAACCTGCGGCTCCGGTCAAAAAGGTCAGAAATCCCGCTCCGGCGTAGCCATTAACGGCTTCGAAGGCGGGCAAATGCCTCTTTACATGCGGATGCCGAAAAGCGGTTTCAACAACAAGAAATTCGCCACCCATTACGCAGAGCTGACCACCGGAAGACTCCAGGCCGCCATCGATACGAAAAAAATCGATGCCAAAAACGCCATCGACGAAGACGCTTTGGTGGCAGCCAAAATCATCAGCAGCAAAAAAGACGGCGTCAAGCTCCTGACCAAAGGCGAGTTGAAATCCAAGATTGAGCTGAAAATCTCCAAAGCCACCAAAACAGCCGCTGCGGCAGTTGAAAAAGCGGGCGGTAAAATCGAAATCATCGAGAAAATCGTCAAACCGATTGAAAATAAAAAGAAGAAATAAATGATGTCTTGGCTTTCATTGATGAAAGCCTTAGACGAATTTATCCCCGCGGTTTGTCCGCCGTAGCCTTGGCGAAGGCGGAAAGCGGGGATTTCTTGAAAAAAGCCGTAAGAATCGCCAAAACCCCGCCCCAAAGCGGGGTTTTTTATTATCCGGCTTTACCAAGGCTTAACGCCTTTTGTGTAAACTTTATGATAAAGTGACAATAAACGGGCCGGGCAACAGTGAAATACAATTTCTGTAAAATTCTATTTCTACCAATACTTGTTGGCATCTGTGGATTTATGCTGCCTTCCCAGACCCATGCCGCGCTCAGTTGTAAGGCTTCCAAACCGGCGATAGATGTAAAAACCGCCACCACCCGTACGAAATATATCCGCACCAAATCCGTTAAGGACCTCAATCAGATCCACGGCGGTGCAGGGCCGGGCGCCGCAGTCGGCGGTCTTGGCGGTGGCGAAATCGGCTTTAAAACCGAAGGAAAGTTCGAAATCACTGAGGAAGGCGGCATGGCCTGTGTCAAACTCAAACGCCTCGAAGTCACATTCTTTGCCAAACCGGAAATTCACATCGCCAGTAATTTCGGCCGTTCTAGCTGCGAACACAACGTCGTGATGGCTCATGAACAGGGGCACATTCGCATTTTACGCAAATTCGTCCGCGAATATTCGCCAAAGGTCAAAAGCGCGCTGGCCAAATATGCTTACAAAATTGACCCGGCCGTCGGTCCCATCCCCAAATCAAAAGTCGAAGCCGCTCAGCAAAGAATCCAAAAGGAATACATGAAGAAACTCGAATCCTATCAGGAAAAAATGATGCCGGTTTTATCGAAGCGCCAACAAGCCCACGACAACCCGGCCGAATACGCCCGCATAAACGCCAAGTGCAACAAATGGGAAGAAAAAATCGGTCAATAAACGCAGGCTTTCCCACACAAAACCTTCTGTGATCAAGCGTGATTTCACCGCTTAAGGGGCTTGTGCGCCTTCCCACTTTTCTTTATGACTGTGTCTTTAAATGTTATCAGTCAAAAGAAAGTGATGAGAATGGCTTCAGCCGTTGAACAACTTGCAAAAAATGCCAACTGGGGCGCTCTCGCCAAAGCTACAGATTTAAAACGCCGCCTGCTGTTTGTCATGGGCGCGCTGCTGGTGTATCGCCTCGGCACGTATATCCCGGTGCCCGGTATTGATCCGCATGTCTGGAACGAGATTTTCACCCAAAAAGGCGGCGGCATTCTCGATATGTTCAACATGTTCTCCGGCGGGGCTTTGCAACGTATGACGATCTTCGCCCTCAACATTATGCCCTATATCTCGGCCTCGATTATCATGCAGCTCGCCGCGGCCATGTCGCCCCAGCTCGAAGCCATGAAAAAAGAAGGCGGCGTCGGGCGTATGAAAATCAACCAATACACGCGCTATCTCACTGTTCTGCTGGCTAGTGTGCAGGCCTATGGCCTTGCGGTCGGTTTGGAAAGCATGCAAGGCAGCACCGGCTCTGCGGTGATTGACCCCGGTCTGTTCTTCCGCGTTTCAACCGTCATCACTATTGTCGGAGGGACGGTCTTCCTGATGTGGCTCGGTGAACAAATCACCGCCCGTGGCATCGGCAACGGGATATCCCTGATTATCTTTGCCGGGATCGTTGCCGAACTGCCACGTGCCTTTGCCTCCACGCTGGAGCTGGGCCGTCAGGGCACATTCAGCGGTGTCGAATTGCTGGCGTTGTTCAGTATGATTCTGGGTGTCATCGTCTTCATCGTCTTTATGGAGCGCGCCCAGCGCCGCGTTGTGGTGCAATATCCCAAACGCCAGCAGGGCAACATGATGACCGGCGGTGAAACCAACCACATTCCGCTCAAACTTAATACCGCCGGGGTAATACCGCCGATTTTCGCCTCATCCCTGCTGTTGCTGCCCCTGACAATCGTCGGTTTCAGCGGCGCAGATGGCGGCGATTTCACCGCCAATATCGCGCGTTATCTCCAGCACGGCCAACCGCTCTATATGACGCTGTACGGCGCGTTGATTATGTTCTTCTGTTTTTTCTACACTGCGATTGTATTCAATCCGGAAGAAAACGCCGACACGCTGCGCAAATATGGCGGCTTCATTCCGGGTATTCGCCCGGGTAAAAACACCGCCGACCATCTCGATTATATACTGACGCGCATCACCGTATTGGGCGCAGCGTATCTGGTCTTCATTTGTTTGCTGCCGGAATTCCTGATTTCCCAATACAATATGCCGTTTTACTTCGGCGGAACGTCGCTGTTGATTGTGGTCAGCGTAACCATGGACACCGTGGCCCAAATTCATTCGCACTTGATTGCCCACCAATATGAAGGCTTAATGAAAAAGGCTAAACTCGGGAAACGTCGCGGCATGATGCGCGGCACACGCTAAAAAATTAGAAGGAAGCGACGTATGAATCTGATCATGTTCGGCCCGCCAGGCGCAGGTAAGGGGACTCAGGCCAGGCTTATTCAGGACAAATACCATATTAAACAACTCTCAACCGGCGATATGCTGCGCGGGGAAGTGGCTTCCGGCTCTGATTTGGGCAACCGCCTCAAAGCCATCATGGATGCCGGCGAACTGGTTTCCGATGAAATTATCATCGAACTCATCGCTAACTGCATCTCCGAACCCGAATGTGAAAAGGGTTTCATCCTGGATGGCTTCCCGCGCACGGTCGGCCAGGCCGAGGCGCTTGATAACATGCTCCAGCACATGGCCCGCAAAATCGACCACGTCATTGTGCTGGAGGTTGACGAAGACGCCCTGATCGACCGCATCCGGACCCGGGCCGAACAAACCGGCGGCCAGCGCAGCGACGACAACGCCGAAACGCTGAAAAACCGGCTGAAAGTCTATAACGACCAAACCGCGCCGGTGCTGCCCTACTACGAAAATCACGGTGTTTTGCGCCATATCGACGGTATGCAGGCCATCGAAGAGGTTACCGCCCTGATCGACGCGATTCTTGATCAGGCTCAGGCCGCATAAACACTTGTTTTTTCGCGCAATTATTTTGTTGACGTGGGGCCTAAAATCCCTATAGTACACCCACAATCCGCTAATTGTGGGTGTTTTTAGTTGAGAAACCGGCTGGTGGAAGCTTAACGCGCGGAGCCAAAACGGTTTTGCCAAAGGTTTTCGAAGAAAAACGTAAACCTTAGAGACATTGAAAGGAAATGAAATGGCACGTATCGCCGGGGTCAACGTACCCGACAAAAAACGCACGCCGATTGCCCTGACTTACATTCATGGCATTGGCCGCACAACCGCTTTTAAAATCTGTGAAAAATTGGGAATCGATGTGCAAACGCGCATGGGTGAACTGGATGAGGACACGCTCAACCGGATCCGTGCCGAAATCGACACTGACGCCTACCTCATCGAAGGGGACCGCCGTCGTGAAGTTTCAATGAACATCAAGCGCCTGCTGGACATGAAATGCTATCGTGGCCTGCGCCACCGTTCCGGCTTGTCCGTCCGCGGTCAGCGCACCAAGACAAACTGCCGTACCCGTAAGGGCCCTGCGAAACCTATCGCCGGCAAAAAGAAATAAGGAGGGCGTGAGACATGGCTAAACCAAAGACAAAAGCAAAAAGAAAAGAGAAAAAGAACATCGCCTACGGCGATGTGATTGTGAACTCAACGTTCAACAACACGCTGATCACCTTTACCGATAAGCAAGGCAACGTCGTTTCATGGTCTTCCGCCGGGATGATGGGCTTTAAAGGCTCACGTAAATCCACGCCCTATGCGGCGCAGATGGCGGCTGAAGACGCCGGCCGTAAGGCTCAGGAACACGGCATGAAAGAAGTCGATGTCCGCGTAAAAGGCCCGGGTTCAGGTCGCGAAAGCGCCCTGCGTGGTCTGCAGTCAGTCGGTTTTGTGATCAAGCAGATCAACGACGTGACGCCGATCCCGCACAACGGGTGCCGTCCGCCGAAACGCCGCCGCGTGTAAAGGTATACGGTTGTCGGTTTACGGTGGTCGGTATTTAACGATTTCACCGATAACCGTACACCGATCACCGGCAACAGTAACAAGAGACCGGTTAAGACCCGGGTGAAGTGAAAAAGGAAAAAACCAAAATGATACAGAAAAACTGGCAAGAACTGATTAAGCCTGCAAAACTCGATATTTCGCACAGCGATTTGCCGAACACTGGTAAGGTTGTGGCAGAGCCCCTCGAGCGCGGCTTTGGCCTGACGCTCGGCAACGCATTGCGTCGTATCCTGCTCTCGTCACTGCAGGGCGCCGCTGTTACGGCTGTACAAATCGACGGTGTTTTGCACGAGTTCTCTTCCATTGAAGGCGTTCGCGAAGATGTCACCGACATCATCCTGAATATCAAAGCGCTGGCTGTGCGTATGCACGCCGAAGGGCCAAAGAAAATGCGCCTCTCCGCCGAAGGGCCTTGCGAAGTGACCGCTGCGCAGATCGAAGCCGGCGCGGACATCGAAATCATGAACCCCGATCTGGTGATCTGTACGCTGGATAAAGGCGCAAAGCTCTCCATGGAAATGACCGTGGATACGGGCAAAGGCTACCGCCCGGCCGCGCAAAACCGCCCGGAAGAAGCCCCTGTTGGCATGATCCCTGTGGACTCCGTGTTCTCGCCGATCCGCAAGGTCACCTACGAAGTGGAAGACACCCGCGTCGGCCAGATCACGGACTATGACAAACTGACGCTCAGCGTTCAGACTAACGGCGTGATCACGCCTGAAGATGCCGTGGCTTACGCTGCACGCATCCTACAAGACCAATTGCAGGTTTTCGTCAACTTCGACGAGCCGGAAATTGCGACAGAAAAAGAAGAAGAGCAGGAACTGCCATTCAACAAAAACCTGCTCAAGAAAGTCGAAGAGCTGGAACTGTCTGTCCGCAGCGCCAACTGCCTGAAAAACGACAACATCGTTTACATCGGCGATTTGGTACAAAAGAGCGAAAGCGACATGCTCCGCACACCCAACTTCGGTCGGAAGTCTTTGAACGAGATCAAGGAAGTTCTGACCGTAATGGGCTTGCATCTGGGCATGCAGGTTGAAGGCTGGCCGCCGGAGAACATTGAAGATCTGGCCAAAAAAGCTGACGACCAGCAATTTTAGAGGTTAGATGATTAGAAGTTGGATGTTGGAGTTAACCTTTTCCAATTTCCAACCTCCAGCTTCCAACCTCCAAAATGGGCATTGTGCCCGTCATGCGAATTGACTGAAGGATTGCCGCGAACCGATAGCATTTGGAACCCGGCGTCTTCTCCCTTAAAGGGTTCGCATTATGTAAGATGGCTTTACCCGTTTAAAGCCGTAGCCGTGCCAAAGGTGGCGCAGAAAGTGAAAGACGATGAAACACCGCATCAAACAACGTAAACTCAACCGTGACTCCAGCCACCGTAAGGCGATGCTGGCGAATATGGCTGCCTCTCTGGTTAAGCATGAGCAGATCACAACAACTCTGCCCAAGGCAAAAGAACTCAAGCCCTATATCGAAAAACTCATCACTCTGGGGAAACAGGCGGGCGCCAAGCCTGAAACCGCTCTGGGCAAGCGCCGTCAGGCCATTTCCAAGATGCGTGATGAAGCGATGGTCAAGAAAATCTTCGACGTTCTGGCCGAACGCTACGAAGGCCGCCCCGGTGGCTATACCCGCATCCTCAAAGCCGGTTTCCGCTATGGTGACGCCGCGCCGATGGCCGTGATTGAACTGGTTGACCGTGATGAAACCGCCAAAGGTGCCGATTCAGGCCCGAGCGCCAATGACTTTGAAGATATGCCGGTAACGGCCTCGGAAGAGTTGAAGGAAACGGTCGCTAAAAATAAAGAAAAAGCTGAGAAAAAGCCTGCTGCAAAAAAGAAAGCAGCGCCAAAAGCCGATAAGCCCAAAGCTGACAAAGCCAAAGCGCCTGCGAAGAAAGCAGCGCCAAAATCTGCTCCTAAAAGCACAAAGGGCTCACAGCGCGGCGGTTAAACTGCTGCTTTGTCATGCCCGCCTTGTGCGGGCATCCGGACCCCCGCATGAAGAGGGGCTGACGGTCGAAGGAAAGCGGGCTACACGGCCCGCTTTTTTTGTTTTATTGAGCGGAACAATTATCAATCAGCCGCGTTTTACCGAGCCATGCGGCGACCAGTACGCGCTTCCATTCCGGCCGGTAAGCGACATAATCGACCTTGTCAAACCCGGCTTGCAGGATCATCTCCTCGGCTTCAGCCAAGCGCTCTTCGCTGGGCCCTTGCGCGACATTAAAAATCACCTGATTGAGCATGCGGGCGATCTCCAGTTCGCCCTCGCTTAAATACGCATTGCGCGAAGACAGCGCCAGACCAAACTCATCACGCGCAATCGGTCCGCCGATAATCTCAATCCCCAGCCCCTTATCCGCCACCATTTCACGAATGACCTGCAATTGCTGAAAATCCTTCTCGCCGAACACCGCCACATCAGGCTGCACGGCTTTAAACAGCCGATAAACAACCGTAACCACCCCGTCAAAGAAATGCGGGCGGAAAGCACTCTCCAGCCCCGCTGCGGCCGCCCCGGCCTCTTGATCGCTCTTGGCGCCCTCAGGGTATAAATCCGCTTCACTCGGCGCATAAACCGCGTCCACGCCGACGGAAGAGAGCAATTTAACATCGCCATCCAGATCGCGCGGATAGGTGTCGAAATCCTCATGCGGCGCAAATTGCGTCGGATTGACGAAAATGCTCACCACGACTTTATCAGCCTTTTCCTTCGCCAGCCGCATCAGGCTCAAATGCCCGGCGTGTAGCGCGCCCATCGTCGGCACAAACGCCACGCGGTGCCCTTGCGCCTTCCACGCCGCGACCTGCGCCTGTAAATCGGCCCGGGTTTTGTAGACAGCTAAACTCATGAGGCTTTTTTCCTGTAGATTTGCGCATCTTCGGGAAAGGCCCGCGACCGTACATCGGCGGCATAGCGCGCGGCGGCCTCGCCGATCATCTCGCCAACCCGCGCATATTGCTTAACAAATTTCGGGACATGCCCGCCGGTAATCCCGACCATATCCTCGGTCACCAGAATTTGCCCGTCACAGGCCACGGAGGCCCCAATCCCGATGGTGGGCACGCTTACGGCCTGCGTAATCCCCGCCGCCACCGGTTCAATCGTCGCCTCAATCACCATGGCGCTGACCCCGGCCCGCTCAATCGCTTTTGCATCGGCCAGCAATTGCGCCGCGCTGTCCGCCGAGCGCCCTTTGACTCTAAAGTCGCTCTCTTCGCTCACCGATTGCGGCATCAGACCGATATGCCCGACCACAGGGATGCCAGCATTCACCAGTGTCTCAATCGTCTCAGCCATCTTCGCCCCACCCTCAAGCTTCACGGCATCACAACCCGTCTCATCCATCACCCGCCGTGCGTTTTCAAGCGCTTGACCCGGGCTGTCTTCATAGGTTCCATACGGCATATCGACCACGATACAGGCGCGCGCAGAGCCGGAGGCCACAGCCCGGCCATGATTAATCATCATTTCCAGCGACACGCCGCGCGTGCTGTCCATGCCGTACAGCACCATGCCCATCGAATCCCCGACCAGTAATAAATCACAATGCGGATCGAGCAATTGCGCCACCCGCGCCGTATAGGCCGTCAGGCAAACCAGCGGCTCGGCTTTGTTTTTATGCGCCTGAATATCCTTGATCGTTTTTCTCATCTCATCCTCTTGAGATTTGCGCCAATGCGCCCTAAATTGCAGAATATGCTTATCAGAGTTTTTATAGCCTTTCTAGCCCTATGCCTTGCCAATCCTGCTGCAGCGCAGGAGAGGGTGCTTCCCGAAAGCGGGCGGCAAATCCAGCTTTCCTTCGCCTCGCTGGTCAAAAAAACCGCACCGGCGGTGGTCAATATATATACAAAACGTACTGTATCGGAAAGAGTATATAGCCCCTTTGCGTCTGATCCGTTCTTTGCGCCGTTCTTCCGCAATAACCAATTTGGCGGGCGGATGCGGCGACAGGTGGAAAGCGCGCTCGGATCAGGCGTGATCGTTGAGTCAGACGGGTTGGTCGTCACCAATTCTCACGTCGTTAAAGACGCCGAGGAAATCACCGTCGCCCTCAATGATGGCCGTGAATTCGCCGCCGACCTCACTCTGATCGACGAAGCTTCCGATCTTGCTCTTTTGCGGATTAAAGATGCTCAAAGCAAAGATTTGCCCTTTGTCAGCCTCAAACCCAGTGAAACGCTCGAAGTCGGTGATCTGGTCCTGGCCATCGGTAACCCGTTCGGCGTCGGCCAAACAGTGACCAGCGGCATTGTCTCGGCCCAAGGGCGCTCCAGCCTTGATATCAACGACTTTAACTTCTTCATCCAGACCGACGCGGCGATTAATCCCGGCAATTCCGGCGGTGCGCTGGTGGCTCTGGATGGCGGCGTGGTTGGTATTAATACCGCCATTTATTCCCGCGACGGTGGTTCGCTCGGTATCGGCTTTGCCATCCCTTCGGAAATGGTCGCCAGCGTCATCGCCGCCGAAAAAGCCGGGCTGAGCAGTGAAAAAGGTGTGATTCGCCCGTGGTTGGGTGTGTCCGCGCAGGGGCTCACGTCTGACATTGGCGCATCGCTGGGGTTGAAAACCCCGCATGGCGCGCTGATCGGCGCGTTGCATGATGCAAGCCCGCTCAAAAAAGCGGGGGTGAAGGTCGGGGATGTGATCCTCTCTTTGAATGGGAGGGAAATCCGCGATGCGGCGGAAATGAAATTCCGCATGGCCACCGTGCCGATCGGCGAAAAGGCCCGCGTCAAGCTGGTTCGCCAGAATAAAGAGCGCGAATTGATGGTTGAGGCCATCGCCCCGCCCGAAGACCCACCGCGCAATGAAACCACACTGGAAGGCGCGCATGTCTTGAATGGCGCGGTCATCGCCAATCTCAATCCGGCGCTGGCCAGTGAAATCGGCCTGAATGTCGAAGACACCGAAGGGGTGATCGTTGTTGGTGTTTCGCCTCGTTCCCGCATTGCCCGCGTCTTGTCCCCCGGTGACAGACTTCTTGAGATCAATGACCGTGAGATTAAACAGGTGGACGACGTCGAAAAAGCGCTTGAGTTTGGTAATGCAGGGCAGGGGACATCGCTGGTCATTCAAAGCGGCGGACGAGTCCAGCGCATCATGATTCGCTAAAACAGACCGGAATTTCAGACCAAGTCCGATTTCTTTCAATCTTAATGCCCATCGGTCATCGCGAGCGACCAGCGGGAGCGCGGCGATCCAGAAATCACGCTCTTTTGCCTCTGGATTGCTTCGTCGGCAAAAAACCTCCTCGCAATGACGGAAAAAGAGGGCAATAAAAAAGGCGCTTCAAATAAGCGCCTTTCGATTGTGATGTTGAACAAATTCTACGCAACTTCACCCAGTTCAAGTCTGTCTCTGTCATAGTTATATCCACCCCAGTTCGCTGACTGATTTGCAGCATCGAGCATCAACCACTCTCCCAATTCTTCGCCCAATGGCCTAGGCTGGCGTCTCCTTGCAATTTCTTGCGTTCTCTCGCGGATCTTGTCCTGATTTTTTTCACCGGCCGCGATACCGCCATCGATAAAGTTTCCAGACATATTTTTCTCCTTAAGTTACGCGCATGATACCAGAAACTGGACGATTTTGCAAATTTATATGAAAAGCGCCGCCAGAAAGCAGCGCTTTTCAAAATGTAAGGATTTAGCTTTAAGCTGCCGGGCGTAAAGCCTCCTCGTCGCCTTCCTCTTCGCGTTCGCCAAATAAGGAAAACGGACGGTCATTGGCGGCCCATCTAAAATCAAACTGAAAGAAATCGAACGCGACACGTTCGTGCGCATCCGCCCACTGCTCAAGCATATGATCATCCGTATGCAGGGAATTCCCGCTGGTTGCCGCATGCACGATCTCAACCCGGCCCGTATCGCCAAGATCCTTTCTGTTCTCTGGCTCGGTAAGGCCCGCTATGGAGGAGGGGGCATGCGTATGCTGGATGTAACTGGACATGGTATCCCCCTTTCACATTATCAAGCAAAGGATACAGTGTACAATAAAAAAGTCAAGTAAATAGAGTAATATTTACGAAAAATATTGATATAAATAAAATGTACAAGTCGTTATTATTTATATATTAAATAAATATTTATTTGTTTTATTAACCATTAATACATAAAATTAACCATTTTTAATAAACATATGCGGGGTTTTTCTTTAATGTTTTCTACAGATGAATATAACGAGAATATAAAATTCTTTTTATAGTTCTTCATCCCGTGACGGCGGAAAAGCCTTGTTTTTCAAATCCGATCAGGCCATTGTGGGGCGGTGTTGATACCCGTATCCTGTCGAAACCGATGTTGGAGCGAGTAAAACTAAAATAATAAAATTTATATGGGTATTTGAGGAGATTTGTCGTGCCTGTTGATATGAAAGACATCGTCGCGCTGTGCAAGCGCCGTGGGTTTATTTTTCCCGCCAGCGATATTTACGGCGGACTCAACGGTTTTTGGGATTTCGGTCCGCTGGGTGTGGAGCTGAAAAACAACCTGCGCGACCGCTGGTGGAAAGCGATGGTCATTACGCCCCCGCTCGGCCCCGATGGCGCACCGGTCGATATTGTCGGTATTGATTCGGCGATTATTCAAAACCCTAAAACCTGGGTGGCTTCGGGCCATGTTGGCGGCTTTTCCGACCCGATGGTCGATTGTAAGGAAACTAAAAAGCGCTACCGTCAGGACCACCTTATCGTCCTGACATCGGAAAAGGCCGACCGCTGGCCTGCATTCCACGAAGAGTCCGAAAATGCCGATATGGAGAAAAAGCTCAAAAAACTCGGCATGCCCTCCGACCTGTCGCTGTTTGAAAAGATCAATCTGACCAAATTGCCGATCGAGGATTACGCGAAGATTATCGGCCCCGATACCAAAGAGCCCGGCACTCTGACCGAGCCCAAAGAATTCAACCTGATGTTTGAAACCCACGCCGGGCCAATTCAAAGTGAAGAAAACAAAGTCTATCTGCGCCCCGAAACGGCGCAAGGCATCTTCCTGAACTACAAAAACGTGCTCGATTCAACACGTGTTAAAATGCCCTTCGGGATTGCCCAAATCGGTAAGGCCTATCGCAACGAGGTCAATCCGCGCAATTTTATCTTCCGTTCGCGTGAATTCGAGCAAATGGAAATGGAGTGGTTCTGCCACCCCGATGAGGCCAAAATGTGGCAGGAATTCTGGTTTGAAGAGCGCACAAAATTCTGGAAGTCCGTCGGTCTGGGCAGCGACAATCTGGCGATGCGCCCGCATGATTCTGACGAACTGGCCCACTATGCCAAGCAAGGGCTCGGCACATCGGACATCGAATATAAATTTCCCTTCACCGCCCCCGGTTATGGCGAGCTGGAAGGCATCGCCCACCGCTGTGATTTCGACCTGAAATCCCACCAGGAACATTCCGGCGTGAAGATGGAATATCTCGACCCGGCGCGCGATAATGAGCGCTATATCCCCCACGTCATTGAACCGGCCGCCGGCCTGACCCGTGGGGTGCTGGCCCTGATTTGCGAGGCCTATACGGTGGATGAAAGCCGCCCCTCTGGCGTTTATCTGAACTTTACGCCCGCCATGGCCCCGAAAAAGGCTGCCATCCTGCCGCTGACCGCGAAGGAAGAGCACGTGCCCATCGCGCAAAAACTCTATCTGGAACTGCGCGAGGAATTCCCGGTCGATCTCGACATCAAACAAAATATCGGCAAGCGCTATGCCCGTCAGGATGAAATCGGAACGCCCTATTGCTTCACGATCGATAACGACACGATTGAAGACCAAACCGTCACCGTGCGCGAGCGCAATACCATGGCGCAAGAACGCATCCACCTCGACAAGGTCTCCAATTACCTGCGCGAGAAGATGAAAGGCTAATTTTTCAAACCGTCATTGCGAGGAGAAGCATCGCTTCGACGCGGCAATCCAGATATGGATTGCTTCGCTGTGCTCGCAATGACAAGGGGTTAAAGTCCGTAACGGCCCCAGACAGCCTTTGTTTCAATGGCTTCAATCGCGTCTTCGGCCAGCGAGCTTTTCATACTGGAGCCGAGCAAGGAAGACACCAGCTTTTTCTCCGGTCCCGACTCGACGAACTTGATATCCTCGCCGAATTTGGCTTTAGCAAAACGCCGCGCCGAGCTAAACCCGTCAATCAGGCCCAGATCAATAGCGGCCTTCGCGGTCCAGAAACTTCCGTCAAACAGCTCTGCATCCTTGCCTTTAAGCTTTTCGCCGCGGCGCTCCTTGACCCAGCCGATGAAGGTTTCATGCAGTTGCCATTGAATGTCCTTCAACCGCTTCACATCGGCGGGTTTTTCCTCCGTAAACGGGTCCAAAAAGCTTTTATTTTTACCAGAGGTATGAACGCGCCGCTCAACCCCGTGTTTTTCAATCAAATCCTTGAAACCAAAGCTCGCTGAAATTACGCCGATTGATCCGACAATCGAAGTCTCATTCGCGTAAATTTCATCCGCAGCGCAGGCCAGCCAGTACCCGCCGCTCGCCGCCACATCCTCAACGAAGGCATAAACAGGCACCTCTTTTTCTTTCGACAGGTGCCGGATCTGATCGCCGATCAGCGCGCTTTGCGCCGGGCTTCCCCCCGGCGAGTTAATCACCAACAGCACGGCCTTAAGGTCAAATTCCTCAAACGCCTGAGCAATGAATTTCTCATATTTGTGATGGCTAATCCCGCTGCGCCCCGGCCCGGAATCGGCGATCACGCCTGACAATCGCAAAAGCGCGACCCGCGGCTTGGGCTTGAGCAGCCCGCCAATCAGTGGAATATTCGACAGCGTATTGCAGGTTTCACAAACTTTGGTTTTAACCGACATCTTTATTCTTTCTGTTAAGACGCTCAACTTAGGCGATGGAGGCGCATTGCCGCAAGATGTTTTCCGCCTCGGGCGTGTAACCGCCGCCCGTTTCGTGCAAAACGATTCCGGGATGGATTATGCTTGCGCCTTTGCGGTGCTTGCGCGTACGCACAAGCACGCGTTTGGCTGGCCGACCAGCTTTTGGCCACAGCGGAATAATCTCCGTATCTCCGAAACGTTTGCCCAGAGCGAGAATGATATCGTCCAGAGCATCGGCCCGGTGAATAAGCGTAAGGCTGCCTGTGCCCTTAATGCTGCGATAAGCGCAGTCCACCCAGTCTTTTAAATCCATATCATCCTCGCCAAATCCGATAGCTTTGGCTCGTGCCGGTGAAGGCGAAGGGGAATGCGCCCCGGCTGCCATAAACGGCGGATTGCAGATCACATGATCGAACGTGCAGCCTTCAAAATCGCGAATATCCTGAAGCGCAAACGTGCATCGCCCCTCCATGGCATTCAGCGCCGCATTATGCCGCGCCAATTCGATGACATCGGGCAAGATATCCAGCCCGTAAAGCTGCGTATCCTCTACGCGGGTCAGAACGCATAAGCCCGCACTGCCCACTCCGCAGCCCAGATCAAGCACACTTTGATCGGACTGAACCGGACACGCCGCGCCCAAAAACACCGCGTCCATAGAGGTGCGGAACCCCTCGCGCGGCTGGGCCAGCGCCACGCGCTTATTCAGGACATGAATGATGTCATTGTTCATACCCTCTTATGCGTCATTGCGAGGAAGGCCGCAAGGCCTGACGCGGCAATCCAGCCCATTGCTTAAACGCGAGGGATGGATTGCTTCGCTTACGCTCGCAATGACGGTTAACGTCTTTAAAGATAAGCTTTATGACGCTGGATGTTGGGATTGGTCGGCAAGTCCAGCTCAGCCAGCAGCATGATCTCAATTGGCGCATGCAGCAAAGACTGATACGGCGAGTTGTTCATCGGCTGGCCATAGATATTGGAAAGCTGGTCATGCCCGTTGCTAAAGGCCCGCGCCATCATCATCTGCTGTTCACGCAAAGCATCGCCTGCCACGCGCTCAAACCCTGAATTCCGCACGCCATAGGCCAGCAGCACTTCGCTGGAAATATCCTGATATTCTACAGGTTCAGGCTCATGCGCGGCTTGGGCGATCGCGGTGTTGTTATCACCTTCAATCTGAAACTTTTTGTCAAAAAACGCGTAAATCTCGTCAAAAGACCGCGCCCTGCAGCTCGAAGGCTCGTAAAACACAGCGCGGTTGGCCTTGGCCGCGTCCGGGAAAATATAGGCGGCCTTTTGCAACGGGTTTTCATCGCGCGCATTCAAAAAGCCCGCCGCCCCGCCAGCCCCAAGGAAATGCGCAAGATACAACTCAGTCGCGCCAATCTTTTTCTGCCCCTTGGCCCAATGGTCCTCAAGGAACTTTTGGTTTTCACTGGCAAATTCTGCCGCCATGTTGGCTGCAATTTCCGGGTCTTTACGCATATTGAGGATTTGCTGACGGCTTTTGCCCTCAACGCTGATCCCGTGCTTATAGCCGTGTTTTTCAATCGTATTGAGCCACGTGCTTTCGATGAACTGGTATAAGCCCGTGGCCGAACTGGTTTTCGCCTTGGCATGGGCGTCAAAGCCGCTTTCCGCGTGCGCTTGCTGCACCAGATAGGCAAAATCCACCCCGGTTTTGGTGCTGGCCTTTTCAATGGCGCTGAGCACGTTTTTCGGCGCTTGCGCCCCGAAAGCCGCTAACACATTGTTCTGAATAGTTTTTGTTATTCCATGCATGAGTTAATGATCTTCATCGTAAATTCTTCTATACTTTGTTCTGCAACACCCATGCCAGAACCAAAAGAGAGCCCAAAATGAGCAATTACCACCCACCGATCGATGATATGCAGTTTTTATTGCACGATGTTTTAGGGTTTAAAAACGAAGATCTGGACCGTGACACGTGCGAAGCCATTTTCGGTGAGGCTGCCAAACTGGCCAGCGAAGTGCTCGTCCCGCTCAATGCGATCGGCGATCACAATGGCGCACAATTAAACGGTGATGTGGTGAGCACCGCGCCGGGCTGGCAAGACGCCTACGCTCAATACCGCGATGGCGGCTGGAACGCCGTACCTTTTACTGAGGAGTATGGCGGGCAGGGGCTGCCATACGCGCTCGCTTTCCCCATTCAGGAAATGTGGCAGGGCGCGAATATGAGCTTCGGCTTGTGCCCGCTGCTCAATCATGGCGCTGTTGAGGCCATTCATCACCACGGCTCAGATGAACAAAAAGACGAATATCTGCCCAAACTGATTTCCGGAGAATGGACCGGCACCATGAACCTGACGGAAGCCGGGGCCGGATCGGACCTTGGTTTGGTCCGTACGAAAGCGGAAGCTGATGGAAATGCCTATAAAATCACCGGTCAGAAAATCTTTATCACCTATGGTGAGCATGATCTGGCCGAAAACATCATTCATTTGGTGCTCGCCCGCCTTCCCGGTGCTCCGGAGGATGTGAAAGGCATTTCACTGTTCATTGTTCCTAAAATTCTTAGCAACGGAACGCGCAACGCCGTTAAATGCATTGGCCTCGAAGACAAGCTCGGTATTCATGCATCCCCGACCTGCACGATGGATTTCGATGGGGCAACGGGGTATCTGGTCGGCGAGGCGCATCAGGGTCTCAAATACATGTTCACCATGATGAATAACGCTCGTCTGTCGGTCGGCCTCCAAGGCGTGGCGATCGCGGAAGCGAGCTATCAACATGCCTTGGCTTACGCGCGTGAGCGGACGCAGGGTAAGGACTACGCCAGCGGCCAGCGCGTCACGATTGACGGGCATCCCGATGTGCGGCGCATGCTGCTGACCATGAAATCGCAAATCGAAGCGGGACGCGCCTTAACCTATGCCGCCGCGCTGGCCTTGGATGCGAAGGATGCCGCCAAAGTCGAAATTCTCACCCCCTTGGTCAAAAGCTGGTGCACCGATATGGCTGTTGAGGTCGCTTCGCTGGGTGTACAGGTTCATGGCGGGATGGGTTTTGTCGAAGAAACCGGCGCGGCGCAATATTTTCGTGATGCGCGCATCCTGCCCATCTATGAGGGCACCAACGGGATTCAGGCTCTCGATCTGGCCTTCCGCAAAACCCTGCGTGACGGCGGGCAGGCGGTCAAAGCCTTCATCGAAAACCTGCGCAATGATGGCGGAGAAGCGCTGGGCGAGTATTGTGACGCTTTGATCGAAACAACGAATGTCTTGCTTGAGGCCGGTGGACAAAAGGATCTCGATAAAGTCGAGGCGATGGCCGGTCCTTACCTGCGCGGTTTTGCCCTTATTGCTGGCGGGGCTTTGTTGCAAAAATCCTTAAGCATGCTGGAAGGCCGGCCCGATGAATTTTCCGTCGAAAAACGCCGCACAATCGAATTTTTTATGGCCAACATCCTGCCGCATGCAAAGGCTTATCTACAGGCCGCCAGACACGGGTGCAGTTTCACAACGCTCTAGGGGTTTTGATCGAACCTGAGGTCCTGATCTCGGGTATCCGGGTTGTTACATGCCGTATAGGCATAGGTTTGGTAACGCACCATACTGCGCGAACTGATAACCGGAGCCGCCATATTGATTGTCTTGGCGTATGAGTTGGCCACGCACTCACAGTATTTTTCCGGATCAGTCCCGGGTTTGAAGCGCCCGGCCTTGGCCAGACATTCATTATAGACCTGCCCTGCCGCCCCGACCGCGTCGCGGCACTCTTTATTGATCGCCATCATAATCTCGGACTTCGTGGCGAAACGGCCAAACTCGATTCGTTTATCGAGATAGGCCAGCGAAAGACATTCACAGTTATGGTATTGACTTAAGCTCTTATTCGATTGGCACTCGTAAAAATAAGCGTCGGCCTCCATGATAAATTCATCCGGCACGTCATCCATGCTGTCACCGGGGTCCATATTGACGACCGCATCGGCGCTGGCGCCTTCCTCGAGCGCATCTTGCGCAAAAGCGAAACCATGCGCACCAAACGCGAGAAAAGCGCACAAAACAAATATCAAAATAGAAAAATGATATGAAATCCGCCTCATACGGACAGTATAACACCGCTCGTGCGAAAAATCACTTTAAGATGTGAAGGGGCTCACCGCCCGTCAATTTTTTACTTGTGCCCCAGAGGGTAAAAAGTCTTCTTTTTCGTCATTGCGAACCCGGCGAAAGCCGGGTGAAGCAATCCAGAACACCGCGAATATTCATATACTCTGGATCGCCGCGCTCCCAAACCTGCCCCCGCGGAGGCGGGGGCGCCGACGATGACGAAATTGAGGGGTGGTGAGGTGAAGAACTTAGCGCGCGCCTTTGACGCGTTTCCACAAACCGCTAAACGCGTTGCCGCCGTCACCCTCATCATCTTGGGCGTTTTCGTTGTCGGCCTGCATTTTCTTCATGCGATCTTCAAGCTTTTGCTTTTCGAATTGCTCGCGGCGTTCACGCGACCGGCGCTCGCGTTCTTTAAGCTGCTCGGCCAGCTCTTCGGCTTGTTTTTGTGAATACTGGCTGGTCAGTAAAACCTGAGAGGCCTGTTTTTGCCATTGATCGCGCTGGGCTTTGAGATCTTCAATTTGCGTTTCTGCCGCTTCAAGTTGGTTTTCCAGCATCTTGATCCGCATTTTCAGGCGCTCCGTTTCGATCAGGGCGGAGGCTTTTTCCAGCTCTTCTTCGACGCTGGGCGCTGCGGGTGCGCTCACACTGCCGCTTTGCTGCAGGCCAAAGGCGCGGTCCAGCTCGGACACATCAACGACACGCCGCCCGTTAGGATCAAGTTCAAAGGACAGCTTGCCGTTATTCATGGCGCGCTGAATGGTGGATTTGGATTTACCCGTTAAATCTGCTGCGCGCTGCGCCCCGACTTTCGCCATGATCAAGGTCCTCTCTCTTCAACTTTTGAAATGAAGCATTACGCTTAGCATGCCCCGTTCGCGCAATCAAGAATCTATTCCATAAAATAGTGGATGGTTGTGGGTGAATGGTCGTTGGTATAAAAAAGCCGGTCACTAAACACCTAAAAAGCCCGAGGCGGAACACCATCCGGGGCGTTGCTGTGCCTGTATGTTTTCCTTCACCCTCCGAAAAAATGAAAAAACAAAATGTTGACATATTATTTTTTCTGCTGCTAAAAAAGGTGTTTTAAAATATGGAAATTTTAATCGCTTTGAACACGTAAAGGACCCGAAAATGCTTGATGTAGAAACGAAAGCGGCAATCAACAATACCATTGCACAGGAAATCGAGCGGCGGAAAGAAGAAAAAACACTCTGTCTGGCTGCCGTCGTTTTTGAATCCGCAACCCCGCGCCCGGTTTTTTCCCTTGTCAGAGAAGGGGGTGACGAGGTTCAAAGATATGCTTTTAAATGTTTAGCTGAAACCGGCTCCGACACAGCACTTAGCTTGCTTTGCGATCTTGCGGGAAACAATAAAAGGGTATCTGAAGAAAACCAGCTATACGCCGCAGGTCTATTGCTTGAAAGCGCCAACCCTAATGGTTTGAACAGCGCGATAAAACTTGCCACGCGGCGGTGGGTGAACAATAAAGCTTTGCCTGCCGTGAAAGCCCTTGTCTTTAAGGCGCTGATGGAAGACGACAGCGATGCCGCCACGCAAAACCTTCTTTATATGGCCTATGAAGAACACGGCGTCCTCCATTCGTTTACCGACATGCTTGCGGAAAGAGGGGATGCAGTATCCCTGCATAGGATTATGAAAATTCAGAGATGCGGGAAAAATCCTAGCCATTACGGTCGTAAGGGCCTTCCAGATTGGGACTATGCGCTTGAAAAACTTCGATCTCTGGCAGAAAGCGGTAATGATGCCGCCGTTTCGATCCTCGCCTCTTTGGAGACTCCAAAGCCGCATGGGGAATTGGCCAACAATACTCCTGGAATGTAGTAAAGGCAGACTAACCGGACTGACAAACCCGGTTGGCGTGGGGGCGCTGTGTCCCAAGCAACGGGGGCACAATACTTATTGCGCCCCCCCTGTGTAATTTTCTTCTACGCCGCCTCAGATAGGCTGGCCGTATCGATCTTCAGGCCCGGACCCATTGTCGAGGTCAAAGAGACCTTTTTCACGTAGGTGCCTTTAGCACCTGAGGGCTTGGCCTTGACGATCGCGGCGTAAAACGCACGGATATTCTCAGCCAGTTTTTTGTCATCGAAAGAGGCTTTGCCAACACCGGCGTGAACAACGCCCGCCTTTTCAGCGCGGAACTCGATCGCGCCGCCCTTGGCGTCTTTCACAGCCTTTTCAACATCCGGCGTGACGGTGCCGAGTTTGGGGTTGGGCATCAAGCCTTTGGGCCCCAGGATCTTGGCGACCTGACCGACCATGGCCATCATGTCCGGCGTGGCGATGGCGCGGTCGAAATCAACCTCACCGGCCTTGATTTTTTCGACCAGATCCTCCGCACCGACGATATCCGCACCGGCAGCCTTGGCAACCTTGGCTTTGTCGTCTTTGGCAAAAACGGCGACGCGCACGGTTGCGCCTGTGCCGTTTGGCAAAGAGATCATGCCGCGAACCTGCTGGTCGGCGTGACGCGGATCGACATTGAGGTTGATGGCGATTTCAAATGTTTCATCGAAATTGCGCGCCTTGGAGGCGTCCTTAAGAGCTTTAACAGCGTCTTCAAGGGCGTATTCCTTGTTGCGGTCAACGGTTGCCAAAGCGGCTTTCATTTTTTTCGTTTGTTTAGGCATTCTCTAGTCCTCCACCACTTCGACACCCATAGAGCGGGCAGATCCGGCGATAATTTTAATGGCGGCGTCAATGTCGTTGGCATTGAGGTCTTCCATCTTTTTCTCGGCAATTTCTTTAAGCTGTGATGTGCGGATTTGAGCCACAATGTCACGTCCGGGCGCACCAGAGCCTTTTTTCTGCTTGGTGGCCTGCTTGATGAAATAGCTCGCCGGAGGCGTTTTCTTGATGAATGTGAATGAACGATCTTCGTAGACCGTAATCACAACAGGGATTGGAATGCCTTTGGAATCTTCCGTTTCGGCGTTAAAGGCCTTGCAGAATTCCATGATGTTGACGCCGTGCTGACCTAAAGCCGGGCCGACCGGCGGGGACGGATTGGCGGCCGCGCCCGGGATTGTCAGGTTGATGTAACCTGAGATTTTCTTTGCCATTGTTTTTCTCCTTACAATTATATGTCATCCCGTTGGTCTTGCGCAGCAAGACTTAAACGAACGGGATCCATAACGTGCACAGCACAGCTGCACTCCTTTACTGGATCCCCGCTGTTTAAACTTCGCTCCGCTCAGTCGCGGGGATGACGACTGGCTTAGAGGTTTCGTGGTGCGGCTCATCCATGGACTTGGCGGATGAAAACCTCCCACGCTTTCGATGCTGCGCTTTATGACACAGCCTGAAATATAAAATCAAGCTAAATCTGGAAAACGACGTTTATTAAGGCTCCCTCAGATCAAGCCGCGCGGGGAATTGATGCTCAATCTCCCTGCTTTTTTGTTTTCGAGCAGCGGCTTCTTTCTTGTCAAACTCCGTGAAACTGAGAGCCCACTCTTTTGTACGATCAAACAGGATTTCCGTACTCATTTGCGAGATGTTTTGTCCCACACGGTTAAAGGTTTGCGCATAACTCACGCCCTCATTCCGGTACACCCTGCCCTCAGCTTTCATCTGGACGTCAATCAAAAACAGTTTCAGCTCTTCGCGTGTGGCGGGATGATCAAAAACCCCTTCTTCTTTCAACCATGTTTTGATTTGATCGATTGACTCCGCCCGTCCTTGCTCCATAGCCGCGGACAACGCATAAAAAAAACTACCGAAGCTGTTTTGCCCAAGCAGACACAAGACTGTCGCTCTGCCTTCTTTATTTTCGAAATTCTTTTGCTTGCAGGCCCCCGCCAGATATTCGCGCAAAGGTATGTCGGTTTGCCCACGAAGTTTCAAATACGGCACCCTTATCCGGTCTTTCAACTCATCCGAGGCTTGCGCAAGACGGTAAATGCATTGCAATTGCTCTTTTGTTCCGCATAAGGCCGTATGATAAAAAATAGCGGGAAGGATGGGGTGATTTTCCCATAGTTTGGAGACGATCTGCGTCTTATCTTCCCTTATGCGTTCGGATATTTTGGTTATCATAATATCGGCTGCACTTTTTTTGCCTCCTTCTCTCTTGTGCCCTTGTCCGCGCAAAGCTGCTATAAGAGCGCCGCCGAAACCACCGTCTCGATTCAGAGGTCTTGCGGGTGCAAATGTGAGCGTCTTATGCGCAAATCTGTTTGTATAGCCAAACAGAACATCCTCCAAAATGCCTTCTCTTTCGGCCGCCGAGATCATTTTTTTAATATTCCGGGCATCGTTTTTTTCGGCAAGCAATGAGAAAATGCTGCGGGGAAAGTTCGCGATGTTATCGCGACCCGGATCGGGACTATAGCTTCTTTTCATATATCCGCCCAATTCGCCCGTATTGTCGAGCACTGCGATAAAGGCCGATAATTCCCGGTAGCCCTCGGGGTCGTCAGGGCGGCTTTCTTTGATTTTATAAAAAACGGCCTGCTCCAATTCCTGAATAAAAGCTTCACGCTCCCCTCCCCCTTCTTTTCCCGTAATAACATCACTGGCGCTTTGAAGGGGCGCGTCGTGCGAAAAATCATCAAGAATCGCGTAGGCCTCGGGATGTTCATCCGGTCTTGCTCTTTTTTCCTGTATGTAAATGAGAGCGCGCAGCGCCGTCTGCGCCAGATTCAAAGCTAATAATTCATCTGCGTATCCCTCAGACTCTTTGTCTATAGTAATTTAAAATAATATTTACACATGTTATATTTTGGTATGACATGTTCGATTGATATACGAGAGCGGGTCGTGGATTTTGTTCTCTCGGGCGGCAGCAAAGCGGAAGCGGCGCGCCGTTATAACGTATCGCGCAAGAGTGTTTATAACTGGTTGTTGCGCGGTGACCTTTCTCCTAAGAAACATGGTTTGCGGCGTCGCAAATTGGACAAGGAAGAGCTTCGCCGTCATGTGCGGCAACATCCGGATATGCTATTACGCGAACGCGCTGAGATTTTTGGCATCAGCGTTCCCGGCCTGTCGATAGCGCTTAAGACGATGAAAATCGTTAAAAAAAACAACGACGATATTTGGAACGAAACAATATGAAAAGAGCGGCATATCTGTGCCGCCTGCGCAAACTGCTCTGCGCGTATGGCTCCGACAACATTATTTACTTTGATGAGAGCGGGTTTGAGGAGGATGTTCGGCGCGATGCAGGCTGGGCAGAGCGCGGGATAAAAATTTACGGCGATGTGCGGGGCGGGAAGAATACGCGCACGAATCTCATCATGGCGCAACGGCGAAAAAGCAAACAATGGCTTGCGCCGATCTTGTTCGAAGGTTCGTGCGAAGGCACAACCGTCTTGTGGTGGATCAGGGAGCATTTGTTGAGAACCCTGACAAAGCCCAGTGTCATCGTCATGGACAACGCGCCCTTTCACCCCAAAGCAAAAATCAAAGCCATGCTCGAAGAAAAAGGGCACAAACTCTTATGCCTCCCCAAATATTCTCCCGACCTCAACCCCATCGAAAATACATTCGGAGCCATCAAAACAAACTGGAAAAATGCCGAGCAAAAAACAACCCTTGATGCTCTTGTTACGTGTAAATGTTAATTTAAATGACTATAAATAGGTTGTTTCCAACTCCAACGTTGCAAAATCCAGCGCGTCCAGTTCCCCGGACGTTTTCCCCTGCAACGCGAGGACGATCTCCTGAAGGCCAAGAGTTTCAAAAGCGCCGGTTTCATCTGTGATTTTCTCAACCAAATCCTCATACTCGTAGCCACCTGGCCCATTCGACAAGAAGGCAACAAGCGTTTCATCAGATTGCTCCTGTAAATTTTCCTGTATCGGCCGTATGCGGGCGATCAGCGTATCGTAAAAACCGCGAAGCTCCTGAAGAGCCTTTACTTTTTCTGTGTTGTCCATGCAACATTCTCCTCGCAAATAGCATTATTATAGAAAATAATGCGAGGAATATAGGGTGGAAAATAAGTTATGTCAATAAGATAATCTGGAAAATGGCGTGTCTAGACCTTTTCCACTTGTGCGTATTCGAGTTCCACGGGCGTGGCGCGGCCGAAGATCGAAACGGAGACTTTGAGTTTTTGTTTATCTTCGTCGATTTCCTCGACAATACCGGCGAAGGAGGCGAAAGGACCGTCGGTGACCTTGATTTCCTCGCCGATGTCGTAGACCACGGATGGGCGCGGGCGATCGATCCCTTCCTGAACCTGCTGGATCAGGCGGTTGGCTTCGGCCTCGGTGATCGGCACGGGCTTGTTGCCGCCGGCGCCCAAAAAGCCGCTGACTTTCGGTGTGTCTTTGATCAAGTGCCAGACATTGTCGTTCATGTCGAGTTTGGCCAAGACATAGCCGGGGAAGAATTTACGCTCGGCATTGACACGCTGGCCGCGTTTAACCTCAACCACTTCTTCAGTCGGAACCATGATTTCCTCGACGTGTTTTTCAAGGCCCTGCTTGCGGGCTTTTTCCTTGATAGCGTCGGCGACTTTTTTCTCAAAGCCGGAGTGAACATGAAGAACGTACCATTTTGCTGCAGACATTGTTTTTCTCTCTTGTTAGATGAAAATTCTTTAACTTTTAAATTTTTTACAGGCCAAAACCCATGATCAGACGCACGATCCAGGCGATGATCTGATCGGAAAAATACAGGAAGACCGAAGCGATAAAGACCATAATGAACACGGCGATCGTGCTGACGGTCGTTTCGTGGCGTGAGGGCCAAGCGACCTTTTTGGCTTCGGAACGGACCTGTTTAAAAAATTCGACGGGGCTGGCCATCTCACTATTTCCTTTTGCTTTTTCAACTTACTCCCGGACATTGTTGGCAGAGCGCTGTGGCGCTTTTGTCGATCTTCACCATGTCAGGGAATGAAGGGTTTATAACGCAGCTTTCCCAAAATGTGAAGTGAAAAAATCACTTCCAGCGCAAAACCGGATTGCGGGCAGCTTTGACTTCGTCGAGACGGCGGCGCGGGGTGGAGAGCGGGAAGGCATGGAAATGCTCTTCGGCGTCGGCACGGCTGGCGGCTTGGCTGGCGATCTCTTTCATCGCGGTGATGAAGCGGTCAAGGCTGTCTTTGCTTTCGGTTTCAGTCGGCTCGATCAGCATGGTACCGGGCACGACGAGCGGGAAATACACGGTCATCGGGTGGAAGCCTTTTTCGATCAACGCCTTGGCGATATCAAGGGTCTGGACGCCTTGCTCTTTTTGCTTTTTATCGGTCAGGAGCGCTTCGTGCATGCACGGGCCTTGATGGGCGAAGGGCGTATGGTAGTCGCCTTCGAGGCTGCGCAGGATATAATTGGCGTTCAATACCGCGTCTTCAGAGACTTGACGCAGGCCGTCAGCACCGTGGGAAAGCATATAGGCCAGTGCGCGCACATGCATGCCGAACTGACCGTGAAAGCCCTTGAGCCGACCGCAGGTTTCTGGGCGGTCGCTTTCGGTTTCAAGCTTATAGGTTTCGCTGTTTTTAATCACGGTGGGCACAGGCATATAGCGCGCCAACTCCTCGCTGCAGCAGATCGGACCGGAGCCGGGGCCGCCGCCGCCATGGGGCGTAGAAAAAGTCTTGTGCAAATTGATATGCATGACATCGACGCCAAAATCGCCGGGGCGAATTTTGCCCACAAGCGCGTTGAAATTGGCGCCATCCATGTAGAAATGTCCGCCCGCTTCGTGCAGCAGAGCGGCAATGGCGGCGATGTCCTTTTCAAACAGGCCGCAGGTGTTGGGGTTGGTGACCATCATCCCGGCGATGTCCGCGCCTTGCGGATCGGTTTTGGTGAGGGCCTCTTTAAATGCTTCGAGGGTGAGCATCCCGGTATCTTTGGTTGGGATGTTGCGGACCTCATAGCCGCAAATCGTTGCGGTGGCCGGGTTGGTGCCGTGGGCGGAATCGGGGGTTAGCACGATTTTGCGCTTTTTCCCGTCGCCTTTTTGTTCATGGGCGCGGCGAATGGTCATCATCCCGGCCAGCTCGCCATGCGCGCCAGCCGCCGGGCTGAGGCACACGCCGGGCAGATTCGTGAGTTCGGCCAGCCAGTTTTGCAATTCATACATGAGGGCCAGCGCGCCCTGGGTGGTACTGGCGGGCTGGAGCGGGTGCAGATGGGCAAAGCCGGGCAAACGCGCCATCTTTTCATTCAGGCGCGGGTTGTGCTTCATGGTACAGGAGCCAAGCGGGAAGAAGCCGTGGTCGATGGAATAGTTCCACGTGCTCATGCGGACAAAGTGGCGCAGGGCTTGGGGTTCACTGACTTGTGGCAAGCCGATACTCCCTCGGGCCTGCTGGCCGGTGCGCAGAGGCGTGCCTGCGGGGGCAGGCAAATCCACGCCGGGGTGATCGGCGCGTTCCTTTTCCCAGAGCAGGTTTTCTTCGTAATGCAGTCCGCGATTTTGTTCGGTTGTGTTCATATTGGTCGACTCATTTTCAACAAGCTTTAGATCCGCACTCATCCCAGCACCTCCTTCATTGCGGTGGTGAGGGCCGTGATGTCTGCATCGGTAGTCATTTCGGTGGCGCAGACGAGGAGTTGGCCTTCACTAAGGCCATAGCCAGCAATAATCCCCTTTGCGGCCAGTTGTTCTATAACGAATTCAGAATAATTGTTTTCTACCGATTGATCTGTTTCCTGATACCGTTTATCAGGCACATCAAGCTCCACAACGAATTCATTGAAGAAGTTTTCTGTAAGCAATTTCACGCCGGGGATTTGGGTCAGCGCATCGGCGGTGCGGCAAGCGGCTTCATGGTTGAGGCGAGCGAGGCGTTTAAACCCGTCTTCGCCCAGCAGGCTCATATGCACGGTGAAGGCCAGGGCGCACAGGCCCTGGTTGGTGCAGATATTGGACGTGGCTTTGTCGCGGCGGATATGCTGCTCGCGGGTGGACAGGGTGAGGACAAATCCGCGCTTGCCATCGGCGTCTTCGGTCATGCCGCACAGGCGGCCGGGCATCTGGCGAAGGTATTTTTCACGGCAGGCGAAAAAACCAAGATACGGCCCGCCGTAGCTGAGCGGAATGCCGATGCTTTGCGCTTCGCCGCAGACGATGTCGGCTTCGACAGGGGCGGGCAGCAGGCCGAGGGATACAATTTCGGTCACCACAACAATAAGCAAGGCACCGGTTTCATCACATTGCTTACGGTACGATTCGTATTTATGCGGAGCGCCGTAGAAATCAGGCGATTGAATGATTACACAGGCGGTATCGCCATCCGGCGCGCCTTCTGTGATTTCGGCCTCGCCATCAAAGTTCGCCATATAGGATTCCAGAACGGCGCGGTAATCGGGATGCAGCGCATTGCCAATGACAATCTTTTTGCGCTTGGTCACGCGCAGGGCCATGAGCGCGGCTTCGGTACAGGCCGTTGCGCCATCATACATCGAGGCGTTGGCGACCTCTTGGCCGGTCAGCTGCGCAATGAAGGTCTGGAATTCGAAAATTGCCTGCAACGTGCCTTGGGCGATTTCGGGCTGATACGGTGTGTAGGCGGTGAGGAATTCGCTGCGCTGGATGATGTAATCGACGCTGGCCGGGATGTGATGGTAATACGCCCCGGCGCCGAGGAAAAACGGCCCGGCGCTGGCGGCGTGGTTCTGGTTCGCGTAGGCGTTTAAATGCCGCTCTACGTCCAGCTCCCCCTGATGATCGGGCAGGTTAAATTTATGGCCCATTTCGCAGGCCGGAACGTCAACGTAAAGATCATCAATGCTGTCCGCACCGATGGTTTCGAGCATCGCCTTACGGGCATTTTTGGTTTGGGGGAGATAACGCATTTTTTAGTCTTTCCAAATAAAAAGTTTCATAATCAGAACTGCAGCCCCAAGAATAATGCCTATCACATTCCAAAAAATAATCGATATCGCGCCTTGTATAATCCCGTAAACAAGCCAGAGAATATAAGACCCTAGCAGCATAAAATATGTTCCAGCCGATACGGCCGCGGCCTGACGGACCCTGATAATTCTGATCGACTGCGGAACTGTACTGAACGCGGTTAAAAACCCAGCAGCCAAGCCTATCAGTTCAACAGGTTCAATCATTTATAGTTTAGTCCAATCCTGCGACGTAGTCTTTGTAGGCGGCCTCATCCATCAGGCCATCAAGCTGGGACGGGTCGGAGATTTTGATTTTGGCGATCCAGCCGCCATCGGCCAAAGGCTTGGCAATCAGTTCGAGGTCGCCCTCCATATTGTCGTTAGCCTCGACGACTTCGCCATCGACCGGGGAGTACACTTCGGCAGCGGTTTTGACCGATTCGACGACGGCGAATTCATCGCCTTTGCTGACCTGCCGCCCGATTTCGGGCAGTTCGACAAATACCAGATCGCCCAAGGCGTCTTGCGCATATTTCGTAATGCCAACCCAAGCGATATCGCCGTCGATGTAAATGGATTCATGATCGGAAGTAAATTTCAGCTCAGCCATGGCTTGCCTCATCCTTAGTTTTTGATTGTGTTTGATCTTCTATAAAGTCGTGGACCTTTTTCAGCCGGGAGTCAATGTAGCCAGGCACGTTATCCATATTGGACAGCGCAATCAGCACGTAAAGGAAGAAAAACATCAGGACAAAGAGTTTGGCTTTGGCTTTGCGCGTCAGCGGTTTTTTTCTTATTTGTTCAATGCTTTGGGTTAAAAGATGGCCGCCATCCAAATAAGGTAGCGGTAAAAGATTGACCAAGGCAATCACAACGCAGGCCAGCGCGAAAAGATGCGTGTATTTGTAAAGGATATTGATCAGACGGGTGTTTTCATGCATGACCGCGTTGGAATCTTGGAGTTTATAAGGGTCAATCGGAAGAAGCTGCATGGGGATGCTGGCGACATTTTTAATCATTGCTCCGGTTTTGCGCAGAGCATTCATCGCATGTTCGGCAACGGGGCGCTGAAGATAGATATTGCCGCGAGTCTGGCCTAAAAAAACGCGCTTATAATCATCATGATCGGGATTATTCAGATCCGGGTTGGGCACTTTTGAAAGATAGAGGCGGGTTGGTTTTTCTTTGCCGTCCTGACCCTTCAATCCGACAATGATTTCTTTGCCCATGTTTTGGAGTAATAACTCACGGGCTTTGCCTTCGTTATCTTTTGTATTTTCACCCGCGACACTGAGTATCGCTTTGAGCTTGAGCGGAGAGTGTTGCCATGTCACGCCAAAACGGGTGTTTTTGCGTTCGATCCCGTCTTCGTCTTTGTATTCGGTCCAGCCGGGGGTAAAGGGCAGATCGAAAACTTTATCGCCGCGCTGGATGGTATAGGTGCTCTCAACCGGGCCTTTTTCATAGGCCACGCGCCATACATCCTGAAAGTTGGCAACAGGGATGCCATCGACGGCGAGGAAACGATCCCCGGGCTGCATTCCGGCTTTATCGGCGGCCAGACCCGGTTCGATCCCGACAAGGACGGGAGGCGTCGAGGGCTGGCCGACCGCCATATAAAACGCAAAGAACAAGAACGGCAGGATCGCGAGATTGGCCAGCGGCCCAGCGAGAATCGTCAGAGCGCCCTTCCAAAAGGGTTGTGCAGCGAAAGAGGCACCCCCCTCCAAGCCTTTGAGGCCCTGCAAATGCACATGAGCACCGAGCGGCCAGCGGCGGACGGACCAGCGGATACCGCGTTTATTGGTCCAGTATTTCAGGGTTTTGCCGCGACCGATCACAACGGACTCAACAGGAATTTTAAACAGGCGGGCGGCGAAATAATGGCCGAGTTCGTGTACGACCAGCGCCAGAAAAATCAGCAGCAGGAACACTGGCGGGCCGATCAGATATTCGATTTCAAACCAGTCTGCTTCCATTTTATTGTATTGACTTTCCAGGCAATTCCCGAGTTTCTACAGGTTACTAAAAGGCAAAGAAATTCGAAACCCCGTTTTTAAAACGGGGCCCATGCGGGCTTTTTCGATATCCCATGGACCTCGCATCGGGTGCGGGGTTTCGAGTTTTTATAGCTTTGTAAAAAAAATGAAGTCGCGAATTGTGTTGACTTTCCTGATGCCGTGCCCCTTAAGCTGCGGCTTTTTTCATTGATTTGGTTTTGGCCGGGACGAAAGGCAAATCAGCCACGAGCGCAGCGAGATTGCGCCCGCGAACATTGACGAAGATGTCCTGCCCGGCTTCGGCCAGCGGTGTATCAATGTAGGCCATGCCGATCGCGGCCTGCAGAGATGGAGAGTGCCCGCCGGAAGTCATCACACCAATGACCTTACCGTCGCCGTTTTGAATTTCAGCCCCTTCGCGGGCGATGCCCTTGTCGGTGAGTTTAACCCCGACCAGTTTGCGCGCTGTGCCTTCGGACAATTCTTTTTGAATCCGTTCACAACCGAAATACCCGGATGCGTTTTTGCCCATAACCCAGTTTAATCCAGCCTCTACCGGAGAGGTTTCGGCGGTGATTTCATGGCCGTAAAGCGCATAGCCCATTTCCAGGCGCAAAGAATCTCGTGCGGCCAGACCGATCGGTTTTACGGCCGGATGTTTGGAAAATCCCTGCCAGGCTCTTTGTGCTACGTCCGGTGGAACGCTCAGTTCGAAGCCGTCTTCACCGGTATAGCCTAAACGACTGATCAAAATATCTTTCCCGCACGGGCTTTTGCCTTCACGTGCATTCATGTAGGGAAGATCGGACACGTCACATTGGAGTGTTTCTTCCAAAACTTTTGCGGCCTTCGGGCCCTGCAAGGCAATCAGGGCGCGCTCTTCCATATAGTTCAGGGTTAATTTCGAAGGCAAATGTTCCTTGACCCAGGCGATGTCTTTTTCTTTGCACCCCGCGTTAATTACAGCAAAGAATTGATGCTCGGACAGGCGGGTAATGATCAGGTCGTCGATGATGCCGCCTTGTTCATTGGTCAACACAGTGTATTGAGCTTTTCCTTGCCTCTTTTCTTGGAAGGGTGACGGTGTAAGACGTTCTAGAAATTCCGCGACCCCTTCGCCTTCTATTGTAACCTGTCCCATGTGGGAAACATCGAACATGCCGCAGGCTTCGCGAACCCAGAGATGCTCTTTGATCACGCCTTCGCCGTAATAAAGCGGCATATCATAACCGGCAAATTCGCCCATCCTGGCGCCGGATTTGACATGCAAGTCGTGCAAGGCGGTGTGTTTGAGCATGGCGGGTTTTTCCTCAATGTTTGTGTTTGCCGGTAACTTTAGTGCGCCTGTACAAATTGTAAAGTATAGCCTGTCTCAGAATTAAAAATATCACAAAAACCCGTCATCCCCGCGGCGCGCCGTAAGGCGCTTGCACGGCGGGGATCCAGAAAAGGTGAATTTGCAAAGCAAATTCGCTTATAGATCCCGGATGTTTAAGCGATGCAAAGCATCGCCTCCGGGATGACAATATTATTAAAACGGGCACGGATCGGTGAAAGTGGTGAGTGTGCCGTCTTTAGGGTGGTGGAGCGTCAGGCTATGGGCGTGAAGATACAGCCGGTCTAGCCCATCGCGGGCCTCTTCCGGGGCGTAGAACCGATCGCCGAGGATCGGATGGCCGAGGGCCTGCATATGCACGCGGAGTTGATGCGAACGCCCGGTGAGGGGTTTAAGCTGAACACGGGCGTGGCCCTGCTCCACGCCGATGACTTGCCAGGCGGTTTGGGCGGGGCGACCGTGTTCGTAACAGACCATTTGCAGCGGGCGGTTTTCCCAATCACAGCGCAGGGGCAAATCAACGCGCCCTTCGCTTTGGTCCGGCACGCCCCAAACCTGCGCGATATAGGTTTTATCGATTTTACGGCGTTCGAACTGTTTGCCGAGATTGGCCTGTGCTTTCTTGTTCATCGCCATAATGAAAATGCCGGAGGTATCCATGTCGAGGCGATGGACGAGCAAGCTTTCGGGGAATTCCTGCTTTCCACGGGTTTCGAGGCAATCGGCATGCTCCGGCGCTTTGCCCGGTACACTGAGTAGCCCGGCGGGTTTGGACAGCACCAACAAATCGTCATCGCGATGGATGATATTGAGTGGCTCTTGCGGCGGTTCGTAATAAAGAGGTTTAGCTGGCAAAGGAGACCTTTACGCCGCGCTTCTTGAAATAACTTTGCATCATTTTACGTCCGGCGCGGTTATTCTGGACCAAACGATCAGGTTCGAACACGGCTTCTTTTTCTCCGGCAACGCTCATGGCCGTCTTGAGGTTGGCGATGTGCAGGTCGATATCTTCGTTGTCATTGGTCAGTGAGGTGTATACGGCTTCTTTGGCCTCATCAACTGAAAGCGCGCTCATGCGTCATTCTCCTTTATTTGTCCTGTAAAATCCTTTATCAAACAGCGCTATGAGCACGCAAGATAAAGATGGCGAAAAAGACAAGCCGCAGCCTATTACTGGGTCGCATATTGCACCAAAGGGGCATGGAGCCGGATGTCCGTGCTGCATGCCGGATGAGGATGAGGAAGAATAAATGAGCCACGCAATACTCCCCAAAATTGACGGACCGTTTTTGAAAGGCATGGGGCTGGTTGTTATGCTGGCCGCGCTGGCAAGCGTCCTGGCCGCTCTGCCCGCCTTACAGGCCATGCATATTCACGGGCTGATCATCGCGATGGTGCTGGGGATGGTGTATGCGAATACTTTGCGCGCGCGCGTACCGGAAAGCTGGATCAGCGGTATCGATTACGCGGCGCGGCGGATTTTGCGTCTGGCCATTGTGCTGTACGGGTTTCGCCTGACCTTTCAGGATATCGGGGCGATCGGCCTGTCCGGCGTGGTGATCAGCGCGCTGATGGTCGCTCTGACCTTTTTGCTTGGGTATTTTGTCGGCGTGAAAGTTTTAAAGCTGGATAAAGAAATAAGCATCCTGTGCAGCGCCGGAGCGGCGATATGCGGGGCGGCGGCGGTGCTGGCCACGGAAGCCGTCATCAAAGCCAAGCCGTATAAGAGCATGGTTGCGGTGGGAACGGTCGTCATCTTCGGGACGCTGGCGATGTTTCTGTATCCGGCGGCCTATCGCGCCGGGCTGGTGCCGATGAGCCTGGATGAAATGGGTGTGTATATCGGCGGATCGGTGCATGAGGTGGCGCATGTGGTGGCGGCCAGTGCGGCAGTTGACCCGGCCACTTCGGATGCGGCGGTGATTGTCAAAATGGTGCGGGTGATGATGCTGGCGCCGTTTTTGATTGTGCTGGGGCTGTGGTTCTGGCACGGGGCGGAGAATATCGCGCAGAAAGAGGAAGATGGCCGGAAGCCTGCCCTGATTCCGTGGTTTGCGGTGTATTTTATCGGCGTGGCCGGGTTTAATTCTCTTAACCTGCTGCCAGCGTCAGTGGTCGGCAGTTTGATTAGTTTTGATACGTTTTTGCTGACCATGGCGATGGGTGCGCTGGGGATGGAAACGACGATCGACAAATTCAAAGGCGTCGGCCTGAAGCCGATTTACCTGTCACTGATCCTGTTCATCTGGCTGATTTTCGGCGGGTTCTTTATCACCAAAGGCGTGATGAGCGTTTTTTAGCGGCTTTTAGGGCGCATTGACTCTTTGCATTTACATTCCAGATATGTATAAATAGCGCTCTTTCATGGATAGAGCGCGAAAGCGCGTAAGGCAATAAGGATAAAAACGATGAGCAACAAGACAGGCTCCCCGAATGTAATCAATATCAAAACCGGTTTGGCCGAGATGCTCAAAGGCGGCGTGATTATGGACGTTGTGACGGCGGAGCAGGCCAAGGTGGCCGAGGATGCCGGGGCGGTCGCTGTGATGGCGCTGGAGCGCGTGCCTTCCGATATTCGCAAGGCCGGGGGCGTGGCGCGGATGAGCCCGCCGGAAGTGATTGAGCAGGTGATGGCGGCGGTATCCATTCCCGTGATGGCCAAGTGCCGGATCGGGCATTTTGCTGAAGCGCAGATTCTTGAAGCTATGGGCGTGGACTTTATCGATGAGAGCGAAGTTCTCACACCTGCGGATGAGGAATACCACATCAACAAGCATGATTTTAAAGTGCCGTTTGTTTGTGGCGCAAAAGATCTGGGTGAGGCCTGCCGCCGGATTGGCGAAGGCGCGGCGCTGATGCGCACCAAGGGCGAGCCGGGTACAGGCAATATCGTCGAGGCGGTGCGCCATATGCGCAAAATCAACGCGCAGATTTCTCGCGTGACCCACATGGATGAATCTGAGCTGATGGGTTATGCCCGCGATCTGGGCGCGCCGTATGAAATCTTGAAAATGGTGCGCGCGCAAGGGCGCTTGCCGGTGCCGAATTTTGCAGCAGGTGGCGTAGCTACGCCAGCGGATGCGGCGCTGTGTATGCAGCTTGGCGCGGAAACCGTGTTTGTAGGCAGCGGGATTTTCAAATCGGATAATCCGGAGAAATTCGCGCGGGCCATTGTCAAAGCCACTGCGCATTTTGATGACCCGGCGATTGTGCTGGAAGCGTCAAAAGAGCTGGAAGGCGTGGCGATGCGCGGTACAGAAATTTCTGAAATCGAAGAGCCGATGAAGATGGCGAATAGAGGGTGGTAAGCCGCTATGAAAAGCGCTCTCAAGAAGCTTTTGCCCCAGTCTGCGCTTAATGCCGTGCGCGCTTTGCGTGATGGACGCGCTGTTAAGGCTCTGGTGCCTCTCGATTTTGCAACAGAGAATTTAAAACCGGCGAACAGCATTGAGTTTTCATCCATTTGGGCAGATGAAGATATTGCTGCGCACTGGCAAAAAGATCATGCCGCTATTTGTGAGATCTTTCCCGAGCATGAAAAATGGGGTGGTATTAATCCCGGCGACCGGCGTGCACTTTATCATTTGATCAGCGCACTAAAGCCGCAAAATGTTCTGGAAGTTGGCACACATATCGGCGCTTCTAGTGTCTATATCGCTAAGGCCATGTCTCATTACGCGGACCATTCTGCATGTTTGACAACCGTCGACATTCTGGATGTGAACGACCCCAAAACGGGCGCGTGGGTTGAGCTTGGAATAAAGCGCTCGCCACGGGAAAATCTCGAAGCGTTGGGCTGCGGGGAATTGTGCGATTTTGTCGTGAATTCGGCGCAAGGCTATATGGCGGATCAGGCTGACAATGGCGGACGCCGGTTTGATTTTATATTTCTTGATGGCGATCACACGGCCAAGGGCGTTTATCATGAAATGGCGCTGGCGCTGAAAATTCTGAAGCCCGGCGGGGTGATTTTGCTGCATGATTATTATCCGGATGGGCGGGCGTTGTTCCGGGACGGGAATATTATATACGGGCCGTTTAAGGCGCTGGAAAGTGTGCGGGGTCAAGCGCCGAATGTTACGGTCAAGCCGCTGGGAACGCTGGCGTGGCCGACGAAGCAAGGCTCAAGCAATACCTCTTTGGCGTTGGTCATGCACAGCGCCGAGGAAGATGGCGAATAGAGGTTGGCACAAATATTTATTGACATAATTTTTAATTTTGTTCATATTGCTTCAAACTTGCACTAGAAAAAGGAAACAACCATGCCTATACACCCAAAGACAGATGAGTTTTCTGGTATTGAAAGAATTGGAAAAGCTTTTTATGTTCACTGAACGTATGCAGCAGATGAAACAGGAGAAGGCTATCTGGAACCAGCAGGTATGTTTGAAGACCAAGCCCATAAAATGAGATCAGAAGGTCAAGAGCTTCCTGCAAAAATGCAGCGTGCAGAGCAAGAACTTGATATCCTTTACAAAGCTCTTTAAAAAAAGCGCTTTAGCTTAAGAATTAAATCCCCGCTCTTGCGGGGATTTTTATTTTCTGTATAAGGGCGTTCATGACCCAACAAAAACCCACCATTGGCGTTTTGGCCCTGCAAGGGGCAGTGGAGTTGCACCGGCCGCATGTTGAGGCGTGCGGGGCGGAATTTCGTACCGTGAAAACCCCGGCGCAATTTGAAGCGGTGGATGGGTTTATTTTGCCCGGCGGGGAAAGCACGACGATGCTCAAGCTGATTGAGCGCTTTGATTTGTGGGACGTTCTGGCCGAACAGTTTGCCAAGAAGCCAGTGTGGGGGATATGTGCCGGGTCGATTCTGATGGCTGAAAAAGTTGAAAACCCCAGCCAGAAATCTTTCGGCTTGTTGCCGATCACCGTGCAACGCAATGGTTATGGCCGGCAGATTGACAGCCATCATACGCTGATTGAGAGGTATGAGGTTTCGCTGATCCGGGCGCCGGTGATCACGGCAGTTGATGACAGCGCCGAAGTGCTGGCCCGTCATGAAGACACGCCCGTCTGGGTGAAGCGCGGGCCATATATGGCCAGCACGTTCCATCCCGAATTGACGCAGGATTTTCCTTCACCAATGCACCGGGCGTTCGTTGACTTAGTCGCCGAAAGTGCATAAAACTTGGCTCTATGATTAAGTATATCTCAACACGTGGTGGCGGTGAGCCGAGAGACTTTGAGCAAGTGCTATTGAGCGGGCTGGCACCTGATGGGGGGCTGTATGTGCCGGAAAGCTGGCCGAAGCTTGATCTGGGCGGGTTGAAAGGTAAGCCTTATGCCGATGTAGCGGTGGAGGTGATGTGGCCGTTCGTAGAAGGTTCTTTGACCCGCGATGAATTTGCGCAAATTGTGCGCGAAACTTATGGGCCGGAATTCTTTCGCCACAGAGATGTCGTGCCGTTACACCCTCTGAAAGACAATCACTATATTCTGGAGCAGTTTCACGGGCCGACGATTGCGTTTAAGGATGTGGCGCTGCAATTGCTCGGGCGGTTGTTTGACGCGGTACTGAAAAAGCGTGGTGAGCATATCACCATTGTCGGGGCGACCTCGGGAGATACGGGCAGTGCAGCGATCGAAGGATGCAGAGTTTCCGATCAACTGGATATTTTTATCCTGCATCCAAGGGGCCGCGTGTCCGATGTACAGCGTAAACAAATGACCACGGTGGAGGGCGAGAATGTGCACAACATCGCGCTGGACGGGTCGTTTGATGATTGCCAGAACATGGTCAAGGCGATGTTCAATGATGCCGAGTTCCGCGCGGAGATGAATTTGGCGGCGGTGAATTCGATCAACTGGGCGCGGGTGATGGCGCAGATCGTTTATTATGTGACCAGCGCGCTGGAGCTGGGCGCGCCTGAAATAACCGTAACCTACGTTGTACCGACGGGGAATTACGGAAATGTGTTTGCGGCCTATTGCGCGCGCAAGATGGGCCTGCCGATCCGCCTCGTGGTGGCGACGAATGAAAACGATATCCTCACGCGCTTTTTCGAGAGCGGGCAGATGAAGGCGTCAGGGTGCGTGGCGACGATTACGCCGTCGATGGATATTGAGATTTCGAGCAATTTCGAGCGTTATCTCTTTGATCTTCTGGATCGAGATGCGGGTGCACTGGCTGCGATGATGCGCCGCTTTAAAGACACCGGGCATTTTGAAGTATCGCCTGAGCAGCTGGCGCGGGCCCGCAAAGATTTTACGGCGGGGCGCACGGATCAAAGCGAGACGCTGGCGACGATCAGACGCGTTTATGAGGACACGGGGTATATCCTTGATCCGCATACGGCGGTGGCGATGAAGGTGGCGCTGGACGTTGCGCCTGAAGTTGACGGACCGGTGGTGACGCTGGCCACAGCACATCCGGCGAAATTCCCGGATGCCGTGGAGCGCGCGGTGGGGGTGCGCCCTGCCCTGCCCGAACATCTGGCCGATCTATTTGACCGCAAGGAACGGCTCAACGAATTGCCCAATGACATTACAGTCGTGCAAGATTTTGTCCGCGCCCGTTCCCACGTTAAAAAGCAGGCGGCTTAAATATGACTGTCATCCAAACCACGACCTTACCCAATGGCCTACGCATTATCACGGACAGCGTGCCGGGTGTGCATTCTGTGGCGCTGGGCATCTGGACCGGCGTGGGTACGCGGCATGAAAATATGGCGCATAACGGCGTGGCGCATATGGTCGAACATATGCTGTTCAAGGGCACGAAGACCCGCGATGCACAGCGCATTGCCGAAGAGATTGAAAATGTCGGCGGGTCGTTTAACGCCTATACGGGGCGTGAGGTCACCAGCTATCACGTTCATTTGCTGAGCGCGGACGCGCCGCTGGGGCTTGAAGTGCTGGCCGATATGTATCTCAACTCCATGCTGCCCGCCGATGAGATTGAACGCGAACGCGATGTCATTATGCAGGAAATCGGCATGTGCAACGACACGCCCGATGATCTGGTGTTTGATATTTTTTCCGAAACCGCGTATCCGGGGCAATCGCTGGGTGCGCCGATTTTGGGGCGCGAAGCCAATATCAAAGCGATGAGCGCGCAGCATTTGCGCGGCTATATCGATGAATTTTATACGCCCGCCAATACGGTACTTTCCGCCGCGGGCGGGATTGAACATGACGCCTTTGTTGCGCAGGTTGAAGAGGTCTTTGGCGCGCTGGGGCTTTCCGAGCGCAGCGCCTTTAAACCGGCGCGGTATGAAGGCGGGGAAATCCGCCTGTCCAAGGATCTGGAGCAAAGCCATTTCGTGCTCGGCTTTCAGGGGCTGTCACGGCTGGATGAGGATTACTATGCCGCGCAGGCTTTGGCGACAGTGTTGGGTAGCGGCATGTCTTCGCGCCTGTTCCAAGAGGTGCGGGAAAAGCGCGGGCTGGTCTATTCGATTTTTTCCTATCACAGCGGGTATCAGGATGACGGCAACTTTGGCATTTATGCCGGAACCGGACCTGAAAAACTGGAAGAAATCATCCCGGTGATTTGTGACGAGGTGTTGAAGGTTGGCTCCGACGTTACGGAAGAAGAGCTGAGCCGGGCCAAAGCGCAACTGAAAGCGGGCCTGTTGATGGGCCGGGAATCGATGATGACGCGGGCCGACCAGCAGGCAAAATATCTGCTGTTCCGCGATCAGGCGTTTGATGTGGAAAGCCTGATTGAGGCGATTGCGCGGGTCGACCGGGCGGCGATTGCGCGTGTGGCCGATAAAATTTTCACCGGCAAGCCGACGCTGGCCGCGCTGGGGCCGCTGGAAAGACTCGCGCCGTTTGAACAGATTGAAGAACGGTTGGCGGCGTAAAGTCATGCTGCGCCGTTTGAAAAAACCAAGCCTCGAATTCCCTGATCTTGTTTTAGAATCCGAACGGCTTTTTATGCGTCCGCCATCGCCGGACGACTGGGCGGCCTGGGCGAAGGTGCGCCGCGCCAATCAGGATCATATTCAACCTTTTGAACCTTTGTGGCCGCAGGAGCCTTTTTCTGAAGCACTCTTCCAGCGCAGGATTGAACGCCAATCGCAGGAATGGGCCTTGGGCTATGCGCAGGCGTTTTTGATTTTTAAACGCGAGGATGGCGCGCTGATTGGCGGGATGAATATCAACAACATTTGCCGCGGGGCGGCGCAATATGCGGCGCTGGGATACTGGATCGACAAAGCGCATGAGGGTCAGGGCTATATGGCGGAAGCGATTGCGCTGACGCTTGCGCACTGTTTTGAAACGCTGGGGCTGCACCGGGTGAATGCCTCATGCCTGCCGCATAATATCCGCAGTAAAAAGACGCTGATCATGGCCGGGTTTAAGCAAGAGGGCTTTGCCGAGAAATATCTGCAGATTAACGGCGTATGGGAAGATCATTTGCTGTTCGGCCTGCCGATTGAAGAGTGGTCTGGCGGCAAGTCTGAGATTTAGGCGCGGCCCATTTCGCCTGACAGCATGGCCGGGTCAAGCCCCAGTTTGTTCATCGCATGGGTCCATTTTTCCTGCGGTTTATCTTCGAAAATCAGATTAGGATCGGGGTCGGCAACCAGCCAGGTATTTTGCTGGAGTTCGGATTCAAGCTGCCCCGGCGTCCAGCCGGCATAGCCAAGGATGAACAGCGCCTTTTCAGGCCCCTGTCCCTTGGCCACGGCCTCGAGAGCATCGGTCGTGCCGGTGATTGAAAATTCATCATCGACCTGCACGGTGTCTTTTTGCCTGAATTCGTTTGAATGGAGCAGAAAGCCGCGCGCGGTTTCGACAGGGCCGCCATTCAAGACGGGTAATTCGAGATTTTTTGCCTCAATTTTGATATCGGATTCAATTCCGAGTTGCCCCAGCAGTGATTGAAACTTTACATCCGGTACGGGCGCGTTGACCACCAGTCCCATCGCACCGTTTTCGTCATGCGCGCAGATATAAATCACAGCGCGGTGAAAGCGCGGATCGCCAATGCCCGGCATGGCTAACAAGAGTTTACCGGTCAGGTCAGTGCTGTCTGCTTGTCCCATTTGCTTACGCGCTCCAAAAGCTTTATCCTGTAAAAAGTGGCTCACTTTAGCAGGGAATAGAGGAAAAATGCCAAGAGTTTTTATCACGTTATTGGTGCTGGTGACGCTTGTGTCGCTCTCAGCCTTTGCTTCTGAGTGGTCTGAAGGCGGGCATGTTCGCGCGCGGCTGGTCGCTATCCCTGACGGCGGGAATGGCGTGGCCATGCTGGAAGTCGAATTGGAAGACGGCTGGCACAGCTATGGTCAGGAGCCGGGCGATGCCGGATTGCCGCCGCATTTTGACTGGGCTGGATCGGAAAACCTTGAAAGCGTCGAGATTGAATGGCCCGAAACATTTGAAAAACGCGAGATGGATATGTTCACCGTTAATGCGTATGAGGGGACCATTCATTTCCCGCTGGCGATCACGCCGGAAGATGCGCAAAGTGATGTGGCGTTAAAATTGAATTTAAAAATGATGGTGTGCGAACATATTTGCATTCCTGAAACGCTGGATCTTGCGCTGGATTTGAAGGCCGCAAACTTTGAAGCACCTAGTCCGTGATCTCTTCGTAAATTTTCAATGTGCGTTCGACGACGCTGCCTACGGCAAAGTCGCGGGCGGCGAGGTCATGGCCGGCGCGGCCCATAGCTTCGAGGCGTTCGGGGGCTTGTAACAGCTCCTGCACGGCATCGGCGCATGATAACGCATCTTTGACCGGCACGAGCATGCCGGTCTGGCCGTGCTGAACCGCTTCGCGGCAGCCCGGATGGTCCGTGGTGACAATCGCGCGTCCGGCGGCCGCAGCCTCAAGCAAAACTTTCGGCACCCCTTCGCCGTAATAAGATGGGTAGCAGATCAGGCTGGCTCTTTGATACAGGAGCGGCATGTTGGTGATTTTGCCCAGCCATTCGACATCGCTGCCCGAGAGCATGGAGCGCATTTCACTTTCAGAAATGGCGCTCGGATTATTCGGGCTGAGACCGCCAGCGATTTGAAAGCGTGCATTCAGGCAGCGGGCTTTGAGAATTTTGGCAGCTTCGATAAAGACCGCAACGCCTTTTTCATGCACCAGCCGCGTGGGCATCAACACAATAGGGCGCTCGTCATGAGGGAGCGGGGTGAGCGGAAATTCATTCAAGTCGACACCGGAGCCGCGAATAAGAGTGGAACGCTCGGCTGTGGCAAAGCCGCAGCGGATCATCAACGCCATGTCATCCGGATTTTGAAAGATGAGATGAGCGCGTTTATGGCTCAGCGCCAGTTTTAAAAACGGGCCAATTAATGCACGCAGGATTTGCGGCTTTACGCCTTCGCCTGAAAAGAGATAGCCCAGCCCGGCCAGCGTATGAACCACCTTGACCCGGCGGTCAAAGCGGGCGGCAAGCCCGGCGAGAAACGCGTATTTCAGGGTGATGGCATGAAGAACGCTCGGGCGGGCGCGCTTGAGAGTTTTATGAACGGACCAGATGATTTTGGCCACGCCGGAGACGGGCAGTTCATAGCCGGTGAAGTGCTGAGTGGCGAGGTTAGGGTCGTCTTTCGCGCCGGTCACAGCGATGCTGACATCCCAGCCCTCTTTTTGCGCGCCCTTGGCTAATGGCAGGCGGTGAGACCAGAACCAGTCGATATGGTTGATAACAAGGAGAAGTTTTTTGCTCATGGTGTTTTTTTAGCATGAAAAGTTTTTTTGTCACCCCTGCTTTATGCGGGGGTCCGGATGCCCGCACGTTGGCGGGCATGACAACAACAATCACGCCGCCTTTTTTTGCGCTTGAAATTCGCGCTTGATCATTTCTTGCAAACCATCGCGCAAGGAGTACGGCGCGGTGAATCCTGTTTCGCTGAGCTTATCGGTATTGACGATGGTATTGGCGCAGAATTTTTTGATGCGGATGGTCGAGATCGGGAATTTCTTTCCGGTCAATTTGGCGGCGACATCAAAGACACTGCCGCCCAGCATACCCAGCGCATAGGGCATTTGCGGGCCCAGGCCATCATAGCCGAGGGCGCTGCGGATCGAGGCGACAAAATCGCGCATATTGAGATCGGGTTTATCGGCGTAATTATAGAGGTGCGTTCCGGATTTAAAGCCCAGCGCATGATGCAGAAAGGCGGCGACATTGCCGACATAGGCGATGGATTTGCGGTTCCGGCCGTCGCCGATCATGATGAATTTGCCGCCGGCGACTTGGTTCATCAGGGTAAAGACATTGCCGCGATTGCCGGGACCAAAGGTCGCGACAAGGCGGATAACGCCCAAGCTGCGCGCCGGGTCTTCATCCGCCCAGCTTTGAAAGGTTTTTTCGCTGTCCCACTTTGACTGGCCGTACGGGTTGAACGGTGCGGGGGCGTGGATTTCCGATGAGCCCTTTTCCGGGTCGGCAGGCACGAGCGGGTAAACGGCGACCGAGCTGGTGAAGATGATTTTGTTAATAGCGTTGGCCTTGGCGGCCTCAATGACATTCTGACCGCCGGTGACATTCACATCCGTGTAGAGCGAAAGCGGGGTCACATCGTCGCGGTGTTCGGCGGCGAGATGGTAAATCGCATCAGCTCCGGCGCAGGCGTTGGCGAGGTCTTGCGCGTTGCGGATATCAACGACCATTGAATCCTCAGGATAAAGATCGGACTTTTTTAAATCGATTAAAACCAGCTCATGGCCTTCGCCCTTCAGGCGCTCGGCCAGAACACTGCCGATAAAACCGGCGCCCCCTGTGATTGCTATTTTCATGGCGATAGTTCTACCTTACATCCAGCGTTTGTGCCAAGCCTGAAACATCAGGATACCCCAGAGAGATTCACCATGGGCGCCTTGGCCACCGAGATGGGCGTTCCAGATTTTGCGCACGGCGGCGGCATCGAGAAAGCCCTGTTCGGCCAGTTTGCGTTCATCCAGCAGGCTTTCGGCCCAGTCGCGAAGATCCCTGCGCAGCCAATCGCCAACCGGCATGGTGAAGCCCTGTTTGGGGCGTTCGAACAATTTTGGCGGGGCATGGCGAGCGAGAACCTGACGCAGCAGCCATTTGCCCTGCCCTTTGCGAATTTTTGCGTTTAGCGGCAAACGCCAGACGAAATCGAAGATGCGCGTATCGAGGAGTGGCGCGCGCGCTTCGAGGCTGTAGGCCATGGAGGCGCGGTCAACCTTGGTCAGGATATCGTTGGGCAAATAGCCGGTCGCATCCCAGAACATCATTTTTTCGGCGAAGGACAGTCCCTCCAGCGGCAGAGTAAGATCTTTTTGTAAAGCCTTAGTGTTGTGGCCTTTGGCGAGCAGACGTTTATAGATGTCCTCTTCGGATTCGAGGGGTAAAATATTCGCAACCTTATGAAGTTTGAGACTGAATCGCGGATAGCTTTGGCTTAAGGGTAAATGCCGAAGAGCGTTGGACAGCTTTCCACGCATAACGTAGGGCATTTTACGTGCGTGCTTCCAGATACGCGGGCCTTGTACATGGCGGCTATAACCGCCGAGCATTTCATCGCCGCCGTCACCCGACAGCGCAACCGTGACATCGCCCTTCGCAAAGCGGCTGACCAGTAAAGTCGGAATCGCCGAAATATCGGCAAAAGGTTCGTCGTAAATATCGGCCAAACGCGGAATGAGGTCCAGCGCGTCATCTTGCGTGCAGATATGTTCGTGGTGATCAGTGCCCAGATGCGCGGCGATTTTAGCGGCCATCGGCGCTTCGTTATAGCCCGCGTCCTCGAAACCGATGGAGTAGGTTTTGACCGGCGCGGCCGCATGTTTTTGCATCAAGGCGACGATGGCCGAGCTGTCGATCCCGCCGGAGAGAAAGGCACCGAGCGGGACATCCGAGACCAGACGATCGCGCACGCACGCGCCCAGCAACTCTTCGAATTCGTCGATAAGGGCCTCGTCTTTGAGTGCGTGCGGGTGGGCTTTGGCTTCCTGCAGGGTTTCGGCCGCTAACCAATATGGCTTCATCCCTTTAAGCACATCTTCGCCGGGCGTTATATTTTCGAGGTTCAGCGTCAGCGCATGGCCGGGCGGCAGTTGCCAGATGTTTTCATAGATACAGGACGGCGCTTCGACATACCCCAGCGCCCAATAGTTTTGCAGCGCGGCTTTGTTCAGGACAGGCGTAAAATCGGGATAGGCGCGGATAGCTTTGAGTTCAGAGCCGAAAATCAGGCTCTTTCCCGTCCAGCCGATATAGAGCGGTTTTTTACCCAGCCGGTCGCGGGCAAAGCTGAGCGTGCGCTCCTTGCGATCCCACAAGGCAAAGGCGAACATGCCGGAGATTTTTTGCAGCGTCGCTGACAGCCCCCAATGTTCGATGGCGGCGAGAAGGACCTCGGTATCGCTGCGTCCCTTAAAGCTCAGCCCGTGATTTTCAAGATCTTTTTTCAGCGTGCGGAAGTTATAAATTTCACCGTTAAAAACGATCACGTAACGCCCGCTGGACGAGTTCATTGGCTGAGCGCCGTCTTCCGACAAATCCAGAATCGACAGGCGGCGGTGCGCGAGAACCAGCGGCAGGTCCGGGTCCTGCCAGATGCCGTGCGCATCAGGGCCGCGATGAGTTAGAGCCTCGGCCATTCCGGCCGCGATGGCATGCAGTTCGACGCGGGGCCGCTCAGTCTGATGCGAATAAAATCCTGTTATGCCACACATATAAAATCACTGTTTCTTGTGAGCCTTAATATCTGATAAAATGAACTATAGCGTAGTTAAACTGTGAAAGCTTCCATGAATATTGATCTTCTTTTTACAGCCCAAGGTGGGGCTGGCCTGATCGCAAACGAGAATTTCGTGCAAAAAGTCGCCGGAGTGGTGTTTGATACGCATAGCGGGCTGTTAACGCTCGAATATGTCGATATGGATTTTCTGGAGCTGAATATCCCGGTGGAGGGCGAATTTAACGCAACGCTGGATATGTGCGGACAGATTCATATCGGCGCGGTTAAAGAGGGCAATATTGCCCAAGCCTATCAAGTGCCGTTTATGCTTCTTGACGATCCGTATCGCATGGAAAGCCTCAAACATATCCAACAACCGCCCAATCCGCTGGAGGCATTTAACTATTTCGTCAAAGCCACGGTGTTCGGTCAGCCGGTGCATCGTGATGATCTGGGTGATGAAAGTGCGATGGGCTGCGTTCTGGGCGATGCAGTGCCCAGCGCTTTACAATTCGCGCCGCATCTGGCGCGGCGGCATCAAATGGAAATCGCGCCGAAAGCCTCCCCGAGCGGTCCGGGTCCATCTATTCCCGGTCTAGGCGGTGGAGGGGGTCATGCCAGCGGTAGTGCCATTGGTCGCATCACGCGCGGCACCGGCAATACGATTCCGCCGAAAAAGACAAGCGACGAGTAGGTTCTTATTTGTTTTGGCGGCGGATTTTGCGCCACCGCGCGACGTTGGCGTTGTGTTCGGACAGCGTTTTGGCAAAGACGTGCCCGCCGGTGCCGTCGGCGACAAAATAAATGTAATCATGCGTTTCGGGGTTAAGGACCGCTTCGATGGAGGCGCTGCCCGGGTTGGCGATGGGGCCGGGTGGCAGGCCTGCGTTTTTATAGGTGTTATAGGGGCTGTCTATATCAAGGTCTTTTTTGAGCAAACGGCGCCCCAGCGGGCCTTTCCCATCATTCTTATGCTGGCCTTTGGTGAGCGCGTAGATCACGGTGGGGTCGGTTTGCAGCGGGATGCCCTTTTTCAGGCGGTTGATAAACACGCCCGCAACGCGGCGGCGTTCTTCGTTCACGCCGGTTTCCTTTTCCACGATGGAGGCCAAGGTAAGGACATCGTTTACCGTTTTCAAAGATCGCTTTTTGTCAACAGACGGCATCGAAGGATCTGGTAATATGGAGCATTCCATTTGGGACAAATCGGAAAAGGAAGAAAATTCATCCACTTGAACGTGACACAGATCAACTAGCAGAAGGGACATTTCGCGTTGCAACCGATTAAGGATTTGTTCCCTATCTTCTTTCAATTGATAATCATAAGTGTTGGGCAGGAGCGAGCCTTCAGGCGGAATGGCTGAGATTTCACCGGAGAGGCCTTCAACCGTTCCCAAAAGCCGGACGATTTCAAAACTGGTTAGGCCTTCACGGATGGTTACGCGTCGGACCACGGTTTTGCCATCGCGCAGTTGGGCCATAATGTCGCGCGGGCTCATGCCGGGCTTAAGTTCGTATTCCCCGGCTTTAAGATCGCTCTGCGCGCCAAGAATGCGGGTGCCGAAAATAAAGATGTGGGCGCTGTTGATCGCGCCTTCGGTCTCAAGTCGGCGAGCAATTTTATTGAGCCCCAAGCCGCGTTCAATGGTGATGAGTTTGGTTTCAGTCAATGTTCCCGGCGCGCTGAACTGCACCGAAGCCCACCAAAAGCCGAGTGCGGTCAGGACAACCAAGGTTGTGGAGAGATAGACAAACAGGCCGAGGAGCAGCTTTAATCCGACTGTGGCTTGTTTATCGCTCATCGAATTTAAACAGCCTTCATCACCAGTGAGGCATTAGTGCCGCCGAAGCCGAAGGAGTTGGACAAAGCTGTCGTAACCTTTTTCTCTTTGGCAACCTTGGGCACGAGATCCATGCCGGTGCAATTTTCCGACGGGTTGTCAAGATTCAGCGTCGGCGGCAAGATGCCGGTCTGTATAGCCTTGAGCGTATAGATGGCCTCGACTGCGCCAGCAGCGCCGAGCAAGTGACCGATGGCGGATTTAGTTGAGGACATAGACACGGTGTCCAGCGCATTGCCGAACAAACGTTTGACCGCACCGAATTCAATACCGTCGCCGACCGGGGTCGAGGTGCCGTGGGCATTGATGTAATCGATATCCTCCGGCTTGACGCCAGCGCGCTTGAGCGCGGCCTGCATCGCCCGGTAGCCGCCATTGCCGTCTTCGGCAGGGGATGTAATGTGATGCGCATCGCCGGACAGGCCGTAACCGATAATCTCGCCATAAATGGTCGCGCCGCGTTTTTTGGCATGTTCATATTCTTCGAGCACGACGATCCCTGCGCCTTCACCGATCACAAAACCGTCGCGTCCTTCATCCCAGGGCCGGGAGGCCGCTTCGGGCGTGTCATTATAGCCGGTAGACAATGCGCGCGCGGCAGCAAAACCGGCCACACCGAGGCGGCAGACAGCACTTTCAGCGCCACCGGCGACCATCACATCGGCATCGTCCAGAGCGATCAGGCGCGCGGCGTCGCCGATGGCGTGCGTGCCCGTGGCGCAGGCCGTGACGACCGAGTGGTTCGGCCCGCGGAAATCGTATTTAATCGAAACATGGCCGGAGGTCAGGTTGATCAGCGCAGCCGGAACGAAAAACGGCGAGACACGGCGCGGGCCTTTTTCATTCATCAGCGTCGAGGTTTGATAAATGGTTTCAAGACCGCCGATTCCGGAGCCGATCAGAACGCCGGTACGGTTTTGATCTTCTTCACCTTCCGGTTTCCAGCCTGAATTTTCAATTGCTTCAATCGCGGCGGCAATACCGTAGGTGATGAAGTGATCAATTTTACGTTGTTCTTTCGGTTCGACAAAAAGATCGGGATTGAACGCACCGTTTTGCGGCGCTTCGCTGTCGCTGCGCGGGATGATTCCGGCGACTTTGGAAGAGATATCGGAAACATCGAAATGCTCGATTTTTTTTATGCCGCTTTTCCCGACGGTAATTTCAGCCCAGTTGTGGTCAACCCCAACGCCCAGAGGCGAAACCATTCCCATACCTGTTACAACTACACGTCTCATCGTCACTTCCTTACCTTTACATGTAAAGACAGCCGCACGGGTGGCGGCTGGCATTATAATTATCTTTGAAAAGACTGCTTATTCGGCAGCGTTTTCTTTAATGAAGCTCACAGCATCGCCGACGGTCTGGATTTTTTCGGCAGCATCATCGGGAATTTCAATACTGAATTCTTCTTCAAAAGCCATGACCAGCTCAACCGTATCCAGAGAGTCGGCACCCAAATCATCAATGAAGCTCGCGCTTTCCGAGACTTTGTCTTCTTCAACACCAAGGTGCTCAACAACAATCTTCTTTACGCGCTCTGCAATGTCACTCATCATTCTTCCTTATCTTTATTAGAAATCATTTTCGTCCTTGCGACAGGTCCGAACTTTACCAGTCCATTTTCCGATTGCAAGACATTTTGTCTCATTAGCACAGGGATACGAAATTCCAAATGGTTTTCAGGCCTTTAAGTGCCGCTCTATGTGGATAAGCTCGTCAATTATGGTGTTTGCGCCGGCATTTTGCAGAGCTTGAGCCTGCGCGGTTTTATCGTGTGCGGTGCCGATATAGCCCAAAACGTCTATCCCGGCGGCTTTGGCGGCGGCGACGCCGGAGGGGCTGTCTTCAATCACCAGCGCGTTTGCGGGCCGGGTTTGCATCCGGTCGCAGGCGAATAAGAACAGATCGGGCGCGGGTTTAGGGTTTTCGACCTGAATTTTGGTGAAAATTCGATCATCGTCAAAATGAGGCATCAGGCCCGTGACAGTCAAGCTTTTGATGACATTGCCGCGCTCACCGTTTGAGCCAATGCAAATCTGCATACGGGATTTGAGGTTTTCCAGAACGCTATCGGCATTTGATGCAGGTTTGAGTTCGGTATCCATGCGCGATCCGGCGATTTTGATATAGCGCTGGATGATATCGGCAGGCATCGGCTCGCCGTGATGCTCTTCAAGTTCGTCGCGCATGGTCGACCAGCTTTTGCCGGAAAAGCGTTCGAGGCAGAGCTGCGGGGTATATTCATCGTAACCGATTTCGTTCAGCAGTTCCGCCGTGACGGTGTTATAGAGCATCTCGCTGTCGACCAGCGTGCCGTCGCAGTCAAAGATGATGAGGGAATGCATACCCACTAAATCATCGCCATGCCGCCATTGACGTGGATCGTCTGGCCGGTGACGTAACCGGCTTCATCGGACGCCAGATAGGCGGCGGCGGCGGCAATGTCCTCGGACGTGCCCATTTTCCCGGCGGGGATATTGGCGCTGATTTTTTCTTTCTGATCATCGTTAAGCGCATCGGTCATCGCGGTGGCGATAAAGCCCGGCGCGATGCAGTTGACGGTGATGCCGCGGCTGGCGACTTCGGCGGCCATAGCTTTGGACCAGCCGATCATCCCGGCCTTGGAGGCGACATAGTTGCACTGGCCCGGATTGCCTGTGACGCCGACGACGGAGGCGATATTGATAATGCGGCCATGGCGGCGTTTCATCATGCCGCGCTGAAGCGCCTTGGCGAGTTTGAAGGTCGCGGTCATATTCACATCGATGACGGTTTGCCAATCTTCGTCGCTCATGCGCATCGACAGACCGTCACGGGTCAGCCCGGCGTTATTGACCAGAATATCGACCTGCCCCATTTCTTCTTCGGCGCGTTTCGCCAGTTCACCCGCGGCTTCAGCGCTTGAAAGATCGGCAGTGAGAACTGTGACACGATCACCCAGCTCTTGCGCCAACGCCTCCAGCTTTTCGGTATTGCGCCCGGAAATGCCGACGCTCGCGCCTGCGCTATGCAGAGCCTTGGCAATGGCCCCGCCAATTCCGCCGGTTGCCCCGGTCACGAGCGCTGTTTTTCCTGTTAGATCGAACATTTTCTTACTACTTCCTTTTTATTTTTCTTGAATCACAATACCGTCTTGGTCGAGGTAAATTTGTTGTTTGGGAATAATTTTCGTATTGTTGATTGTCAGCGTCTCACCCGTTGTGCCCTTGGCCTTTTTGGTACTGCGTTTTGGGTAGGTGCCTTTTGCCCAAATCCCGATATTCATATTGTTAATTTCTTCAATGTCTCGAATATAACCATCAACAATAATACATTTCCAGCCATTTGAGATCGCTATTCCAGAAAGACGATCTCCAATAACAGCGCATTTCTTACCTTTAACCTTTACAATCAGAACCTGTCCTTCACCATTCTGTTTAAGAGTTTCTATAATCTTTGCGTTGTCTTCATCAATTGAGATGGTTTGAATTATGCCCGCGTAGGATTTTACCAAACCATAATGCTTATAAGCATGATCAAAAATGACTATATTTTCGTTCTCATCACATAGATTTGCTGTGCTTATCATTTCACTTTTCATTTGAATCTCTCTATCAAACTCTCAATTTCTTCGGGCGATCCCGCATTGGCGCAGGATATATCACGATCGATACGGCGCACAAGCCCGCATAGAACTTTGCCCGCGCCCAGTTCGATCATTTCACTAACGCCTTGATCCTTCATCCACAGCACAGATTCGCGCCAGCGCACGGTGCCAGTGACTTGCTCGACGAGCAGTTTGCGGATTTCATCCGGGGCGCTGGTGGCTGCGGCCGTCACGTTGGCAACAACCGGCACGATCGGGGCTTTGATGTCGGTGGCGGCCAGCGCTTCGGCCATCGCATCGGCCGCCGGGCTCATCAGCGCGCAGTGAAATGGCGCGGATACGGGCAGGGTCACAGCCTTTTTCGCACCGCGCGCAGTCGCCAGTTCAACCGCGCGTGCGACTGCCTCTTTGTGCCCGCTGACCACGACTTGCCCGACGGAGTTATCATTGGCGGCAGCGCAGATATCGCTGCCTGCGGCTTCGCGCGCGATCGCCTGTACATCCTCGAAAGACGGGCCGATGATCGCGGCCATGGAGCCGATACCGACCGGCACGGCCTTTTGCATCGCTTGGCCGCGGAGCTTTAACAATCTGGCTGCATCAGAGATGGTGAAACTTTCGGCAGCGGTCAGGGCCGCATATTCGCCCAAAGAATGTCCGGCGACGAACTGAGCAGCGGTTTTAAAATCAATGCCGCCCTGTTTTTTGAGGACCTGCACCACGGCCATGGAAACGGCCATCAAGGCGGGTTGCGTATTTTCGGTGAGATTAAGGTCTTCTTCGGGGCCTTCAAACATCAGTTTTGAGAGATTCTGTCCAAGTGATTCGTCGATTTCTTCGAAAACTTCGCGCGCATCGGCGAAGGTGTCATACAAATTTTCCCCCATGCCGACGCTTTGCGAACCTTGCCCCGGAAAGATAAAAGCCCGTGTCATTTTTACTCCAATCTGCTTGTTTTCTCATCCACATTAGAGAAATATAATTTTATTTACAGGCGCAAACAATGTAATTTTATATCGCTTTGCACAATAAAATCTTTTCAAAAAATTTGCGTTTCTGACGTGCATATGCGTATGATCATGCAGTCAGGCTTATTTTCAAGTCCTAGTACCTAATAGGCTGGCGCAGGATTTTCAACAGCGAAATGCTCTCAAACAGCAGCGGATCAAAAAACGGATTATAGAGGAAGGAGGATAATGATGACACAGACCATTCACTTGCGTATCAAACATTTGCTGGAGGAAACCAACGACGCGTTTACAAGCAGCGGCGCTGTCAATATCGATTATGCAGGTTTTGCGGCCATGGCGATTTCTGACTTCAAGCATCTGCTGGACAAGCCGGACCTGACGGATATGGAGCTGCGCCGCATGATTCGTAAAGCCTCGCATCAGCACCGCTCTACGCAGCCCGAGAGCTGCTGGGCCACCTTTATTGCTCACTACGTTACGCACAACGCCAACCAGAATTACGGCATATCCGGGTCTTCGTCACACGTTGACGCATGAGGACGGGTAAAGAAAGTCCTTGATTTTGCCTGAGGCTTGGGCTTATAGTCCGCCTCAATTATAACCTCGCCGGTTTAAGAAGGTTTGAACCGGCTTTTTTATGCGCTTTAACACGGTGCATAGAACTAACCGAGAGGAGGGCAATTATGCCGACTTACGAAACCGTGTTCATGTCACGGCAGGATCTGACCGAGGGTCAGATCAAAGACCTGACAGACAAATACGCCAAAGTCATTACCGACCAAGGCGGTAAAATTCTGAAAACCGAACAGTGGGGCTTGCGCACACTGGCCTATAAAATCAACAAGGCCCGTAAAGCCAATTACACGCTGGTTGAATTTGACGCCCCGGGTGCAGCCGTTATCGAGCTTGAGCGTCTGTTGCGCCTTGATGAAGATGTGATGCGCTCCTTGTCTCTGCGTCTGGATGAACCGACCAAAGGTCCGTCCGTGGTGATGGATAAGAATCGCGACCGTGACCGCGACGATGAAGATAAACCGAGCAAGAAGGAGGCTGCATAATGTCCGCAGCAGATGTACCCACCGTAAAACGTCCGTTTTTCCGTCGCAAAAAAACCTGCCCGTTTACAGGTCCGAACGCTCCGGCGATTGACTGGAAAGACACAAGAACACTGAGCCGTTATGTTTCCGAGCGTGGGAAAATTATCCCGAGCCGTATTACCGCCGTGTCGCAAAAGAAACAGCGTGAACTGGCCAAGGCGATTAAACGCGCCCGCTTTATGGGTCTGATGCCTTACGTGCAAACAGATACCGAAGCCGCACGTCCGGCTCGCCCGCCGCGTTCACAAGATAGAGTGTAAGGAGATAAAATCATGTCTACACAGGTTATTTTGTTAGAACGCGTTGAGAAGCTGGGCAAGATGGGCGACGTTGTGTCCGTCAAACCCGGTTATGCCCGCAACTACCTGTTGCCGCAGAAAAAAGCTCTGCGCGCCAGCAAGGATAATATCGCTTATTTTGAAGCCCAGAAAAAACATCTGGAAGCCGAGAATGACAAGCAGAAAAAAGAAGCTGAAAAACTGGCCAAGACAATTGCCGGTACGAAAGTGGCTCTGATCCGTCAGGCCTCCGAAGCCGGGCAGCTTTACGGTTCAGTCAATTCCCGCGATATCGCCGAAGGGCTGTCTGCGGCAACGGGTGAGAAGATCGACCGTTCTATGGTCAAGCTGAACCAGAACTACAAGCTGATCGGTCTGTTTCCGGTCGCCGTCACGCTTCATCCGGAAGTCGAAGCCGAGATCATGATCAACGTGGCACGCAGCGCCGAGGAAGCCAAAATCCAGGCTGAAACCGGTAAGGCCCTGATCGCTGATGATCGCGCCGAGCGAGCTGAGGAACAAACAGCAGCCAGCGAAGAAGCTCTGGAAGAGGTTCTGGAAGAAGGCGCTTTGGAAGCTGAAAAAGAGCGTCAGGCTGAAGCCGAGGAAAAAGCCGCTGAGACGGCCGCAAAAGCAGAAGAGCGCGCTGCGAAAAAAGCAGAAAAAGACGCTGCGAAGGCGGCGGCTGCCGAAGCTGAAGAAGCGGCCGTTGCGGCTGAAGCCGACGAAGCTGCTCCGGCGGAAGGCGAAAGCGAAGCTTAAGCGCCGCAGTCATTTCTGCGAAAGAATCGAAGACATGGGGGACACAATGGCTCATTGTGTCCCCGTTGTTTTTTATATGGCGCAAGCGACGGGGAATTAAACCCGAAAGAGATTAAAACCAATCCATCCCCGTTATTCACAACCGCGATCGTAGCTTTTCTGGCGCTGAGTGTTTGCCTCGGTTATGGTGGGGATATGGTACATGATCTTGCTTTTCAAGCGCCGGAGGGCGCACTGAGTATTTCCGGAGACGCTGCGCCGAATTATCGTATTTTGCCGCATAACCTCGATGCGGAGCAGGGCCTGCTCGGCGCATTGCTGGTGGATAACCGCGTCACCGAGAAAATGGGCGATTTTCTTAAACCCACGCATTTTTTCATGCCGGCGCACCAGCGGATTTTTGAAACTATTCTAACCTTGATCGAGCGCGGGCAAAATGCTTCGCCGGTAACGCTAAAAAACTATTTCGAAAATGACGAAGATTTGAGCGATGTCGGCGGCGCGTCATATCTGGCTGACCTGGCGGCCAATGTGGTCAGTGTCATTAATACGGCCGATTACGCCAGAACGATTTACGAACTTTATCTACGCCGCCAGTTGATTTCACTGGGCGAAGATGTCGTCAACGAAGCATATGAGCATTCGCTGGATTCCGATGCGATGAGCACGGTTGAACGCATGGAATCGCGCCTGTTCGAACTGGCTGAAACCGGCGATGTCAAAGGCGGCTTTATCACCTTGCGCGATTCGGTTCTCACGGCGATTGAGCATGCGGAAAAAGCCTTCCAGTCCGACGGGCATGTGACCGGGATTACCTCCGGGCTGGTCGATGTTGATAAAAAGCTCGGTGGATTTCAGAATTCCGATCTGCTGATTTTAGCCGGACGTCCGTCGATGGGGAAAACAGCGCTGGCGGTCAACTGGGCGTTTAATGCCGCCAAAGCCTATGCGGAAAGCGGCGGAAAGCAAGGCGGGCGCGTGGCGTTTTTCTCTCTGGAAATGGCCGCCGAGCAGCTGGCCGGACGAATTTTGTCCGAGCAATCGGGGATTTCCGGAGATGCGATTCGCAAAGGCAATATCAAGCAGGAAGACTTCCGCGCCTTTGTCGAAGCCTCGCAGAAAATGAGTCAGGTCCCGCTCTATATTGACGACACACCTGCCCTGTCGATCGGGGCGGTACGCACACGTTCGCGGCGGCTGAAACGCCAGCACGGTCTGGATATGATTGTGGTGGATTATTTGCAGCTGTTGCGTGGAACCGGTTCGCGTCAGGCCGAATCCAACCGCGTGCTGGAAATTTCAGAGATCACACGCGGCCTGAAAGCGATTGCCAAGGAACTGGAAATTCCTGTGATTGCGCTATCCCAGCTCTCGCGGGCGGTAGAACAACGCGAGGATAAACGCCCGCAGCTTTCTGATCTGCGGGAATCGGGGTCGATTGAGCAGGATGCGGATGTGGTGATGTTTGTGTACCGCGAGGAATATTACCTCAGCCGCGCCGAGCCGGAACCGGGCACGGAAAAGCATATGAAATGGCAGGAAAGCATGGAGCGCGCGCATAATGTCGGGGAATGTATCGTCGCCAAGCAGCGCCACGGTCCGATCGGCATTGTGAAGATGTTCTTCGATCCCAACTTGACGCGCTTTTCCGATCTTGACCCTAATCACATCGGCGCGGGCTTCGGCGATTTTGGAGAATAAGTCATGCGCGGGCGCTTGCAGATTGATCTGGGCGCGCTGGCGCGCAATTTCCAAATTTTAAAAGACACATCCCGGCCGGGCTGCGGCGTTGCCCCGGCGGTAAAGGCCTCTGCCTATGGGTTGGGTATAGAGCCGGTGGCGCGGCGATTGATAAAAGAAGGTGCGGGCGTCTTTTTTGTCGCCAGTCTGGATGAGGCGCTGGAGCTGCGCGGCATCGTTGGATCCGGGCCGGTGATTTATACACTGAACGGTTTTGAAGCGGAGCGCGCCGCGCTGTATAAAACAGAGCAAATCAGCGCGGTTTTGAATAGCGGCGAAGCGCTTGCGGATTTTGCAATGTATGGACAGCAGTCTCCTGCCCCGGCGTTGCATATCGATACGGGAATGAACCGTTTGGGAGTGCGCGTCGATGCGCTGGATAATCTGGATGAACAGAATTTCAGTTTAGTGATGAGCCATTTCGCCTGTGCGGATGAGGCGGATAACCCGATGAATGATGCACAATTCGTAGCGTTTACAAAAGCGGCGCAGCGTTTTGAAAATGTGCCCAAATGTCTGGCCAATTCTTCCGGAATTTTTCGCTCCGCCAATTATCATTTCGATATGGTGCGCCCCGGCATGGCGCTGTACGGCCTGAACCCGAGGCCGGAAAGCGACAACCCGATGGCGGCGGTTGTCAATTTGTCGGTGCCGGTTTTACAGGTGTGGGACGCCAAAGCCGGCGAGACATGTGGATATAACGCTACGTATCGTTTTGATAAAAACACGAAGCTGTGCGTGGTTGGGCTGGGCTATGCCGACGGGTTTTTGCGCAGCCTGTCCAATAACGGCGCGCTGTTTTGGAACGGCGTTGCCTGCCCCATCCGCGGGCGGGTATCGATGGATTTAACCATCATCGATCTTAGTGATATTCCTGAAAACGATCTGCCGCGCGCAGGCGATATGGTGGAGGTGATCGGCCCGCATCAATCCGCCGATGATTTAGCGGCCTCTGCCGGTACGATCGGCTATGAAATCCTAACCGCGCTGGGCCCGCGTTATGAGCGGGTTTATACGGACTAACCCATCATGCGCATTGCGGCCGGTAAAGCGGCATCGCGCAAGGGGGCGTAATTTTCCGTGAATGCCGGAGGTAGGCGGAAGTCCCACCATTCCTGAGGCAACGGCCAGAGCTCCACCCCACAGTCATCTGCGCCGTTCTTCATTGCTGCGTCAAGAATCTCACGATTTTGACGGGCCTCATCACTTAGACCGATATATTCGCGGTGCGCCGGGTTGCCTTTGGGAGATGGATCGGCGGCCAGATAATCAAAGGGCGTGCCCATATCCAAAAGCCGGCCGTTCAGCGTTTCCAGCGCACAGTCAATCGCCATGCCCCGCGGGTGTGCCCCGGACCCGGGCGGTGAGAGCAGTCGCGGTTCTTCGAGCCAGTGCGGGTTATTTTTTACCGCATTTGTATGCAGCATCGCTTCCTGAGCCTCACAGGTGCGCAAGCCATCATACAAAATCAAACGCCAGCCCCGATCTTCAAGAATCTCTGCGGCCCTGAAAACAATCGCGGCGAGGGTCTTATGCAGCCATAAATGCGCGTCAGAGCGGTAGATCTGCTGGCCAAACAATAAATTATCATCGCGCGCATAGGCCTGTTCAACGCGGTAGGGACGTGTTTTTTCCTGCGCGCTCATATCGACAAGATCATCGGGGTTGATATTGCTCAATGTTTTCATGGGATTTGCCTGCATAAGTGCCTTTTTCGCGCTGGACGATTGCGGAGCAATGTTTTAGTCTGCATTTTTTAACCATACAGGCATTTTTCATGGAATCGCAATCGCCGTCACAATCATCAGGTCTTTTTGATCCGGTTTTGAACGTTTTTCAGGCGGTCGGCGCGTTTATTCTAAATTTTTTTCAGCGCGCCGGAGCTTTGACGATCTTCATTGGCCAGGCGATTTATCATAGTTTTGTGCCGCCGTTTTTTCCGGCCCAGCTTTGGCGGCAGCTTGTCGATATCGGTTATTACTCCCTGCCTGTGGTCGGGATGACAGCTTTGTTTACCGGGATGGTGCTGGCGCTGCAGAGCTATACCGGTTTTACGCGGTTTAACGCCGAAGGTGCGATTGCCGGAGTCGTGGTGCTGTCGGTGACGCGCGAACTTGCACCCGTGTTGGCGGGTTTGATGGTCGCCGGACGCGTTGGTGCAGCGATTGCCGCCGAGATCGGGACGATGCGTGTGACCGAGCAAATCGACGCGCTGAGCACGCTGTCGGTCAATCCGTTTAAATATCTGATCGCCCCGCGCCTGATTGCCGCCACCGTGATGCTGCCGATTTTGGTGCTGATCGGCGATATTATCGGGGTCTATGGCGGGTATGTCGTTTCGATTTACAATCTTGGTTTTTCATCGGGGTCATATCTGACGCAAACCTGGGATATTTTGGAGACTATGGATGTGGTTTCCGGTTTAGTGAAAGCAGGCGCATTCGGGTTTATCGTGGCGATGATGGGCTGTTATAACGGCTTTAACTCCGGGCGCGGCGCGCAAGGCGTAGGCGCGGCCACAACTAACGCGGTGGTATCGTCTTCGATCCTGATCCTGATCTTTAACTATCTCCTGACGCAGGTGTTTTTCTCATGAGTACGGCGACAGCGAAAATAGAATTGAAAAATGTCTGTAAGGCTTTTGGGTCCAATCACGTTTTGAATGGCGCCGATCTGGTCGTCCCGGAAGGTAAATCAATGGTGATTATCGGCGGATCGGGCACCGGGAAATCGGTGATGCTGAAATGCATTTTGGGACTGATGACGCCGGATAGCGGTTCGATATTGATCGACGGGCAGGAAACGATTGGTCTTTCCCCCAAAGACCGTGATGCGCTGATGCGAAAGTTCGGGATGCTGTTTCAGGGGGCGGCGTTGTTCGATTCCTTAAAAATCTGGGAAAACGTCGCATTCGGCCTGATTCAAGGGCGCGGGATGAACCGCAAAGACGCCCACGATATCGCGCTTGAGAAAATCAAGGCGGTCGGCCTGAGACCGGAGGTCGCCGATCTGTTCCCCGCGGAGCTGTCTGGCGGGATGCAGAAACGTGTCGGGCTGGCGCGCGCCGTGGCGGCCAGTCCGGAAATTATTTTCTTTGATGAGCCAACAACGGGTCTGGACCCGATTATGGCCGATGTGATCAACCAGCTCATCGTTGAGCAGGTTGAAGATATCGGAGCGACGGCTTTGTCGATTACCCATGATATGGGTAGCGTACGCACGATTGCCGATTATGTCGCGATGATTCATGAAGGCAAGATTATCTGGACCGGACCGGTTGAAGAGCTGGATGATTCCGGCAATCCGTATGTTGAGCAATTTATTCACGGCAAGGCTGACGGACCTATCACAAGGCGTGTGGCCTAAAGGACAAGCACGATGAAGTACCTTTGGTACGGTTTTCTAGGGTTGTTTTCCCTCGGATTTCTGGGGCTTCTCGCCTGCGTGGCCGGGTTTGTCTATATCCTGAATTACTACGGCTCTGACCTGCCGGATTACAAACAACTCAAAACCTACCAGCCGCCGATTGTCACACGGCTTTATGCCGGAGACGGGCGGCTCATGGCTGAATTCGCGCAGGAAAAACGCATTTTCATGCCGATTGAAAAAATCCCCGATCTGGTGAAAAACGCGTTTATTGCTGCGGAGGATAAGAATTTTTATACGCATCAGGGCGTTGACCCTACCGCGGTGGTGCGCGCAGCCTGGGTCTATGCCCAGCATTTGATGGGAAAAAACGTCAATGTGGTTGGCGGATCGACGATCACCCAGCAGGTCGTTAAAAATTTCCTTCTGACCAATGAACGGAAATTCGAACGGAAAATTCGTGAAGCCATTCTGGCCGGGCGCATTGAGCGGGCGATGAGCAAGGATCAGATCCTTGAGCTGTACCTGAATGAAATTTTCCTCGGATACCGCGCCTATGGCGTCGCGGCGGCGTCTTTACAATATTTCAACAAATCGCTGGATGAGTTGAGCGTTGCCGAGGCGGCGTATCTGGCGGGCCTGCCGAAAGCCCCGAATAATTACCATCCGATTCGTCATCACGACCGGGCGGTAAAACAGCGCAATGAAGTGATCCGGCGGATGGAAAATAACGGCTTTATCACCAAAGGTCAGGCGGATCTGGCCAAGCTGGCGCCCTTGGAAGTCATCGAACGCGATGAAGACCGGCACGTGAATGCGCCGTATTTCGCAGAAGAGGTTCGTCGGCAATTAGAGGGGCGCTATGGCGAAGATAGCTTGTATCAAGGCGGGCTGGCGGTGCGCACGACGATCGATCCGCGCCTGCAGGCGATTGCCGAAAAGGCGTTGCGCGAAGGGCTGATGGCTTATGACCGGCGGCACGGCTATCGCGGGCCATTGAAAACCGTGACGAACGTTGCGGAATGGAAGAACAAGCTTGAAGATTTCCAAGCGCCGCAAGGCGTGATCGACGACTGGCGGGTGGCGATTGTGCTGGATACGGGAAGTGCGCGCGCCGAGATCGGTTTTCAGGATGGGACCAAAGGCACGATCCCGCTTGAGGGGGTTCAGTGGGCACGCAAATCGCTCAATGAAGGGTATGCGCTGGGGCCGGAAATCGCGGCGGTGAATGCGGTTTTATCGAAAGGCGACATTATCGCGGTTTCAAAAACCGCAGGCACGAAGAGCAGCTATGCGCTTGAGCAAATTCCGGAGGTGCAGGGCGCGATCATTGCGATGGACCCGCATACGGGCCGCATTTTGGCGATGCAGGGCGGGTGGAGTTATCGTTACGGCACGTCCGAGTTTAATCGTGCAACCCAAGCGCAACGCCAGCCCGGCTCCGCATTTAAACCGTTCGTTTATCTGGCGGCGCTGGAAAACGGTTTTACCCCCGCGACTTTGGTGCTGGATGCGCCGTTTGTGATTGAAGACCGCCCGGGGCATTTCTGGTCGCCGACCAACTATTCAAATGAATATTACGGGCCGACGCCGATCCGCGTGGGGGTTGAAAAATCACGGAACCTGATGACGGTACGGCTGGCCGATTATCTGGGCATGGACACAATTGTCGAATATGCCCGGCGCTTTGGCATTGATGAAAACATGCCGCCGATGCTGGCCAATTCTCTGGGCGCAGGAGAAACCACGCTGCTTAAGCTGGTGAGCGCGTATGGCGAGTTGGTCAATGGCGGCAAGAAAATCGAGCCGTCCTTTATCGACCGAATTCAGGACCGTCGCGGGAAAACGATCTTCCGGCATGACGAGCGGAACTGCCCGAATTGCGGGGCGCTTATTCGCTGGGATTCACAAGAGGCGCCGGAGCTCCCAGACCCGCGAGAGCAACTGGTCGATCCGCGTCATGCCTACCAGATCGTTTCGATCATGGAAGGGGTGGTCGAGCGTGGCACGGGCGTGCGCCTGAAAGAGCTCGGTCGGCCTCTGGCCGGAAAAACCGGGACGACGAATGAATCTAAAGATACCTGGTTTCTGGGTTTTTCGCCGGATCTGGTGGCCGGAGTGTTTATCGGCTTTGATGAGCCCCGCTCTTTGGGCAAACGCGAGACTGGTTCTTCCGTCGCCCTGCCCGCCTTTAAAAGCTTCATGGAAGAAGCGCTGACCGATGCGCCCATTTTGCCGTTCCGGATGCCCAACGGTATTCGCAATGTGCAAATTAACGCCGAAACCGGTGCACGCGCACAACCCGGCGATCAGAAAGTCATCTGGGAAGCTTTTACCGCCGGGACCGAACCGACGCAGGATATGTATATTCTCGACGGCACGGGAATTAATCTGTTCACCGGCAATGCCGCCTATTACGATTATGAAAGCCAAAGCGACGCCTATAGCCCGCAGCGCTATGGGCTGGAGCCGTTCCCGAGCAATAACGAGGCGTTAGACCAGATTTACGGGCAAGGCGGCGGGCTTTACGGGGCCCCTAGAGATGATGCCGGGGGCATGGCGCCAGAAAATCGTTCGCCCTATAATCCAACGCCCGGCCCGTCAGAAACGAATGTCGGCACCGGCGGGCTGTATTGATTTTTCCATGAGCGCTTATAACGGTGAATATATCTGGATTGTCGGGGCGAGCAGCGGCATTGGCCGCGCGCTGGCGGTTGAACTGGCTGCACAAGGCGCGCATTTGATTTTATCGTCTCGCAATGAAGCGGCGCTGAGTGCGCTGAATGATGAGCTGGGCGGAGGACATCAGGTTATCGCGTTGGATGCGGGCGATCACGCCGCGTTAAATGCAGCAGCAGCTCGTTTAGAGAAACTTGATCGGGTTATCTTCATGGCCGCGACGTATGTACCGCATGAAAAAAATATGAAATCGATAGAGTCCGTACACAGCATGCTCAGGGTCAATCTGGGCGGCGCTTTTAATGTCATGCATGCGGCCTTGCCGTTGTTTGAAAAACAGGGCTATGGGCAGATTGCACTATGCGGCAGTGTGGCCGGGTATCGCGGACTGCCGTTCGGACAGCCTTATTGCGCCGCCAAGGCCGGGATCATTAATTATGCGGAAAGCCTGAAGATTGAGTGTGAGGCCAAAAACATTGATGTCAAAGTCATCAATCCGGGCTTTGTCCGTACGCCGTTGACCGACAAGAACGATTTTCCGATGCCGATGATGATTGAAGCGGATGAGGCCGCGCGGGCCATTGCCAAAGGATTGCAGGGCCGCGCTTTTGAAATTCATTTCCCGAAACGTTTTACATGGCTGATGAAAATTTTACGTCTTTTGCCAGCGCCTTTGTATTTTTGGATCGCGCGGCAGTTGTCTGCCAAGGTTTAGCGCCGTTGAACCGGATAGCCTTCAGAGATCCAGCGGTCAAGACCGCCTTCGAGATTGTAAACCACCCCTTCGGGCATGGCTTTTGCGCACACTTCGCAGGCTTTGCCGCCGCGAATGCCAGCCTTGCAATGGAAGACGATTTTTTTATCCGGGTTATGCGGCACGGCGGCCGGGGAGCATGTTCCGACCGGAATGAGAATAGCGCCTTTGATATGGGCTTCTTCATATTCTGAAACTTCGCGCACATCGATGATGATCGCTTCGTCATTATCGATCCATTGTTTCAAGGTTGCGCAATCGACGTGTTTAACTTTGCTCATTTTTTCTCCTACAGCGAACAGCTGATATCGTTATTGTCTTCACCATAAAAGACATTGCCGTGTATCTCAACCATCATTAATCGTTTGTTTTCTTACGGCGTTAATTGTCTTGCCGCTTGCACGCCTCATAGCCTATTGTGGCGGCCATGGATAAGACAGTCGAGCGATATAAAAGACAAATCGTCTTGCCGGAGATCGGCGCGGCGGGGCAATCGCGCATTTCCAGCGCCTCGGTTTTATGCATCGGCGCGGGAGGGCTGGGCTGTCCGGCCTTGCTGTATCTGGCGGCGGCGGGGATCGGCAGGATTGGCATTGTCGATTTTGATAGCGTCGATGAAAGTAATTTACAGCGTCAGGTGTTGTTTACGACCGATCAAGTCAGGCAGAATAAGGCGCTGGCGGCCAAGACACGGCTGGAGGCGCTTAATCCCGGGATTGAAATTCACGCCTATCCGGAAGAGCTGAGCGATCAAAATGCACTCGGGTTGTTTGAGAAATACGACGTTATTATCGACGGCACAGATAATTTTGCTGCGAAATTTCTGATTAATGATGCCGCCGTAAAGACCGGCAAGCCGTCTGTTTACGGCTCCATTCTTGGATTTGACGGGCAGGTTTCCAGCTTTAACGTCCATGGCGGGCCGTGTTATCGCTGCCTGTTTCCCGAAGCGCCGAAAGTCCATATTCCCAACTGCGCCGAAGCCGGGGTGATCGGGGCGGTCGCCGGGATGATCGGCACGACGCAGGCGATGGAAGCGATCAAAATCATTGTCGGTCATGAGGATTTACAACCGCTGAACGGCAGGTTGTGGAGCCTTGATGTGCGGACGATGAATAACCGTTTATTGCGTCTGCCGAAAAACCCGGATTGCACGGTATGCTCGCACGCTGCGGATGAGATTGTTTTGGACTACGTTTCGCCGGTGTGTGGTTTCATTCCCGAGCTTGACGCACCGCAAGCTCGGGGTAAGGTGGCAGCGCTGTTTATCGATGTACGCGAACGCGATGAATGGGATGCCGGGCATATCGCCGGAGCGCAGCATTTTGCCCTTTCGGAATTGGTGCAAGGGGTCAGCCCCGATATCCAGATAGATTGTGAGATCATTCTATATTGTCAGGTCGGTATCCGCAGTTTGCAGGCCGCGCAAATCCTTAAAGCCAAAGGCTACCACAATGTCAGCAATCTGGCCGGGGGCTACAAAGCGTGGCTGAAATGCGCCTAAACGCAGGCGGGATTGACCCGGATCAAGCCAAAGGCTATTGAGAACTATTAGAATGCATCTTTGCACACGCGCATAAAGGGGTTTTAAAACGATGAAACAAGACATTATTGTTATCGGCGCCGGTCCTGCGGGCCTGAGCTTTGCGCGGGACATGGCCGAAACCGGCCTGAAGATTACGCTGATTGAAAAGCAGCCCGAAATCGTACTGGCCGATCCGCCTTATGACGGGCGGGAAATCGCCCTGACCCATCTTTCTTATAAAATCATGAATGATCTGGGGATGTGGGACCTGATTGCCAAGGACGACATTTCGCTGATTAAAACCGCCAAGGTGATGAACGGGCATTCACCTTATGCCTTATCGTTCGATCACACCGAAGCCGGAGAGAATAATCTGGGTTTTATGATTTCGAATAACCGCATTCGCAAAGCCGCCTATGAGTCCTTAAAAGGCTACGACAATATTCAGATTTTGTGTGAGAAAGAGGTCGCCAGCCTCGGCACGGATAGCGGGCTAGGCTGGGTGGAGCTTAAAGACGGCGCGCGGCTTGAAGCCCCGCTGATTGTCGCCGCAGACTCGCGGTTTTCGACAACAAGGCGGATGATGGGGATTTCAACCTCGATGCTTGATTTTGGCCGGACCTGCGTTGTGTGCACGATGAGCGCGGAGCTTCCGCATGACGATACCGCTTATGAATGTTTTCATTTCGACCGCACGCTGGCCGTGCTGCCGCTGAATAACAATCAGGTTTCCGTGGTCATCACCCTGCCGTCGGAAGAAAGCGCTACGCTCTTGTCGATGAGCAAAGAAGATTTTGCCAAAGATATTGAACGGCGCACCGAGAGCCGCTTTGGCGCGATGGCGCTGACGAGCGAGCTTTTTCCTTATCCTCTGGTGGCGACTTTCGCGAAAAAATTCCATGCGCGGCGCTTTGCGGTGGTCGGCGATGCGGCGGTCGGCATGCATCCGGTGACGGCGCACGGTTTTAATCTGGGCCTGCGCGGAGCGCATACGCTGGCCAAGGAACTCAAGAACACTTTGCAGACCGGCGGCGATATCGGCTCATATACGCCGCTTGAGCGCTATAGCCGGGTGCATGTTCGCACCTGTACGCCGCTGTATCACGGCACCAATATTCTGGTAAAACTTTATACCAAGGACACGCCTGCGGCCAAATTCGCCCGCCGGGCTTTGCTGCGCCTTGGCAACCGCATTAAACCGGCCAAGCGTTTGATCATGAACCAGCTGACCGAAAACAAGGCCGCTTAGGCCTTTAGGCAGCCATAGAGAATGCACCAGGTTATTTTCCCGCCGAAGGTTGCATCGGCCTTGCGGCAGGCTTTGCGTAAATCCGCAGGCTTTAACTGCGCATAGCCAGCACGCGGCGTGTGGGCGCCGAGACGCTTCATCTCCCGTAAGAATGTCAGGGTGCTGTCATAGCGCAGCGGGAATGTTTCACTTTTATAAATACCGGGAGGCGGGGCAAAATCAGGGGTTCCAGCAGGGAGCGACAACGCTTTTAAAGTCCTGTGCCATTCCTCAAAACTGTCAGGTGCAGGCAGGGAATAATAGATCATTCCGCCGGGATTCAGCAGGGCTTTAAGCCGAGTGAGGCCTTGGTCTATCTCTTCGAACCACTGAAACACCATATTACCGATAATGAGGTCGAACGCTTGTTCGGAGACCGGGTTTTCACCGTCCATGACCTGCCAGTTCACCCGGCTCCCCTGCCCTATTTTCGCCTTAGCGCCTTCGAGCATGGCCGGACTAATGTCGGTGATTTCAAAATTGCCGCCGGGATATTTATCGAGCACACGCCGGGTCAGCGCGCCGGTGCCGCATCCAATCTCTAGAACATGCGGCGTTTCAAGATCCGGCAGGTCATTGATCAGGCTTTGCGCCACTTGATCCTGCACGAAACTGTGCCGGTCGTACGCGGCGGCGCGAGACTCGAAATTTTGAGTGACTTGGCGTTTCCATTCAGAGGGCATCGATGAATGTCCTTATGTGCTGCGCGCACCAATGCGGATGCGTGTATGGCAATGCATGGCCAGCCCCTGCGCAGATTTGCAGGTCAAAGCCAGCCCACTGTTTTTGCATGCGGTCCAGCGGCAGCGGGGCGTCATCTTGTCCGGCCAACGCCAAAACCGGGCATTTCAGAGCCTGCAATGCGGCGGTGGCATCCTCTTCGGCAAGCCATTCGAGGCCCTGATCCAGACGCTCCACATTCAGGCCATCGGCGTGTGGCAGGCCGTATGTGTCCCAGAAATCGCGCATTTGCGCCTCGGGGGATTTTTTCAACCGCGCGCGCATGGCCCGCAAAACCCGATCCTCGACAAAGTTTTGAAAACAGGCAAAACCGTTGATGGCGACCAGTCCTTTCATGGACGTGCTGTGGTTTTGAAGGGCCCATAAGGTTCCCAGAGAATGGGCGACATAGATCGCGGGCTCCAAAGATGCGCTGTGCAAACGCTCATCTTCCGGGCCAGTGAAGCCCAGATCAATTCTACGGGTTTGAAACTCCGGCAATTGGGCGGCTAATTCATCCCAGAAATCAGGGCCCATGCCCCAGCCGTGGACAAAAACAATCTGCGCACTCAAAAAACTATCTCCTTAAAGACCACGCCTTGAATAAACATGTTCATGCGGGTCAGACAAGAGGGGTTTTCTAAATTTGCCCTTCCATCGGCATGAAGGAAGCAGCTTTGCGCTTGATTTTTCGCTCAAGAGCCGATAACTCTCTTACAATTGTTCTTATCCGATGCGGGCGTAGTTCAATGGTAGAACGTCAGCCTTCCAAGCTGAACACGTGGGTTCGATTCCCATCGCCCGCTCCATTTTCCGGAATGTTTTCCTTACTTTTGCTGTTAAAAGTGGCTAAATGAATTTAAGCATTGAGCTTGTAGCCACCATTCACTAACGGCGAAACTACGCCGCTTCTTTCTCAAGACGCTGGTTCAGCAAGTAGCTGAGGCGCTGCCATTGCGCACCGGAGAACAGATGCGCATACAGGAACGGCAGCCAGCCTTTCTTGCGCCATTCCAGAAAGGCTTTGTCGTCCATGTCCGCAAGTTTTTGCTCGTCAATGATTTTAAAGCCGGAGAAATTGATGCGGCGATTGCCCGCCACATTAATCTGCGCTTCACGATCGACCAGCAGGCCGCTTTCCGCCAGCGCCTTGCTGAATTCAACGGTTTGCTGAGCCGCAGCGTGGTAAGACTTGCAGAACTCAAGGGCGTTGGACGCCAGTTCGCTTGGCTTGCCTTCTGCGTCAAAGAATTTCTGATCGCCTTTTTTATCAATCACGTTGTCATTCATATCGATGCACAACGTCAATTGATCGCCCTCGGGCAATTCGGAAAAGATGAACGGATAACGACGGATATAAGCCGGAATGTACGTATTGGCTTCCCACGTATTATCGGCCTTCAGGAACAAATTCTCATTGTCGCGCAGCCCCAAAATCGCCACCGGGGTTGCATTGCCGTCCGGAGAAAACGCGATCGGGTAGTAGTGGCAAACCTGCGGCATTTCAATCAGGTTGAGCGGCACCGCATTGACGCCTTTTGTAAAACCAAAACCGAAATTCTGCTTTAAAGCCAGATCGGCATGCGCCTTCGCATCCAGCGGCATCGGGTTTGTGTAAAACAAGGGCATGTTTGCCGCAGGCTTCTGAGCAGCCGCCGCTGTGGTATTATCGTCTTTCTTGGCCATCATTCGTCCTTATGGTTTGAAATGCCTTAAAAATTCCACGGAATTAAACTTCAGAATCGGAGTTTAAGCAAAATTCAGAAGACTATGCAATGTTTTACGTGAATATTTCAAGGCCTTCGGCGGTTGCGAAAAGCGCCTGTATCTCTTTCCAGCATAGCCGACATTCTCTTAACAACTGGTTACTGAGCCGCAAACCCCATTTAAGGCTTGTCAAAGCGCACCCGCAGTGCGAAAAAGACCGGGAAGTTTGAATGAAAGGAAAAGCGATGCGTATCGGAATGATCGGCACAGGCTATGTCGGATTGGTTTCAGGGACCTGTTTTGCCGAATTTGGTATCGATGTGATCTGCCTTGATAAAGACAAGAGCAAAATCGAACGCCTGAAAAACGGCGAAATTCCGATTTACGAGCCCGGCCTTGAAGATCTGGTCGAAAAACAGGTCAAGGCCGGACGCTTGTCATTCACCACCGATCTGCAAGACGCGGTCAAATCCTCGGCCGCTGTTTTTATCGCGGTGGGTACGCCCGCGCGCAGCGATAACGGCCATGCCGATATGACTTATGTCTACGAGGCCGCGCGTGAAATCGCCGGTGTTATGGAGGGCTATACGCTGATCGTCACCAAATCGACGGTTCCCGTCGGCACCGCCCGCGAAGTCAAACGCATCGTCGACGAAGAACTGAAAAAACTGGGGCGCACCGATGTCGAGTTTGATATCTGCTCGAACCCTGAATTCCTGCGTGAAGGTGCGGCAATCAACGACTTCCTGCGCCCGGACCGCGTGGTCATCGGCGTTGAAAGCGAGCGCGCCAAGGAAATTATGCGTAATCTCTACCGCCCGCTTTACATCAATGAAACTCCGATGGTGATCACTTCGCCCGAAACCTCCGAAACCATCAAATACGCTGCCAACGCGTTTTTGGCCACCAAGATCACCTTTATCAATGAAATCGCCAACCTCTGCGAGAAAACTGGCGCCAATGTTCAGGATGTCGCGCGCGGCATCGGACTGGATGGCCGCATTGGAAAAAAATTCCTGCATGCCGGCCCGGGTTATGGCGGTTCATGCTTCCCCAAAGATACGCTGGCCCTCACCCAGATCGGCCGGAAATACGATACGCCGCAAAACATCGTCGAAACGGTGGTCTGGGTAAATACTGAGCGCCAGCGCTCTATGGCCCAGAGGGTTATTGAAGCCTGCGGCAGGGACGTGAAAGGCAAGCGCATCGCCGTGCTTGGCCTGTCTTTTAAACCGAATACCGATGACATGCGCGAGGCTCCGAGCCTGCAAATCATTCCCTACCTGCAGGATGAAGGTGCGCATATTGCCGCCTTCGACCCGGTGGCCATGGACGAAGCGAAAAAGCATCTCGAGAATGTCGAGTGGTGCAAGGATTCTTACGAGGCCGCCACCGGTGCCGATGCGCTGGTGATTATCACCGAGTGGAACGAATTCCGCGCCTTGGCCTTACCGCGTTTGGGCGAGATTATGAAAGACAAGCGCATGATCGATATGCGCAACATCTACAAGCCCGAGGAAATGCGCGAATGCGGTTTCCACTACGTCTCCATCGGCCGCCCGGAAGTTCTCCCCGGCGGTGAAGCACAACTCAAAGAAGAAAAACTCAAAAAGGTATCCTGATCCCGTGTACAAATATCTAGACGAACTCGAAGCCCAGACGATTTATATCATCCGCGAGGCCTATAACCGCCTCGACCCGCTCGGCATGATGTGGTCGATTGGTAAGGACTCAACGGCCCTGCTCTGGATGGTGCGCAAGGCCTTCTTTGGCCGTGTGCCGTTTCCTGTCGCTCTGCTCGACACGCAGCAGGAAATGGATGAGGTCTACGCCTTCCGCGATCGGCTGATTAAGGAATGGGATCTGGATTGCATCAACTGGCAATGCCCGCCCGAAGAAGAAATGGACTCCACCTTGCCGCCCAACACCCGCGCGGCGATGCGCAAGACAGAAGGGCTGAAATCCCTGCTTGAAGAACATAAATTCAAAGGCATGATCGGCGGTATTCGCCGCGACGAACAAGGCCTGCGCGCCAAGGAACGAGTATTTAGTCCGCGCAGCTTCGATGGCTCTTGGGATTTTAAAGACCAGCCGCCAGAATTCTGGGACCAGTACAAAACCGAATTCCCGGAAGGATGCCACATCCGCGTCCACCCGATCCTGCACTGGACGGAAATTGACATCTGGCGCTACCACCAGCGCGAGGGCATTCCGTTCTGTGAACTCTATCTTGCGCGCAAGGACGCCGGCACCGGCAAGATGATGCGTTACCGCTCACTGGGCGAAAAGAATATCACCTTTCCCGTTGAAAGCAGCGCTACGACCATCGAGGAAATTATCCACGAACTGGAAACCACCAACACCTCCGAACGCGCCGGTCGCGCTATGGACAAGGAAACCGAAGACAGCTTCGAAAAGTTAAGAGCACGGGGGTATATGTGACAGAAGTCTTGCCTCTTTAGGGGCTTAGACGATGTCATCCTCGCGTAGGCGGGGATCTGGAAATAAAAAACGTCATTGCGAGCGCAGCGAAGCAATCCAGATTCTGGATTGCCGCGTCGGGCTAAAGCCCTTCTCGCAATGACAATAGAAGTTAAGGAAACGAGATGATTATTTGGTTGGCAAGGATAGGGAATGCGGGGTTTGCGCTATGGATATTCATTGAGCTTGTGCTCAATGAAGGGCCTCCAAATGATGTAGAAGGATGGTTATTTGTATTGGCCTTATTGTTTGTTCCTGTCATATCACTTATTGCTTTGGCAAAGACAGACGTAAAGTTAGGTATTTCGGACGTTTGGCCTTTTTATAATGTTTAAAAGAATGGCCATGCAGGAAAAGAAAAAAATAGAAGAGCTTCAAAATAAATGACCAAAGACCAAACCAAAAATCTCCAGCAACTGCGCGTCGTCATTGTCGGCCATGTCGATCACGGCAAATCCACGCTGATCGGCCGCTTGCTCTACGACACCAATTCCTTGCCCGAAGGCAAATACGAGGAGTTGCAGGAAATCTGCAAACGCCGTGGCACCGCTGCGCTGGAATGGTCCTTTGTCCTTGATGCGTTTCAGGCCGAGCGCGATCAGGCCATCACTATTGATACCACACAAATCTGGTTTTCAACCGATCAGCGCGACTACGTGATCATCGACGCGCCGGGCCACCGCGAATTCATCAAGAATATGGTCTCCGGCGCCGCCGCCGCCGATGCCGCCATTTTGGTCGTCGATGCCACCGAAGGCGTGCGCGAACAAACCCGCCGCCATGCTTACCTGCTGCATCTGCTGGGTCTGCGTCAGGTCGCCGTGGTCATCAACAAAATGGACCTCGTTGATTACTCCACCGAAACCTTCGCCGAGGTCTCCAAGCAGGTCGATGGCTATCTTAAATCCATCGGCCTGAGCGCCAGCTTTATGATCCCGATTTCCGCGCGCCAGGGCGATATGATTGCCGATCGGGGCGAAAATATGGACTGGTACAAAGGCAAGTCTCTTACGCAAGTCCTCGATGCCTTTGAATATGAAATGCCGCCGCTTTCCCGCGCCTTGCGGTTCCCGGTGCAGGATGTTTACCGCTTTGGCGAAGAGCGCATTCTGGTCGGCCGCGTCGAAACCGGCATTCTGCGCACCGGGGATACCATGCTGTTTTCCCCGACCAACGAAGAAGCCAAAATCACCGCGATTAAAGTCTTCCCCGATGATCCGGAAAAGGTCGAGGCGCGGGCCGGGGAGGTCATCGGCATTACGCTCGATGAACGCATTTTCGTTGAGCGCGGGCATATCGGTTCGCACACGCAAAACCCGCCGATGCTCTCCAACGTCTTTCGCGCCAATCTGTTCTGGCTCTCACCCGAGCCCCTTAAGGTTGGCGCCACCTATAAAATCCGTTACGGCACCAGCGAAGCCAATGTCACGGTGCAATCCATCGACCGCGTGATTGACACCGAAGATCTCGCCCAGGACGACCACGCCGGTGAAGTCGGTAAAAACGCCGTCGCCGAAGTGACGTTGCGCTCACGCGACCTGCTGCCTATTGACCCCTATACCGACAATCAGAAAATGGGCCGCATGGTGATTTATGACGGCTATGACATTGTCGGCGGCGGGGCGATCAATATGGACGGCTATGCCGACCAGCGCCGCAATGCCCCAAAGGCCGAAAATATTTATAAGGTCGAACATTTGATGAGCGCCGATGCCCGCGCGCAAAATAAAGGCCATACCGGCGGTATTTTCTGGTTTACCGGTCTGTCGGGCGCCGGGAAATCCACACTGGCCATGGCTGTTGAAAAAGCGTTGTTCGAAAAGGGCTATCACACCTACGTGCTGGATGGCGACAATGTCCGTCACGGCCTCAACGCCGATCTCGGCTTTTCTCCGGAAGACCGCGCCGAAAACATTCGCCGCATCGGTGAAGTGGCCGCTCTGATGGCCGATGCCGGCCTCATCGTCGTCACCGCCTTCATTTCACCCTATAGAGCCGACCGGGACCGCGCCCGTGCGGCCGCGCCGAACGACTTTCACGAAATCTTCGTCAGCGCCGATCTGGAAACCTGCGAAAGTCGCGATCCGAAAGGCTTATACAAAAAGGCCCGCGCCGGGCAGATCGCTGAATTCACCGGTATCGACTCCCCGTACGAAGCCCCGCAAAACCCGGAAATGGTTGTTGATACCCAAAACAACGATATCGATGTCTGCGTCAAACAGGTTCTGCGCTATATCGAAGGGCAGGTCGCTTTTGCAGGCGAAAATGAAAACGCATCGAAAAAGGAAAAAGCCCTTGCCGTCTGACAATTGTCATCTTGACATGGACATCGACGAAAAGCTCCGCGAACGCGGGCGTAAACTGCTCGAAAACCCCGAAGCCCTGTGCAACATGGTGCGCCGCATTGCGCTGGAGGCCGGGGAAATCGTCATGAAATATTACGAAGAGATTGATGGGCTTGAGGTCGATACCAAACATGATGACTCGCCCGTGACGCTGGCTGATCGTGAAACCGAAAATTTCATCCAGATGTCACTGGAACAACTCACCCCGGGTGTGCCGATGATCGGCGAAGAGGCGATTGCCCTCGGTAAACGCCCCAAAATCGAAAAAGACGGGTATTTCTGGATTGTCGACCCGCTCGACGGCACCAAGGAATTTATCAAGGGCGGTGAGGATTTCACGGTCAATATTGCGCTTGTAAAAGACGCCGTGCCGGTTCTTGGCGTGGTTTACGCCCCGGCCAAAGGCGAGCTGTATGCCGGTCATGGCGAGGGAACGGCCATCCGTTGGGCCGAAGACAGCGATCAGGAAAAATCGATTTCCGTGCGCCCGCCGCCTAAAGGCGGCCTTGTCGTGGTTGCCAGCAAATCCCACGGCGACGCCCGGCGTCTGGAAAAATTCCTCGATCAATTCAAGGTTGAAAAGCTCGTCAAATACGGCAGCTCCCTGAAAATTTGCGTCATCGCGGCGGGTAAGGCCGACATCTACCCGCGCTTCGGCCCGACCTGCGAATGGGATACCGCCGCCGCCGATGCTGTACTGCGCGCCGCTGGCGGCATGATCACCGATACAAATGGTGAGGCCCTGAAATATGGCGGTGCCGACCCGAAATGGCTCAACCCGGAATTCATCGCCTGTTCGTTCGAATGGTTCAGCGCTGAAGAATAAAAACTCCTAAAGCCATTGCAGTTTCGCAATCACACGCCCAATAATCTGTGCGTCTTTTTCGAGTGCCTCACGCGTAGAAAAGCTGTCTTTTAATGCGGAAATCCGCACACGTACAGGATCGGATCCGGCCATTCGCTCACAATTGCGGATCATTGTGCCGAACCCGTCCGAAACGACAAAAGCCCCCGGCGGGCTGGGGGAGAGATCTGACAAATCAACCAGCACATGTTCCCCGCGCTGAAATTCTGGCGCCATCAGGTTGTCCCCAACTTCAAAGCTTTTGATATTCTCAGGCGTGGCCTTGGTGCGTCCGCTGATAATCTGCGCCGGGATCACCCATTGTGAATTCGTGCCCGCATCACCATCGGCCAGCCCGGTCTCATGCCGTAACGGACCAACGACATAGGCGTTCTGAGCATTTTGAACGGCTTTGCGACCATCCGAGGGCATGCCGAAGAACCGGCGCATCTCAACATATTCTGTCGCCTTAATTTGCCGCATGCCGACCGAACGTTTACATTGTCTAAAACTGTTCTTTGACGCGCCCTATGAAATGTTTTTCGAAGGAATTTCGACTGAAGGTGCGCGGTCTGGAGAGCAAGACGCACCGCAGATACGGGCAGTTCTGAAAGAACTGATAATAGGAATACCTGACGTGCAATTGCGCCTAAAAATTTTCCACGCTTTCACGGTTTTGTTATCGTAAAAAATCATGTAGAGTAGAGCAGTAAAAACGTACAGAGAAAAATTTTACAATCTCAAGGCCGTCATTTCTTAACTTTAATTTAAGTGTTATGCCTTAGGTTTCTGGATAGGCTTGATAAATCCCTCGGGCCACTTATCTTAGATTCTGACTTTCCCGGAACTGGAGACAGGCCATGCCGATATCAGCAATCATGCGTCCGCCCTTTGTAAAATGGATGGCCTCCGGCCTTGTTATCCTGCTTGTCGCCGGAATATTCATCCTGCTCAATCCGTTTAACCACGCCGACGCACAGGGGCCGGGCGAGGGAATGCCCCAAGGCCCGATGCCGGTCAGCGTTGAGGTGATTGGTACGCAGGACGTGCGCATCTGGAAGGATTTTCCCGGTCGTTTAACCGCCGTAGAGTGGGCGGCAATCCGCCCTCAAGTCAGCGGCCGCATCACCGAAATCCTGTTTGAAGACGGCCAGCATGTCGAACAAGGTGACGTGTTGTTTGTTATCGATCCGAGACCGTATGAAGCCGCGCTCTCGCAGGCCAGGGCCGCATTGCAGGCCGCGCAGAGCAATCACAAACTGGCCGATACGGAATATAAACGCGCGCAGGAGCTTATCAAAACCAATGCCATATCGCAGCGGATTGTCGATGAGCGCCGCTCGCGCTTCAATTTCGTTCTGGCTGAAATTAACGGGGCTAAGGCGACACTGGAACAGGCCGAAATCGATCTTGATTATGCCCACGTCAAAGCGCCGATTTCAGGCCGCGTCAGCCGCGCTGAAATTACACTCGGCAATGTTATTGAAAGCGGCCCGAACGCTCCGGTCGTGACCACCATCGTTGCAGATAAAGAAATTTACGTGGATTTCGAGGTTGATGAACAAACCTATCTGACCAACATCCGTGAACAGGCGCGCAGTCAGGAAGACGAAGCCAAAATCCCGGTGCAGGTCATTTTGCGCGGTGACAAGGATCACGCCATTGACGGTTTCATTCACGCTTTCGATAACCGCATCAACCCGGCCTCCGGCACCATTCGCGCCCGCGCTGTTTTGCAAAATGATGACGGTATTTTGCTTTCAGGAATGTTTGCCAAGGTCCGTCTGGGCAGCGCGGAAGCAGCCCGCCACCTTCTCGTCGGCCAAAAGGCGATTGGCACCGATCAGGACCGCCGTTTTGTCTATGTGGTCAATAATGACAATGTTATCGAGTATCGTCAGGTTGAACTGGGTGACCGCGCCGGGCAAAGCCGCGTTGTCCTGTCCGGTTTGCAAGAAGGTGAAAAGGTTGTTTCACAAGGGATAATGATGATCCGCCCCGGTATGAAGGTTAAGCCGATGGAGGGAAACTCGATGGGGATGGATGTAGAGAAAGAAAGCCCGTAACCCATGACCTTGCCCGGCTATTTCATCGATCGTCCGATTTTCGCCAGCGTCTTGTCGCTGTTGATCTTCATTGCCGGGCTGATCGCGATGGTCAACCTGCCCGTGTCCGAATACCCGGAGGTTTCACCACCTTCCGTGAATGTCAGCGCGGCCTTTCCCGGCGCCAACCCGATGACGATTGCCGAAACGGTGGCCACTCCGCTGGAGGAACAGATCAACGGCGTCGAAAATATGCTCTATATGCAATCTCTGGCCTCGACTGACGGGCGCATGTCTTTGACTGTGACCTTTAAAATCGGCACCGATGTCGATCTGGCCCAGCAGCTTGTACAAAACCGCGTGTCTCAGGCCGAACCGCGACTGCCCGATGTAACGCGTCAACTCGGCGTCACCGTGACCAAAAGCTCGCCCGACCTGACGATGGTTGTTCACTTGCGCTCCCCCAGCGAGCGTTACGACATGCTTTACTTGCGCAATTACGCCACGATCAATATCAGCGATCAGCTCGCTAAAATCCCCGGCGTCGGCAGTGTCCGCGTCTTTGGTTCCGGCGATTACGCGATGCGGGTCTGGCTCAATCCCGAAGCCATCGCCGAACTCGGCATGACCGCCAGCGACGTTGTCGGCTCTATTCGCGGACAAAATTTGCAAGTCGCCGCCGGAACGATCGGCGGCGCGCCCTATGACGAAGGATTGCAGGTCGAGCTGCCGATCAACACGCAAGGTCGCCTGCAAAGCCCGGAAGAATTTGAAGACATCATCATCAAGACTGATGAGAGCGGCGCGCTGACCCGCCTTAAGGATGTCGCGCGCGTTGAACTCGGCGCTCAGACTTACGCCCTGCGGTCCCTGCTGAATAACGCCCCGGCTGTGGCGATCCCGATTTTCGCCACATCCGACGCCAACGCACTGGAGATTTCCGCCAATGTCCGCGCCACGATGGAGGAGTTGAAAAAAACCTTCCCCGACGGCATCGATTATTCGATTGTTTACGACCCGACCGTTTTCGTGAAGGATTCCATCCATTCGGTGATCGAAACGTTGTTCGAGGCGGTTGCGTTGGTCGTGCTGGTGGTGATTGTCTTCCTGCAGACCTGGCGCGCTTCGGTCATTCCGTTTTTGGCCGTGCCGGTTTCGATTGTCGGAACATTCGCCATCATGCTTTTGCTGGGATTTTCCATCAATGTGCTCTCGCTGTTCGGCCTCATTCTTGCGATCGGGATTGTTGTCGATGACGCCATCGTCGTCGTTGAAAATGTCGAGCGCAATATCGCCGAAGGCCTCAAACCCCGCGAAGCGACGATCAAGGCGATGAAAGAAGTCACAGGCCCGGTGATTGCCACCTCGCTGGTGCTTGTCGGTGTCTTTGTCCCGATTGCGTTCTTAAGCGGTCTGACCGGACAATTCTATCGCCAATTCACCGTCACCATCGCCGTGGCGACACTGATCTCGACCATTGTCGCCCTGACCCTGTCTCCGGCTTTTTCTGCGCTGTTGCTCAAAAGCGCCGAAACGCCAAAGGATATTTTAACCCGTCTGATCAATGCGCTGTTTGGCTGGTTCTTCGGCATCTTCAATAAAATATTCACCGTCTCTTCGCACGGCTACAGCAAGGCCGTCGGCGTCTTCGTCCGCCACCGCATCATCATGCTAATCATTTATGCCGGTTTTATCGCCGCCACAATTTTCAGCTTTAACTTGGTACCCAAAGGGTTCGTGCCTGTGCAGGATAAACAATATCTGGTTGCCTTTGCCAAACTGCCCCCCGGCGCCAATCTCGAGCGCACCGAGGAAGTCCTGCGCCGGATGGCCGATATCGCCACCGCCCATCCCGGTGTGAATAATGCCGTGCAGTTTCCGGGTCTGTCGATCAACGGCTTTATCAGCTCCTCCAGCTCAGGGATTGTGTTCATCACGCTCGACGATTTCAAAGAGCGCATGAGCCCGATGCAATACGGCCCGGCCATCGCCGGCCAGCTCCAGCAAAAATTCATGGCCATCCCCGATGCGTTTGTCGCGATTTTCCCCCCACCCCCCGTGCGCGGCATGGGCACGGTCGGCGGCTTCGCCCTGCATATTCAGGATCGTGCCGATCTGGGAATCGAGGCGCTGAACGCCGCCGTTCAGCAAGTCACGATGAAGGCCAACCAGCACCCGGCGCTCAGCCGCGTCTTCAGCAACTATGACGTCAATTATCCGCAGCTCTTTGCCAATATGGACCGTGAACGTGCCCAACAACTGGGGATTCCCGTGCAGGATGTTTTCGCCGCCATGCAAATCTATCTCGGCTCGCTCTACGTGAACGACTTCAATATGTTTGGCCGCACCTATCAGGTAATCGCGCAGGCCGATAAAGAATATCGCTCTGACCCTTCCGATATCCTGCGTCTGGAAACGCGTAATAAAAACGGTGATATGGTGCCGCTGGGTTCGGTCGTTAAGGTTGAACAATCCTTCGGCCCTGAAGCCGCCCAACGCTATAACGCCTTCCGCTCGGCGGATCTAAACGGCAATGTCGCGCCGGGCTATTCCACCGGGCAGGGCCAGGACGCGATTGTCAAAATTCTTGATGAAACCCTCCCGCCTGGGATGAGCTTTGAATGGACCGGTCTGACCTATCAGCAGATCTTGTCCGGAAATACGGCGGTGTTGATCTTCCCTTTGTGCATTCTGCTCGCCTATCTGGTGCTCGCGGCCCAGTATGAAAACCTCTTCCTGCCCGTGGCGGTGATCCTGATCGTGCCGATGAGTACGCTGTCCGCGATGGTCGGCGTCTATTTGTTCGGCCAGTTCCAGATGGCCATGGGCGCGCCGAGCGGCATGGATAACAATATCTTCACCCAGATCAGCCTGTTCGTGCTCGCCGGACTGGCCTGTAAAAACGCCATTCTCATCGTTGAATTCGCCCGCGATCTTGAATTGCAGGGCCGCAAAATTGTCGAGGCCGCCGTTGAGGCTGCGCGGATACGCCTGCGTCCCATCCTGATGACGTCGTTTTCATTCATCATGGGCGTATTGCCGCTCGTCACCAGCCACGGCGCCGGGGCGGAAATGCGTCAGGCCATCGGTATCGCGGTCTTTTCCGGCATGCTCGGCGTGACCTTTTTCGGGATCGTCTTCACCCCGATCTTTTATGTTGTTATGCGTAAGATTGAAGTGCTGGTGACCGGGCAAAGCGTGCACAAAGCCTCACTGGAACATGTGGGAGAAGACCTATGAGAATGAGAACGTTCTGGCTGGCCTGCTCGGCCCTGACATTGTCGGCTTGCGTCACGGACTCGCTCAATATGCCGGATTTCAAAGGCCCGTCTTTTTGGACGAAGGCTGGCGGTCAGGAAGAAGCCGTTGATGAAAGTTCAGCCGAGCAATTGCAAAACTGGTGGCATCGTTTTAACGACCCGGCCTTAAGCGCCCTGATCGATAAAGCCTTAAGCGATAGCCCGGACCGTAAAATCGCCGAAGCGCGCCTTCTCGAGGCTCGCGGCCTTAGAAGAGTAGCCCGCGCTTCACTATTCCCTCAGATCGGTGCGTCCGCATCCAAGGGGCGCGAGGACACAGTCCAAAGCGATACGGATGATTATTACGATGCGCGTTTTGATGCGTCCTACGAACTCGATATTTTTGGTAAAAACCGTAAAGTCTTCTCTGCCCGTAAAGCCTCGCTGGAAAGCTTGGAGGCAAGCTATCGGGATGTTACGCTCAGCCTGATCGCCGAGGTCGCCCGTACATATATTGAAATGCGCGGCTATGAAAAGCAAACCGCAATCGCGCAGGACAACCTGAAAACGCAGGAACAAACACTGGCCCTCATCGATCAACTCCGCGCCGTCGGCGAAAACCCGCAACTCGATGTTGACCGGGCGGCCAATCTCGTCAATACGACTAGAGCTTCGATCCCTGAGTTCCAGCGCCAGAGCGAAAATGCCCGCCTGCGTCTCGGCGTCCTGACCGGGACATTGCCGGAAGATTTAACGGATATGACAGCCACGCAGGGCCGCATACCGGGTAGCGACGTGGCTCCGGTTCTTATGGCCCCGGCGCAAGTGCTGGCGCTGCGCCCGGATATTCTCGCCGCCGCCGCCAATCTGCGCGCCAAAACGCACCTCACCAGCGCAACAATTGCGGCGGCGTTCCCGACCTTCACCCTGAGCGGTTTTTACGGCGTGGCGGAAAATGCCTTCGCCGCCTCGACCGGAATCTGGAATGTGGCCCTCGGCGCAGCGGTGAGTGTCTTGAGTTTTGGGCGTATTGAAGGCGAAATTGATGCCGCACACGCGCGGGAAAAAGAAGCCTATGAGCTCTATCGCAAGACCGTTCTTGAAGCCGTCGTCGAAGTCGAAACCGCACTCAACGATTACGCCCGCATCAACGAACAGGCGTTTTCCCTGTTTAAAGCCTACGAAAACGCGCAGGACGCATTTTTGCTCTCGCAACAATTATTCACGGAAGGGGAAATTTCCTTCCTCGATGTTCTGGATGCGCAGCGCATGCTCAACAGCGCTGAAAGCAATCTGGCGAGCGCCGAAGCCGCCAAAGCGGAGGCTTTAATCCGGCTATATAAATCTCTGGGCGTCGGGCCGACTTAGTATTCAAAATCTTATAAACTCAGATCCAGAAAGATCCGGTAGTTCGGATTGCCGTTTCCGGGCGGCAGGGCTTGTTGTTTAATCAACTGTGTCGGGCGTTTCAGCGTCATAACCACGCGGCTTCCCGCCCCGTTATTAATCGGCTCAACGCTATAGGACTGCAACAGCGCGGACGAAGAAAAGCTCTGGCTCATCGGCGCATTCCACCCCGCTTCTGGCAACTCGACGATCAACAGCTTTTCCTGAGCATCCAGATCGGCCGTGTAGGGCGTTTTCTTCGAGATATCCAGCACCAGACGGACCTTATCGCTGTGCTGACCGACCCGCAAGGTCTTCACGGCCGCATCTCCACTCATCGCCTGGGGAGCGGCAGGATACGGCGCGCTGGGCGGCGCGGCAACCTGCGGGGCCGGGGCTTGATCGGTCGGACGAAGGGCTTGTGGTGGAGCTTGCGGTGAGGCAAGCGGGGTCGGCGGCGCAGCAGGCTCACTGCTGAGCAGCATATCCAGTTGCTTGATCAAATCCTGAATATCGGATTCAACGGCAACCAGACGGGTGATGGCGGGCTTGAAGGTTTCAAACTCGCGCCGCAAATCCAGCACCGCGTTTTCTAAACGCGTAAATCTCTGATCGGTATCAGAGATTTTATCGGCAAACAGGCCGTCAACATTGACTCCCTTGGGCTGAAGGGCGGGCAGGCCGTTTGGCATGGTGCTGGATTGCATTTGTCCCGGTTGCGGCGGGCGATCGCCATAGCTCGGCGGCACGGCAACCGGGGGTGGAACTTCCAGGGCTGAGGTGGAAGAGGGCTGTGATTGGGTGTTTTCACCAATCAGATTTTCGGAAGAGAGGGCTGAACTTGCGGAGGGCTGTGACTTGGAGCTATCGGTGAGGGGGCCGCAGCTTGCGGTTAAACCCGCAAACAGCATACAAATCACCCATAAACCAAATCTCATATTCATATGATAATGAACCGAAATGCCCCGGAGGAAGAAATGGGGCGGTGCCCGAAATGTATATAGTCAGCCCAAAGAAAACACAGAAGTATCAGAACGATACATCGTTAAGGGTATGTGAGCCGTGAGTCGCGGTCAAGCAACTATTCATATTTTATGCACAAAATTATGCACAAACCCGCGGTTTTTTGCTTTTTTTGATGGATATTCCATCTTGAGATCACGGGGGTTTTTCAGTACCCTGAACCGTGATTTCAACAGAGTTTTAACAAAAGGCACGGGATGATTCGGCATATTATGAGGGTGTTGGCCGTTTTTGCACTGGTTTTGACCGGTCAAGACGCTCATGCGGGGATTACAACAATTCAGGCGCTGAGCTTTGGTGGATTTATCGTCAAAAACAACAACGCCGTACACTCAATCAATGTCAATGTTTCCGGACCGGGCTACACCTACGATTCCGCCGGGTTTATAGAAATTACGCCGCCGCAGCACGGCATATACGATCTGGATGGTATGACGCCCAGCACGGCCATCACCAGCGTTACGGTGACGCAAACATCTCCGCTTGCCGGTGCCAGTGGTCCAAATTTTCAAATGACAGCACTTCAGGAATCCCACCCAGCCACGACCGATGTATCGGGTGTTGCGCGTATCCATGTTGGCGGGACGGCCCAGACCAGTGGCACTGGCACCCCCTATGCCGATCAGACATTTACGGGGACGCTGCAGATTCAGGTTAATTTTTAAAATGGAGAAAATCGTAATGAAAAAATTGAAGCTCTTCCTCTCCCTTGGCGTATTGTTGGCGGGATGTTTTCTCAGCTTTGCTGCTAAAGCGGATCTCACAATTACACCCACGCGCATTGTGTTTGAGGACCGTGATCGCTTCAAAGAAGTCACGCTGGTAAATTCAGGAAAAGAAACAAAAACATATGATGTAAGCTGGCAATTTTACAAAATGCTGGAAGATGGTCCCTCCGCCATGGAGCTTGTCGAAGGTCCGTTAACCGATTTTGACTTGAGTCAGTATATCGTGTTTACACCTCGCCGCATGACTTTGGCGCCGGGGGCAACGCAAAAAATCAGACTGGCGCTTCGCCGCCCGGCGGAGATAGCGGACGGGGAGTACAGGGCGCATTTACGTTTCAGAGGTGAGCGGAACGAAGAAAAAATATCCCAGAGCAAGTCTTCAGGAACCCAGTCGGCGGCTGTAAAGGTAAATGTATCATACAGCATCCCGGTTATTTTTCGCGCGGGAACGCCTAATGTTTCGGCTAAGATCGAGAATGTAACGTTTCAGCGCAATCCGAATAACGACATGCTCGAAGCCGTGGTAACAATAACAAAAAGTCCCGAACCTTATGGTGTCTTAGGGCACATGTATATCTATGACCAAACGAACAAGGTTATTGGCGAAATCGGTAATGCACACATATTCCCAGAAATTAGCAAGCGGGTTATTCGGGTTCCTTTGATTGATGAAAGCAATCTTAAAGGCGGCAATATCCGCATTGTACTGGGGCATTACTCCAAGGATGAGAATCTCACCTATGATGAACGCACCATTCCTGTGCAATAAAGTGGAACGGCTGCAAGGTTAAGGAGGTTTTATACCCCGCAACAACAATAAAAAAGGCGCCTTCAGGCGCCTTTTCCAAATTCTATGGCAGTGCCGCGCTCTTTACGGATACGTAAAGGTTACATCAAACGTTGCGGAGTGTGTGGCATCCGCAGGTGTTGCGGTAACGTTGATGTTTCCACCCATGGTGACCGCTTCGTCAGTGGAACCGGCAAGCACGGTGACTGTCTGGGCGCCGGTTGCAACGCCAGCTGTAATCAAGGCGCCGTTTTGAGTCGCCGTACGATAGCTCACGTCATCCAGAGCCAGACCGCCATCGGCGAAATCAACAAAGTTGGATGCGGTAACATCAAGCAGACCCGGAGCCGGGATCTGCACGTTGACAACCCCCTCCGTAGCAGGCGCTGTGATCTGGACAACCTGCGAGCCGTTGGCCACGGAGCCCGTCTGGTTCACGGCCACGGAACCGTCGTTCGTGAGAGTCAGAACCGGCGTATCACCGGCGGTAAACTGAATGAGATACTCTCCGAAGTCCAGATCTGATACATAGGTTGATGTGATGGCGCTGGACGTGATCAACTGGGCTGTGACACTTTCCACCTGAGCCTGGGCCGTACCGGAAAGGGCCGCCCCGATTGCAAGCGCGCTTGCGAATGCAAGCACTTTAGTAGACGTAGATTTCATAAGGCTTCTCCTTTTTAAAGTCCCTGGTTACATCTTCTTTGAACGCAGTGCTTTTAATTTTACAAAAATTAATACTACCCCTTTAATATCACACGAAACGAGTTAAATCATTATTAAATTTTAAACAAAAAACCTATTCACAGTTTTCTTGACCGCAGAGCATCAATTGTATCCACAGGCGTTGTGTGCTTAAATAGCGGGAGTTCACTGCGTCTTATTGTTCGGCATCTCATAGTAAAACCGTGTTTATGGCAATTGAAACCTTAAGGTTAGCGCTGCATCTTGGCCTTTTCAGCTGTTTTTTGATTGCTGGAAATGCTGCACACGCGACCGTGTCGGAGGCGGATGATTCGCATGCGCAAAGCGCCGTAACGCAATCCGAGCGGTTATCCCTTGCCAAAGAATTTTTGGCCCGCATGCGCCGGGGATTTAACGCCGCCGACAAATTCATGCAAGGCGCGGTTCCCGCAACAAAACAATCAGAAACTATTACAAAAAACATTCTGCCTGAAGGTGAGCAGCTTTTGTTTGAGGTGTATCTTTCGCGCCGTTTAAAACTCGACAATGTGATCTTCGGGCGCGTGAAAGACCAGAAGATCGCTCTTTCACTAAAGGATTTTGCCGCGGCTTTAGACCTCCCGATTACTGTCAATGCACAAACCCAAACGGCGCAGGGGTGGTATATTCGCGAAAATAAGACCTTTAATCTGGATGTGGCGGCAAAAACTGCGCGTACGGACAACGGGGAGTTTTCCATTTCGGACACGGTATTCGTTGAAGACGAAGATATCTTCGTTCCGACCGACGAGTTGGCGCAATGGCTGGGTTTTGAGATCGAACCTCTGGTCTCCAGCCTGCAGATGATTATTAAGCCTTCACCGCTTTTACCGCTGCAAGAGCGCATAGAACGTGAGAAAAAACTCGCCCGACAAAAGGGTGATAACACCCCGCAATTGCCTCTGAGGGACGAGCCGAAACAATTAATCGACGTTCCTTTTGTCAATGTGGCCACCAACTCGCGCTATAACCGCGCCGGGGATTCCGGGCGCTCAAATTCACGCCATTCGGCCAATGTCAGCACCGCCGGTGATTTCGCCTACGGAACCTTAAGCACACAAACCCAGATCAATGATGAAGACCAGATCAGCAATATCTGGATGAACTACAAGCAGGAATCTTTAGAACCGGATTTGTTAGGACCGGTCAAGGCCAAGCGCTTTGAATTGGGCGATGTCATTCAAACCCGCCTGCCGATTGATGCGCAGGTGCGCCGTGAACTCGGAACGCGCATCACCAATGTCGATCCGCTGCGCAGTTTCACCAATCCCTCCACCGCGATCAGCGGCACGGTGTTCCCTGACTGGGATGTCGAACTTTACCGCGGCAACCAGTTCCTCGGCTATCAACGCGTCGGTAACGATGGCTTTTATTCATTTGATAATGTCATTCTTTATGGCACCGAAAATATTTTCCGTGTTGTCTTTTACGGCCCGCAAGGTGAACAGCGCGAAGAAGAGGTTTCCATTCCCGTTGATATTAACCGCGTTGCCGAAGGCGGCGGCGTATACGATGTGTCTCTGACTTTCGATAATAAACAAACATACCGCAAGGCTGATTTTAATGATGAGGACGAGGGCACGCCGACCCTGATGGCGCTGTATGAAAAACCCATTGCGCCGGGCACTGTGGGATCGTTAGGGCTGCGCAGTCAGGAACAAAATGGTGAGCGCAACAATGTAGCCTATGGAGGGATATCCACATTGCTTGGCGAAACGCTGGTTAACGCCAATCTCGCCGTAGATGATGAAGCCGATTTTTCCTCTGAACTGGTTGCCCGGCGTAATATCGGCTCGCACGATCTTTATGCCACCGCGCGTTATTTTACCGACAACTATGATACGATCAGTAGCGGTGACGACACGTTGGGAGGATTGAATACACGATTGAATGCAAACGGGAAGCTGCCGATTAGTATCGGGCGTAATCCGCGCTATGAAGCGTCTTTTAATTACAATCTGACCAATGACGGGGATTCAACAACCGATACGGGGCTGGGCTTTAATACCGCCTATAAAAATTTCACCTTTAACGAAAAATTCAATTACGCAACGGCCGGCACCGCTGTCGATGATCGCCTGAACAGCGTCACCGGCGTCGCTGGTGTTTTTGGCCGCAACAGAATGCGTTTGCTCTCGGATTATCAGATCAAGCCCGACAGCAAGCTCAGCCGGGTTGTCGCCAGCTACAATCACGATTTCGACAGGACGCTCGATCTGGATGTCGAGGTTGAACGCCGCATCGACCCGTCGATTACCGAAGCTTCGGCCCAGTTGAACTGGCAGGCGGGCTGGGCGCGTATATCGCCGAGCGTTCGCTACAACACTGAAAATGATTTCTTCGCCGGTCTGAATACCAACTTTGGCTTTGCCCGCGATCCGCAGGGGCCGGGCATTAAGATGTTCGACCGCAATATCACCGGCAACGGCGCAATGAGCGTTTTTGTCTTTCTCGATGCCAACGGCGACGGGCGCTACAATGAAGGTGAAGAACGGCTTGAAGATGTGACCATCCGGGCCTTGCAAAACGGGGGGCGCGAAGTCACCGATGAAAACGGCATGGCGTTTTTCTCCCGCGTGCAGGAACTCAAACGCACCGATATCGTTCTCGAAGAAGAAAGCCTGAAAGACCCGTACTGGGTTTCAGGGTTCGAGGGCGTTTCTATTTTGCCGCGCGAAGGCTATGTCGCCGAACTGCAGTTTCCGGTTCATATCGCCGGGGAAATGGATGGGACGTTATATGCGCGCAAAGATAACGGCCAGCCGATGCCGCTGAAAAATATTGCCCTGCACCTTTACAACGCGGATGGCGAAATCGAACAAACCGCCCAAACCGATATCGGCGGATTCTATTTGTTTAACCGCGTGCGCCCGGGGCGCTATTTGTTAGTCGTTGACCAGCAGGCCGCCCGGAACAACAATTTCGCCCGCCCCAAGCCGGAAGCCATCGAAATCGGCTATGAGGGAACAATCATTTACGGCCATGATGTCTATGTTGATGCCGGAACCAAGGATATCCCCAGTACCATCATAGCCGGACTGGAAGACTATAAAGCCCGCCACCCGCATATCGATTTTGAACAGGCCGATTATAACATCGCTCTTAACCTTGGCGAATATAACTCCCGGCTCCTCATGTCGACGGTCTGGTACCGCCTGCACACCCGTTATCGTCAGATTCTCTCCGGCGGCCAGTTGATGGTGCTGCCCGAACACAGCTTTGCCGATACTCAAACCGGCAAACATACGCTCCGCGTCGGGTTTCATGATGCCGATATTGACGATGCCTATAATCGCTGCCGCGCCTTGATCGCGCGCAACATCGAATGTACCGTGGAGGTTCTGCCCGCCGCCGCGGCCAAATTTGCCAATATCCAACCCGGCACATCAGCCAACTAGTTAGTAACTCGAAGAGTATAGGGGAATAAAAATGACAGATACGGATCAAACAGAGCACCCCTTAAGGAAACACCCACGTATTCAGATGCCTGCCATGCTAGAGGTATCGGGCAAAGAATATGAAGTCGGGAATCTCTCCGAAACCGGCATCGGCATCATCGGCATGAATCCGGAAGACAAGCCGGTTGGCGAAGTGTTTAGGTGCCGACTGATCCTTCCGTTTTTGGGCTTTTCTCTTGATGTCGATCTCGAGGTCGAAGTGCGCCATTTCGAAGAAAAAAACAAAGTTCTGGGCTGTCGTTTTGTCAATTTGACGCAGGAACAAACAGCGATGTTGAACGAAATCATCCGCAGCTTTTTCTCCGGCGATGTTGTAACCAGCGACAGTTTGCTGCATGTGGTGTCGCGGGAAAACTTTGTAAAATTTCGCACAAAGGACGATACGCCATCAAGCCCGAAAGTATTGCAAAAATCCTGGGGCACACCGGTGCTTCTCATCATCGCTTTACTGCTCGGGATTGCTATGGGCTACGCGCTTTTTTAAACAACCCGGCAGCGCATCTGTTTCACGATAAAACTGACATCGGCGCTTTCCCCATCTGCGCTATTCATTTCGGCATAGACGATAAGCTGCAGCGCCGTGCTGTCACCTTGCGTCGTCACAACAGGCGTTCGCAGATAATAGGTCTGATTTTCACTGGGAAATTCCGGGTCCTGATATTTCGACAGGCAGGAGTAGTTAAGATTAGAGCCGCCCTTATCGGTGAGCTGCATCCATACACCTTCAATGCGCGAGCCCGATAGAACCTCAATCTCGGCCTCACCAACAACATCATCACCCGGGGTATAGCCGCTCGTCATATCTGATAATTCATGAAAACGTGTTTTGTCATAGGTGGTGTTATTGCTATAGCTGGAAACGATTTTTTGTTGGGTGTCTGTAGGTTTCGAGCCAACCGTCGTCCCCTCGTCAAACGAATATAGACGAAAATCATCCGAGACAACGCCGCTCACCCCTGCGCCGGTAAGAGTGCCGCCTGTGCCGGACAAATCGGGGTTGTTTAATAAATTATTCTGCGTCATATCCGGAATGTCATACACGCCGAAACGGAATTTTAACCGCGCCGCAATATCACGTGCGATAACCAGTGCACCCGTTGGGTTCGGGTGAACATAGGTCGTGCCATAGTCTCCTTGTTTATTAAAATACTGACTGTCGGGATTGCCCATACCATCGCTAAGATTGTCGTAGGTATTCACCGGAATAATATCGTCACTGCCTTGTGATAAAATCCAGTTATTCACGTTTTCAAGCTTTGTTTGGTCCGCGGCAGATAACGGAGCGCCACTTGGATTTTGGTTGCGTGGCAGAATAGTCAGGGCGATGACTTTCGCACCCAATGTGCCGGTAATGTAGTCGTAAATTGACTGCATGCCGCTGATCATGGCCGCTTCGGTCGTGCTCGACGTAATGTCGTTGGTGCCTGCCAGCACAAAGACGAGATCCGGCGCGGGAGAAAGTGATGCCAAATCGGTAATACGTGCATTGATCTCCGAGATGTTGTCACTGCTTACTCCCAGATTATGCGAGGTCGGGAAAGTGTAACGCTGCCCGGTGATCGCATTGAGCATCGAAGCATACCCTTCCGGCAGGTATGCCCGGCCATCATCCGATGTGTTTTGTTTGGTAATGCTGTCGCCCAACAAAGCGATGGTTTTGGCGGTGGTATCGATAACGCGTTGTTTTACAAGGGGCGAAGTCCCTTTTCCAAGATGTGTAAGCATGAAAAACTCCATAAAAAAGCCCCAGACGATGCGGGGCGAAAGATACAATTCGGGCCGGTTAGGTTTATATTCCTAGCAAATAAACGGGCCTGCGTCAAGTTTAATCAACATTCTTATCTGTGGACGAGCCTGCGCAGGCTCGGAAACTATTTGCCTGTATTTTACAAAATTCGCTATAGTCCGATTCACGCAAAAAATAATTGAGTAACGGAGTGATTCCACTATGGGATTCAAAAGAACATCGGAAGGGCGGATATTTTTCCAGTCGCCCGAAGACGAAGGCGATCTGCCGGAGAATAATCAAGACAGTGCAGCAGCGGAAAAAAAATCGTCAAGCGCCTACATTCCGCAGGACATGGACTCTCCGTTCAATCTTCAGCGCGGGACAGCCTCACGACCCTCACCCAAAACCGTACCCAAAGCCACGCCGATGGGCAATGCCCCGACGCAAATGCAAATCATCGCTTTGCTCAAAACTCTCAATGAGCGTTTAAAAATTACGCAAGGCGAGCGCGAAAAAATGGCGCGCGAGCTTGAGGAATACCGCAAGACGATCGAAGAGCTGCAAGCCAAGACTGCTCGCAGCGACAAAGCCTATCAGGAACTCAGCAAAAAGCTGGCCGCCGGGGGCAATGCCAGCCACGCCGAAACGCTGGCCCGCGATGCGCTGGCCGAGTTGGAAGAAACCCGCCGTCTGGTGCTTGATCTCGAAACCAAAGCCAACCGCGCAGATCAGGGCGTCTCGGCCCTGAAGAAAATCCAGTCGGAGCACACCGAAAAAATGACGGTCAGCATCAACCACGCTGCCGCCCTGACCAAACGGGTGAAAGACACCGAAGAGCGTCAGGAAAAAATCGGCGCGCGCGTCGATGATGCGCTGAGCCAGCAGGCGCGCCTGTCGCGCAGGATTGACAAGGCCGTGGAAGAGCGCACCCGTTTTCTGCGCAAGCTTGAGCGCATTGAAGAGACCGTGCTGCAAACCCGTGATTCCCTGAATGCCAAGGCGATGGTCCTGCTGACCGATCAGGCCATGGCCGCCGCCAGCGATATGGACCAGCTCTCGGCCACAGACTTCACCCCCGGTGAATATGCGGCTCAGGCCCATGTCGCCCAAAAAGCCGCCAGCGCGGCGCGCCAGAACCGGATTTTGCAAATGGTTGGTATGAGTTTACTTGTCACGGCAGCGTTGCTCGGCGGCTGGCTGATCAGTGAACTGCAAAAACCCGAGAGCGCTCCCGTAAACGCCTCGTCTCTCGCCAGTGCGCCGGTCGGTAATCCGGCGGCACCCATGCAGGATATGGCCGCAATGGAATGGCAGATTGAACAAGATACTTCGGCTTTTGATGCGCAAGGCCGCCAGAGCGAAACCATCCCGGCGGCGAACCCGGCGCAAAATGATATCGGCACGCTCAACCTGAACGATCAGGCGCAGGTCGAAGCCTTGCTGGAAGGGAGCCCGGACGCAGTTGTCGCAGCGCTCAATAATATTGATCCGGGAAGTGAATCCTTGCCGGAAAATATCATCCCGCCACAGGCGGAACCGGAAGCCATGCAGGAAACAGCGCCGCAAAAACTGGCCAGCGCACCGGCCCGGCAATCACCGCAAGAACCCACGCCGAAGTCGGCAGAGGCAAAAGAATTGCCCCCGCTCATCCTGACCGATCCGCGCAATGCGATAAAACCCGATTCAAACCTGCCGGACGTGATTAAAAACATCGAAGCCCAAGCCTTTGAGGGCGTTCCCGAAGCCCAGCATGATCTGGCCGCGATCTATACCGCCGGTCACGGCGGCGTAAAGCAGGACTACGCGCGCGCCGCATTCTGGTTCGAACAGGCCGCCAGTCGCGGCGTCGCCAATGCGGCCTATAATCTCGGCGTGCTCAATCATCAGGGGCTGAGCGGTGAGAAAAATCTCGGCCAAGCCATCGAATGGTATACTCGCGCGGCCAATCTCGGCCATCCCGAAGCCCAGTACAATCTGGGTATTGCCTATATTGAAGGGATCGGGGTGCCTTATGATGCGGAAAAAGCGTCCCGCTATTTTGAAAATGCCGCGAAAAGCGGGATCATGGAAGCCGCCTATAATCTCGGTCTGATCTATGAAAACGGCCTGTTGGGACAGGCCGAGCCTGACCGCGCCTTGGTCTGGTACAAAAACGCCGCCGATCAGGGCAGCCCTGAAGCCAAACAGGCGCTCGAACAACTCGCCAAAACGCTCAAAGTCTCTTTGGATGATGTCAACGATATCGCGGATCGTATGAGCACTGAAGAGGGCGCGCAGGCGGCCAATGCCATAGAAACATCGGCCGGGGACAATGCGCAGGCCGTGACCGCGCAGGTACAGGAATATCTGATGCGCAGCGGCCTGTATCCCGGCCCCGCAGACGGGATCAGCGGTCCGCTAACCGAAGACGCTATTCGTTCCTATCAGCGCACGCACAATCTGCAGGCCGACGGCAAAGCTACGCAAAATCTGCTGAGCCATATGCTCGCGAATACGGCGGTCGAACAAGGCTCCGGCGCGCAATAAAGATTTAGTAGCTTTCAGCCCGTCCGAGCCATCCGGCCTGCACCCACCAGTCTGGGTTTTGTTTCTTAATCTGCGCTGTCGCGCCCGCCGCGCCTTGCTCATCGGCGAAGATCCCGAAACAGGCCGAGCCGGAACCGGTCATCCGTGCCAGCAGGCAATCATCCTGCGCCTCAAGCGCGTTAAGAACATTGCGGATGTCTGGAACGGCCCCCATAGCTGCCGCGCTCAACATACTTTCGGTTCGCTGTAAAAAATCACAGAGCGTTTGAGGATTAAGAAATTCGTGGGGCAGAGCCACCGGCTCGCCAAAACGTCCGTTAAAGCGGGAGAATATATCCTTGGTCTCACAAGGCGTTCCCGGATGGATAAGCACGATCGGCATTTCCGGTATCGCCGGGGCGGGCCTGAGATCTTCCCCGATGCCGCGCACCTGCGCGGGCTGACAGCTAAAACACACCGGCACATCGGCCCCCAGCGAGAGTACCAGCGCATCCAAGCCTTCAAGATCATCAGGAAGTTCCCAGATGCGACACAGCGCCCGCAACACTGCCGCCGCATCGGCGGAGCCGCCGCCCAGCCCGGCGCCCAGCGGCAGGTTCTTTTCCAAAGTGATTTTAAACCCCGGGCTTTGCCCGCTCAGCCGCGCCAGGCCCCACACGGCTTTCATGACAAGATTGGAGGAATCCGGCGCGGCGCTGCCCGCCCGCCCGCTGAGCTGCCGCGCAAACGGACCGACGATATCAAAGGAGAGGCTAGGCGCAGGCTCCAGCGTAATCCAATCGCCAATATCGGCAAAACACACGAGGGAATCCAGCGTATGATACCCGTCGGCCCTGCGGTTCGTCACATGAAGATAGAGGTTGATTTTTGCCGGAGCAAAAACACTCAGACGCGAAGGGGAAGGACTCATGGCAATTCTTTAGGGCTTTCCATGCGCGTTGAATGGGCCTGCTTCACCGTTTCCAGCTCAACCAGACCCTCCTGAAGCTTTTGCTCGATCGCCAGAATTTGTTCCTCGTCTTCCGAGTGGTTCTTCGCCCGCGTCCACTGGAATTCGGCCTCCAGATTTCGCCCGACTTTCCAGTATACATCTCCCAGATGGTCGTTGATAATCGGGTCATAGGGCATCAGCTCGACCGCGCGCTCCAGATACGGCACGGCGTCTTTATAACGCCCCATGCGGTAATACACCCATCCCAAAGAGTCGGTGATATACCCGTCATTCGGGCGGATCGAAACGGCACGCTCGATCATCTCAAGCGCCTTTTCAAGATTATTGCCTTGATCGGCCCAGGCATAGCCCAGATAATTCAGGATATAAGGATGATCGGGCTGGAAGGATAAAGCCGCCGTCAGATCGGCTTCGGCCTTATCCCATTGTCCGTCCTGTTCCAGCGCCATGCCGCGCACGTAATGCAGATACCAGTAATCTTCCGGAATCGTGCCAAGCGTCTTTTCCGCTGCGTCATAATTTTTAATAGCGTCTTTGAAGTCTTCGTTAATCCGGTGGATATTACCGATCTGGATCAGCGCCTCCAGATCTTTGAAGTCGGTGACCAGCATTTGCAACTCGGCAATCGCATCCTGATTGCGCCCTTGTTCGTAGAGCAGATCGGCGACATTGCGCCGTGCTTTCAGGAAATGGCCGTTCTTCTCATTGATTTCTTTATATAACGCAATCGCATCGTCATAGCGCTCGTTACGTGCGGCGATATCGGCCAGCAGCAAAAGAGCGTCGGTGTCCTGCGGGTTCAGATACAGGGCCAGCCGCGCGAAAACCCGCGCGCTTTCGTCGCTGAAATCATGGCTCAGCAGGCGAGCCATATCGTAAAAAGCCAGCCCCATCCCTTGCGCAGGCGTTTGAGCGTAAATGAAGATGTCGGACGCTTTGCCTCTTTCCGCCAGTTCTTTCTTTTTCTGGAGCAAGGCGTTATCCGGCTCAATTTTCAAGGCCTGTTCATACAGCGCCACAGCGCTTTTCCCCTCGCCGATATGCGCGTAAATATCGGCCAGCCGCTCGACATCCTGCGGACTCAACTCATCAAGGGTCAGGGCCTGCTTGAGCATCATTTTGACGTCATCGGTTTTATCCATGAAAACGGAAATTAAAATCGCATGATACAGATGAATACTGTTGCCGTGCAGATTGCCCACATCGTAATGGCCCAGCGAAGCGCTCGACCAGCTGTACAGCATCGGCATGATAAAGGCTGACAGCCCGCCTTCGGGCATGGCGCGAATAGCATCGGCGGCTTTGTCATAGTCTTGGTTATGAAACGCTTCGGCGGTTAAAAACATCAGCGACAGCGCATTCGTGCTTTCAAAATTTTCAACGATATTGCGGGCGAACCTCATCGCCCGTTCATAATCCCCCGCACCAATCGCCAGCACCATGGCGCGTTTCAACAGTGCCGGATTGTCCGGCTCTTTTTTAAGGATGTAATCCATATAACGCCCGGCCGTTTTCCAATCATGATGATGTTGGGCAAATTGCCCGGACAGGTAACTCCCGGCAATGCTCGAGCCTTCGTAAGAGACCGCAGGCGCAAAGATTTTTTGCCGGGGTGCATACAATGCTAAATCATCAGTGGATTCCAAGGAAATTGGTGCGTATTCACCGCGCAGAAGTTGAAGCTGGTATGTCGTGTAACCGGCAGCGCCGCCCACCGCAATCAATCCGGCAAAGGCCAACAAATTCTTCAGCGCTGTATTCATCTCAGAGAGTCCTTCCTACATATTCGGATAATTCGGGCCATCGCCCCCGTGCGGCGTCGTCCAGTCGATATTCTGTGATGGATCTTTAATATCACAGCTTTTGCAGTGAACACAATTTTGCGAGTTGATCTGGAATTTCGGCTTCCCATCCGACCCGTCAACAAATTCATAAACCCCCGCCGGACAATAGCGCTGCGATGGCCCGGCATATTCGGTGTAATTCACATCCACCGGTACGGCCGGGTCGCGCAGACGCAAATGGCACGGCTGGTCCTCGCCGTGGTTCGTATTCGAAAACGACACCGAGGTCAGCCGGTCAAACGTCAAAACCCCGTCAGGCTTTGGATAGTCAATCGGGGCGCAGTCCTTGGCTTTTTTGAGTTGCGCATGATCGGCATGATTTTTCAGCGTCCACGGTGAGAGCCCACACGTCACGGTTTCATAAGCCGCATTCAGCAAACCAAACCATAATCCCTTGTGAAATCCGGGCCGAATGTTGCGCACGGCTTTCAGTTCGCTCCATACCCATGAGCGTTTCATGTTATCAACATACACGGCGCACTCGCTGCCAAACCCTTGCGTGTTTTTCATATACGCAGCAAGACTTTCCGCCGCGACCATGCCCGATTTCATCGCCGTGTGATTGCCTTTAATTTTCGGCACGTTCAAAAATCCTGCACTATCGCCGATCAGCACGCCGCCGGGAAATGTCAGTTTTGGAATCGATTGAAATCCGCCCTCAACCAACGTACGAGCGCCATAGGCAATCCGTCGGCCGCCTTCAAACAAAGGGGCAATCGCCGGGTGGGTTTTAAAGCGCTGCATTTCCTCATAAGGGGACAGATAAGGGTTTTTGTAATCCAGCCCCGTCACAAACCCGACCGAAACCAGATTATCCTCCAGATGATACAGCCACGATCCGCCATAGGTCTGGCTGTCGATCGGCCAGCCAATCGTGTGCAGGCATGTGCCGGGGTTATGCTTGGCCGGATCAATCTCCCACAATTCCTTAATCCCCAGCCCATAGGTCTGCGGATCGCTTTCGCTGCGCAAGTCATATTGGGCAATCAGCGTCTTGGTCAGCGAACCATGTGCGCCTTCGGCAAATACTGTCTGACGCGCATGCAATTCCATGCCCGGTTCAAACGCCTCGGTCTTTTCACCATTCTTGTCAATGCCGAGATCACCCGTGGCCACGCCGATCACCGCGCCTTCATTATTGTAAAGCACTTCCGCCGCAGCAAAACCGGGAAAAATTTCCACGCCCAGCGCTTCTGCCTGCTCACCCAGCCAGCGCGCCAGATTGCCCAGCGAGATAATATAGTTGCCCTTATTATGCATCTGCGGCGGGGTCGGGAACGGATAGGCTTTATCCTTGGTCAGGAATAGGAATTTGTCTTTGGTCGCCGGGGTGTTAAGGGGCGCGCCCAGATCTTTCCACTCAGGGATCAACTCGTCCAGCGCGCGAGTCTCAAACACCGCACCGGACAGCAAATGCGCCCCGATTTCAGAGCCCTTTTCAAGAATGCAAACATTTAGATCCGCATCGATCTGCTTGAGACGGATCGCGCAGGCCAACCCTGCCGGGCCGCCCCCGACAATCACCACATCATACTCCATGTTTTCACGGTCGGATCGAATTGAATCGGGCATAAAACGTGCGAACCTCTTTTCTTTTTCAGCCTTCCATTCTAACCTAAAAGCTTAAAGAACCATACAAACAACTTAGAGTTTTTAGGCAAAAAATCCATGCAGCACTCTGCCGCGATAGCCGCATTACAGTTTTATGTCGATCACGGCGTGGACATTGCGTTGGGCGATGAGGCGTTCAACCGCTTTGTACAGACAAAACCGGAGCAGACCGTATCGCCGGAAATGCCTCAAACACCGCAGGTCCAGACCGCAAAAACCACAACGCCGTTACCCATGGGTAAAAATCAGGCGCGAGCCGAGGCTGTAAAGCTGGCCAAAGCTGCCTCTACGCTTGATGAACTGCGTGAGGCCATTGCAGCCTTCGACGAAATCGGTATCAAGAAAACCGCCACCAATCTGGTCTTTTGCGACGGCAATCCGAACGCACCCATCATGCTGGTCGGTGAAGCCCCCGGCGCGGATGAAGACCGTCAGGGCAAACCCTTTGTCGGTGTCAGCGGCCAGTTGCTTGACCGCATTCTGGCCTGCATCGATCTTGATCGCACGCAAGAGGATGCCCAAAAAGCTGTCTATATCTCGAACATCCTCAACTGGCGTCCGCCGGGCAACCGCACTCCCGCCCCGGCGGAAGTCGAGGTCAGCCTGCCGTTTATCGAGCGTCATATCCAGCTTGTCCGGCCCAAGCTCCTGATTCTGTGCGGCGGTGTATCGGCCAAGGCGCTGCTGGACCGCGATGAAAGCGTCTCGCGCCTGCGCAAGACCTGGCATGATTATCTGCCGGTGACGCCCGAACTGCGGGAAGGAGCCGGTCCTATCCCGGCCATAGCCACCTATCACCCAGCCTATTTGCTGCGTACGCCCGCCCAGAAAAAAGCGGTCTGGGCTGACATGCTCTCGCTGCAGGAAAAGCGCCGCGAATGCGGGCTGCTATAGCTGTCATTGAAACGCGTATTCATTTTTTGTGATATGGACAGTTTTGCCGCTTTCATGTAACGTCTTTTCCCATGCCGTCTTTATGTGGAAATAAGACTGCGCGCCCGCTGCGCCTGTGCTCCTGCCTGTGTTTATGGGCTGCGTTATTCCTCCTCGCCGGGTCGTGGCCGCAAAAACTGTGCGCCCAAAGCGTGCCTGTGCCGGAAAAAAAGCCCGGCCAATCTGACATTCTATTATCGTTAGGGGCATTCAACCCGTTTAAAAGTGATGAAGGAGAAAAGGATTCGCCGCCCGAGCCGCAACAAAAGCCAGAGGGCCCGGAGCCAAGCATGACGGCAAAAGAAGTGATGGGCCCGGTTCTGCCGCCGCAAAAACTCGAGCTGGCAGAGGAACAGGACGAATCCGCCACCGGTTTTAATGTCCTCGATTTTACCGCCTCGCTTCTTGATTTTATCCCACCGCCCACGCCGCCGCGTAAACCGAAAGTGATCCTGACCAAACCCACCGCTGTTGAGGCGTTGATACAAAAAGCGCGCGCGGGCATTTCAGAAAAACCCATCGCCCGCGATCAGGCGAAGCTTTATGAGCAGATTTTCGAGTTTCAACGTGAAGGCAAGGTCAAAGAGGCCGATGCTCTTATTGAAGAACTAGACGATCCGCGGTTACTCGGCCATGTGCTCTTTCAGCGTTATATGCACCCAAACGCCTATACATCAAGCTTTGCGGAGTTGCGAAGTTGGTTGGAACTTTTCGCCGATCATCCCGGTGCTGATCGCATCTATAAGCTGGCTGTTGCGCGCAAACCGATTGGAGAAAATGTAAAAATTCAAGCCCCTGACAAAGCGCACGGCATCACGCGCCTAAGCGAACCGACCATGCGTATGGGGCGGCGCTACGTCTCTTCTCGCCAGCGCACGGATGAGCAGGTTCATGCGCTCAATGCCCTTAACCGTGAGATTTTCTCTCTGGTCAGGAAAGGCCAGCCATCGCAGGCTTATCAGCGCCTGCAAGCTGAAGCATCACTGCTCGATAACATTGAATACGACCTGCTGCGCGGGGAAATTGCCGCCGGCTATCTTTACAATGGAAAAGCTCAAGAAGCCGGGGAACTGGCTGCACAAAGCGTCAAACGCTCCGGCCTGCATGTGCCCAAGGCCGGTTGGGTTGCCGGGCTGGTGGCTTGGCGCGATAAACGCTACAGCGCCGCCGCGCGTCATTTCGAAGTGGTGGCCCGCTCGTCTTATGCCTCAAGCTGGACAGCCGCCGCCGGGGCTTACTGGGCGGCGCGCGCACATATGCGCACCGGCAATGTCAAGGCGGTGAGTATCTGGTTGCGCCGCGGCCTTGCTCAGCCGCGCACTTTTTATGGGCTAATTTCCACCCGCGCGTTGGGCCGCGATTTTGACTTTAACTGGAAAGTCCCGGCTTTTACCAAGGAATACATGGAGACCTTAAGCAAAATCCCGGCGGCCAATCGCGCAATGGCTCTTGTTCTGGCGGGCCAGCCGGATTTGGCCCAAGCCGAACTCATCCGCATCCGCCCGGAAAATGACGCACAACACAAAGCGCTCTTATCCTATGCCGCTTATGCAAACCTCCCCGGTCTGGCCCTGCGAGCCGCCAGCGGCGCTGCCAACGAGCAGGGCGGGTTTTACGACGCCGCGCTCTATCCCACCGGGCCATGGCAACCCGTAGAGGGGTACAAGATTGATCCGGCGCTGGTCCATGCGATCATGCGTCAGGAATCGCGCTTTGATCCGCGCGCCAAAAGCCCCAGCGGCGCGAAGGGTCTGATGCAGCTGATGCCCGCCACGGCCAAATCTCTCGCCAATCAAAAAGATGCTCAACTCGATCATCCCGAAACCAACCTCGAACTCGGCCAGCGCTATCTTGAGGATTTGCTGGGAAGCCAAGTTGTTGAAAATGATCTGCTCTATTTGCTCATCGCTTATAACGCCGGGCCGGGCAATCTTGCCAAATGGAAGCAGCGTTGGTCCGATGTCAAAGACCCGCTATTGTTTATCGAACTGATCCCCTCCAGCGAAACTCGTGCCTATGTCGAACGCGTCTTGTCGAATTACTGGATTTACCGTCTGCGCGAGGATCAGGACACCCCAACCCTCGATGCGATCACCGCCGGCCAGCCTGCGAAATATAACGCGCAGGCTTTGTGATTTGGAAACGTCATTGCGAGCGCCAGCGAAGCAATCCATCTCTTGTACAAACTTTAGAGATGGATTGCCGCGTCGGCCTAACGGCCTCCTCGCAATGACGCTCTTGATTTACGCGGATAAGCGTTTTTGCATCTCCGGCCACAGGGCTGGATCACCGCAGGTCGCCACCGTGCCGTCACTTTCCAATGTCAAAGGCCGTCCCGCAAAGTCAGAAATATGCCCGCCCGCCCCAGTAATAATCGGCACCAAAGCCGCATAATCATAAGGCTTCATATCCGCCTCAAGAATAATATCGACAAACCCGCAGGCCATCAGGCCGTATTGATAGCAATCGCCGCCCCAGAAAAATCGCCCTTCATTGAATTTCTTGTAAACCGGCTCGTTCCCGAACATCGCCGGGGTTGTTGAACCGATCCGCGCCGTATCAATAGAAGAGCAGGGCGCGCAGCGCACGGCTTGGCCGTTAAAAAACGTCTGTTCACCGTCTCCTATCCATCGTTCACCAAGGATCGGCTGGTCAATCACCCCTAGCTTGGGTACGCTATCCTCGCACAACGCAATCAGCGTCCCGAAAGTCGGTCTCCCGATCACAAAACTTTTCGTCCCGTCAATCGGGTCTAGCACCCATGTCAGGCCGCTTTCTCCCGTTTTAATGCCGTGTTCCTCCCCGTAGATGCCGTCTTGCGGGCGCTGGGCTTCGAGGATTTCGCGCATCCGCGCTTCGATCTCGCGATCGGCTATCGTCACCGGCGAGGCATCGTCTTTGCTGGTTACATCAAAGGGTGTGCGGAAATATTTTTGCGCAATCTCGCGCGCCGCATCGGTAAGGCTATTGGCAATTTCAATAAATTCGTTCATAAATACCTCTTCAAACGCATAAGGAAATAGAGCGCAGACTATGAAAACAGTCAATGACATCCGCAGTGAATTTTTAAGTTTCTTCAAAGGGAAGGGCCACACGGTCGTCGAATCCTCGCCTCTGGTCCCGCAAAACGACCCCACATTGATGTTCGTGAATTCTGGGATGGTCCAGTTTAAGGACGTGTTCACCGGCAAGGACAAGCGCCCCTACACTCGCGCCACCACCTCGCAAAAATGCGTCCGCGCCGGCGGAAAGCACAACGACCTCGATAATGTTGGCTATACCGCGCGCCACCATACTTTTTCGAAATGCTCGGCAATTTTTCCTTCGGCGATTATTTCAAAGACGACGCCATTGCTTTTGCCTGGGAACTGGTCACCAAAAACTTCGCCCTTCCCGCCGAAAAACTCTGTGTCACCGTCCACTCTTCCGACGAAGAAGCCGCCGCCATCTGGAAAAAAGGTTTCAGGGCTGGCCGATGAAAAAATCATCCGCATCCCCACCGATGATAATTTCTGGCGCATGGGTGATACCGGCCCGTGCGGGCCGTGCACCGAAATTTTCTATGATCACGGTGATCATATCTGGGGCGGTCCGCCGGGCTCCCCGGAAGAAGATGGCGACCGCTTTATCGAGATCTGGAACAATGTCTTCATGCAATACGAGCAAGTCGATGCCGATACGCGCATCGATCTGCCCGCCCAAAGCGTTGATACCGGCATGGGCCTTGAGCGCATTGCCGCCACGTTGATGGGCAGCCATGATAACTATGCCATCGACATTATGCGTAGCTTGATCGAACATTGTGCCGATCTCACCGGCGTCGATCCCGATGGTGATAGGGGCGCATCTCACCGCGTCATCGCCGATCACATCCGCTGCTCGGCCTTCCTGATGGCCGATGGCGTCATGCCCTCCAATGAAGGGCGGGGCTACGTCCTGCGCCGGATTATGCGCCGCGGTATGCGCCATGCGCACTTGTTAGGGGCCAATGAGCCGCTGATGTATAAGCTCTTCCCCACCTTGCTGGATAAAATGGGGCAAGCCTATCCAGAGCTTGGCCGCGCCGAAAGTTTGATCGTCGGAACCCTCAAATCCGAAGAAGAACGCTTCAAAGTCACGCTCGATCGCGGCCTGAAAATTCTCGAAGAAGAAACCGAAAAAGTCGCCAGCGGTAAAAAATTCCCCGGCGATGTCGCCTTCAAGCTCTACGACACTTACGGTTTTCCGCTCGACCTTACCCAGGACGCACTCAAAAGCCAGAATATCGAAGTCGATGAAGACGGCTTTAACACCTGCATGGAAGAGCAAAAAGCCAAAGCCCGCGCCGCGTGGTCCGGCTCCGGAGATGCCGCGACCGAAAAAATATGGTATGATATTCTCGACGATTTTGGCCCGACCGAATTCCTCGGCTATGAAGTTGAAAGCGCCGAGGGCAAGGTGCTGGCGATTGTAAAAAAACAAAGGTGTCATCCCGTTGGTGAGACGGCACAGCCGTCGAACTTAAACGAACGGGATCCACATGCGAGCCGCGAAGCGGCTCACGATTCTGGATTCCCGCAGCCTGAGCGCGCTGGCGCGCGCCGCGGGGATGACTTCGAATGGGTGCGCGTAGACACTCTGGCCGAAGGCGAAGAAGGCTATATCATCACCAACCAAACCCCGTTCTACGCCGAAAGCGGCGGGCAGGTCGGAGACAGCGGGCAGATGTTGCTTGTCAATGCTCAGAATGACGCAAAACCGCAAGACATCACCCAAGATGAAATGCTCGAAACCGAACGCCTGAAACTAAAGATCATTACGCAGGACGAGATGGATGCTGTTTTTGAAACCATGAATTATAAAAACACGGCCGAAACAATTTCGTTCATGCGATGGCCGATGACGATAGACCAAGCGCAAGACTGGGTCGACCGTTCCGAAAAAGGTAAATATTGTTTTGTCGCTTACGACAAAAAGACAGGAAAACCGGCAGGTTGCATCAGTGTGCATCCTGAAGATGATGAACAGGCTGAGCTTGGTTACTGGGTTTCCGAACCTTTTCAGGGGCGGGGTTATGCGCGGGAAATGGTCGGAGCGATCATAGCGTTTGCGTTTAACACTCTCCATCTGAAAGGATTGTGGGCCACGACGCGCGTTGATAACGACATTTCAACGCATATTTTGGAACAATCCGGATTTTTTTATGAAGGCACGCGAAATATGCCCAAACGTGTTCCCGGAGGAATGCGGATGTCAAAAGTTTTCAGGCTTAAAAACGCTGTGACCGTCACCGACACCAAAAAATTCATCTCCTCTATTTATGCGCATTATGTAAAATTAAATAGTGAGCAGATCAAGGTCGGGGATGCCGTGCGTATGGAGGTTGACCATGACCGCCGCTCAGCCATTCGCGCCAACCACTCCGCAACCCATTTGATGCACGAAGCCCTGCGGCGTGTGCTCGGCGACCATGTCGCCCAGAAAGGTTCGCTGCAGGATGATGCGCGCACCCGTTTCGATATTTCCCACCCCAAGGCGATCAAACCTGAAGAAATTGCCCGCGTCGAAGAAATCGTCGCCGCCGAAATTGCCGCCGATACACCGGTCACCACCCGCCTGATGGGCCTTGATGAAGCCCGCGAAACCGGCGCGATGGCCCTGTTCGGTGAAAAATACGATAGCGAGGTCCGCGTTGTGGCCATGGGCTCGAAAGAAAGCGAGCGCGAATTCTCCATCGAACTCTGCGGCGGCACCCATGTGAAAAACACCGGCCAAATCGGCCCGTTCAAAATCATTTCCGAAAGCGCCCTGTCCGCAGGCGTCCGCCGCCTTGAGGCCATCACCGGCGAAGCGGTTAAAGCCTACGAAACCCGAAGAGAAGAAGAAGCCAAAGCAACACTCGACAAAATCTTGCACATCAACACCCAACTGGAATCAGATTATATAAAATTAGGGGGTAAGAAGGACGCGATTGAAGGCTTCTTAAAGTTTGGGGGTACGGATGCCAAACTTTCAGATGAGGAATTTAATGACATCATGCACGATCAGCTTCGGAAGAAGAAGTTTTTGGAAAAGCAAATCTCCGATTTGCGCCGTGCTCAGGCCGCCGAAAGCGCCGCTTCTTCCGGTGATGATATCAAGGAAATCGGCGGCGTGAAATTCATCGGCAAGGTGCTCGAAGACTTCCCGCCCCAAGACCTCAAACCTATGGCTGACGATCTGAAGAAAAAACTCGGCTCCGGCGTCATCGCTCTGGTCGCCACCAATGACGGCAAAGCCTCGATTGTTGTCGCTGTCACGGACGACCTCACCGAAAAACTGAACGCGGTCGATCTGGTCAAATGCGGTGCGGAAAAACTCGGCGGCAAAGGCGGCGGCGGTCGCCCAGATATGGCCCAAGCCGGCGGCCCCGACGCCAGCGCCGCCAATGACGCAGTTCAAGGCATCGAAGCCGCCATGGCGGGTTAGCAAAGGTCTTGTGTTAAACCAGCAGGAAGCCTTTCGGCTTGCTTCTCTGGGATAAGACCCGTTCGAACAAGCGCTTGCACAACGCTTCTGACAAGGCCTTTTTTGTTTACGCTTTTAGATTTAACAATATCATCAAATATTTGATCCCATGCTGGTGTGTATAAGCGCTCGTATTCCTCCTCCGTCGGCTCAGGTTTTAAGAAGTCATCCAAACCAGCATCTTTATTGATACGGTTATAAAGCCATCTTTGCCATTTCGCGACAACATCAGCATTTCTACTATGGAGCATGCCATGTTTTGCGGCTTGTTTGGCTTCTTCTCGGGGCGTAGATACATTTTGCGCAACGGCTGTATAATGACTTTTTACTTTGCTTGTATTACGCCCGATATCCATAAAGGGCCGGGTTGCGCAATCAATGGCCATCTGGCTTTCATGCTCAATCTTAACTTCCGTTAAAATATGATCACCTGCCCGTTCCTTGTCTTCCGGAACAGTGGTAAGCCGCAAGGCTTTATAGGCCCTGAACCCTGAGTCCTTGTGCGGCAACCAAAAGTAATTTTTATACGCTCTGGTTTCATCATCATTCTCCATGCACTGAATAAGACGTGAAAGTGTTTGAATACTTTTTGTATCCTTTTTCGCACGTGGTTTATTTTTAAGAACAACAAGCATAGCGCGCGAATAATCAATAATATCTCTGGCAGAGCCTTTCTCCAGAACTTTTGATTCTGCGCGTTCAAGCTCTTTAACCGAAGGTTTGACCAGCATGAGATCGACATTCAGGCTTTGCCCTGTCTTTTTGGCGTAATCTTCCAAAAAATCGCGAAAATCTATGCATTTTTTCCCACTGTCCGTAGTGGTATAATACCCGCGTTCGAAGGCATGGAAGGATTCTTGATCAACACTCATAAAGCTAAATTTATGTTGCTTGCAGAATGACTCCAGATTCTTTTGGGCCTGTTCATTGGCCTGCTCTGCAATGTCAATATAATCTTCGGCAGTTGCAAAATTATCATCAGGAATCGGTTGGACAGTGATTTTCCAGTTTTTCTGATCTTCATAGCTAGCGCTTCGCCATGTGTCCAAAAGAATTTGTTTAAATGATTTGCTCATAATACAACGCTTTTAAATTTTCCATATTTATAGAGTTGTTGCTTTGATTTTGCAACAAAAAAATACGCTCTTGCCCTTAAGGCCTGGTCCCGCTATAACGTGCGCACATTTTAAGTCAGAATTCATAAGGATTACGCAACCATGACCGAACGTACATTTTCAATCATCAAACCCGATGCGACCCGCCGCAACCTGACCGGCGCGATCAACGCCAAGCTCGAAGCTGCCGGTCTGCGCATCGTTGCGCAAAAACGCATCCACATGACCCGGCAGCAAGCCGAAGGCTTTTACGCTGTTCACAAAGAGCGCCCGTTTTTTGGCGAACTGGTTGAGTTTATGAGCTCTGAACCTGTTGTTGTTCAGGTTCTTGAAGGGCAAGATGCCGTGGCGAAGAACCGTGAAGTCATGGGCGCGACCAATCCGGAAGAAGCCGATGCCGGGACGATCCGCAAGGACTATGCTCTGAATATCGGCGAAAACTCCGTTCACGGCTCTGACAGCCTCGAAAATGCGAAAGTCGAAATCGAATATTTCTTTAAACCGGAAGAAATCGTCGGTTAAAAAACCGATCTAAGAATGTGAAAACGCCCAGACTTTCAACGCGGCTTGGGCTTTTTCATTGGTTTCACCAAGCGAGGCAATGCCGCTATAGGCCGCCTCGCTGTCTTTGTTCTTGGCGCTTTTCTCAATTTCGGCAGCGATAGCGCTCACCCCGGTAAGGCCGAAATTCGCCGCCATGCCTTTAAGCTCATGCGCGCGGTCGTAAACGGTTTCCATGCCCTGCGCCTCGGCCTTGGCCGTTTCCAGAGTGGCGACCAGTTCATCGGTTTTATCCAAAAAGCTCTGCAACAAATCGTCGAATTTGTCCTTCGGCAGGCTGTCGATCAGGCTTTGCAACAGCGATGGATCAAACAAGCCCGGATCAGTTGAAGATGGTGAAGTCGCTGTATCGGTGACGGACTCTTCGTCGCTCTGGTCCTGTACCAATTCAAAAGAATCAAAATCATCTTCCAGAGAAATGTCGGTATCAAAAGCCATGTTGGCAATCATGTCCTGAATAGGCGCGCGATCTTCTGACGGGTCAGGACTGGGTGTCGCGCGCGCCGCAAGAGTAGGGGTGCGGCTCGCTGACGGGGTTTCGACCTTCACCGGCACGTCAAGCGTTCCTTCGCTAACTTTTCGCAGCAGGGCATCAAGGGCTTGCGGGTCAATCGGCTTGGCCAGAAAACCGTTCATATTAGCGACTTCGTATTCGGCCCGGTCTTCGGCGCCGACATTGCCTGATAACGCAATGACCGGCGTGGCGGCGTTGCTTGCGGACTCAGACTGGCGCAAGGTTCGTGTGAATTCCATGCCGTTCATGCCCGTCAGCCGTATATCGGTGATGATCACATCAAAGGCCTGATTGTCCGGTGTATCGTAAAGAAGATCCAGCGCCTCTTCCGCGCTTTCAGCCGGTGTGGTGATATGCCTGCCTCTATTAAGAAAGCCTTCCAGAACGCGCCGGTTCATTTCGTTATCATCGATAATCAAAATCCGCAGTGGTTCAAGTGGCGGCAACTCAGGCGCGTTTTGCGCCACATCATGTGCATTCTCACTAAAATCTTTCTGGCCGGACGGCATGTTCAAAGTAAAGAAAAATGTACTACCTTCCCCAACGCGGCTTTCAAGCTGGATTGTGCCGCCCATTGCCGCGACCAGCCGTCGACAAATCGCCAGCCCGAGGCCGGTTCCGCCATATTTGCGCGATGTACTGCTTTCCGCTTGGGTAAACGGACTGAACAGGGTCTTTTGAACATCCTCCCCGATCCCGATGCCTGTATCGCTCACCGCACAGCTGATCTTATAGCTGTTGCTTTGAGCCTTATCATCCGTACTGGCTTCAAAGCCCAGTTTGATCGTAACTCGCCCGTACTCGGTAAATTTAACCGCATTATTGACCAGATTGAGCAGAACCTGACGCAGACGGGTCGGATCACCTTTCAGGCTTTCGGGGAAACCTTCGGCAATCTCGGCTTTTAATGTCAGTCCTTTACCAGCCGCATGCCCGGACATCAGAGTCACCACGTCGCGGACCAATTGAAGCATGTCGAAATCAATGTTCTCGATCTGCATATTGCCGCTTTCGATCTTTTCAAAATCGAGAATGTCATTGAGCAAGGCCATCATCGTATCGCCGGAATTTTGAATAGCTTGCACATACTCGGTTTGCTCTTTGGTCATCTTGGTATCGTTCAGCAAACGCAGCATACCCAATAGCCCGTTCATCGGCGTACGGATTTCATGGCTGACCACGGCGAGGAAAGCCGATTTCGCACGGTTAGCCTCATCGGCGGCTTCCTTGGCTTTGCGCATTTCCTGTGTGCGTTGCATCTCCCGCTCGCGGAGCTCGGCCATCAACTCCCGTTCGCGTTCAATCACCCGCAAAAGCCGTGCCTGATCAGCCGATTCCTGAGACTGTTTGATCCGTGCCAGCGACTGTGCGGCCCGGTTTTCCCGCGCGACGCTGGACAATTCTTCGCGCTGGCTCATCCGAATATTCTGTGTTGCCGCCGTAATAAACAACAACGCCTGCGGGGCCAGCAGCCCCCAATAAAGCGCCAGCAAAAACCCGGAAGGACCAAAACCCAGAGCCGCGAGAAACAAAGCCATGAAGCTGGCAAAACTGCAAGCAAAGCCCAAGGCGAGAAACAGTGCGCCATATCGCCCTTGTTGGGCTTGCGCAAAACTGACTGCGCCGAGGAAGAGCATTGTGAAAAGTGAAGGCATAATCAGCAGGTACTCATCCAGAACGCTGGAAAAACCGATCAGTAAAAAGCACAATGCCGCCCCGATCCCTATGCTGGCCGCGGCAAACAAGCTAAGCATATTGGCCAGATCCTGACCGATATGCATCTCCAGAAAGCGCTTGGCCATAAAGACCCCGGCAAGGCTCGGCAGAATGATTAAAGTGGTCATTCCCGCCGCGACGGGAGGTGAGGAAACGTAAAAATTCGCGCCAAACACGTAGAGAATTAGCGCCCACACCAGATAATAGGCGCTGAAAAATACAAAAACCGTCTGTCTTTGCAACACGCAAAAAGCGGCAAAAAAACCACCCAAGCCAAGAACAAGCAGCCAAAACACAATCACAATGATAGGGGAGGCGCTCACATGGGCCTGATAGGCTTTGACGCTCATGATTGATGGGGCAATCGTACTGACGACGCTCGGGGCCGCTTCAAGATAAAGCGTAAAAATCTGCGTTTTATCGGCAGGAATGTCTATAGGGATAGCGGCGCCCTGCAGGCTTTGAAGGTTAAGGCTCTCCTGATCGAAAACCTCAGATTGCACCAATGTTTTGTTCTGCGAGGCGTTATAAAGCTGAATGTTTTGGATAAGCCCAAAACGCCCGTTAAACAGATCGCCAAAATGTAAAACCCAGTCCGAATTCATAGATTTGTTCGTCACGGAAAAAACCAGCCACAAAGGCTCGGGCGCAGCGCCCAAATGGATGATGTTGCGGGTCTGCTTATCGCCCTTAAGATTGTTGATATGGCGTTGAGCAAGCAGTTTGGCGTTAAATTTATGTTCGGGATCCAGGGTTAAATACATGTTTTCACCGATAAATACCCGTTCGGTGATATCGCTAAGTTCAATCCGCGAAGACGGTGTGATTTGTGCGTTTACAGCGGGCAGACCGGCCAGCAAAAAGGCGCAAACCAAAAACACCGAAAACACAAAGTATTTCAGCATGCCAAGCGAGAACATTCGTGATTTCGCCAAAGTCAGAACGACGATCATATCCACCCGAAATGTATCAAAAGCTTTCCCTCACCCGTTACTATACGCCAATTTGCGCTGTAAAAGGTTAAGCTTTTGAAAAAAATGCGGATATTTCGGCTTTTTAAGACCCGGTCGGCACAAAAGCCAGCGCCAGCACGATGACGACCAAGGCAATCATGATAATGCCGATTTTGGCGCCATGCATAAAACTGTGCCAGAAGGCTTGAGCGTTTTGCAGCTGTTGGGGGTCGTCTTGAGCCGGGCTGTTATGGTCCATCATGTCCTCATTGAAAAGCGTCTAAAATCTACAAAAATTAAACGGGAATTTGCCGCCGATTTCAAGCCTGCTTTCAGGCGCGTTTTTCCGCGATCATTCGGACCGCTTCCGGGTAGGCGATATGCTCCTGCGCGATGACCCGCGCGGCCAAGGTTTCTATGCTGTCGCCGTCTTCCACAGGTACGGTTTTTTGCAAAATCACCGGTCCCTGATCGACCTCGGGAATGACATAGTGAATACTGCAGCCGCTGATTCGTTCACCGGCTGCCAGCACGGCCGTGTGCACATGTTCGCCGTACATGCCTTTACCGCCGAATTTCGGCAACAGCGCCGGATGCGTGTTGATGATTTTGTTCGGCCAGCGATTGATAAAATCCGCCGTTAAAATGCGCATAAACCCGGCAAGACAGATCAGATCGACCGGATAATCGCTCAAGGCCGATTGTAAGGCGTCCTCAAAATCGCTGCGCCCTGTATAGGATTTATGATCAAGCGTAATCGCTGGAATGCCGGCTTTTGCCGCGCGTTCCAATCCATACGCGCCGGGGCGATTCGAAATAACCACCGCCACGCGCGCCGGGAAATCCAGCAACGTGCACGCATCGATGAGCGCTTGCAAATTGCTGCCATTGCCCGAAATCAGAACGGCCAGATTAAGTTTTTCAACCGCCATTTTAGCTCCATTGCTCCGCCGCGTTATGAAGCTGCACTGGCGCATCACCCTTGCTCACGCGGCCGATTTCATACACTGTTTCGCCGGTGGTTTCAAAGCTTGCACGCACCGCATCTTTAAGGCTCTCCGGCACAGCCACCACCATGCCGATCCCGGCATTCAGCGTCGTGCCCACATCATCGGCGCTCAGATTCCCGGCGCTCATCAACCACCGGAACACCGGCGGGAGGCCCCAAGCGGCGCAGTCGATTTCCGCGCAGAGGCCTTCCGGCATCATGCGCGGCACATTTTCGAGCAAGCCGCCGCCGGTAATATGTGCCATCCCGTGTAGGGCCGTTTTATCCGCATCATCGCGAATTTTCAGCGCTGCCAAAACCGATTTCACATACAGCCGCGTTGGGGTCAGCAGGGCCTCGGCCATACTCTGACCTTTGGCAAACGGCGCCGGGGCGTCATAACCAAAGCCTTGCGTGGTTTCGACGATTTTGCGCACCAGTGAAAATCCGTTCGAATGCAGTCCTGAAGACGCCAGCCCCAACAAGATGTCACCCTCTTCAATCGCCGCTCCGGTAATCATATCCGCGCGCTCGACCGCGCCCACCGTAAACCCGGCCAGATCGTAATCGCCCTCTTGGTACAGCCCCGGCATTTCGGCCGTTTCCCCGCCGATCAGCGCACAGCCTGAAAGCTCACATCCTTTGGCCACGCCTTTAATCACCGCTTCAGCCACCCCGGTATCCAGCTTTCCGGTTGCGAAATAATCGAGGAAAAACAACGGCTCCGCACCCTGCACGACAATATCATTGACGCACATCGCCACCGCGTCGATACCGATCGTGTCATGAATGCCCGCATCAATCGCAATCTTGATTTTGGTCCCCACGCCGTCAGTACCGGAAACCAGCACCGGGTCGGAATAGCCCGTGTCTTTCAGATCAAACAACGCGCCGAAACCGCCGATCCCGCTCATCACGCCGGAACGGCGCGTCTTGGCGATATGCGGTTTGATGTTTTCAATCAGGTTTGCTGCGGCTTCAATATCGACACCGGCCTGTTTATACGCGCTCTCACTCATATTTTGAATCCTAAAGCTTCCAATAATCCTTGCAGCCCGTTATAACAAAAGGCACTCTCGCGGTGGAACACCAAAAACAACAAGGGGCATGCCCATGGCCATACTCTATAAGACTTTTGTGCAGGCTCGTACAGCCTTAAGCGTTTGGGGGATGTGTTTTTTTGCTTTGCTTGTCTGCCTGCCGCTGGACGGTGCGCGGGCCGATTCACTTTTCACTGTGGATAACGTCACCGTCGATGCCACGGCCGAAAACGCGCTCAAAGCCCGTGAGCAGGCCTTTGCCGAAGCGCAAATCAAGGCTTTTGACGAACTCGCCGCGCGCATGCTCTCGGAAAACGAACTCAAAGCCTTTCAACGTCCCGAAGCCATGACCATCTCGACGATGATTAAGGATTACGAGGTCAGCGACGAAAAGCTCTCCTCCACGCGCTATAGCGGGACCTACAAGTTTCGTTTTCAGGATCAGGCCGTGCGGCGCTATTTTTCGGGCCAGGGCGCGCAATATACCGATGTAGTCAGCCGCCCGGTTTTGATATTGCCGTTCATGGACACCGGGCAGGGCACGCTTCTGTGGTCCTATCAAAATAGCTGGATGAAAGCCTGGTCTGCCGCACCGAATCTAACCAGCGGTCTGGTGCCGATTGTCGTGCCTCTGGGCGATTTGGCCGATGTCGATAATATCGGCGACGATGAGGCGCTCAGCTATTCACCCCGTGCCTTAAGCGCCATGCTCCAGCGCTATGACGCCAGCGAGGCCGTGGTGGCAATCGCCAAGCCCGAAGGAAGCGCGCTGAATATCCAGCTCTATCGCACCGACCGTCCCCGCCCGGAATATGTGCACCAGATTATGGAGCGGGCCTTGCCGGGGCAGGATGAGGGGCAACTTTATGCCCGCGCCGTCCAAAGCGTTAAGCAAGCTCTGCGCAGTGACTGGAAGAAAAAGACGGTTGTCGATGCGCGTCAGCATGGAACCATTGAGGCCCGTGCCACCTTCGCCTCTTTGCAGGAATGGTCAAACCTGCAACGCCAATTGCGCCGCGTCAACGGCGTATCAAACGTCAATCTCAAGGCGCTTTCACCCAAAGAGGCCTATATCGAAATCGTCTATGACGGCACGCTTGACCGTCTCAAACTGGCGCTTGAACAGGCCAGCCTGTATCTAACGGCTGCGCGTAATCGCCAGTCTTCAGGCATGAACGGCGACTATTCTGGCGGGATGCTCGGCGGTTTTATCAACGGCGGAGCGCAGGCGCCTCAGACGACCTATGAGCTGACAGCGCGCCGCCCCCCGGCTGCGCCATCTTATCAAAGCCCTTATCAGACGCCCTATCAGCCGCAAAGCGGACAAACCGCGCGTCCAAATCAGGGCCAGTCTTATTACCAAACTGAGTTTTAGAAAGGCCCTCGTCCGATGAGTCCTCGTAATCATGCACTATTCTGGTCTCTGGCCTTCGCGGGTTTCTTGGGATTTGTCTATATTTTTAAAGCGGTATTGTTGCCGTTTGTGCTCGGGATCGCCATCGCCTATCTGCTCAATCCGCTTGTGAACGGCTTGCGGAAAATCAAACTCGCCCGCGGTCCGGCCGCGATGTTCATCCTGCTCGTCTTCTTTGTCTTTGTCGGAGCGTTCTTGGCTTTGCTCCTGCCGGTCCTCTACAAACAGGGTTTGCAACTGGCCGAAGACATGCCGGGTTATATTAATTCCGTTCTGGCCTGTCTCGAGCCCCACATTCAGCGGGTTTCCGGCATTTTAGGGCAGGAAAACGGTACGGATCTGAAAGCGCTATTGAGCAATCATTCCGGCAGCGTCGCCAGTGTCGCCAAACAGCTTTTGCAAAGCCTCGCTGCTGGCGGGCAGGCCGCGCTTGATATGATCTCCGTGCTTGTGTTCACCCCGATTGTCGCCTATTTCATGATGAAGGAATGGCCGCATATCACCGCATGGGTGGAGGATATTTTGCCCCAAGCGCAAAAAAACACGATTAAGGATTTGCTGGGGCAAATCGATGTCAAAATCTCCGGCTTCGTCCGCGGGCAAATCAGCGTCGCGGTGATTCTGGGTATCGCCTATGCGATTGCCCTGACCATTGCGGGCCTGAAATACGGCTTCCTAATTGGCCTCGGCGCGGGGTTGCTCTCGATTATCCCGATGGTCGGCTCAACCCTCGGGCTGGTCGTTAGCGTGGCAGTTGCTTGGTTTCAAAGCGGCGACCTGATGTTTGTTGCGATCATCGCCGGGATTTTCTTCGCCGGACAGTTGATTGAAGGCAACATCCTCAGTCCCAAAATTGTCGGCGACAGCGTCGGCCTGCACCCGCTCTGGGTGTTTTTTGCCTTGCTCGCCGGCGGTAGCTTGTTTGGCATTCTCGGCATGTTGCTCGCTGTTCCTGTCGCCGCTGTCGCCGGTGTGTTGCTTGCCTTTGCCATCACCCAATACAAGGCCAGTCCCTATTACGGGCACAGGGTTGAAGAAAAGCAACCGGCGCAAAAGGCGGCAAAGAAAAAACCTGCCAAAAAGCAAAAGGCGTAAGGCCCATGAGCAGCGCCGCCCAGCAAATCCCACTCGATCTGTCTATGCGCCCCGCGCACGGTATGGAGGATTTTCTCATCGGCCCCGGCAATGCCGAAGCGGTTGCTTGGATCGACCGCTGGCCTGACTGGCCCGCGCCGTTGCTGGTTATCTCCGGGCCGGCTGCCAGCGGTAAAACCCATCTCGCCGCAGTGTGGAGCGAAAAAACCGGTGCGATCCAAATCAAACCTGAAATGCTCACGACCCACAGCGCCGAAGAACTAGCCGGGCGGGGGCAGCGGCTGGTCATTGACGGTATCGATCTGTGGATTGGCGATCGTGAGGCCGAAACCACGCTTTTTCATCTCTATAATATCTTCCGCGAAGAACGGCGCAGCTTTCTTGTCACCAGTCGCATGAACCCAACTCAGAGCGATTTCGTAATCGCCGACCTCGCCTCGCGCTTTCGCGCGGCCCCCCTAGCGACGATTAAATCTCCGGACGATATTTTGTTGGGATCGGTGCTGATCAAACTCTTCAGCGACCGCCAACTCTCTGTCGGCAATGAGGTGATCGCCTATATCCTGCCGCGCATGGAGCGCTCTTTTGTTGCTGCAAGAGACATTGTAGAAAATGCAGACCGTCTTGCCTATGCCCGCAAAAAGAAAATCTCGATTCCCTTGGTCCGTCAGGTCCTAGCCGACTTGCAGGATAATTCATAATTGTCATCCCAAACTCCGTATCAAGTCCGGGGTAAACTCAAGTCAAGGGATATGACCCTAGGTGTTTAGTCCCACGTTGTGGAGGAATCATGTATAAGGAGATTCCGGCCAAGGAGGCATTATGGGACAGATATTGCACGGAAGAAGGCAAGCGTTACCTGTTTGTGGCCATCGACCGTACGTCGAAGTTTGCGTATGTGGAGTTGCACGAACGCCAGACAAAGATGATTGCAGCCCGGTTCCTGCGCAATCTGATCGCTGCCGTGCCATACAAACTCACGCATATCCTGACCGATAACGGGATCCGGTTCACCAATCGCAAATGCGACAAACACGCCTTTGTCCATATCTTTGATCGTGTCTGCGCGGAAAATGGCGCCGAACACCGGCTTGCCAAAGTCAAACATCCCTGGACCAACGGACAGGTGGAATGCATGAACCGGACCATCAAGGACGCCGCCGTGAAACGCTACCATTACGGATCGCATGAAGAGCTTAAAGAACAGCTGCATGCCTCTATGATGGCGTATAACTTCGCCCGAAGGCTCAAAACCCTCAAAGGCCTCACACCCTACGAATATGTTTGCAAAATATGGACAAAAAAACCCGAACGGTTTAACGTCAATCCTCTCCTCCACAACGTGGGACTAAACACTTATGTCCACCTTGTCGGACGGGCCGGGGCGTTATAATCCAGCGGCTCCATAAATTCGACCAAAGACGATTTGTCCGGATCAAGCTCGGCCCAGCGATCGATCCTGATCTCGAAAATGCTTAAGGATGCCGGTGGATAACCGTTGCCCAGCCGCGCCAGTGTTGCGTCATTGCCGTGCGCTGCCATCATTGCCGCCAGTTCGTAAATCACCGGGTTGTGCCCGACCACCATCAGGCTTTCCGGTTCGCCTTCAAGGCTTTGGATCATATGGAACAGTTCCCCGCGGCTGGCGTGATAAATCGCCTTGGTGAACACGCTGTGAATTTTATGTTCACCGAAATTCAGCAGGGCCTCTTTACAGGTTTGCTGTGTCCGCTTGGCCGAGGAGCACAAAATATACTCCGGGATCAGATCGCGCCGACTCATCACTGTACCCAGCGCCCGCGCATCCTCCAGCCCCTTCGGGCTTAAAGCGCGATCAAAATCCGCACCCCCGTTGGCGGGCAGGGCTTGGGCATGACGAAGCAACATCAGGCGTTTCAAGACGTTTCAATCTCTTTCAGGTTCAATTTCTTGCCCCTTGGAGCGGGGGTGTTCAATCCTTTTTATCCCATAGGTCAGTTTGATCGCCAACCTTATATTTAACGATGTTAGAGCCTTTAAGCCCCACTGCCAACGCTCCATTTTTCACCGCCAGCGCTTCCCGCCCAAAGATTTCATAGCGCCAGCCTTTCAGCGCCGGGATATCGGCGGCATCATCCATCGCCAAAGCCTCTAAATCATCTGTAGAAGATAACAACTTTGTCGCTACACCATGTTCTGCGGCCTGTATTTTGAGCAGCATCCGCAAAATATCAGCCGTTGCCGACACGCTGGAAGGCACCGGTTTTTTCTTCTGGGGTTTAGGCCAGTTCTTGGGGTTGCTGCTAATAGCATCATTAATAAGTTCAAGCAACATTTTGCCGTGGCGACCTTCCGCCATATCGGCAGACATATTGCGGATTTTCTTCAGGTGCTTGACATCCTTGGGCATTTGCGCCGCCATATCGGCCAGCGTTTCATCGCGCATCACCCAGCTTTTAGGCAGATCCTTTTCCTGCGCCCGGCGTTCGCGCCACGCAGCCAGCTCCCGCAAAACCGCCAGTGTCTTAGGCTTGGGCGATTTCACCTTCACCCGCCGCCAGGCTTCATAAGGGTCATTCGCATAAGTCGCTGGATCGGCCAGGATTTCCTCTTCCTGAAAGACCCACGCGGTGCGCCCGCGTTTTTCCAGCTCTGCGGCCAGCTTTTCATACACTTCAACCAGCCAGGTTACATCCCCCAGCGCATAATCAATCTGCTTTTCGCTCAATGGCCGGTTCGACCAATCGGTATATTGCACGCTCTTATCAAGGCTGTTGCCGGTGATATTACGCACCAGATTTTCATACCCGACGGAATCGCCATACCCGCACACCATCGCTGCGATTTGTGTATCAAACAGCGGCGCCACGACCTTACCCGTCAGATTGAAAAAAATCTCCAGATCTTGCCGCCCGGCATGAAAAACTTTCAGAATTTTTTCATCGCTCAGCAAATCATAAACCGGCGACAGATCAAGGCCATGGGCCAGCGGATCAATCGCCGCCGCCTCACCGTTCGGATTGCCGATCTGGATCAGGCAGAGTTTGGGATAATAGGTCTTTTCGCGCAGAAATTCCGTATCGACAGTGATGAAGTCACAGCCCTTCAGGGAGGCGCAAAACTCTTCAAGATGTGTTTGTTCGGTAATAAGCATGGAACTGTTATAACCACAGATAGACACCGATGAACATGGGTTTTTTATGGGTTGTTCATATCAATCTGTGCGTTAAGGGCTTTAAGAACGGCCCTGTGCTTTCGCAAAAGCCTGCGCAGTTCGTGCATTTCGGCGCTGCGCAAGCCGTGTTCAAGGGCGTTTTGCGCGGCGCGGGCCTTGCCTTCTTCGCTCTGCGGACCGGGGGTGCTTGTCCATGGTTTTGTCTGGCGGCAATGCTCAGCCTGTTTCCGGCGGCGTTCTTCACTCCAACCCTTTGTTTTTCTTTTCAAAACTTTGAATCCTTCTTTTTGTTCGACGTTTTTTAAGGGGGAGGGGGAAGGCCCTGTTTCCCCACAGTGTTTATTCTCTTTCAGGTCCAATACCCCGCTGCTTGCGGCGGCGTTATTTATCACAAAAATAATATAGGAATCTATACCTATATAGTCAAGTTTTTTTAATTTCCCTTTGCGTTTCCGCGCCTTTGCAGTTAAACCTCATGTCTGATTAAGAGGTAAAAAATGCACCAATACAGAACACACACCTGCGCGGCTTTGCGCAAAACCAGTGTCGGCGAAACAGTTAGGCTTTCCGGCTGGATTCACCGTATCTATGATTTAGGCGGGGTTTTATTTATTATCCTGCGCGACACTTACGGCATTACGCAATGCGTAGTAGAGGAAGGCTCGCCCCTGATGGCTGAGCTTGAAAAATGGCGCGTCGAAAGCGTTATCACCATCGAAGGGGCAGTCGCCGCCCGTACGCAAGATACCATTAATCCGAAAATGCCCACTGGCGAAATTGAAATCCGCATTGAAAAGGCCGCGCTGCAAAGCGCGGCAGATGTGCTGCCGTTTCAGGTCCATGAAGATGACGGGGCAGGGAGGACATCCGCCTGCGCTACCGCTATATCGATCTGCGCCGCGAAAAAATGCAAAAGAATATTCGCCTGCGCAACGCCGTAACCGCCTCTATGCGCAAACGGATGTGGGATCAGGGTTTTCAGGAATTCCAAACCCCCATCCTGACCGCCTCCAGCCCCGAAGGCGCGCGCGACTACCTCGTCCCCTCGCTTGCATCCGGGTAAATTCTACGCCTTGCCGCAAGCCCCGCAGCAGTTCAAACAGCTTCTCATGATGAGCGGCTTTGATAAATATTTCCAGATCGCCCCATGTTTCCGCGATGAAGATGGCCGCGCCGACCGTCTTGCCGAATTTTACCAGCTTGACGTGGAAATGAGCTTTGTTACGCAAGATGACGTTCATGGCACTATCCAGCCTGTGATCGAAGGCGTGTTCGAGGAATTCGCTGATTTCACTGGTGAAAACGTAAAGTCCAGTGGCTCCCCTCCTTGCCGTATAAAAAGAAGCCATGCTCAAATACGGCACCGATAAGCCCGACCTGCGCAACCCGCTCGAAATTGTCGATGTCACCGAAGTCTTCGCCCGCGATGACGTTGAGTTTAAAGCCTTCAAAGGCACGATTGAAAAAGGCGGCGTTGTCCGCGCGATCCGCACCCCGAAAGTCGCCGATCAACCGCGCAGCTTTTTTGACAAGCTCAATAGCTGGGCGCAGGGTCAGGGCGCGCCGGGCCTCGGCTATGTCCTGTTCGAAGCCGGTGAAGGCAAAGGCCCGATCGCCAAATTCATCCCCGAAGCCGCGCAGGCAGCATTGCGCGAAATTGCAGCTCTCGAAGACGGCGACGCAATCTTCTTCATCTGTAATTTCGAGGGTCCGGCCGCCAAATTCGCCGGTGCCGCGCGCGATGCCATTTGCGACGCTCTGCCCGAAGGCCACGAGGCTGCGCGCGAACAAGGCGTCTATAAATTCTGCTGGATCGTCGATTTCCCGATGTATGAACTTGACGAACACACCGCCAAAATTGAATTCTCGCACAATCCGTTCTCCATGCCGCAAGGGGGCTTAAAATCGCTCAATACGCAGGACCCGCAGGATATTCTCGCCTATCAGTATGATTGCGTGTGCAACGGCTTCGAACTGGCCTCCGGCGCGATCCGCAACCACAGCCCCGAGATCATGGAAAAAGCCTTCGGCCTCGCCGGGTACGACCGCGCCTTCCTCGAAGCCAAATTCGGCGGGATGCTCAGCGCCATGCGCTACGGCGCGCCGCCGCACGGCGGGCTGGCCTTTGGCCTCGATCGCATTGTCATGCTGCTGGCCGATGAGCCGAACCTGCGCGAAGTTTATGCGTTTGTGATGAACGGTCAGTATGAAGACCAGATGATGGCCGCGCCATCAGATGTCACCGCCGAACAGCTCAAGGATTTGCACCTCAAACTCGCCTTGCCGAAAAAGGCCGTCGAAGCAGACGACAAAGCGGCCTAAGGCATCGGCCCGGGATCGAAATCTTTGATGTGCTGCGGGATGAGCTCCGGCTTTTCGTCAGGCTTCCCTGTCAAATTGACATTGACCGCCAGGTCTCTGGACGGTTGCCATTGAGCCGCCAGTTTTTGTTCGTTTGCGGCAATTTCCTGTTCGAGTTCTTGTAAAGTTGGGTATTCGATCAGCGTATGTTGAGGAATTTTCAAGTTTTCAGGAACTTCTAGCTTTTCCTCGATAGAATTCTTATAATAAGTTAGCCCTGAGTTCCATCCTGACGGATCAAAGTCAAAGTCTCCTGTTTTCCCGAGTGAGTTTGCCGTACTTTCAACCATGTGCCTCAGCCCGGCATGCATGGTGTTTCCGGTAATAGTCAATCCGTCTATAATGTCTCCAATATCAGAAGCATCTATAGGAATATTCCCTTTGTTATACTCAATCCCGCCTTTCAGCGCGACATTATAAATTCCCATGGCTTCGCGCCGCGTGAGATTTTGCAGGACGATTTTGGTTGAGCCTTCCCCAAACAGGAAGTCATCATCAGAGCTTTGTAGCTGACCGGCTTTTGTTTTGTGATGGTCCATGACATAGATCGGATCTTCATGGAAAGGAATAATCCCACCTGAAGCAAGAGTAAAAAGCGTTCCATTATTTTCTGTTGCGATGATCTTGTTGCCCTCGCCATCGTCGGCAATGGTAAAGCTGTGAATTCTTCTTTGAACTTCAAATTCGCCATCGTCGTTTAATGTACCAAATTCCATGTAAAGATGATTACCAAAAGCGGCGAAGCCACCGTTAAAAATATCGTTTCCAACGTCATCAAGCTTATCAAGTGTGGGAGAGCCGAAAAGTCGGTTGATTTTGCTAAAAACATGAGCATCAAAAGGCTCTGCGCCGTAACGAATAGCCCAGTTTTTCTCACCCTCGGCGGCGCTCGAAAACGCATCCCCTGCGGAAGCGGGAGAAGGGAAAGTTTGCCATTCTGAAGAGGTACCCATTGCCGCTTTGGCACCGGATTCACCGTTAAAACCGTTTGTCAATGCCGCAGCAGATGCAGGCTGCTCAACTGGCGGCTTCGCAGCAGCCGAGTCTTCGACAGTCTCAACAACAGAAGGTTCGGCAAACTGTTCCTCAGAAGAAGTGGAGACTTCAGGCGCTGCCGTCTGCTCCGGCTCCGGCCCCTCCGGCAATTTCAGGGATGCTCCCGCATAAATAACATCAGGGTCCTCTATGTCGTTAAGCTCAACCAACTTGTCAACGGTTGTATCAAATCTGACGGCCAGCTTCGACAAAGTATCGCCGCGCTGTATCTCATACGTTGCTTCTGATTTGCTATCGCTCATAACACACCCTTTTTGTTTTTCTTTATTCTAAAGAGGGTGTGTTAAAGATATGTTAATTTTGATTGGGCGTTGGAACGCTATTGAGTCCTAACCTTTAGGAATTAAAGATTAAAGCGCGTCGTTCTCGGCCTGACTGCCAGAGGAGGATGAGCCGGAAGGCGATATGCCCAAATCCAAATCGTTTTCCTCGTCTTCCGGCGTGTCTAACGCATCATTTGCTGCCGGTTGACGGCGATCGGGGTCGGCCTGAAAATTAAACGGCGTGTCATGTTCGTTCCGCTCCAAAGGTTTGCGAATTTTGCCGACAAGCCTGTCTAGCCGTGCGCGCGCCGTTTCAACCTGTTCAGGCTCTTGTGCCCGCATCCGCTCTTCATCAATATTGACAATATCCTTTTGAGCGTTTTCGAGTGTTTTGCGGTCTTCACGCAAGGCGGCAAGTTGCGGGTCGTCGTCTTCCAGCTTGTCGATTTTCTTGTCAATCGTGCGCAGGCTTTCACCAATATCATCCTGCAATCGAATAATATCCTGCCCCAGATCAAAAGACATATGCGAAAGCTTCATAAGGAGTTCAAGGTAAGCGCGCAACTTATCGCGGCGCAGCCGCTCCTCCTCGTCGGTAAGTTCATACAGCATCGGCGCATACACGCCTTTGGAAAGTCCTGAGAGCAGTCCGATCTTGCGGATTTGCTGAAGCGCAAAATGCACCCCGGCCCGCATTTTCGGGTCTGCCGGATTCGAAAGCAGCAAATGAATGGGAACGGCCCCCGTATAGCCCATAAAGTTTCTCCGTGTTTGCGACTATTATGAACAATAGCTGAAAACAATCCTAAATGTCAAAAAAAGCCCGGCTCGGAGATGTGGGGAGAGAGCCGGGCTTTTACGGGGTTGCCTGCGTTTTTCAGGGTTCACGGTTAGGGGAGGGGCCGCAGGCAAGGAAATATGTATCAAGGACTAGGCGCGCCGCACCTCCGCAGCATGGTGACGGTTGCGTTTGAGATCGGCGCTGGCGTCTTCAAAAACCGCATCGGCCTGCGCCCCTTTTTTATAGCTCTTAAGCCCGAGGCTGAGGCTCAGGCGAATTTCCTCGTCATTACAGATCAGCGACAAACGGTTCAGCCGCAGCGCCATATTCTGCAAACGGCTGAGCGCCTGACTCATCGTCGTATCGGTGAACAGCAAAATGAATTCATCATCCTGCGTCCGCGCCGCCAGATCCATATCGCGAATCTCGTTTTCCAGCGCTTGGGCAATCAGTTTGACGGCGCGCTCTGCCGCTTTTTCGCCGTAACGTTCGCGGATTTTGTCCAGATTTTCTAAACTGAACATCACCAGCAAACCGCCGACGCTGTGGCCGCGATTGGTTCTGGCAATCTCACGCTTAAGGGCTCTGACAAACCCGGCGCGGTTGAGCAGGCCGCTCACCGCGTCGCGTTCGATCAACGGCGCAATATCGGCCACGGTATGGCGCGCCAGAATGTCGAAAATATCATGCCGCCCATCGAGAAAGGCCTGCTCGCGGGTCAGCTCAAGCCTGTTGTTCGCGGGGCCGACCGCATGGCGGGCGTGTTCATTCTGGATCAGGTCTGAGGCCATAGCGCGGGGGCTCCTTTTTACCGTGCCGGTTAAAAACAAAAATGTCGTGTAAACAAAGCGTTGCGAATCCTGTGCCAGTTTTCTTACAAACAAAATCAACGTGTTATATGTAGGCTGACATGTGTTATCAAGGAATAGAAGTGCAGATTCTGTAAAGGGTGGAGTTTTTTACCGCGCTCCGGCCGGGCAGGATTTTCCGTCTGTAAAGCCGCAATTTTAGAGCGATTTGCGCTTTGCCCGCTCGCCCGCCTTTGTTATGATGGAGCCGTTGTCTAAGAAAGCTCTTTCATGCGCGCATTATCATTCATTTTGGTTCTCCTGCTTTTCGCTTTACCGGCTCATGCGGCGGAAATTCAGGACAAAGCAAGTGCCTTTGGCTTTCAGCCTCATAAAGCCCTGTACGACATCAAACTCTCCGGTGTGCGCAGCGGTTCACAGGTCCTTAATATTTCCGGCCAGATGTTCTATGAGTGGCAACCGTCCTGCGATGCCTGGATTACCAATCACCGCTTTAACATCCTTTACGAATATGCCGACAGCGCCCCGATGCGCATCACCAGTAATTTTTCAACCTATGAACCGTTTGACGGCAAAAGCATGAATTTCACCTCGCAGCGCAAGCGCGATGGCGACGTTTTTGAAGAAATTCGCGGCGGCGCGAATGTCGCGGAAGACGGCAGCGCCAAGGCGGTATTCACTGTGCCCAGCGATCTGGAATTCGATCTGCCGGCCGGAACGTTGTTCCCGCTGGCGCACAGCATGGAAGTCGTCAAAAAAATCCGCGAAGGACAAAAATTTCACTCCGCGACAATCTTTGACGGCAGTGACGAAGACGGCCCGGTCAGCGTCACGGCCTTTATCGGTAAACCCGCTTTTCCCGTGCAGGAAAAAATAGATAATCCGGCAATCGACCAGACCTTGCTGGCCTCACCGGCTCATGACGTGCGTCTGGCGTTTTTCCCGTTGCTCGAGCAAGAGGAAACCTCGGATTACGAGATGAATTTGGTCATGCATGAAAACAGCCTGATTAGCGACATGGTTATCGAATATGACGATTTTACGGTCGCGCAAAATCTCGTCGCGGTTGAGCCGATTGCCGACGGCTGCCAGCGCAGCAAATTCAACCAGTGATCAAGGGATAAATCAGCTTCTCAACAGCGGGAAAAACCGATAGAATTAGCAAAAACGGAAATAATATTAACGCTTTGGAAACAAAGAACTTCTATTCTTGAATATAGGCCGTTCGAACCGTAACGGGGTTCGGGCCAAAGGGGTACAAAACGCATGAGTAAAAAAGTCTTAATCGTTGAGGATAACGAGCTGAATATGAAGCTTTTTCAGGATCTTCTTGAAGCGCATGATATCGAAACCGTTCAGGCCAACGATGGGCACAAGGTTCTGGAGCTTGCGCGCGAGCATAAACCGGACCTGATTTTGATGGATATCCAGCTCCCCGAAATTTCCGGTCTTGAAGTGACAAAACAACTTAAAAGCGATGATGATCTGAAATCTATCCCGGTCATTGCGGTCACGGCATTCGCCATGAAAGGCGATGAGCAAAAAATCCGTGAGGGCGGCTGTGAAGACTATATCTCCAAGCCGATATCCGTCGGGAATTTCATTGAGGTCATACAAAGTTATTTATAGATAAATAGGGGAAGCAATGTCCGCACGTGTGTTGGTAGTCGATGATATTTTACCAAACGTCAAGCTCTTGGAAGCCAAGCTGACCAGCGAATATTATGACGTTCTCACCGCTATGAATGGAGAAGAGGCGTTGCGCAAAGTTGTCGAGGAAAGCCCGGATCTGGTTTTGCTTGACGTGATGATGCCCGGCATGGACGGTTTTGAGGTTTGCAACCGGATCAAGGAAAACCCGAAAACAACCCATATTCCGGTAGTTATGGTCACCGCCCTGACCGATGTGCAGGATAAGGTGCGTGGTCTGGAATCCGGCGCCGATGATTTTCTGTCCAAGCCGATCAATGACACCGCTCTGATGGCGCGTGTGCGTTCGCTCGTCCGTCTGAAAATGTCGAATGATGAATGGCGTATGCGCGAAAACACCGCCAACCAGTTCGGCGTGATGGATGAAACCACCAGTCCGATGGCCGAATGCACCCAAGGGGCGAATATCCTTGTCGTTGAGGATAAGGATTTCGACCTGCAAAAAATCACCAATACGCTTGAGAGTGAAAACAAAACGGTTCGCGGTGTCCAAAGCGGCGTCGAGGCCATGGAGCTGATCTCCAAACATGATTTTGACATGATCATCATCAGCCTCAATCTCGAATCCGAAGACGGTTTGCGCCTGTGTTCGCATCTCAAATCCAACGAACGTACCCGCGCGGTTCCGATATTGATGGTCGGCACTGAAGACGATATGGATCGCATTGCCCATGGTCTGGAGATCGGCGCGCATGATTACATTCTGCGCCCGGTTGAAAAAAGCGAACTGCTGGCCCGCACCCGTACGCAAATTCGCCGCAAACGTTTTCAGGAGCGCCTGCGCGCCACCTACGAAATCAGCCTGTCGATGGCCCTGACCGACAGCTTGACCGGGCTGTATAATCGGCGTTATCTCGAAGTTCACCTTGATAAACTGCTGAAGAAAAACCAGGAAAGTAAGAAATCGCTCGCCGTGCTGATGCTTGACATCGATCACTTCAAACCGGTGAATGACACCTACGGTCACAAGGCCGGTGACGAAGCGCTTAAGATTTTTGCCAAGCGCATTCAGGATAACTTGCGGAGCTTCGACCTTGTTGCCCGCCTTGGCGGCGAGGAGTTTGTCGCGATTCTACCCGACGTTTCCGAGCGCCGAACCTATATGGTCGCCGAACGACTGCGCCGCGCCATCGCCGATGAGCCGCTTGATGTTGGCGCGCAAACCGGGCCGATCAACATTACCACCTCGATCGGCGGCGCCATCATTGACTTCGAGGACCACACGGTCGAAGAAGTCCTCGAGCGCGCGGATAAAGCCTTATACGAAGCCAAAGAAGGCGGACGCAACTGCGTCGTCTTTGAGGATAAAGGCAAACTCAATCCTGAGGATTACGATATTCAGGAACGCAAACCCATCGAATAACCGGTGTTTATTTCGGCAGGAATCCACCAGACTGCATCGCCCAGAGTTTTTGATAAACTCCGCCCGCCTTGACCAGCGCCGCATGTGTTCCGTCTTCGGTAATCGCCCCGTCTTCCATCACCAGTAAACGGTCGAGATGCTGGATTGTCGATAGGCGATGGGCAATCGCAATCACGGTTTTATTGGCCATGAGGTTTTTCAGCGCCGCCTGAATTTCTTTTTCGCTCTCGCTGTCCAGCGCCGAGGTTGCCTCATCCAGAATCAAAATCGGCGCATCTTTTAAAATCGCCCGGGCAATGGCGATGCGCTGGCGTTGACCGCCTGACAGCTTCACCCCGCGCTCCCCCACATAGGTGTGAAAACCATCCGGTAATTCTTCAATAAAGCGCAGCGCGTGGGCTTTTTCTGCCGCTGCGGTCACATCCGCATCACTGGCCTTCAGCCGCCCGTAACGGATATTGTCCATGATCGTGCGGTGAAACAGCGATGTATCCTGTGGAATGACGGCAATGCTTTGGCGCAACGAGGCTTGCGTGACGCAGGCAATATTCTGTCCGTCAATCAGGATTTCTCCGCTCCGGATATCATAGAACCGTTGCAGCAGGTTAATCAGCGTGGACTTTCCGGCCCCTGAATGTCCGACCAGACCGACGCGCTGTCCTGGTGCAATCTCAAGGTTGAGATCAGTAAACACCGCCTTATTCTCATATTCGAAATGCACATGGCGAAATTCAATCGCGCCGCGCGCGACACGCAAGGTAGGCGCGCCCGGCGCATCTGATACGCTGTGCGGTTGTATCAGCGTTTTCAAAGAATCATTGAGATAGCCCAGCGCCTCCATCATATGAATGATCCCGAAACTGAGGTTCCACGCATTGGCCGTGAAGTTAAAGCTTAAGCCCATGATCGTGGCAATCTGGCCGAGGCTGATCAGCCCGTTTTGCCAGCCCAGAATACAGGCCACCATCATCCCGCCGCCAAACACGGCCAGTGTTGCGCGCCGGTAATTATCCAGCAGCAAAAACGCGCGCAGCATCTTGTGCCAGGCTTTCATCTGTTCTTCACTGACCCGCGCATGTTCCTGAATTTCCAGACGTTCATGGGCGTAGGACTTCACCGAAGCCATGTTCGTCAAACTGTCGACAATCTGTCCGGTCACGTCCGAACAGCTATCGGCATAAATCTGGGATTTTTCCCGCAATTTTTTCTGCTTGAGAACAACCGGAAAGAGCAGAGTCAGCAGGAATACGGCGACCAAGGCCGAATAGATCCCCGAAACGCCGAGCAAAACCAGACCCGACATGCCCATGCTGACAATCGGCAGCAAAATCTGCCAGCGCATGATTTCCTGCAAATTCAGCCCGCGCTCAATCCCTTCGGAAACTTTCCGCGCCAGAGATCCGGCAAAATGATCCTGAAAATAGGTGTAGGAATGCCCCAGCGTATAGGCGAACAAATCGCTGCGCAGTTCCGCGCGCGCCCGCTTCCACCAGTCAAAGGCGTAATAATGCGGAATGGCGTGCGCCAGCTCGCCGATAATCAGCACGCCGAAAATTGCCGCCGTGTACAGCCATACATCGTGCGGGATCGGCGCACCGACCGGCAGACCGGTGATGAGGTCGATAACCATTCCGACCAGCAGATAGGACAGCGGATAGCGTACCCCATGAATGATATCCATCAGGACGAACACCCCCCACATCACCGGGTTGCGCCGCACCACCATCCAGACATATGCACGCAAGCCCGCCGGGATATTGGTATCCGGCGTGTAATCGAGTTTGTATTTGTTGGCTTTATTCAAAACCATGACCTTTGTCCCAAAAACAAAAAAGCGCCCCAAAGGCGCTTTTCGTAAAAATCTCAAAAAACAGCTCTTTAGTTTTTCTTTGAAGGCGGCATTTTCTTTTCAACAAAAAACACGTGCATGCCTTTTTTCCCTGTCTCTTCATTCAGAGCCCACGGGTCGTATTTTTTCTTGCGAATCTTGTACTCCGCGCGTGAGGAGCGCTTCGCGTAATAGCGGTAGCCTGTGCCCGCTTCGCTTTCCAGTCTCACTTTGACGTAGGTGGCCTTTGCCATCACTCATCTCCTAATTCTTAAATCGAGAGCTGTTTATGCGTAAAATTCATCGAAATGTCAAGCATTACACTTGCCCTTTTTCCCTTTTTTTGCCGCCGCGCCCTTCTTGCCAGTGCTGGAATGCTGTTTTCCTCCCGGCTTTCCTCTGTGCTTCTGGGGTTTTTGCGCCCGCTCGCCCCGGTCTTGTCGTGATAGCTTGCGGGCCTTAAACACCACCCCGGGCACTTCCGCGCCGTTCACACTTTCCTCGCACAGCTCCAGCACGGTTGAACCGGTCAGCCCGTCGGCCTCGCGCAAACGCACCGTGACCGGCGCGCCCAGCCGGAAAACCCGCCCCGTGCGCCGCCCGACCAACGCATGCTGGGCCTCATCATGGATGTAAAAATCCCCGGCCAGCGATTTCATCGGCACGAGGCCGTCCGCGCCGCTTTCATCCAGCGTCACAAACAGCCCAAACCGCGTCACCCCACTGATCTTGCCGCTAAATTCCGCGCCAATCTGCCCGGATAAATAACTGGCTGTAAACCGGTCAACCGCACTACGCTCCGCCACCATCGAGTTTCGTTCGGTGTTGGAAATATGATCGCAAGTCTCATCGATCTGGGCAATCTCTCCCTCGCTGATGCCTCCCGGCCCAAGGCCATAAGCGGCGATCAGGCTGCGATGCACGAGCAGATCGGCATAACGCCGGATCGGCGAGGTGAAATGGGCATATTTATGCAGCGCCAGCCCGAAATGGCCAATATTGGCTGCGCTATAAACCGCCTGTGACTGCGAACGCAGAATCACCGTTGAAATCAGGTGAGAGGTGGGCAGCTTGGCGGCTTGGCGCAAAATCCCGTTAATCTGCGCGGGCCGCGTGACTTGCCCCTTCGGCAGGGTCAGCCCGAACGTCTCGATAAATTCGCGCACGCTATCCAGCTTTTCACTGCTCGGTGTATCATGCACACGGTAAACGCAGGGGAATCGCTTCGGATCTTTTTTGTCCTCCAACGCACTGGCCGCCGCGACATTGGCCAGAATCATGAATTCTTCGATCAATTTATGCGCATCCAGCCGTTCGCGGATTTTCACTCCGGTCATCTCGTTTTGTTCGTTGATCAAAATCTGCTTTTCCGGCAAATCAAGATCCAGCGCCCCGCGCTTCTGGCGAGCTTTGTCGAGAACGGCATAGGCATCGTAAAGCGGCTTGATCACTGTTTTTATCAACGGACCGGTCAGATCATCGACCACCCCGTCTTGCGCCGCTTGCACCTGTTCATAAACCAGCCGCGCTGCAGAGCGCATAAGGCCGCGCACAAATTTGTACTTTTTCAGGTTGCCGTCTTCGTCGATCCACAGATGCACGGCCATACACGCGCGCGGTTCATGCGGACGCAGTGAGCATAGATCATTCGATAAGGCCTCGGGCAACATCGGCACCACTCGATCAGGGAAATAGGTCGAATTGCCCCGCCGCCGCGCCTCTGTGTCCAGCGCGCTGCCATCGCGCACATAATAGGCGACATCGGCAATCGCCACGATCAGGTGAAACCCGCCATCATCGAGCTTTTTCGCAAATACGGCATCATCAAAATCCCGTGCATCGCTTCCGTCAATCGTGACCAGCGGATACCCGCGCAAATCCTCACGCCCCTTCAGACTGGGGACTTTCAACTCTTCCGCATCCTTCAAAACTTTGTCCGGCCAATCCTCACGTAAGCCCGCCTCATGCAGCGAAATAATGCTGATCGCCTTCGGGTCGCCCTGTTTGCCAACCAACTCAACGACTTTGACCTTCTTTCGGCGCAGCCCTGCGCGGCTCGGCAAAATCTCGCCGATCACCAGATCGCCTTCACTCGCCCCGTTCAGATCGCCGGGGTTAATATCAAAATCGTACTTGGCCTTTTTATCGGTTGGGATCAGTGCAGGGCCGTGCTTGTGGTAACGCACTTGTCCCAAAACGCGCCCCACATTGTTATCAAGAATCTTGATAGGCCGCGCTTCATAATGATCTCCGATGCGCTGCAACCGCGCCAAAATCCGGTCGCCTTCCTTGGCCGCCGGGTGGCCTTTACCGCCGGGGCGAACTTCAATGCGCGGCGCCGGGCCTTGCAGCTCTTCGTTCCAGTCTTGCGGGCGGGCAAAGACATCGCCGTCAACATCAACCTCGCAAACTTCAATCACCCCGACACTGGGCAATCCGTCGGGCACGCCATAGGCCCCGCCGGGAAATTTGCTGATGATCCCTTCGCTTTCCAGCGCCTTGAGCGCTTTTTTCAGGATAATGCGGTTTTCCCCGCCCTTAACATTAAAGGCACGTGCAACCTCTCGCTTTGTCACCGGTTGCCCCGCCGCGCGAATAAATTCAAGAATGTCGGATTGATTGAATTTCATATTTTAAAAAACCACAGATAAACACGGATGAACACAGATGTTTGAACATCAAAGAATAATCCGTGTATATCTGTGTCCATCTGTGGTTAGAAAATTAAGCGCTTTTCTTTTTCTTAGGCGTCGTTTTCTTTTTAGCGGCAGGCTTTTTCTTGGCCGCTTTTTTCTTCGCCGGCGCCTTGTTCTTTTTATCGTCCTTGCCTGTTGCGGCTTTGGTCGCCTTTGCCGCGTCGCGTTCCATCTTCTTGGCGATCAGATCCACCGCGCGGTTCATCCCGATGGTCATCACGTCTTCATCCTTCGGAATCGAGGCGAATTTGCCGTCATGCTGCACAAAGGGGCCAAACCGGCCAATCCCGGCCTTGATCATCTTGCCTGTTTCCGGGTGTTCACCCACATCGCGCGGCAGGGCGAGCAGCGATAGCGCCTTTTCCAGCGTCACATCCGCCACGGAAACCCCGGCTGGTAGTCCCTGACGCTTCGGCTTCGGCGCTTTCGGCTTGGTCGGTTTCTTCGGCGCTTTCTTGCCTTCCGCCTTCGCCGCAGCCTTGGCCTCTTCCCAAATCTTTATCGCCGCGTCATATTCCGTGTAATCAACCGCCTCTTCCGGCGCAGGATCAATCTGCACATACGGCCCATAGGGCCCGCGGCGAAGACTGACAGTGCGGCCCGTGCCCGGCTCTGTCCCTAACTCTTTCGGCTCATTCGCCAGCGCGGCCAGCTCACCGTCTTCTTCGCCATCCGGCACGACCAAAGGCTTGGTAAATTTACACTCCGGATAATTCGAACACCCGATAAAGGCGCCGAACTTGCCGAGCTTCAGCCCCAAACGCCCGCTGCCGCAGGCCTGACACTTCCGGCTCTCACCGCCTTCGGGAAAGAAATGCGGCCCCAACTCCTCGTCCAGATGATTGATCACGTCCGTGATCGTCAGCCCCTTGGCCTCATCGACGGCGGCCTTGAAATCGATCCAGAACAGGCGCAGCGCCTCTTTCCAATCAACATGCCCGCCGGCAATCGCATCCAGCTCTTCTTCCAGATTGGCGGTAAAATCATAATCGACATATTTGGTAAAGAAATTGGTCAGGAAGGTCGTAACCACGCGCCCGCGGTCCTGCGGAACAAAGCGCCGTGATTGCATCTCGACATAGTTGCGATCGCGCAAAACCTGCATGATCGAGGCATAGGTCGAAGGGCGGCCGATCCCCATCTCCTCCATCGCCTTGACCAGTGAGGCCTCGGAATAGCGTGGCGGCGGCTGGGTGAAATGCTGATCTGGAATGACCTCGGCCAGCTTCGAATTTTCACCCTCATTCATCGGCGGCAGGCGTCTATCCTTGTCATCGGTGTCTTCATCGGACGGATCTTTGCCATCGTCCTTGTCCGTGCTTTCCTGATACAGCGTCAGAAAACCGTCAAAAGTGACAACCGAACCGTTGGCCCGCAAAATCACATCATCCGTGCCGTCGGAAATATCGACCTTCATCTGGTCCATCACCGCATTTTCCATCTGCGAAGCCATCGTCCGCTTCCAGATCAACTCATACAGGCGGCGTTCCTTTTCATCCTTCATCGGCGAACCCGACTTGCCCGGAATTTTCGACAGATCCGTCGGGCGAATCGCCTCGTGCGCCTCTTGGGCGTTCTTGGCTTTCGACTTATACAGCCGCGGCGCATCGGGCAGATACGCACCGCCGTATTCGCTTTTGATCACGCTGCGTGCTTGCGCCACCGCCTCATTCGACAGCGTCGTCCCATCCGTACGCATATAAGTAATAAACCCGGCCTCATACAGGCTTTGCGCCGTGCGCATCGTCTGCGACGCGCTCATCCCCAGTTTACGCGATGCCTCCATTTGCAGCGATGAAGTAATAAACGGGGCGGGCGGGTTGCGCCGCACCTGTTTCTTCTCAATCTTTTGCACCGACAGCGCTTTGCCTCGTATGCGCTCCACAGCAATCTGCGCGGCATGCTCGCTCCCAATATCCAGCTTATCCAGTTTGTTCCCGGCCAGATGCGTCAGTCGCGCGGTAAAGGGTGCGCCATCAGCCGTATGCAGCCGGGCCTCAATCGACCAGTATTCCTGCGCCTTAAAAATCTCAATCTCCGCCTCGCGCTCGCAAATCAACCGCAGCGCAACAGATTGCACGCGCCCCGCAGATTTCGATCCCGGCAATTTCCGCCACAATACGGGTGAAAGATTAAACCCAACCAGATAATCCAGCGCCCGGCGCGCCAGATACGCCTCAATCAACGGCTGGTCCAGCCCCCGCGCATGCCGGAAAGCCTCTTGCACGGCGGTCTTGGTAATTTCGTTAAAGGTCACGCGGTGGACCTGCTTGCCCTCCAGCAGCCTGTCATCGTTCAGAATTTCGCGCACGTGCCAGGCAATGGCTTCCCCCTCGCGATCCGGGTCAGGCGCCAGCCAGATTGCACCGGCTTTTTTCACCGCGCGTTTGATGTCGTTAACATGCTTGGCCGAGCGCTCGCCCAGTTCCCATTTCATCGCGAAACTGTCTTCGGGCAGGACCGAACCGTCCTTATTCACCAGATCGCGCACATGCCCGAATGAGGCCAGCACTTCATAATCGGGCCCGAGATATTTCCCGATCGTTTTGGCCTTCGCCGGGGACTCTACAATGACAAGGTTATTGGACAAAAGCTCTTCCTATTTGCTTAATTCAGCAGACTCACCCGCCCACCGGGTTCGCGTTTTACTCGTCCGGCCAGCTCCAATTCGAGCAGCACGGTTTGCAATACCGGAATGCTCATATGACAGGATCGGAGCAATTCGTCAACCGTGACGGGGGTAAAGGATAAATTCTCCAAGATGCCCTCCTGCGCATTTTCCGGGACATCATCGTCATTGGCGGGGCCCTGTGTAAAACTCGGGGAAGGGCGTAAAGGCTCGCGCAAACCATTGCCTGAAAAGTTGCGAATGATCTCGAGAACATCATCCGCATTACGCACCAGCGTCGCGCCCTCACGGATCAGATGATTAGGCCCTTGCGCGCGCGGGTCCAGCGGATGTCCCGGCACCGCCATCACATCGCGCCCCTGTTCCCCGGCCATGCGCGCCGTGATGAGAGAGCCGCTGCGCATCGTCGCCTCAATTACGATCACCGCCCGCGACAGCCCCGAAACAATCCGGTTGCGTTTAGGGAAATGTTGTGCCTTGGGTGCGGTGCCTAAAGGGCCCTCGGCCAGAATAAGCCCGCGCTCTTTGATCTCGGCAAACAGCGGTGCGTTTTCCGGCGGATAAATTTCATCAATTCCACCGGCAACCACGGCAATCGTGCCGGTGGACAGCGACCCCTGATGCGCCGCCGTATCAATCCCGCGCGCCAGCCCGCTCACGATCGTTTGATCGAGTCTGCCCAAATCACCAGCAAGTTTTTGCGCAAATTTCCGCCCGTTCAGCGAAGCATTACGCGCCCCGACCATGCCGATGCAATTACGCCCCGCCAGTTTAATATCGCCAAAATACGACAGCACAGGCGGTGCATCGTCGATTGCGGAGAGCGCCAGCGGATAGGCTTCGCATCCGGCTGTGACGATATCCCCGCCCTGCGCCCGCAAGGCTTCATATTCTTTTTCGATTGTTTGCAGGTCCGGCGCTTTCAAAGGCTTGGCCCGCCCGCCGCGCCGCGAAAGCTCCGGCAAAGCTTCAAGCGCCTGTTCGACGTTGCCGAACCGCTCCACCAACCGGTAAAACGTAATCGGCCCGACATTCTCCGTTCGGCTCAGCCGCAGCCAGGCGAGCTTATCCGCTTCAGAGAGGGGCAATGTTTTGACTAAGTTTTGTTGCATGTTTTTCTTTCTCGTCATTGCGAGGAGGCCTGATAAGGCCGACGCGGCAATCCATCTCTAAAGCGTGTACAAGAGATGGATTGCTTCGCTGCGCTCGCAATGACATCAATGATTATTCCTGTTCTTTCTCTTCTCTCTTCTGTCCGATTTTCGGCTCGGTTCCGGCCATCAGGCGTTTGATATTGTCCTTGTGCCGCCAGATCACCAAAGCGGCGATGAGCGCCGTAATCCCCGCCGGCATTGGGCCGTAATATATAAAGGTGACCAGCGGCGCTAGTCCCACCGCGCTCAAAGCCGACAAAGAAGAAGTGCGCGAAAACCCGGCGACAATCCCCCACGTCACCGCCGCAATAAATCCGGTCCACGGCACAGCGGCGAACAAAACGCCAAACGTCGTCGCCACACCTTTCCCACCTTTGAATTTCAACCAGACCGGGAAGCAATGGCCCAAAATAACAAAAAAACCAGTTGTTAAAGCTAATACGTGCCCAAGATCAGGGGCAATAAGCGGGTCGATTTCGGAAAAATCCGGCGTCGAAAAAAGTGAAGAACCAAACAAAAACCAGATTAAAACTGCGCCTTTTAAAATATCCAGAATAAGGGTGAAAAACGCTAACCAGCGGTTGCCTGTTCTTAGAACATTCGTTGCCCCTATATTACCCGAACCGATGGTTCGAATGTCTTGTTTTGTAAAAATTTTAGTAAGGATGAGTCCAAAAGGAATAGCACCGACCAGATAGGCGATCAGATACATCATGTTATTCCCCCACCAGCATATCCAGCACCGCAAAAACGCATCGCAACCCCGGCGAAAGCCGGGGCCCATAGGAATATTCAGCTAAATTGTATAGGCCCCGGGTCAAGCCCGGGGTTGCGGTAAGCGCACTTCGTGTCTTTGCGTCTTCGCTGTTCATGCCACATCACCAACCAACATATCCAGCACCGCCATCCGCGTCGGAATGCCGTTGGCGACCTGACGCAAAATCAGGCTGCGCTGCGGATCTTCGGCCACGCTATCTTCCATCTGTACCCCGCGCACCAGCGGCCCGGGCTCCATAATCATTGCCTGCGGGCAAAGCTTTTCCAGTTTTTCAAACGTCAGGCCAAACTCATTGAAATACGCCGCATCGGAAATCAGCGCCTTATCCATGCGCTCTTTTTGCAGGCGCAGCGTCATCACCACATCCGCCCCCGGCAGACCATCCTCAAGAGAATCGTAGGCCTTGATCTCTTTAAACGGCAGGCTTTCGGGCATCAGAACTTTCGGCGCGACCACACTGACCTGCGCGCCCATCTTGGTCAAAAGCTGCATGTTGGAGGAGGCGACCCGGCTATGGGCAATATCCCCAACGATAGTGACCTTCAGCCCCTCAATCTTGCCGAAATGCTGCCGCATCGTCAGCGCATCCAGCAACGCCTGCGTCGGATGCTCACGCCAGCTATCCCCGCCGTTAATCACCGGGCATCCGGCGCGGCTGGCGACAAATTTCGGCGCGCCGTATTCACTGTGGCGCATCACAATTCCATCGGGCTTCATCGAAACCAGCGTATCGACCGTGTCGATAAAATTCTCACCCTTGGCCAGTGAGCTGGTCTCCGGGTTCCAGTTGACCACATCTGCGCCGAGGCGCTTGGCCGCAATCTCAAAAGAGGTCAATGTGCGCGTCGAATTTTCAAAAAACAGATGCAGGATAACCTTGTTCTTCAGCCGTTCCGTATTCCACGATCCGCTTTTGAGCGCATCGGAATATTCCTGCGCCCGGGTTAAAAACGCGCCGATTTGCCCGGCATCCAGCTCATCAATCCCTAATAAATGGCGCATAGTTGTATCCCCGTACGAAAAAAACACATCACATAAAGCAAAACCACAGAACCTTAGGCGCTGTCTAGGGGGAAAATTTTTGCTATACTCAGGAAAGACAATTCTGTCGCTTCTCTTCTTTTTTCTCTTTTTCTTTCATTCGAAAGGTCAAAAAATGTCAAAAATTATAAAAATATTAACGGATTTCCTGCATAAAATAGGGTTGAGCTTTGGGACAAAATCAGAGCAAAGTGCCCGGCCCACACCGGTCGAGCCGCAAACAGACCCAAAACACGGGATCATTCATAAAGATCCGCTTTTGGCGTTTGAAGACGGCAAACTGGTCATGGTGGTCGAGCACAAGTTCGAAAATGTCCTGAGCTGGGTTGAATGGGATAAGGACAGGCAGATTGTCACCATCACCCAAATGAACGGTGACCTTGATGAAGCCAGGCTGGAAATCAAGGAAGACTGCATCGGGCGTTTGGAAATGGCACGCAACTTGCTTTTGGTAAGTCTCGATGTCAGTAACGATAATGATGAAAGGATTATGCATTCGGTTCCGGTTCTGATAAGGACATAAGCAAAGGGCGGGGTGTGTTAAAGGAGAGAAGAGATGGAAATTTTGAACAAAAACGAAGCAGGTTTTGCCGGGTATGAAGCCATTGTCGCCGCTGCCGTGGCGATTAAAGACCCGCGAGAAGGCCGGACATATAACCTTGGCGTAATCAAGGTCGCCACCAGTGATGCGGCGTCATCGGCCGGTTTTGAAAATAAGCCCGACGGCCCAAAACTTAACTAATCTGGATAATCTGTTCAGCCGCCAACGCCTCAATCTCCGCATCGGAGAGCTTGAGCCGCTGGCTTAGAATATCGTGCGTATGCTGCCCGCATACGGGCGGAGCATGTTCGTAAGTGACAGGCGTTCCTGAAAGTTTCAGCGGACTGCCGACCAGATGAACGGGCGCATCGGCCAACGGATGGTCCATCTCAATTTCCATGCCGCGTGCTTTGATCTGTGGCTGCTCAAAAACCTTATCCATAGTATTGACCGGTCCGCACGGCACATCAATTTTGTGCAACCCCTCAATCCAGTGCGCCATATCTTTCGCCGCGATTGTCTCGGCAATCATCGGCACCAGCGTTTCACGGTGCAAAACCCGTGCGCTGTTGGTGGCAAAACGCTCGTCCTCGGCCCATGAACCATGCCCGGTAAAATCGCAAAAGCGCTTAAACTGGTCATTATTGCCGACCGCGAGTATGACATGCCCGTCGCGTGCCTCAAACGCCTGATACGGCACAATCGTCGAATGCGCATTGCCCATACGCGGCGCGCACTGGCCCGAAGTCAGGTAATATTGCGCGATATTGGTCAGCCCGGCCAGCGTGCAATCGCTCAGCGCCACATCAATATGCTGGCCCTGCCCGCTGTGTTTACGCGCATGCAGCGCCGCCAATATGCCAACGGCTGCATTCAGGCCGGTCATAATGTCGCTTAAGGCGACGCCGACTTTCATCGGACTGCCATCCGGCTCGCCCGTACAGGCCATTAGGCCCGCCATGGCCTGAGCAAGAAAATCGTATCCCGGTTCCGGCGCCAGCGGCCCCGTCTGACCAAAGCCGGTAATCGAACAATATATAAGCGTAGGGTGGTCTTTTTTCAGGCTCTCGTAATCCAGCCCGTATTTCTTCAGCCCCCCGACCTTGAAATTCTCAATCACTATATCGCACTGCGCGATCAGGGATTTGATGATTCCTTGTCCTTTGGGCGTGGTTAAATCGATTGCGATCGATTTTTTATTCCGGTTGCACGACAGGTAATAGGCGCTCTCGCTTGTATCGCTACCTTGGACGTCCTGTAAGAAAGGCGGTCCCCATGTGCGCGTGTCATCACCATCGCCGGGCTTCTCAACCTTGATAATTTCCGCGCCCAGATCGCCGAGCATCTGTGTGCAATACGGCCCGGCCAATACGCGGGAAAGATCAAGAACACGGATATTGTGAAGCGCTTTATTCATGATAGACCAAGATGGGTAAGAGGAAAGAATTTTGCAAGCGCCGCGATAAATAGACCGGCGGCAAATCCCGGTCCTGCAGGGAGTGAGAAACGCGCGAGCGATTCAATCTTGCGCGTCTTCATCCATTGCCGCGCGATCAGGATAAGTCCGTGCGCCAGTCCGGCGACCGCCCCGGCCATCAAGGCAATCAAAACAAAATATGGCCCGAGCCACAACCCGCCTGCGGCCATCAGCTTCACATCGCCGAGCCCCAGCGTGTCGTCGGTTTTGTATAGCGCATTGCCAGCGGCGCGAATCAAATACAAAACGCCGCCGCCGATAAAACCGCCCAGCGCGAGATCGCTCGCCGGCATGTAATAAAACAATGTGCTGGCATGAAACATAAATCCGGCCAGTGCGAGACCTAGCACCAGAACATTCGGCAGCAGCAAGGTGCGCAGATCGATGACAATCAGGGCGATGAGCAGCCCTGCGCCGATCAACAGGCAAAGAATGGAAATGATTTCGAGCATAAATACCAAGCCGCTGCGTGAAACAGGTCGTGACAGTCTAACAGTTTTTATCGGGCGGCTAAAAGAGTTAAAACTGTGTACAGTCCTGATAAGGGTCCTGTTCTGATGCGTTATTTTGCTTTAAAGTGATTCGAAACGTGTATTTTTCAAATACATTTGACGTGTGGTTTCGTTCTAACATTTTATTTATTCTAACTTTTAGAGTCCCATGATTGAATCCGCTAAAATTTTAGTTGTTGAAGACAATGATTTTGTCCGTATGCAAATCGCCAAATTTTTGCAGGATGAAGGCTATGAGGTTGTTGAAGGAACAGACGGCAGCGACGCGCTTGATAAAATGGAGCCCGATATTGCGATGGCCATTGTGGATGTGCGCATGGAACCGATCGACGGTTTTGAGTTTGTAAAAACCCTGCGCAGCGAAGATAACAATACACCGGTTATTCTGGTGACCGGGGATCACAATCCCGACCTGCTCGCTGAGGCGGGCAAGTGGCGTGTTGCTGCGGTCTTGATGAAGCCGGTTCAGCGCGATAGGCTTGTAAAGACGGTATCCAGAACGCTCCAGTCCTTGGCGCGGACGGGTTCACGATGATGAAGGCGATGATGGGCAAGGTAAAAACAAAACAGCTTGGTATAGCGGCGAAAAGCCTCTTGCTATTGCCTGTCTTGGCCTCTCTGGTGCTTTTGGGGAGTTGCGCCGATGTAAAAAGCCCCGGCGCGCGCAGTGCGAATATTCCATCTCCCGCAATGGCCGATCCACGCCCTGAGGCCATTAATGAACAACCTGACAGTGTGATCTATCTACCTCTGGGGAGTGATGTTTTGGTGCCTGAGGTGATGCAGGGGGGAGCCTTACCGTCCGACATTGTTGGGCCGTTTGAGCTGCGCTCTGAAACGCTGGCTGGAGCTTTACAACTCATATTGGCCGATTATCAAATTCCATTGGCCTTCGAAACCAATGAGGGGCTGACCCGCACCATTACCGTAGCGAATTTGCGCGGGCCTTTGGATAAGGTGGTTGATAAAGTGTGTGGTCTGGCGGATTTGTACTGTGCCTTCGAAGATGGGCTGTTGGTGATCAAGGAAACCCAGACTTTTACGGTGACGGTTCCGCCGGTCGGGGGTGATAACGATATTCTGTCGTCGCTTGGTTCCGGGTTGCAGGCCATCACCGGGACGGCGCCGATCACGGAAAGTGCCACCCGCACGATTATCTACGAGGCAACCAGCCGCACCGCCAAGCTGGCCGAGCGGTATTTTCAGCGCATTCGTTCCAATACGGCGCTGATTATTTTTGAGGTTTATATCTGGGAAGTCGGTTTAAACTCCGATAACAATCTCGGGATCGATTGGACGGAATTCGGCAAGATCGGTGGTGCGCAAATCAGCTTGCCGGGCAGTATAGGCACGGTCGCCAGTACGCCGATGAGTATTGGTCTGCCGACCTTCGGCAATCAATGGACCTTTAACACGGACAATATTCTGGAATTTCTCTCCACCTACGGCTCTGTGAAAACCATATCCCAGCCGCAGGTCACGGTCCTGTCCGGTTCGGAGGCAACGTTGCGCGCGGCTGATACTGTGAACTACGTTTCATCGCTCAGCCGTTCGGTCGATAACGGTGAGGTCACAACCTCAACCGAAACCGATTCCGTGGATACCGGCTTCACGTTAACTATTTCCAGCTCGTGGGATAAGGCGACAATTTACGGCAATATCGATATCCAGCTTCAGGAATTCCGCCGCTTCCAGAATTTCGATGCGGACGGCACAACCTTGCAACTGCCTGAAACCACCGAGCGCGAACTCTCGACCCAGATCCGCATTCGCCCGGGCGACTCTTTGCTGATTGCCGGGCTGGTGCGTGAAAGCGACCAGTACGACACCTCTGGCCCCGGGTTTAATAAACCCTTTTTCCCGACATCGCGCGGGATGAGTGTTTCCAACACGGAATTGGTCTTTTTGTTAAAGCCGCGCGTGATTGTCTATACTGCCGAGGGGCATGATGAGGAATACGCGCAGAAAACTATTGTCCAAGGCGCGGGCAATCAGGGCATAATTTCACCGGAAGCGCTGGAGCAGCCGACGGCATTCCCGGTCACAACAATTCCTGCAGACTTGCTCAATCCTGCCGGGCGATAAACGCTGGCTGTCGAACTTAAATTCAGCAAAACTTTTAAAAAAACAGCATTAAATGCTGCTCTGGCGATTTTTTATGTTATAATTCCCTATTCGCCCGGCGCAGATTCGTGTGTCATGGTGTTCCTTTCTGATCAGAAAATCATCCTTGCTATGCGTTTGCATCTTTTTGTTTTTACAGTTCTGGTACTTTGTTTTATGGGGCTTGCCGCAGGTTCGGCGCGCGCTCAATATCCAGGCTTTGATGATCCGGGAACGTCCTCTTCCGCCAGTGGTTCTGCCGGGTTGGTGCCGGTGGTTTCCAGTATTGACGGCGGGGCGATCCCGATTGGCGCAACGGCGCAGGTTGTGGTGCTGTTTCGCAATGAAGGTGGTCAGCCGGTCGAGACCGGAACAATCCGCCTTTATCCTTCTTCAACTGTGTCCACGGTGGTTTCGCTCAATCAGTGCGAAAATGAGCCGCTGCCATCGGGCGCGGAATGTGCGATTGCTCTTTCGGTGAAAGGGTTGCAGGCCGGTCCGTGGCGCGTTGAAATGTTGATGGCGCACAGTGGCCGTACCCGCCTTGTCACGGCAACGGTTTCCGGGAACGTCGAGACAACCGAAGGGGCGGGGGATAAGCTGACCAGCGATGTGGAAACCATTCCCGATGAGGTGGATTTTGGCTCGCTTGACGCGGCTCAAACTCTGATCGAGCCGATTATTTTGCGCAATATTACATCCAACGAGATCGACATCACGGATATCTACATCGATACCAGTGAGCAGGCCGGTTACAACCTCAAGACAGAATGTAAAAAACTTGCCGCCGGGCAATCCTGTATTGCCACCATTACCTGGTCGCCGAAATTAAAAGGCCGCTCCTCCGGCGTTCTGGTCGTCAAGCATACCGGTCCTGCAGCGTTGTCCAGCGTGCCGCTAAAGGGTGAATACGCCCCCGAAAGCGTCAACAGTGCCGAAGTCTTTCCGCAAGCCGTTCCGGGTAAAGGGTTGCTGGTTTCTTCGGCAGAAGATGTTGATTTTGGCTCTGATATCGAAACGGCATCAAGTATAACCATATCATTGGTCAATTCCGGCGACGCGGACCTGATGTTGCGGGATATTCGTATTTCCGGTTCTGATAATGGTATTGGATTTAAACAGGACGGCTGTCTGCCCGGCACGGTTTTGGAGCCGGTCGAAGCATGTCCGTTGACGGTAACCTGGTCGCCGACACGTGTGGGCGACATTCTGGATGATATCCAGATTTTGCACGATGGCGCGCGCGGTGTGCTTGTTCTGCCGGTGCGCGGCAGTGCGATGTCAACGGTCAGTCAGGATCAAAAAGCCATCGTACTGACCGAGGACGACGTTGCGGGATTAATCGCCGGGCCGCCCGAGCTTTCGCAAGGCGCTGAAAATGCCGGTGTGCAGGAATCCCAAGAGGCTGCGGCTGAACGGAACGCAGCTCGTGCTGGATCTAAAGCAGTATACGGCTTGCCGAAAGTTACGAATGTGGCCGGTGTTCTCGATGGCTATAAAATCACTTCATTCTCCCCGACGCGTGCGATTATCAACGGCCCGGGCGGCAGTAGATTGGTCTTTGATAACGAGGAGGTTGTGTTGGGCGGTGTGCCGTGGCTGGTCGTGATTCAGGCCAACGGTATTGAGTTTATGCATCAGGGCAAACGCGTTTTGCTGCTTTTTGACCGATCTTTATCTTCTATTAACCGTGTTAATGCATCATCAAGTGAGAGCGGGGATTCTGCGTCCTCCGGTGATAGCGGCGGTGGTTAGATATGGACGACACAACGCAAAATGATGACAAACGCAAGGGCCACGGCGCTGCTCCGCCCTTAGGTGTTGAACGGCGTAAGGCCGACACGCGCAAGCGCATGCGCTCAAGCGAAGGTCGTGAGCGCTACCTTGATATGGTTCAGCGCGAGCGCGCATTGTTGCTGGATCTGGGAATTGCCCGTTCCACGGAACAGCTTCTCGACATGGCCGGTGCGGCAGTGCCCTCCGAGATTGAGGAAGAAGGGGTCAAAGACCGTGCCACCGGTGACCAGCTCCGTGCAATTTTGCCGGTGCAGTCCTGGCTGCCGTTAAGTATTCACCTGATCGGTCTGCGCGATGGCGTGATGCGTATCGCGCCGCTGCACGACATGAATGATCGTCAGCTCGATAGTTTAATTTCCACCGCACAACGCAGCGGCTTCCACGTTGAAAAAATTGAAGTCGAGGTTTGGGACCGTAAAGAGTTGATCGACACGTTGCGCTCGGTGCACGATCTCTCCGCCGACCGTTGTGAAAAAACCCTCGCACTCTGGTTGATTGATCCGGACAACGGCTTGCTCCTCAACCAGTTCCAGCGCGACATGATGGCCGAGGCCCTGCAAATGCGCGCCTCTGATATCCACTTATTGCAGGATAATAATCCCGATGCGCCCAACTGGATCCAATACCGCATTGACGGCGACATGATCCCGATGCACCTGCTTCCGCCCGATGCAATGGCGCGCTTGACGACATTGCTCAAGCGTGATGCGGGTTTGAACTTCGGGGATAGAACCACGCCGAAAGACGGACGCTTCGGGTTTACCTGGCAGGGGCGTGCCATTGACGTGCGTGTGGCCGCCGGACCGCAGGCGCAGGATGGTGAAAAACTTACTTTACGTTTGCTCGACCGGGCCGCGCTGAAAGGCTTTGACGAGCTCTTCGCCCGTCATGAAGACGTTGGCGATTATCTCGCTCAACTGCTTTCACCCGATATTAAAGGGGGCGGGGGGATGATCCTGCTTTCCGGGCCGACTGGTTCCGGTAAGACCACGACTCTGTATGCCTGCGTCCAGCAGATCGACCGCCGCCGCCGCCATGTTTTGACCATCGAAGATCCGATCGAATACGAACTGCGCTACGCTACGCAATGGCAGGTGCGTCCCGGCATGCCCGGCGGCTCGTTTGCGGACCTGATCCGCGCCTCAATGCGCCACGACCCGGACTATATCATTATCGGGGAGATGCGTGATGCCGACACGGTGGAAACCTCTCTCAAAGCAGCTGAATCCGGTCACACGGTGATTTCAACCATCCATGCGGACACCGCGCTCCAAACCTTTGAACGTCTGCGGTCCTTGATGCCCTCGGAGCGTGAACGCTCTTCGACCTATACGTTGGCCCAGCAGGTCCGTTGTATCCTCAACCAGCGCCTCGTCCGTACGCTCTGTCAGGGCTGTGCGCACAAGGACGAGGCAGGTAAAGTGCTGAAAGAGCAGGAAGTTCAGAAATTGGGAATTGAACCGGATACCAAAGTCCGTCGCCACAACACTTCAGGTTGCGATTTGTGCAACCGCACCGGTATTTCCGGCCGGACGCTATTACTCGATGCGCTCCTGATCACCCTCGGTCCGGCCCAGCGGAACGAAATTTACGAAGCGCTGATCGGCAATGTGAACAATGTGATTCACGAGGACGGCGTCATTGTGCACACTCGCCGCGAAGGACTTGTCGATCTGGTGGTTTCTGGATTGGTCGACCCGAAAGCCGCGATATCGTATTTAGAGCAGTAATAATTCTTATGTCATCCCGGAGAAGGCCGGGATCTCGCACCGATAACAACAAGATTCCTGCTTTCGCAGGAATGACGAAAGTGACGAAATGCAGCAATGGGTTGCGGAAATTGCATATGAAACGCCGTCAGGGCCGAAAAGGGTCAACGAATCCTTTTACCTGCCGTCCGTTGAGGATGTCCGCGCCGCCGTGTACAAAAAAGGCGGCTATGTCCTGACCATTCGCCCGCACGCACGCTCGCCGCTCGAACGCCTTCTGGCCCGCTCGACCTGGTGGCAGGTCCAGCTTTTGCGCGGGATTCAATTCCGCTCAACCTCGACCTCGCCCGGTGTCGCGCTGTGGAAGATTATTCAGGCCGAAACCAACCCGCGCCGTCAGAACATTATGGCGCCGGCCCGTGAAGCGCTTGCCCGGGGATTGGGTGTCATCGATGCCCTGAAAGCGCTCAACACTTTCGATCATGGGACTTTGGCGATTCTGGCCGGTTCGGAACGCGCCAACCGTCTGGTTGAAGGGATTCCCCACGCCATACACTCCATCACCCAGAAAAAGAAAAACGCGGCCGCCATCATGGGAACGATGAGCTGGCTGGCCTTTGACGTGTTCTCGATTGTGTCCTCGCTCTGGGCCGGGAAACCGATGGTTTTGAAATGGTTCCGCGACAACCCGCCCCAGGACCCGAATGAAATGGAAAAATTCCTCACCGTTGTCAGTCGTCTGGAACTGACATGGGATGTGTTGATTTATACCTCTGTGGGTTTTGGCGGCTTCATGGGCTGGTGTGTCTTTTCCTATTGGATTAACCGCGGCAAGAAAGACTGGCCGACCGCACGGATCGTCCGCAGCATCCCTCTGATTGGCGGCTATTTACGCGACTTGGCCTTTGCCGATTCGATGTCGGCTGCCGCGCGCATGCTGCGCGGTCTGGTGCCGATTAATGACACGCTCGAACAATCCTCGGAAGCTTCTTCCGCTCCCGACGTGACGGCATACTGGAAAGAAGCTCTGGCAGATTTGAGCCGTGGGGTGTCTTTAGGGGCCGCGCTTGACCGTGCGCCGCTAACACGCAGTGAACGCCTTGAAGTTGCGGGCTTGTCTGATCTCGGTCAAGTTGCTACAGTAATGGAGTCTATTGCCGAAATGCGTTCGCAGGCGGCGCGGACAAAGCACAAGATGATCGTTTGGATCGCCTTTCTTCTAACCGGCGTATTTCTCGCCTTGGCTTTCGGGAGTGCCATTTACGCATTGACAGTCATGAATATGAGCATGGATTCGATGATGGGTGGCTTGATGGAAGGCGCAATTTAAGGAGAGCGGTTTGGCTCTGATTTCAAAAGATAAAGGTCCGTCGGGAAAACGCATTCAGGAAAATGCGTCAGGCATTGCGCGCACCGGTCCCGGCGCCGCGGATTTCCTCGCCGGCGAGGCCGCTGGCGTGCCGACAAATCTCAGACCTTATCTGCCGCAGGAGCTTGTCGGCGGGGTGATTCCCCATATTCCGGGCACCGAAGAGGAAGCCGTGTGGAACGCCGCTTCGCAGGCGTGCGGTACGGAAAAAGTCCATTTTTGCTATTCGGTTGAGGAAAAAAAGATATGGTATCTGGCCTGTCCGTCGGCTTCTCTGGCCTCAAACCCGGATAGCTGGTGCCCCCTGGCCGCCGCCTTGCCGGGCAATAGCGAGTATTGGGACCGCGAAACCGTTTATCTTTATGAGCAGGAAGGTATAGCCTCGGCGCTGCGCTGGGATCCGGAGACCGGGCGCATGCAAGTGTTTTTAGGTGCGGCGAGAACCATTCTACCGCGGGTGCAGAGCATGGACGCCAATTTCGTGACAATCAACCCGGATGTGGCGGATCTGGTGCCATGGCGCAGTCGCACCCTGAAAACGGAAAAACTGTCTCGGGCAACGGCTAGAATGCTGATCTTTATCGGTATGTTGGTTACACTCGTGTCGGCTGCCATCCTGCTGCTCAGCTTTGTATCGGTGAATATGATTGAACGGAGTCTGGGGCAGGTGCAGGAAGAAAGCCAATTAGCATCCAGCCAGCTCGTTCAACAGGCCAAAGACGCGATGCAGAGTGACACGATCAAACACATGGTGCGTGTACAGGAAATTCTCGATGGTCTCGGACACCTCGACGGCACGTTGGTCAAATATGAAATTCGCGACGGTCAGGTCGAGTGGCAGGCTTTGGTGCCCCCCGCCTATATTCAAACCGTGATGACGAAATACCCTGTTCGGGTTGATGATACGGCAAAGGAAAAGGACGGGCGCATTCGCATAATCGGTAACCGCTAAAAAGGATTAAATTATAACACTTTAGGTTAGGTTTTATTGCAATATGTTAAAGGGGATTTAACCACTTTAGTTTATACTAAATATAACTATAATTTTACGAATGAACACGATTGGGGAAGTGAAGTTGAATTTTAGTAAGCTGCAAGAGTCTTTAAAGGGGTTTGATTGGCGTTCGCTTAAGAAATATGCCAGTCCGCACGCCGCCGACGATCTCAACGCCTTTTTGGAAAAACTGCCGCAAAATGCGGGCCAGACCATGCTGATGATTGCGGGCGTGACATGGGCCGTTGCGGGTGCAACCGGTCTGTTCACCACGGTTCAGTTGCAAAAACTTACTGAGGTTAGGGCGTCTTTGCAAGAAGCTCAGGCCCTGAAGCCGACTGTGCCACAGGTCACGGACGTGCCGGTGAACGCCAGAGAAGTCGAGGATTTTGTCGCTAAGATCAAGGATATTTACTCTGGCTTGAAAATTACGGCCAACGGCCCGTCAATTTCAATTACCGCCGGCGGCCTTGGCGCTTTTGGGCAGTTTCGTGAGGCCATTGGCCATGTGCAAAATGGCGGTCAAGGTTGGAACGTGAATATTCAGGATTTTTGCGTCGGGCGCGAATGCGAAAGATATCCACTTTCGGCCTCTTTGCGCATAAACAAGGTTTCCGTGAAGTAATTGGAATGGTACAATCAGAAAAGAGTAAGTTGGAGAAAAGCACATGTTGAATACACTTAAAACATTATACAGAGACATGAAATTGCAAAAAAATCGGCAAAGCGAGAAAGGGAATGTGCTGTTCCTGATTTTGATTGCCGTGGCCCTGTTTGCCGCCCTGTCTTACGCGGTAACACAGTCTTCCCGCTCCGGTGGCGGTGCATCTGACGGGGAAGCCAATTTGGTGAATTCGGCGCAGATCACGCAATATCCGGCCTCTGTCCGGACTGCGATTGTCCGTATGATTATTGGCGGCACGGATGTTGCCCAGTTAAACTTCGATCCGCCATCCGCTTTTGGTACTGCGGTCACCGGGTGTGATCAGGCTTCGGTTTCTTCCACCTGCGTGTTTCACCCCGATGGCGGCGGTGCAACGCGCGTCACCGCTCCGCCTGAAGTGATGGGAGCCGGAACGCAAGGGGAATGGGTCTTTTCCAGTAACTATTCGATCGCAAATATTGGCCGCACCACTGCGGTAAACAATTCCAACGATATTATCGCTTTCCTGCCTGGCGTATCTCAATCACTGTGTGACCGTTTGAACACTGAATTGGGCATCAATGTCAATACAGACGCCGATTCGGACGGTGTGCCGGATGCCGGCAGCACAAACATTCCGGATGCAGATGAAGAAATGAATCAGGACAGCGCCAGTGGTCTGGGGATCGGTCCGGCTTCACTTGGTGCTGGCAAGCGTCTTTCAAACGATCTCTCGGGCCAGCCCTTTGGATGTGCTGACTTTACGCCGGGTACAGATGAGACCGACGATAGTGATCTTGTTTACTTCCACGTACTGGTTGAACGTTAAGGCGGGGAATGAATACAAAATCCGATAAAAATTTGATCGAGCGCGTTTCCGAAGCCGGAAGCGCGCTTGTCTATATTCTGATTGCCATCGCGCTTCTCGCCGCTCTGACGGTGAGTTTCATGGAGCCGTCATCCCAGCAGACCTCTTCGCAAAATACGTTTAAAACCACTTCTGCCTTGCAAGGCCAGATTGATATCATCCGCTCCGCTATACAGGAATGCGTATTGCTCTATCCCAATGGCGACTCAACGATTAATACCGCCCCCGCAGGCAGTGACCCGAACCCGTATGTCCGATATCCGATTAATCCAGATTCAACACACTATTCATCGGCCACCCCCGGGCGTTCCGGCGACCGCCTTGTGCGCAATATGCGCTGCCCCGGGAATCCGACCACTGCAAACCCCTATGACCACGCGCTGATCTTTTCCGGCGGCACCGGAAAATTTCTTGGCCCGGCGCCCGATCTGTTTGATGACTGGCAGATTTATAACGGCGAAGACGGCGTGTTTTACTGGACCAAAACCGATAAAACCGATGCGTTTGTTTCGGCCGCGCTTGAAAAACTCGATGAGAAATTTTCCGAATGCGAAGCCGACGTCATCGATACCTCAGATGCCCCCGCCGGGGCAAAAGACCTCGATAGCAACAGCCTGCTGACCTGTCCGGCGAACCATCTGTGCTTCCGCGTTTGGGTGATTCAGAACGAAGCCACCAACGTCTATAACGGCGATGCCGCAGGCGACGAAGCGGGCTGCCCATAAGCCCTGCCTTTAAAACAGCGCTTGGCTTTTAAGCCCGGAAACCTCTGTTTCAACCCGCGCAAATTCTTTCACAATGTCGTCGACCAGAGCGCCGACCGGTTTTTGCGCCTCGGCGTCATCCTGCAATCGCGCGGCCAGATCGCCGAGCACATTACAGCACGCCGAGCGCGCCGCGCCTTTCAGGCTGTGCCCCAACTCCCGCAGAGCCGTAAAATCACCGGCCGACAACGCCTCTTCGATTTTGCCGATCTGCGGCCGCGTCATATCGACAAACATCCCCAGCATATCGATGGTTGTCTCGTCAAACGCCCCCATTTGCTCAATCATCGCCTCGCGGTCGATCGCCGCAGGCAAGTCTCCATCACTGTCATCCGCTTTGATTTCCGATGCCGCATTCTTCGCGTCTGCCGCAACCGCCTCCTCATTCAACAATCCCCAGCGGATCAAAAGCCGCTTAAACTGCCCCAGCGATACGGGTTTCAGCAAACACTCATCGAACCCGTGACGCATATAGGTTTCGCGCTGTGCCATCTGCACATCGGCGGTCAGAACGATCACCGGGAAATGCGCCGCCTCAAATTCTTTTTCCTGCTCTCGAATTTTTTCAACCAGCGCATAGCCGTCAATTTCCGGCATATGCAGATCGGTGATGAGAATCCCGTATTCGCCCGTGGCCAGCGCCTCGAGCGCCAGCTGTCCATTCTCGACAAAACTGGCCTCCACGCCCAGCTTATCAAGCTGGCGTTTTAAAATATCCTGTACGCTCGCCGTATCCTCGGCGATCAGCATTTTGGTCGGGCCGGTAATTTCAATATGCTCGTGCCGGTTCGCCGCATCGCGCACCGCCTCGCCCAGTCCGATCCGGCTGGCGGGCTTTGTCAGATAGGTCACGCCCAGCGCTTTCAATGAATGGGCCAGCCCGATATCATCGCGCACCGTATACATCACCAACCCCGTTTGCGGTCGAATCTTGAGAATGTCTTTAATCAGATCCAGCCCCAGTCCGTCGGGCAGCCCTTGGTCAATCACCGCCACGTCAAACGGACGGCGCGTAATCAGATTCAGCCCCTCTTTATAGGTCGGGCAACTTTCCACCACAGCCCCCATGGAACGTAGCGATTTGACAATTTCCTTGGCCCCTTGCGGGTGGTCTTCAACCGACAGCACGGAAACCCCGTCCAGCGAAGGCAAATCGACCGTGCTCGCCTCCGTGCTCACCTCGCAGGTCGGAATTTCAAACCAGAAAGTCGACCCGACGCCTTCCGCGCTTGTTACGCCGATCACCCCGCCCATCAACTCGACCAGCTTCTTGGAAATCGACAGCCCCAGCCCTGTCCCGCCATATTTGCGGCTGGTGGAATTATCCGCCTGTACGAATGAGCCGAACAGCCTGTCGCAAACCTCTTCGCTCATTCCGATGCCGGTATCGATAACTTCAAAACGCAGCCCCACGCCATCCTTCGGTACATCAATATGTTCGACTTTGGACGTAACGCGCACCGTGACACTGCCCTGATGGGTGAATTTCAACGCATTGCCGCACAAATTCATAATAATCTGGCGCAGCCGCTTCGGATCGCCAATCACCACAAACGGCACGTCCTGTTCGATATCGTCGATCAGCGCGATATCCACGCCATGCACCTTCACCGCCAGCGCCTCGAGCAATCCGCGCACCAGCATCCGCACCGGCACCTCGAACATATCAAGCTCCATCTTGTCCGCATCCATCTTGGCCAGATCAAGAATATCATCGAGAATTTCCAGCAATCCGCTCGCCGCGCCTTGCGCGGTTCTCACCATTTCCGAAATGTTTTCCGACGGCTTCTCATCGGCAATCAGTTCCAAAAGACCGAAGATCGCCTGCATGGGCGTGCGGATTTCGTGGCTCATCGTCGCCAGAAAATTTGACTTCATCTCCGCCAAAGCATCCGCCTCGGCGACTTTCCGTTCCAGTTCTTCGCGGGTGAGTTTTTCAGACATAGGTTTCACAAAAAGGCACGAAGCCACAAAGGATCATGCGAACAGTATAAAAACTTTGTGACTTTGTGTCTTCCTGTAAAAATAAAAATGTTTACACAAAAAAGTCATTCCGACTGAATCGGAATGGCGTAAAAAAGCGATCAAAAGCTACAGTAGATGCTATTCTCAACTTTCTTCTTTTCAGCGAAATACAAAACCCCGCGAAACCCCGCATTTGATGCGGGGTCCATACGATACATAGTCAAATCCCATGGGCCCCGGCTTTTCGCCGGGGTTTCGTTCTTCTTTTTATTTCAACCCCTTAAAAGAAGTTGAGAAGGCGCTAATTCTTCTTTGAGTGCTATATCGTTGTTTACATACGGGTCTTCTGTGTTTTTAACAAAAACAAAATCCTCAAGAAGTTTTTCATCAGGTAAAGTAAAGAGCGATTGTTTCATACCAGGATGGTCTGCGTTTACCGTAGCAAGCAGAAAGTTCGTCTGAATGGTGCTTAATGCGTTTCTTATTTTTCGATAATGCTCTTGTATTTGCGGTCCTGCATTTTTATCCTTTCTCAGTGAGTGGAAATATACACTGGGTTCTTTATTATCGAGAGTTTTTCCTTTTGTGTCTTCAACTGAGAATCGGAAAGGGATGGATATTGTTGAGCGGTTTCCTGATGTGAGGGTTAGGATTAGGTTGGCGCAGTGTTTCCACTCATGGTCTAAGCCGCGGTGGTATTCGCCATCTATATTAGAATCTGTGTCAGCTATTTCAGACAGTTTGATATGCGTGTGTGTGTCAGGAGATATAACAAAACCGCGGATCAGTTTTATTCCAAAGCCGAGGTCTAGCGATGAATTTTTAATATTCTCAAGCGTGAGGGGGGGGTGACTGTTTGTTCTTTACTCATAACGTGTTCCTCATATATAAAAGCCAAGGTTTTTAAATTTTCTGGTGTGTTATATACTAATATTATTTGTTATGTCAATAAAATTTTAGGGTTTTGTAAAATGGGATATAAAGTAGCAGTTGTAGGCGCCACAGGTAATGTCGGGCTTGAAATGTTAAAAATATTGGATGAACGCGACTTTCCTGCTGACGACGTTGTAGCGCTGGCCTCCGAGCGGTCTGTAGGGCGCGAAGTGTCCTATGGTGATACGGATTTGCGCGTACAGAATCTGGCTGATTTTGACTTCAAAGGTGTGGATATCGTGCTGTCCTCACCCGGTGCTAAAGTCTCGGCTGAATATTCGCCTAAGGCTGCTGCTGCCGGTGCCACCGTGATTGATAACACCTCTTACTGGCGCATGGACCCGGATGTGCCGCTGATCGTGCCGGAGGTCAATCCTCACGCGATCAACGAGATTAAAAAAGGCATCATCGCCAACCCGAACTGCTCGACCATCCAGATGGTCGTCGCGCTCAAGCCCTTGCATGACGCGGCCACCGTCAAACGCGTCGTGGTCAGCACATATCAATCCACCTCTGGTTCCGGTAAAGCGGCGATGGATGAGCTGTTCAACCAGACCAAAGGCATCTATGCCAACCAGACGCCGGTCCCGTCGGTCTATCCGAAACAGATCGCATTCAACGCCATCCCGCAGATCGATGTCTTTATGGATGACGGCATGACCAAGGAAGAATGGAAAATGGTCGTTGAAACGAAGAAAATCCTCGACCCGGCGATTAAGGTCTGCGCCTCTTGCGTACGCATTCCGGTGTTCATCGGCCATGCCGAAATGATCAATGTCGAGCTGGAAAAAGAACTCTCCGCTATTCAGGCCAAGGAACTCTTCCGCAAGGCCGAAGGCGTGACGCTGGTCGATCTGGAACAGGAAGACCTCAACTATGTCACCCCGGCGGAAATTCAGGGCGAAGACGATGTGTATGTTTCCCGCGTTCGTGAAGACATCACGGTTGAAAACGGTCTGAACTTCTGGTGCGTGGCGGATAACTTGCGCAAAGGCGCAGCCCTCAACACCGTGCAAATCGCCGAACTGCTGGTGAAAAACGAAGCGCAAAAGGCCGCTTAAAGTCCTGTAACTTTGTTGTTTTGGATGCGAATACTCCTATATGAAAGATATAGGGAGTGTTTTTGATATGCACAGACGAGCGTTTTTAGCCGGGGTGGCCTGTGTCGCCCTGATGACAGGAGCAAGCAAAGCCATGGCCTTCGACCTTTTCTCTAAAAATAAAGCCTCTTCACCGCGTAAGGGCGACTTTCCGTTTCAACTCACCGATGAAGAATGGCGCGCGCGTTTGAGCGCCGAACAATACGAAATCCTGCGCGGTGAAGGCACAGAAAAGTCCTGCTCGTCACCGTTAAACGGCATCGAAGGCCGCGGCAAGTTCTATTGCGCCGGTTGCGGCCATCACCTGTTCAGCACCGATGCGAAATACGACTCCAAAACCGGCTGGCCCAGCTTTTACCGGCCCGCCGACGAATATGCGGTCGGCACCTCGACCGATTACAAGCTCGGCTATGCCCGCACCGAAGTCCACTGCGCCAATTGCGGATCGCACCTCGGCCATGTTTTCCCCGACGGCCCGCCGCCAACCGGCCTGCGTTACTGCATTAACGGCCTGGCGCTCGAATATAAACGCGATAAATAATCCGACGATAAGCTGCTGTGAATACATAAGGATTTTGCAAGAAAGGATTGCAAAACCTGCGCGGCGTTTTATGATGGTTTCCAACCTGTTCGAAGAATTCAAAAGGAAATATCATGTCACAGAGCGCCCCCACCAAAACTCAGCGCCCGCTCTCCCCGCACCTGCAGGTTTACAAGCCGCAAATGACCTCCGTACTTTCTATTCTGCACCGCATGACCGGGTTCGGGCTGAGCGTGGGCCTGATGATGTTCGCCTGGTGGCTTATCTCCGCAGCAATCGGCCCCGGAGCCTACGCTGTATTCATGAGTTTCGCCGGGTCCACGCTCGGCATGCTGTTGCTGTTCGGCTTCACGCTCGCATTTTTCTACCATCTGGCCAACGGCATCCGCCATCTTTTCTGGGACTCAGGATTGCTCTTTAAAATCGAAAACGCCTATAAAGCCGGCTACGCCGTTTTGCTGTTCACCGCGCTCATGACCGCCGCGACATGGTATTGCGTTTTGAATAAAGGCCCATACGCATCGCCGTCTGTCACCGCGACGCTGACTGCCGCCGAAGCTGAAGGAGAAACACGATGAATATGAAATGGGACAATCACGGAATGAAAACCCCGCTCGCCCGCGCCCGCGGTCTGGGCGCATCGCGTGCGGTTGTGCCGGGGTGGATCAGGCTGCGTGTCACGGCTATCGGCATCGCAGTGCTCTCAGTTTGGTTCCTTTGGTTTCTCACTCAGACCGTCGGCGCCAGCCATGAAGAATTCACCGCGAAATTGGCCGATCCGCGCAACGCCATTTGTATGCTGCTGCTGATCATCGCAGCCTTCAGCCATGCCGTGCTCGGCAACCGCGAGATCGTCGAGGATTATATCCACCATGAAGGCTTCAAAATTTTTAAACTGATTGGGACGTATCTCTTCTTTTTTGCCCTCGCCACCGCCTGCATCTTTTCAATTTTAAAAATAGCGCTCTAAAGGTCTTTAAGATATGCACCGCCAAGCTCAGAAAGTTGCAAAGTTCGCCATGGATAGCCATACGTCGCTGGATTTTAGAGAGGATAAGGCTGCAAAAAATGTTATTGATGCCGCTATGGTTGTTCATAAAGAGCTTGGTCCGGGGTTGCTGGAATCAATTTATGAAGAATGTCTGTGCCGCATTTTATCTAAAAATAATATTCCATTTCAAAGACAAGTGAGTTTTCCTGTTTCTTTCATGGGGGAAGTTACTGACCAGTCTTTAAGATTGGATCTGGTCGTTGATAATTGTTTAATCGTAGAATTAAAATCGGTTGAAAAAATAATACCGCTTCATGAAGCGCAACTTCTGACGTATTTGAAAATGTCGGATAAAAGGCTTGGGTTGCTTATGAATTTCAATTCCACACTGTTAAAAGATGGATTAAAACGCATTGTAAGAAGGGAATAACTTGGCGTTCATGGCGTGTTTAGCGCCTTGGCGGTGAAAAAAACAGGAGAAGATCGACATGGAGCTTATCTGGCTTCCGATTTTGGTAATGATATTAATTCCTTTATTTATCCCTTTTTTTCTAAAAACGTTCCGGGGTTTAAAAATTTGGGCAATAATAATTTTTACAGGGCTATGCTTTGTAATTTATGAGTTTTTTAAAGTGGAATTGACTGAGGAAAACGATGGATTTGGTTACGGACTTGCGATTGGTCTTTATAGTTTGATATTTTTTGCAGCATTTTTATCAATTATTTTCAAAGGTTTGTGCCTTTACTTGCAAAGGAAAAATGACACATGACACAATCTTACGAAATCATCGATCACGAATATGATGTCGTCGTCGTCGGCGCGGGGGGTGCGGGCTTGCGCGCCGGGTTTGGCTGCGCGGAGAAGGGCCTGAACACTGCGATCATCTCAAAAGTCTTCCCGACGCGCTCGCACACTGTGGCTGCGCAAGGAGGCATCTCCGCCGCTTTGGGCAATATGGGCGAAGACGATTGGCGTTTTCACATGTATGACACGGTCAAGGGCTCGGACTGGCTCGGCGATCAGGACGCGATTGAATATATGTGCCGCGAGGCCATCCCCGCAATTATCGAGCTTGAACACTATGGTGTACCGTTTTCCCGTACCGCCGCCGGTAAGATTTACCAGCGTGCTTTCGGCGGTATGACCACCCATTACGGCAAGGGCACGGCCCAGCGCACCTGCGCCGCCGCTGACCGCACCGGCCATGCGATTTTACACACGCTTTACACGCAGGCTCTCAAACACAAGGCCGAATTCTTCATCGAATATTTCGCCCTCGACCTGATCATGAGCGACGAAGGCGAATGTATCGGTGTCATGGCGTGGAATCTCGATGACGGCACAATCCACCGTTTCCGCGCGCATCAGGTTATTCTTGCTACCGGCGGCTATGGCCGCACCTATTTCTCCTGCACCTCCGCCCACACCTGTACGGGCGATGGCAACGCGATGGCCCTGCGCGCCGGCATTCCCTTGCAGGATATGGAATTCATCCAGTTCCACCCGACCGGCATTTACGGCGCGGGCTGCCTGATCACCGAGGGCGTGCGCGGGGAAGGGGGCTATCTGACCAACTCCGAAGGCGAACGCTTTATGGAGCGCTATGCCCCGTCCGCCAAGGACCTCGCTTCCCGCGACGTTGTCTCGCGCTCAATGACCATCGAAATCCGCGAAGGGCGCGGCGTCGGTGAGCATAAAGACCACATCCACCTTCACCTCGAACATCTCGAGCCGGACATCATTCACGAACGCTTGCCCGGCATCGCCGAAAGCGCACGCATTTTCGCGGGCGTGGATGTAACCAAAGAGCCGATTCCCGTCCTGCCGACCGTGCATTACAATATGGGCGGCATCCCAACCAACTATATGGCCGAGGTTGTTCGCCCGACCAAAAAACATCCCAATGCTGTCGTGCCGGGCCTGATGGCGATTGGTGAGGCCGCTTGTGTCTCCGTCCATGGTGCCAACCGTTTGGGCTCGAACTCCTTGCTCGATCTCGTCGTCTTTGGCCGTGCGGCCGCGGGTCGCTGCGCCGAAACCGTTGTGCCGGGCGCAAAGCACCGTCCGTTTGGCGCGGATGATGGTTCGAAAGCGCTGGCCCGCCTCGATCATTACCGCAACGCATCCGGCAATACGACAACGGCGCAGCTGCGTGATCGCATGCAGCGCACGATGCAGACGCACGCGCCCGTATTCCGCACCGGTGAGACGCTGAATGAAGGCATCAAGAAAATCGACGACTGTTTCGCCGCCAAGGCTGATCTGAAAGTCACTGACCGCTCACTGATCTTTAACACCGATCTGGTCGAGGCTCTGGAGCTGGATAACCTGCTTTCTCAGGCCGTCGCCGCCATGCATGCCGCCGCCAACCGTGAAGAATCCCGCGGCGCGCAGGCGCGTGAAGACTTCCCCGACCGCGATGATAAAAAATGGATGAAGCACACCGTCATCTGGGTCGATGAGGCTGGAAAAACCCATATCGACTACCGCCCGGTGATTATGACCACCCTGACCGACGAAGTTCAGCCCATCCCGCCCAAAGCCCGGGTTTATTAAGTTTCTGGTAACGCTCTTGACCCAACATAAACAGAAATAAATGTTTATGAGGCGTTAAGCTGTAAAAGCTTGATTTTATATGTAAATTAATATAATGTTTCGGCCATGAGTGATTCAGAATCAAAAAACCTCGGAATATTTAAAGGCGCCGTTCAGCCAGCAACGGCCGAGGCCATTCTTGCAACTGTATCCACGTTGCGAGCGCTTGGAGCTGATATTAATGACCCTGAAAAACTACGAGAAGCCTTGGCACGTTCGTCTCTGGCAGAGCTGGCCGAGGGAGAGCTGTGGGAAAGGCGTCTTAAAGAAGAAAATGCTTACACAGATGGGCTAACCGGAGTGCGTAACCGTAAATATCTAAATGAAGAATTGCCAAAAATATTGAGCCGGGCTGAACGTAGCGGTGGTCGCGTTGCATTCGTTTTTCTTGATGCGGACCATTTCAAGAAAGTGAATGACACATTTGGCCACCTTGCCGGAGATGCCGTTCTGAAAGACATTGCGCAGCGGTTGAAAGGCGCTGTTCGCACCGGTGACGTAGTAGCGCGTTACGGCGGTGAAGAATTTGCGGTGATTATGGAACTGGGAAAAGATGACGATTGGAATAAGGCTCTTCGTCGTTTGGAAGACGCAATGTGTAATAAAGAGAATTGCCGCTTTGACTTTGAAGGCCAGAATCACGCTGTAACTTGCAGTGTTGGGGTTGCTTTCGGAACTGGAAAGACCGAGCCGGAAGATATCATTCACCGTGCCGATCAACGCGTTTATCAGGCGAAAGCATCAGGTCGTGCGATGATGGTTGTTGAACCCCCTCGTGATTATACGTTGGTCGTTGAAACACCAACACTTGATCAATAATTCTCATCTCTTCCCCTTCACATTTGCCCTTTAAGCGCTTATTCTGATTGGCAGATAGAACCAACGCATTAAGAGCGCAAAATGGCCCAATTCACACTTCCCGCAAATTCAAAAATCACCGCCGGTGAAACGCATGACGTGGCCGAAGGCGCCGCGCGCAAGAAAACCTTCAAAATCTACCGCTGGAACCCAGAGACGCCCGCCAATCCGCGTCTTGATTCCTTCACCATCGATCTCGATAAATGCGGCCCGATGGTCCTTGATGCGCTGCTTTATATTAAAAACAACATCGATCAAACTCTGACCCTGCGCCGCTCTTGCCGTGAAGGGATTTGCGGCTCCTGCGCGATGAATATCGATGGCACGAATACACTGGCCTGCACCAAGGCGATTGACGACTGCTCCGGCGATATCAAGGTCACGCCGCTGCCGCATATGCCGGTGGTCAAAGACCTCGTGCCCGATCTGAACCACGTTTATGCGCAATATACTTCGATCGAGCCTTGGTTGAAGGCCGACAGCCCCGCTCCGGGACGCGAGCGCCTGCAAAGCCCCGAAGACGCCAACATTCTCAACGGCGATGACGGCCACGGCCCGGCCGGCTGCATCCTGTGCTTTTGCTGTTCGACGAGTTGCCCCAGCTATTGGTGGAATGGCGACCGTTTCATGGGCCCGGCGATCCTCCTGCAAGCGTATCGCTGGATCGCCGACACCCGTGACGAAGCCACGGGTGAGCGTCTCGATGCGCTCGAAGACCCGTTCAAGCTCTATCGCTGCCACACCATCATGAACTGCACCAACACATGCCCGAAAGGCCTCAATCCGGCCAAGGCGATTGCAGAGATCAAAAAACTGATGGTCATGCGCCGGTAGTATTTATCGCAAGCGCCCAGTCCCTAAAGCAAACAGCGTTTAATATTCCATAAATTCGATATTGGTCACGCAATTGGCGTTATACATCTTGATCACGCCTTTTTTGAGCAGCAGGATTTGCGAACACTCGGAAACCCCTTCCATCGGTACGCCTTGAGTGCCTCCGGTCTCTGTCGGCACCGGCATGGTGGCGTATTCGGTGTTGCGCGTTTTCACAAAGGCCTTTTCCCCGTCCGAGGAAATCTTGATGTCTTCAATCTCGACCAGAGTATCGTAGCCCTCAATCGTCTCAGCCCCCTTGCCGACAGAGTCCATAAACCCTTCTTTATCCAGACTCAGTTGGGTTTCCTGCACCGGCATACCGGGAATGTGATACTTCATCACGCTTTTAAAATGCGCTTTCTTATCAAGATGTTGATCGAGATAGTCCTGAATGGTTTTAGGCGAAAGCCCATTACGATTGGAAGAGGTGATATCCGTCGTCTCTTCAATAAAGGCTTTGACGTTGTCCTGAGTGAGTTTCGTAAGAGCGTCAGACGCCCAAACGGGCTGCGCGGCAAGTGAAATAAGTGCCAGCGCACCGAGCCCTGTAAGGCGCGTAAATCTATCCAAAATTTGTGAAACCATAGCCCTAAATCTGGTCGTTCGTCTAAAAATATTTGTCATATAATTATCTCACTAAAAAGTGAAAGGAAAGCTAAAATTTACAGTTTAAAAGACTGAAAAGGGAGTCGTCTGTAACGCTTTGTATTTCAACGGTTTTAAGGCGCGATGTTTCACCGCTTTTAATGGAAAAAACGCCTTGTGGCAGACCCGTGTATGCAGACAGCAGGGCGATCAGGGCCTTGTTGGCTTTGCCCTTCTCAGGAACGGCTGTGACTGTGCATTTGAGCAGTTTTCCCCCAAAACGGTCCTCCCCCCAGCCCTGAACCGCGTTTTTTGCCGCTTTCGGGCTCAGTTTCACCCGGATAATGACGCTAGACATCGATATCCAGTGCGATATCCAGTGCCGGGGCGCTATGGGTCAGCGCGCCAACCGAGATAGTATCCACCCCGGTTTCGGCAATCGCGCGCACCGTTTCCAGACTGACCCCGCCCGAAGCTTCGGTGATGATCTTCCCTTTGCAACGACTGACCGCTTTTTGCAAATCCGGCAGCGCAAAATTATCCAGCATGACGATGTGCGCTTTGCCGTTTTCCAGTACATCATCAAGCTGTTTCAGAGTATCGACCTCAATCTCGATCTTCTTGGTATGCCCGGCCAGCATATAGGCCTGATCCAGCGCTTCATCGACGCTGCCGACAGCCGCGATGTGATTGTCCTTAATCAGAATCGCATCATCCAGCCCGAACCGGTGATTGGCCCCACCGCCGATCTCCACGGCGTATTTCTGCAGCAAGCGCAGCCCCGGGATGGTTTTGCGCGTATCGCAAATCTCTGTGCCTGTATCTTTTATGCGTTCGACGTAAGATCGGGTGAGCGTGGCCACCCCGCTCATATGCGACAGAAAGTTGAGCGCGACCCGCTCAGCCGTCAAAAGGCTGCGCGCCGGACCTTCAATCTCGGCAATCACATCCCCAGCCTTCAAATCCGCGCCGTCTTCGGCCATCACCGTCATGTCAAAATCAATATCGGTGAGCGAAAAGGTCGATAGCGCGACGATCAGACCGGCCAATCGCCCATCCGCCCGCGCGCGCAAAACGCCGCGTGCAGATTGCACCGCCGGGATCAGCAAGTTTGAGGTGATATCGAACCCATGCCCCAAATCTTCTTTCAGGGCTGCTTTAACAAGATCTTCAATGATGATGGGAGAAAGATGCATTTTTTATTCCTTCTTTATACGTCATTGCGAGCGTAGCGAAGCAATCCAGAGCCTTCAAGTACCATTCTGGATTGCCGCGTCAGGCCTGATGGCCCTTCTCGCAATGACATAAAACTAACTCAGCGCCAACATCCGCTCAATCGGCCTGCGCGCACGCTCAATAATCGCCGCATCAATCCGCACCTCCGGCCCTTCGTTCCGCAAAGCCTTCAAAATCTTGGGCAACGTAATCCGCTTCATATGCGGGCACATTTGACAGGTGCCGATCATCTCCACACCCGGATTGGCCGCGGCGATATTATCGCTCATCGAACATTCGGTATACAGCACGGCCCTGGCGGGCTGATGCTCCTTAATGTAATCGTCCATCTGCGCGGTCGAACCGGCATAATCGGCCTCGGCCATCACTTCGGGCGGGCATTCAGGATGCGCCAGTACGAAAATCCCCGGATAATCTGCGCGCATTTTTTTGACATCTTCCGCCGTGAAGCGCTCATGCACCATGCAGGTCCCGTCCCAGATGATGATCTTCACATCGGTTTGCGCGGCAACATTTTGCGCCAGATATTTATCCGGCGTCATAATTACTGTGTCATGCCCCTCACGCCCCAGCGCTTCCACAATCTTGAGCGCATTCGAAGAGGTGCAGCACACATCGCTCTCCGCCTTCACATCGGCCGATGTATTCACGTAGGAAACCACCGGAATGCCGGGATGCTGTTCTTTCAGTCTGCGTACATCTTCCCCGGTAATGCTCTCGGCCAGGCTGCAGCCTGCTTCCATATCGGGGATAATCACCTTTTTCTCCGGACACAGGATTTTCGAGGTTTCGGCCATGAAATGCACGCCGCACTGGATAATGATATCCGCATCGCTGGCGGCTGCCTTTTGTGCCAGCATCAGGGAATCCCCGACCACATCGCCAACCCCGTAAAACACATCCGGCGTCATGTAATTATGCGCTAAAATAACCGCGTTTTTTTCTTTTTTCAGCCGATTGATTTCGTGAATGTAAGGCGCCAGCGTTTGCCAGCGCTCAGGACTATATTGCTTTTGCAATCGTCCATACAAAGGGCCTGTCTCTTTGGCCACTTCATCCGTGTAGGTTAACCGTTCTGCCGACATAAGTTCGTTCTTTAAATGTTCGCATTTGATGATATAAAAGAAATATCTCACATATTTAAACGGTCAAGGTCAAGGGAATGCCTGATTTATTTGCAGTGAAAGGCGAAGAAAATACGCAAGGAGACAATCGCCGCCCGTTGGCTGACCGCCTGCGCCCCCATGCGATTGAAGATGTCGTCGGGCAAGACCATATTGTGGGGCAGGGCGCGCCATTGCGCAAAATGCTCGAAAGTGGCCGTCTGCCTTCACTGATCTTCTGGGGGCCGCCGGGCTGTGGCAAAACCACACTGGCGCGTATCCTCGCTGATCACACGGAGCTGCACTACGAACAAATCTCGGCGATTTTTTCCGGCGTAGCGGACCTGCGCAAAGTTTTCGATGCGGCCAAAATCCGTAAAAAGAACGGGCAGGGGACTCTGCTCTTCGTTGATGAGATTCACCGCTTCAACAAATCCCAGCAAGATGCCTTTCTGCCGGTGATGGAGGACGGCACCATCACGCTCATCGGCGCAACGACCGAAAACCCGTCTTTTGAACTCAATGCGGCCTTGCTCAGCCGCGCACAAGTCTTTGTTCTCAAGCGCTTGGACGACGAAGCGCTGGAAACGCTTTTGCAAAAAGCCGAAAGCGAAGGGCCGTTGCCCTTGAGCCCCGAGGCGCGCGCCCTTCTCAAAACCATGGCCGACGGCGACGGACGCTATATCCTTTCCATGGCCGAACAGATCATCGCTCAAGGCGAAATGCTGGATGAGGAAGGGCTGATGACGCTGGTTCAACGCCGTGCGCCGCTTTACGATAAGGGTAACGAAGCGCACTATAACCTCTTGAGCGCGTTTCATAAATCACTGCGCGCTTCCGATGTCGACGGCGCGTTATACTGGATGGCCCGCATGCTGGTCGGGGGCGAAGACCCGGCCACGATTCTGCGCCGAATGACCTGCATGGCCAGCGAGGATATCTCCAATGCCGATCCGCAGGCGCTGGTGATCGCCAATAACGCATGGACGGCTTATGAACGCCTCGGCCTGCCCGAAGGCGAACTGGCCATGGCTCAGGCCTGCACATATCTCGCCACCGCCCCGAAATCCAACGCCAGCTACATGGCCCTCAAAGCCGCCAAACGCCTCGCCAATGAAACCGGCTCGCTGATGCCGCCCAAACATGCGATGAACGCCCCGACGAAGTTGATGAAGGCCGAAGGCTACGGCATCGGTTATCAATATGACCATGACCGCGCAGAAGGATTTTCCGGCCAAAGCTACTTTCCCGAAGACCTCAACCGTCAGGAATTCTACCAACCTGTCGAACGTGGTTTTGAACGCGAAATTAAAAAGCGCTTATCTTATTGGGCCAATATCAGGGCCAAAAAATAATAAATACGAAACGCACCGTATCTATTCTTGAAATTGATATTCTTAAGGTTTTGCTTTAGGTTTTCTAAGGCGTGCGGCAACCTTGTGAATCGTACCGTTAGGGCGCTCGGTTTCAATCAGATAAACGCCGCTGGCGATAATAACCCCGGCCCCGATTAGAACCTGCAGACTCGGCACATCGCCAAAAATGAAATAACCAATCAGACACCCCCAGACAATCTGGATATAATGAATCGGGGCAGCCACAGCATGACGCACCAGACGAAAACCGCTCGCTACGCCGATGAGGCCCAAAGTCAGCATGACTCCGGCCAAGGCAAAAATCAAAAGATGCTGCGCGCTGGGCATAACAAAAACGTAAAGGGCCAAAGGGCCCAGACACAGCACATTAATAAGACTTGGATAAAAGGGCAGCGATAAAATCGTTTCCTCTGGACCGAGGGGACGCGCCAAGAGGTTTAATGCCGCCACGCACAGAGCTGTGCCAAAGGCCGCCAGCACCCACGGATCAAACAACGCCGGGCCGGGAGGAAAAGCAATGAGAACACCGGTAAAGCCCAGAGCAATGACCAGCCAGTTCTGCCATGGTACATGTTCTTTATAAAGCGGAAGCGCCAGCAAAGTGACAATAAACGGGGCCATAAAAAAAATAGTATAAGCCGAGGTTATCGGCATATGAGATAAGGCCAAAATGGCGAAGACGGCCACCCCCATATTTGTAAATCCGCGTGCGATATGGATTTTGAACCGTTTCGTTTGTAGCGTACGCCTCAACCCGCCCAGCCATGGAGACGCAACTACACAAAGAACCAATGAAAAGCAGTAGGTTATCGCAACAATCTCAATGACGGGATAATAAGCGCTCAGCCATTTTACGCAGGCATCGCCGACGGTATAGGCGCTAAACCCCATCAGGGCGAGTAAGATTCCTTTGGCTGTATTGCCAAGATGATTGAACATGTTCGCGATCTCGATTACAAACGTGAACAGTACTTGTAAGGAGAAATCATCATGAACGCAATACTCGCGATTGCCACTGGAGGCGCCATCGGCGCATTGGTGCGCCACGGCGTCAATGTTGGTGCTGTGCGCCTGCTCGGCCACGGTTTCCCTTATGGCACATTAACGGTGAATATCTTGGGCTCGTTCATGATGGGCTTGCTGATCGCCGTCTTCGCCCATTATTGGCACCCGTCTGAAAATATGAAGCTGTTCTTGGTCACCGGCTTCTTGGGCGCTTTTACAACCTTTTCGACCTTTTCCCTCGATTTTGCCAACCTGTGGGAGCGCCAAGCCTACCTGCATAGCGCGTTCTATCTCGGCGGCTCAGTCATTCTGTCAATCACCGCGCTGTTTGCTGCCATGGCGCTGGTCCGGGCCTTTGTATCATGAACGAAGTGCGCCACATTACGGTCAAAGACGATGATGACGGCCAGCGCCTCGATCGCTGGCTCAAGAAGGCCGTTCCTGAACTGCCCTATGGCCTTGCGCAAAAGCTGATCCGCAAGGGCCAGATCCGCGCCGACGGCAAACGCCTCAAACCCGACAGCAAGCTCAAGGCCGGTCAGGAAATCCGCATCCCGCCGGTGGAAAGCAAACCGTTTGGGGCAAAACCGAAACTGACCGACAAAGACAAAGCCTTCATCAAATCGCTGGTGATCTACGAAGATGCCGATGTCATCGCCCTGAACAAACCCGCTGGTCTGGCTACGCAGGGCGGCAGCAAGACCAAGGTTCATATCGATGGCTTGCTCGGCGCGCTGGCCGATAAAAACGGCGTAAAACCGCGTCTTGTACATCGTCTGGACAAGGACACCAGCGGCGTATTGCTGCTCGCCCGCTCGGCCAAAGTCGCGCAAACTCTCGGCGATGCCTTCAAAAAACGCGACATCAAGAAAATCTACTGGGCGATTGTCTCGCCGGCGCCTGAACAACTCGACGGCACGATTAAGGCCCCGCTAACCAAGGCCGGGGGCAGCAATAAAGAACGTATGGTCGTCGATGAAAAAGACGGTAAAATGGCGATTACCGATTTCATGGTGCTGGAAAATGCATTAAACAGCGCCGCCTTCGTCGCATTCTGGCCGCGCACGGGTCGCACCCACCAGATCCGCGTTCATAGTGAACTCATCGGCTGCCCGATTGTCGGGGATAAAAAATACGCCCGCCTGCCCGAACAGGAAGAATGGCACGAAGCCCGCCGCAAGGTGGAAGCCGATTTCAAAAACCTGAATATGGCCGACCGCCTGCATCTGCACGCCCGCCGGGTGATTTTGCCCCATCCATCGGGTCGCAAAAAACCGCTCGATATCACCGCGCCCTTGCCCCCTGAATTAAAGAAAAGCTGGAAAGCCTTGGGTTTCAGCCCCAATTTAAAAGCCGACCCTTTTGAGGATGTGAAACCATGAGCGAAGACCTGCAGGCAAAATCCGATAAGGGCTGGGAAACGATCGTCCTGCGCATTCTCAAATGGCTGGCCATCTTGGGTGTTGCGCTGTTTATCGGTCTCACAGTCCTTTCGAGAATGGGCGGTAACAGTCCCGTCTTGCGTGAAGCCGTTGAAGAATTTCTGACCGATGCCACGCCCTACACCGCCCGCGTTGGCACGCTTAATTCCATGCGCTTTTTCCCCAACATCGTTATTGACGTCACCGATGTCGAACTGCGCGGCGGCGAAGACGGAACCGGCGAAGCGCAAGTCCGCATCGATACGGCAAAGCTGGTCATGCCGCTCTTTGATGCGCTCTATCGCCCCGGCCATTTCAAAGATTTGCAGATCAAAAACCTCAAAGCCATGCCCGGCAGCATGCTGGCGCAAAGCATTGAAATTCAATCTCTGGCCATCGAAGACGAAGGGGAACAGAGTGCTTTGGTCATTGACGGACGGGTCGGCAAAACTCCGCTCAAAGCCAGCTTCGGCTTGGATGTCAAAGGCAAGCCCGGAGCATACACCTATGTCATAGGCCGCGAACGCGGCTTTGAAGCCACTTTGGCCGACATCGGCGCGGGCGGCACAATCCGTAATACCGTGACCGGCGATTACAAGTTTGAAAATCTCGTTTTGAAAAAGGCCGGACAAGAGGTTCTGCACGGCAATATCGATTTTGATCGCGGGGATGATCGCCTGAAGGTTCATGGCCAATTACGCATTGAACCGGGGAAAAGTCGCGTTGATCCTGATGTGCGTTTTGAATGGCCCGACGATGAAAAGCCTTTAAAAATCTCAGGCGAAATTGTCGGCCCGGAAATCATCGTGAGCGATTTTGATGGTTCGTCGGAGCTACAAAAAACAATCGATGCCTTGGATAAAATTTTCGGGACGCCGGGGGGTAAACTCGATCTGGACGGCCTTGATGTCGATCTGAAACTGGATATTCAACAGCTTAAATCCGGCAATGTCTTGCTCGGCAAAGTTGAAACGCCGCTCAGCATCAAAAACGGTGAACTGCATATGGGGCCGCTCTCCGGCACGATTGTCGCCGGGACGCTCAGCGGCGATGTGGATATCGACGCGGCAAAAAGCCCCGCCGAAATGACCCAGAAAATCACAGTCAAAAACTTCGACTATACCGAACTGCAAAAACGCCTCAGCGATGAGCCCGCCCGTATCGAAGGCCACGGCAACATTTTGATGGAACTGTCCTCGCAAAGCGGCACATTGGAAGGGCTGTTTGACAGCCTTTCCGGGAAAATCAGTTTCGTCGGCGGACGCGGCAAAATGCGTGCCGGGCTGCTCAATCTCTGGGGTGGCGGTCTGCTTAACGCCCTTCTGCCGAGCTTTGAAGAAGACAGCGATCTCAATATGAATTGCGTGGTGGTCAATCTTGATGTCGAAAACCTCAAAGGCCGCAGCGATGCAGTGTTTGTCGATACGCAAGCGCGTGACGCTGCACGGTGAAGGCACTTACGATTTTCAAAAAGATTACCTCGAAATGGTTCTCGAACCAAAGCCCAAAGAGATCGCGATCGGGACGATCGGCGGGGCGGTGAATGTGTCCGGCCCGCTTTCAGATCTTAAGGCCTCGCCCAATATTTTCGATCTGGGTAAAAAGGTCGGTGGGCTGTTGCTCGGCGCCGTGAACCCGGTTTTCTATGCCGTGACGCTGGCCGATTTTGACCTTGCCGACGACCACCCGTGCAAGGCTTTTGTCATCGAGAAAGAAACTTTGCCCGAACCGGAAAAACCCGCCGAAGACTCTGAAGCCTCTGAACCTGAAACCCAGCCAGAACAGCCAGAACCCCCCGCCGCTGAAATAGAACAGCCCGCTGTGGAGACGAATGAATGAAACGTTTCTACAAACTCGTATCCATCCGGCATGATAAGGATGGCTGGGCGGTCCATCTCGACGGCAGGCCGGTCAAAACGCCTTTGAAAAAAACGCTGTTAGCCCCGAACGAAGCTTTAGCCGCCGCCATTCAGGCGGAATGGGCCGCACAAGGTGAGAGCATAGATCCCGAAACCATGCCGCTGACCCAAATTCTCAGTACCCAGATCGATCGTGTGTCAGGGCAGCGTGCGGCGATGAGCGCCGAACTGCTCAAATTTCTCGACACCGATCTGCTGTGTTATCGCGCCCCAAAAGACCAGCCGCCCGGCCAAGCGGAAAAGCAAGCCGAAAGCTGGGACCCGTGGCTGCAATGGTTTGCGGATGAATTCGGCGCTGCGCTTGAAACCACCACCGCCATCGCCGCTCTCAAACAGCCCGCCGCCGCCCACAAAGCTGTAAAAGAAAAGGTCGCGGTTCTCGATGATGCGCGCTTTACTATTCTCCAGCTTGCCGTACCGCTCTCCGGCTCGCTGGTGCTCGGTCTGGCCTTTGTCGATGGGAAAATCTCTCCGCAGGACATCTATAACGCCGCGCGCGTCGAGGAACAGTTTAAAGACAAGATTTACAATGCTGAAATTTACGGCCGTGACCCGGCCAGCGAAAAGAAAGACGCCGCCATGCTCCGGGATCTCGAGGCCGCTGCGCAGTTTTTGCAACACATCGTCATTGCGAACCCGGATTAGATCCAGGTGAAGCAATCAGTTTTTTTATGGATCGCCGCGTCAGCCCTGCGGGCTTTCCCGCGATGACGCGTTTAAATTCAAAACCATCCCTTAGGATCGGCGAGGCGATACCCTTTTGATGCCCGCGCAACGCCCTTGGCCATACGGTAAGCCATATACAGAACGATTGGAACGCCCGCAATGACCACAGAATTGATAAACAGCACTTTATTGCCTTCGATAAAGCCTGCAACGCACGGCTCGACCAGGGCGTAAATCTCCATCATTCCCGCGCTCTCAAGCCACGCAGCGCCGTTATGTGCCAAGGCCTGCGCACAAGACTCAAACGGCGTATAATCAATCCCGCTCATCATATAGGCAGTCGCCGCCGCCGTGGTGATCAGCGAGAAAAACGCTCCGATCCACAGCGTGCGGATGACAAAGGTTGCGTGATTTTCAATCAGGCTGTTATTTTCCGTCTTACCGCGCAGAACATAGGCTGCAATCAGCACCCCCGTAAAAAACGCCAGCGAAAGCGCGGCGGCATGCATATACGGCAAAACCGAGAGAATCAAACTCGCCCCCAGCGCGGCATACAAATTCAAAACGGCCTTGCGGCCATGACTTTGCGGGTGTTCGTCCATAATTATCTACGTCCAAATAAGCGCTCAATATCCTTTAAGGATAGTTCAACATAGGTCGGGCGTCCATGATTGCATTGCCCCGATAAGGGCGTTTGTTCCATCTGGCGCAACAACGCATTCATCTCATCGCTCGTTAAGCGCCGCCCGGAGCGTACCGACCCGTGACAAGCCATCGTCGAGAGAATGTCATTGAGGCGCTCTTCAAGCCCCTGCGCGCTGTCCCTTTCAGTAATCTCATCGGCCAGATCGCGGATCATGGCGGAAATATCGGCCCGCGCCCCCAGCAAAGCCGGCACGGATTGCACCGCCACCGCCTCCCCGCCAAACGGCTCGATCTCCAGCCCCAGCCTAGCCAGTTCAGGCGCAAAGCCGAGTAAGCGCTCCGCTTCGCTTTCCTCTAATTCAACAATCTCCGGGGTCAATAAGCCTTGCTTTTCAATGCCCCGCTCATTCATCTGCGCTTTAAAGCGCTCATAGACCAGCCGTTCATGCGCCGCATGCTGGTCGATAACCACCATGCCGTTCTCGCTTTGCGCGATGATGTAATTCTCATGAATTTGCGCCCGCGCCGCTCCTAATGGAAAGTTTGTCGGCTCCTCCTGCGGCGTTTCGTCAATCTCGGCCCGGGCATGCGGCACCATATCCATCGCCATTGACCCTTGCGCAGGCGGCATCGGCGCATAGAGATTCTGCACCGCTTCAGCCATTTGCCCGCCGCCATAGACGTAGTTGCGCGGCACGGGTGCCGATGTTCCTCTGTACAAGGGCAGGGCAGGTCCGCTGCCATCTTGCCGTCCCATAGAAGCCCCAAGTCGTCCCATCATCGCACTCGACACACTGCTCGAAGCGCGTCCGCCATGCTCATGCAAAGCATGTTTCAGCGCGCTAACAATCAACCCGCGCACCAATCCTGGATCGCGAAACCGCACCTCGGCCTTGGCCGGGTGCACGTTCACATCGACATCTTCGGGCGATAACTCAACAAACAACGCCGCCACCGGATGCCGCCCGGAATGCAAAACATCGGAATACGCTCCGCGGATCGCCCCATGCAAAAGCTTATCGCGCACCGCCCGCCCGTTGACGAACAGATATTGATATTGCGTCGTTGCGCGGTGGTAAGTCGGCAGACTGGCTAAACCGCGCAAGCCAATGCTCTCACGTTCCGCCTCAATCGCCATCGCATTCTCGCCGAACTCGCGGCCCAAAATCGCCGCCATCCGCTCCTGCACACCGCGTGCCCTCGGTAATTTTAGCGCCGTCTTCCCGTCATGGTTCAGTGTAAAACCAACGCCCGGATTGGCCATGGCCAGACGCGTCAGCGTATCTTTCACCGCCATAAATTCAGCCCGCTCAGTCTTCAGGAATTTCAGCCGCGCCGGTGTGCAAAAAAACAAATCCCGCACCTCGACCTGCGTCCCTTGCGGATGCGCCGAAGGCGCAGGCTCGGATTTCTTCCCACCCTCAACGTTGATTTGCCATGCTGTGGAATTATCCCCTCCCCCTTGAGGGGGAGGGTTAGGGTGGGGGTGTTCGATGTTGTAAGATTCAACACTCTCCCCCCTTCCCCCTCCCTCAAGGGAGGGGGGGCAGGAAAGGCGCGAATGAATACTCAATCGCGCCACCGCCGCAATCGAGGCCAGCGCCTCACCGCGAAACCCCAGATGCTCGATATGCACCAGATCGTCATCGGGCAGCTTCGAGGTCGCATGCCGGTCGACCGCCGCGATCAGATCCTCGCGGCCCATTCCCTTGCCGTCGTCGCTAACCACAATCAGACTTTTTCCCCCGGCCTTCAGTGTAACTTCAATGCGCGACGCGCCCGCATCGATTGCATTTTCCACCAGCTCTTTGACGGCGGCAAACGGGCGCTCAATCACCTCGCCCGCCGCGATCTGGTTGATCAGCGTTTCCGGTAAATAACGAATAGACATAAACGGAGCCTACCGTGCCATGCGGTGTCTGTCAGGTTTTTCGTTTGTGGGAGGAGATGGGCTTGGTGGATAACTTTTTACAGCGCGCCAAGATCGATAATCGTATCATCCAGACGGCAGTCCTCCAGCCGGATGCCATTCAGGATAGCGCCGGTAAAATCAGCCCGCCGCAAATCGCACCCAATAAGAATGGCGCTGGTCAAATCCACCCCCATCAAAATCGCATCCCTCAAATCCCCCTCATGGATCTTTGCGAAACGCAAATTCGCTCCGCTGAAATCCACTCGCCGCAAGGTGTGCCGATCGGTGTCTTTCCTGAACTCCAAAGGGCACATCAACGCCCCGTCCAGAACCACCCGCGCCATCTGCGCATATTTAAAACTCGAGGCGCGTAAATCCGCGCTCTCCATATTGCAGTCCCGGAAGTCCGAACGGTCAAACACCGCGCTTTGCAACTCCGCCTTGCGTAAATCCTGATTGAGGAAGTTTGCCCCGTTGCATTGAATGGCGGTCAGCGGGAATTTTTTAAGATCCAGAACATCGCGCAGATCATATCCGCTCAGATCAAGCTGGCGCCCGGCGCGTCCGGCCGTCGCCACCCACAGCGTATGCTCTTCCAGCAATTCCGGCAGGCTCTTGCCCAGATTTTCCAGCTTGGCGCCCATATCGCTTTCGGTCACCGCTGCCGTCGTGTCCATGCCCAGGCGTTCGGTATCTTCCATGACCGTGCCGGTCATAATCGACTGGCGCATATTGGTGCCGGAAAGATCGGAACCGGTCAGGTCGGCATCCGCCAGATTAGCCCCTTCAAAGCTTGCGCCGGACAAATTCGCATCGGTCATGATCACGCCGCTCATGTCGGAATCGGAAAAATCAGCCGATGTCGCCTGCGCGCCGGTCATGTTCGTATCGCTCATTTTTGCGCCGGACAAAACCGCTCTGGCTCCGGTCCCACCGGAACGCTTGCGATCTTCAAGCACACCTTTTTCGCCGCGCTTCATGATTTTGCCTTCGCGCAAATCAACGTCGCTTAAATCCGCCCCGGATAAATTCGCCCCGGCAACATACGCCCCGCGAAAATCCGCGCGCGAAAAATTCGCATTATTCATTTTGGCGTTGCGCATATCACAGGCAAAAAAACAGGTGCTGACATAAACGCCATGAGAAAGATCGGCCTCCACCATCAAAGAGCCGGTAAAATCGGCTTGCGAAAGATCGGCTTGCTTGAAATCCAACTCCGAAAGATTGCGATACTTTAACACAGCCCTCGCCCCGCCGATTTGCCCGCGCAAATACATGGCGTGCTTTTCCAACACATCGTTCAGCTGTGACTGGCTGAGCGGTAGCAACTCACTGGGATCGGGAATGGTTGATCTCATGCCATGCGCCTTCTTCGCACCTAGGGTCCTGACCCTAAACAAAAACGGCCTATTCCGCCGTCAATTCTTCATTTTTACGCAGATAACTTATTGTACAGGAAGGCTTTCTAAGAGTTTATAAATTTTTCCTGCAAATAGGCCATCAGACCGGCTGTCGAGCTATCGAGTGTATCGGTTTTTTGTGTATTTTCAAAGCGTTCAATCAGCGTCCCCGCATGGGTTTTGCCCAACTCTACTCCCCATTGATCAAAGCTGTTAATTCCCCAGATCACGCCTTGGACGAAAACCTTATGCTCGTAAAGCGCCAGCAGCATCCCCAGATGATACGCGTCCAGGGTATCGAGAATCAGGCATGAACTGGGCCGGTTTCCGGGGAAATGCCGATGCGGCGCGTCCTTATTGTCCTGCCCTTCCATCAATGCCTGCGATTGCGCCAGCGCGTTGGCCAGCAATTGCGTGTGATGGTCCTGATAAGGATGATTGGGCCGAGCGGCCATAATAAAATCAGTCGGCACGATTTCAGCGCTTTGATGCAAAAGCTGCATGAAAGTGTGCTGCGCGTTTGTGCCCGCCTCGCCAAAAACCACGGGCCCGCTTTTTACTTCCAGCGTTCGGCCATACCGATCAACGCCCTTGCCGTTCGATTCCATATCCAGCTGTTGCATATAAACCGGAAAATCTCGCAAATCATGGCTGTAAGGCAAAATCGCCAGCGCCGGATAGTTCAGGAAATTACGATTCCATATCCCCAAAAGAGCCATGATAACCGGCATATTCTTGTCCAAAGGAGCGCTCTGGAAATGATGATCCATCGCATGCGCGCCGGTTAAAAAGTCTTGATACGCATCAAACCCGACAGCGCAGCAAATCGGCAGCCCGATAGAGCTCCACACGCTATAACGCCCACCGACCCAGTCTTTGAACGCAAACATATTGTCTGGTGAAATACCGAATTGCCGAACGGCCTCTTCATTCGTGGATAGAGCAACAAAGTGATGTTTCACGGCCTCTTCGTCCGGCAACGCATCGACAAGCCACGCCTTGGCCGTTTCGGCGTTCGCCATCGTTTCCTGTGTCATAAAACTCTTGGATGCGACGATGAACAGAGTCGCTTCTGGATCGCAGCTCTGCAAACGTTCATGAATGGCATCGCCGTCGATATTCGAAACAAAACGAACATCAATATCGATAGTCTGTCCGCAAGCCTGCGATTGCCGGATTTCAAAGGATTTAAGCGCCTTGCAAACCATCCGCGGCCCTAAATCGGAACCTCCGATCCCGATATTAATAATCGTTTTTATAGGCTTTCCGGTGAAACCGGTCCATGCGCCTGAACGTACGTCATTGCTGAAATCGCGCATCCGGAACAAAGTCTTGTGCACAAAGGGCACAACGTCCTCGCCATCAACATAGACCTCTTCATCAGCAGGACGGCGTAACGCCGTATGGAGCACAGCCCTTTTTTCAGAAACATTGATAATTTCACCATTAAACATCCGCTCACGCGCGCCTTCAACATCGCAGGCGCGTGCCAGCGCAATCAGGTCATTCATGACCGCACCGGTGATTTTATGTTTGGAATAATCCAGCAATGCGCCGGGAATGGCGATGCTGAATTTTTCGAAGCGCGCCGGGTCATCGGCAAAAAGATCGCGCATATGCAGATCGCCAAGGCCATTGCACTGGCTCTTTAACGCGCTCCATTCCGGGCGCTGGTGAACAGGAATATGTTCTCGCTTATTCGACATTCGGCAAAGATTTCACAGTTGTAACATCTTCCAGTCCTTCCGGGGAGCCCACAACAACCGTGACAAATTTCTCCGGCGCGAGCAACGCTTTGGCCAGCGCCTGCACATCTTCAACGCTCGTCGCTTCAATCGCTTCTTCGCGGCTGTCGAGATAATCAGGCGGCAAGCCGTCAAGCTGGAGTGAATTCATCAACTCGGCAATCTTGTCTGTCGAAGTCATTGATAACGGAACCGAGCCGATCAAATAAGATTTCGCATCACGGAGCTCATCCGCGCTGATGGGGGCGTCAACCATTTTGGTAAACTCATCTTTAATCAGGCCAACCATTTCCCCGACATTTTCATTCCCCGTCGATGTTGAAACCGCCAGACCCTTCGTGTGCTCGTAATCATAAAAATACGAATAAATCCCGTAGGTCAGTCCGCGTTTCTCGCGGATTTCATTGGTCAGACGCGAACCAAAACCCGAGGTGCCAAGAATAAAATTCATCACCTGCGCCGTGTGAAAACGCGGATCATCCCGCCCTATGCCGGGCTGCACAATCTCAATCACGCTTTGCGGGATATCGCGTTTGTAGAGAAATGTTTTTCCTGCATTTTGTATGTCCAGATCGGCAAGATCCTTCAAAAGGATATCCGGCAATTTGCCAAACACCTGATCGAGAATCTTGGCCAGATCATCCGCGCGAATGTCCCCGGCAACGGAAACACGAAGATTGTTTTTCCCTAAAGTATTTTGATGCAGCTCTTTGAGATCTGCCGGTTTAATGCGCTCCAAAGACGACAGCGTCCCCCCGCTATTCAGCGCGTAAGGGTGACCGGCAAAGGCCTTGTCGTTGATCAACCGCGCCGCCATCCAGTCCGGCTCGGACAGTGACGAACGAATGCGGCTCTGGTTGGCTTGACGCATTCTATCAACCGCATCGCCATCAAAACGCGGCTTCGTCAGGGCAAGCGCTGTCAGTTCAAAGGCCCGGTCTTTATTCTTGGTCAGGGTTTTCAGCGAACCGTTAAAATCATCCCGACTGGCCGAAAAGCCCAAAGAGATCACCTGATCGCGCAGCGCTTTTTGAAACGCCTGTGAGTCCAGAGATCCCGCACCTTCATCTAGAGTGTTCGATAACATACGCGCCAGCCCTTGCTTGTCTTCAGGATCCCGAGCGGAGCCTGCGCCTTCCCAGCCGAATTCCATCGCGATCACCGGAACGCTGTGGTCTTCAATCAACCAGGCTGTGATCCCGCCTTCGCTGGTCACCTCCTGAATATCGAGAATTTTAGCCTGCGCGGAAGTAACGAAAAACAGCGTCATTGCGAGCGTCAGCGAAGCAATCCATATTCCGGATTGCTGCGTTAAGCCTGTCGGCTTTCCTCGTTTATGCCCTTTAGGGTGCAATGACATTGTGATAAGCATCACTTCTCTCCTTGTCCTTGAGGCAACAAATACCCGCTCACCGGCGGATGATCGGTCGGAACATCCGGGTTAAGATATTTTTGGGCCACTGCGATAACCTGCTCGGCGCTGACCCCGGCAATATCGTACGGCCAATATTCAACATCATCAAGCGATTGTCCGGTGGCCAGACTCTGGCCAATCACCATCGCCGGGCCGGTGAGACTGTCACGCGCATAAATAGCCTCATCCTGCATCCTTGATTTTGCGTCATTCAATTCATCCTCATCAATGCCGTCTTTAATCAACCTGCGTAGTTCGCCCATCAGGGCGTTTTGCACCATCTCAAGCGTCTGACCAGGCAACGGACTGGCGTAAATCCACAGGCTGGAATCATCCCACGCACTCGGGTGATAGCTCATCCCCGCACTGCTGGCAATTTTCTGTTTCACAACCAAAGATTTATACAGCCGCGAAGTCGGCCCGCCACCCATGATCTCTTCCAAAACCTGTAGCGCCAAAGCATCGTCTTTGCTTTGGTGCGATGAAGGGACGCGGAACAATGTCTGCACCACTGGCTCGTGAATGGCCGGGTGCTCAAGCGTCACGCTGGTTTTGGAATTCAAAACCGGTGAGCGGGTGCGCGCGCGCTCCGGCACATCTTCGCGGGGTAATTGCCCGTAAATCTCAATCGCCAGCTCAAAAACCTTGGCCGGACTGACATCCCCGGAAACTACCAAAATGGCATTATTCGGTGCATACCAGCGATCGTAAAACGCCTTGGCATCCGCATAGGACAGCGCCTCGGCCTCATGCTTCCAGCCGATCACCGGAATGCCGTAAGGATGATTAACAAAGGCCGCCGCAGCGAGTTGCTCGCCGAATTGCCCGCGCGGGTCGTTATCCGTGCGTTGCTTGCGCTCTTCGATAATCACTTTGCGCTCTGACAAAACTTCGTTTTCGGGCGGGTTCAAACCGTTCATCCGCCCGGCTTCCATCCGCATCACGGTTTCCAGATGCTCCGCCGGGACCGACTGGAAATAAGAAATATAATCCTGCGCCGTAAAGGCGTTGTCATTTCCGCCCATCGAACGGACGATCTCGGAAAATTCACCGGGTTGAAGATCGCGCCCGCCGACCTGCGCTGAGCCTTTAAACATCAAATGTTCGAGGAAATGCGCAATACCGGATTTTCCCATCGGCTCATCCGCCGCGCCGAATTTATACCACACCATGTGGGTGACCACCGGCGCGCGGCTATTCGGAACGATGACGACCTCCATCCCGTTATCCAGCGTAAAACTTTCGGCGTTGAAAACCTTCTCCCTCTCCTCATCAGGCTGTGCGGGCGAAGCGGCCTGCTCATTCTTGATTGCAGGCTCCGTAGCATAAGCGGGAGAAAGAATAGACAAGGCCAAAACCAAAAGCGCCAGTTTTTTGAAAGCTGAAAACATCATGCGTAAACCCTTAATCATCAAGCGAAGGCGTTTCACCTTCGGTCACGGGTTTACCTTCAATCTGGTTTTGTTGCAGGCGTTCTGATTCCTTTTTCGCATCGACAACGCTGGCTGGTGGCGGCGTATCGCGCCCCAGATTCATCAGCTTGTCGATCACCGGCTGGTTTTCATCAACCATATTGGCCGATTCTTCATCAACTTTCGCCCGGATATTCGGGTCGGCCTGTGTTGCGCCTGCCGCTTGCAAAAGAACACTTTCAGAGCCACTCGATGGAGAATCCGCCTGCGACGCGCCTTCTCCCAAAACCGTGTCGCGGGCCTCATCGACCATCGCCTGTTCCTGCGGTCTTGGCGCACCGGGTTGGGGTGGACGCAAAGTATAACTCGGCGGCATTTCGAGAGGGGCATGTTTAACCACTTTAAACTCGTCCGGCGCTTCTTTGGTCAGGCCAAGCTGGTCTTTTGCCGATTCACAGGCGCTCAAGGCGGCCAGCGCAAAACCTGTAAGGAAAATAACTTTGAACGTTTTCATTTTTACCACTTCGCAGTTGATGAATTGTAATTACTTAGCACTTTTTTCGCCGGATTCAAAAAAGAAGGACTGCACGATCAACAGAAAAACCCCGATGCAAATACAACTATCGGCAATATTAAACGCTGGCCAGTGAGTGCCCATCGCATGCACGTCGATAAAATCGATCACCGCGCCAAAACGCAGACGGTCCAGAACATTGCCCAGCGCCCCGGCAATCACCATCACCAGCGCAATTGATTGCAGCCGTGAAGAGCTGCGGCCCAGCCAGATCAAAAACCCGATCGAAATCAGGACAGACAGGCTGCTCAGAAACCACGGTCCCCACGGCGAACCGTTACTGAACATGCCAAAGCTCACTCCCTGATTCCACACCATCACAATGTTGAAAAAAGGCAGCATCTCAATTGATACAGGGGGCAGGCGCGGCGGAGCCGAAGTCAGCCATTCAAAAAAGCCTAGCGTGCTCGGCATGGGTTTTTCAACCACCACCTTGATCATCACTTCGGTCACAAACCATTTGCTGATCTGATCGAAGGCAAACAGAAAAATTCCGAGAATGAGGTATGGAAATTTATGCATGCAACACTCTATAAACCAAAAGGCCTTACATTGAAAACGCCGATCTGTAAACAATCCCAAAAGATATTTAATTCTTAAGATTGCCTTTCATCCCAAAACCTTTCATAACCAAAAGCATGAAAATTTTTGAAAGCTTGGAAAATATACCGGATTCCGTCAAAGGCGCCGTCATCGCGATTGGAAATTTCGATGGTGTGCATCGAGGCCATCAGGCGCTTTTAGGCCGGGCAAAAGACATCGCGGCGCGTGAAGGGAAAAGTTTCGGCCTGCTGACTTTTGAACCGCATCCGCGCCGCTTGTTCCGCCCCGACGATCCGCCCAGCCGTATTACGCCACCCGAAGTGAAACACTGGCGTCTGGCTGAATTTGGTGTTGATTTTGTAGTGTCTTTACCCTTTGACTGGGATTTTGCCTCGCAAAGCGCGGCGGATTTTATCACCGGTGTTTTGCTGGGCGGCCTGCACCCCTATCATATCGTCATTGGCAATGATTTCCGCTTCGGGCAGCTCCGCAAAGGCGAGCCTGGACACATAAGCGCCGCAGGGATTTCGCTAACCACAGTTGAAAAAATTGCCGGTGATGACGGCAAAGTATTTTCCTCCAGCGCCGTGCGCAGCGCCCTGCGCATCGGAGACCTCAATGCCGCCAACGAAATTCTCGGCTGGAACTGGGAAATTCGCGGACGGGTCGTTAAAGGCGACCAGCGCGGGCGTGAATTAGGCTACCCCACCGCCAACGTTGCGCTGGGTGAAACCGTACACCCGGCCTATGGCGTCTATGCCACGCGTGTACAAATCGAAGGGGAGGAAGAGTGGCATAATGCCGCCACCAATATTGGCATTCGCCCGATGTTCGAAGTCCCGACCGCGCAGGTCGAAAGCTTTATCTTCGATTTTAACCGTGAAATCTATGGCAAGACACTGCGCATCCAGCCCGTGCAACGTCTGCGCAGTGAAGCCAAATTCACCTCACTCGACGCCCTGATCGACCAGATGGAAAAAGATTGCGCCCAAGCCCGTGAAATTTTGTCCTGATCCTGATAGTTTAGCTGTCCGGATTTGGGCCTTGCACATTTTGTTCTGGGAAAAAATGATCTTTAATAACAGGGCGTGCATAAGCGACAAGTGCGAGCGCTGCAAAACCAACCCCAATAAGGTTTCTCCCATTTTGGAAAAAAGCAAATGAAGCAAATCCGCTGGCAATTGCAGCCGGATTGAACAGCCCTGTTAACATCTTTTTACCGATTGACATGCGGTTTCTTTCAATAATTTATGCGGATTATAGCAAATAGATTTGTGGTGTACAACTTTTGCTTAACAACTCTATTCTCAACTTCTTTTAACGACCTGAAAAAGAAGAAAAAATTGTAACCCCGGGCTTGACCCGGGGCCTATCGAATCTTTCTTAAGCCTCTATAGCCCCCGGCTTTCGCCGGGGTTGCGGGAATTTTGTACGGGTTAAGTTTCAGAAAGTTGAGAATTGGGTTTTAACACGTAAATCAGACTATTGTTCTGGATTGCTTCGCTGCACTCGCAATGACATAGTATTGAATATGGACATCTTCTTCACCCTGTTCACCAACCTTATTCCGCTATATGTGCTGATCGGCCTGGGCTGGATCGCCGGGCGTTACTTTGATGTCGATCGCCAAAGCCTCGGCAGTCTCGGCATATACATCCTGATGCCGGTCGTCGCTTTCGGTTTTGTCGCAAAAATCGAACTCCAGCCGGTTTACATCCTTCTGCCGATCATCGTCTTTGCGCTGTTTTCATGGCTGACCCTGCTTTATTACATGCTGGCGCAAAGGATATATGACGACCACCGCGCCAATTTGCTGGCGATGTGCGGCGGGGCAGGGGAACACCGGCTATTTCGGCCTGCCGATAGTCCTGCTGCTGTTTGATCCGGAATGGGTCGGCGTTTACATTTTCGCACTGGTCGGTGGACTGGTTTACGAAGCCACGGTGATGTATTACATCGCCAATCGCGGTCGCTTCAATATGCGCGACAGCCTGATCAAGCTCTTCAGGTTCCCCAGCATTTACGCCGTAATCGCCGGACTGGGCGTCAATATGGCGGGCGCGGAACTCCCGGCCCTGTTTAACAATTACTGGGAGCATTTCAAAGGCGCTATGTGCTGGTCGGCATGATGATTATCGGCGCCTCTCTGGCCAAAGCCAAAAAGCTGATCGTCGCCCCGAAATTTCTGGCATTGACGTTTGTCGGAAAATTCATCATATGGCCCGCAGCGGCCTATGGCCTGATCTTGTTCGATCAAGGCGTCACCGGATGGTTTGGCCCGGAAATTCACAAAATGATTTTCCTGATGGCGATCGTTCCGCCCGCTGCCAATATTGCCGCCTTTGCCGCAAAGCTTGACATGAGCCCCGAAAAAGCGGCCACGACGATTCTCATCGGCACCATTTTTGCCCTGTTTTACATTCCGTTTATCCTTTTAATTTCAGGGTTTTAATGAGGGTGTCACAGACTTACCTGAAAAAGCTTGACCCGTTCTCCCTTTTGATTCATAGTCCTCGGAATTTTTGACGGCCAACGTCTAACTTTACGGAGAATAACAATGGGTAAGAGTGGCGGAACGTCAGCTTTAACGATAAAATTTGCTCAATATAAAGGTGAATCCCTTATTGAATATGAGATTGATCCTTCTCAGGTCTTTTCTGTTCTGGGAAACACTGATTCCCCTAACGAAACTGCGAGATTGGTGCAGCAATACGTTCCCTCTGCTGCCAGCATGAACTCTGATAGTGTTGTTCAGCATCGCGATCATGTAGGAGATTTAAATCAAGCAGGACCTGGACATCACGATGATGGGCCGACGAATAGCCCGTGGAAGGCCAGCAAGCCTTTGGCTGAAGGGGTTCACACATCTAGTCAGGGCCAGACTGTTTTTTCAAGGGGGGTAAATCAAACCTGCCTTTATGGTGCAGGATCAGCCCCTATGCAACAAATGGGCTAACCCACTTTCAATAATCCCCGTACTTGCGTTGTCCGCGCTTTTATCGCATAGTGCGCCGATGCACGCAGAAAACGCCATAATTATCCGAATTATCATCCCGGCTCTGACCTAAGAGACCGGGAGTTCTTGCATATACAATCCATCAACATTAAAACGTGAAACACCATCACAAACCCGCCCCAACAGAAAGCGGATTATGAAAAATGAATAAAGATAACGACAATAAAGACAAATACAAAGACACGGTGTTCCTGCCCAAAACTGACTTTCCGATGCGCGGCGGGCTGCCGCAAAAAGAACCTGAAATTCTCAAAAAATGGCAGGACATGGATCTCTACGGCCGAATCCGCGCCAATGCGAAGGGCAAAGAGCGCTGGGTTTTGCATGACGGCCCGCCATACGCCAACGGCGATATCCATATGGGCCACGCGCTCAACAAAATCCTCAAGGATGTCATTGTGAAATCCTATTCCATGCTCGGCTATGATGCGCCCTACGTGCCGGGCTGGGACTGCCACGGCCTGCCCATCGAATGGAAGATCGAGGAACAATACCGCAAGGCCGGCAAGGACAAAGACGAGGTCGCCCCACTGGCCTTCCGCGATGAATGCCGCAAATTCGCCCAGGGCTGGGTCGATACGCAAAGCGCCCAGTTCCAACGCCTCGGCGTGACCGGCGATTGGGAAAGTCCGTATCTGACCATGCATCTGCGCGCCGAAGGTAAAATCGTCCGCGAAATTCATGAATTCGTGCGTAACGGCGGCCTGTATAAAGGCGCCAAGCCCGTCATGTGGTCCACGGTCGAAAAAACCGCACTGGCCGAAGCCGAAGTCGAATATAAAGAACACAAATCCATCACCATCTGGATCAGGTTCCCCGTTGTGAAAACGGATGTGGAATTGCTCGAAAGGGCTGACATTGTCATCTGGACCACCACCCCATGGACGATGCCCTCCAACCGCGCGATTGCGTTTGGCGAGGACATGGAATATGGCGTCTATGAAATCAAGGCGGTGGGCGAGGGCGCGCGCAGTGAAGCTGGCGCCAAAATCGCCGTATCGACCGCGCTGGCCGAAATCGTCAAAGCCGCCGCCAACATTGAAGACTGGGAATTGCTTGGCACATTCAAAGGCACCGATCTGGCCGGGACAATGTGCAAACACCCGCTGAACGGGCAGGGCTATGACTTCGACGTGCCACTTCTGGCCGCCGACTTCGTCACCGAAGACGCCGGGACGGGCTTCGTCCATATCGCCCCCGGCCATGGGGAGGACGACTTTTATTTGGTGCAACGATATAATGATTATTTTGAGCACGATATTCCCATCACAACAAACTCAAGTGATAAGTTAAGTGGCGGCCGTGTTCTCGATATTCCGAAACTCAAGGCGAAGATAGAAGTCACCGACAACGTCGCCGATGACGGCAAATTCCGCCCGCATGTGCCGCTCTTTGCGGGCCTCGAGGTCTACACCCAAGACGGCAAACTCGGCGACGGCAATTTCGCCGTGCTTAAAGCCATGGACGAGGCCGGGGCCTTGCTGGCCAAAGGCTCGCTGAAACACGAATACCCGCATAGCTGGCGCTCCAAGGCCCCGCTGATCTTCCGCACCACCCCGCAATGGTTTATTGCGATGGATGTGGCAATTAAAACAAACAATGGTGAGGTTGGGACATTAAGGCAAACTGCCCTCACCACCATCGGCGATACACGCTGGGTCCCGGCCAAGGGCGAGGCCCGCATCCGCGCGATGATCGAAAATCGACCCGACTGGTGCATCTCGCGCCAGCGCGCATGGGGTGTGCCCATCGCTTTGTTCGTTCATAAAGAAACCGACGAGATCCTCGCCGATGAAACCGTCCTGAACCGCATTGGCGATATTTTTGAGGCCGAAGGCTCCGACGCCTGGTGGTCGCGGCCGCCCTCCGACTTCCTCGGCAACGACTATAACGCCGAGGACTACACGCAAATCTTCGACATCGTCGATGTCTGGTTTGAATCCGGCTCCACCCACGCCTTCGTCTGCCAAGACCGCGACGATCTGCGCCGCCCCGAGGGGAAACGCCCGGCCAACCTTTACCTCGAAGGCTCGGACCAGCACCGCGGCTGGTTCCACTCATCCCTGCTCGAAAGCTGCGGCACGCGCGGAACAGCGCCCTATGACGCTGTGCTGACCCACGGTTTTGTGCTCGATGAAAAGGGCTATAAAATGTCCAAATCCTTGGGCAATGTCGTCGACCCGCTCAAAATGATGGACCAATACGGCGCCGATATTTTACGCCTCTGGGCCTTGACCTCAGATTACGCCGAGGACATCCGCATCGGCAAAGACACGCTCAAAAACACCGGCGATCTTTACCGCCGCATTCGCAACACGTTGCGCTTCTTGCTCGGCGCACTCGACGACTTTACCGACGCCGAACGTGTCGATTTGAGCGACGAACGCGTGCCGGAGCTGGAACGCCTCGTCTTGCACCAGCTCACCGAAATGGATGCCAAACTGCGCACCTGCATTGAAAAATATGACTTCATGCGCCTGACCAAGGCCCTGCATGATTTCTGCAACGAAGAGCTCAGCGCCTTTTATTTCGATATCCGCAAGGACCGCCTCTATTGCGATGACCCCGCCTCTTTTGAACGCCGCGCCACCCGCACCGTCATGGCTGAAATCTTCGGATGCTTGGTGAGCTGGCTGGCCCCCGTGCTGGTCTTTACCGCAGAAGAAGCATGGTCCCATCGCCCCGCTGGCGTTTTCGGCGATGAGGAGTCTATCCACCTGCGCGAATTCCCAACCCTTCCGGCAAGCTGGAAAAACCCTGAATTGGCCGAGAAGTGGGCCGAAATCATGACAATTCGCAAATCGGTTCTTGAAGCCATCGAACCCCTGCGCGCCGATAAAACCCTCGGCTCCTCCCTCGAGGCTCTCCCCACCATCTCCACACAATCACATTATGTAAAATTAATAGCCGGGGAAATGGCCGATATCTGTATCGTTTCCGATCTTCAGGTGAAAGAAGGCGATCCGTCCGTGAAAATCGAAAAAGCCCCCGGCGAAAAATGCGCCCGCTGCTGGAAAGTCCTGCCCGAAGTCTCCGAAAACGGTGGTCTGTGCAATCGCTGCACCGCCGTGGTAGGGCAGGCCAAAGCCGCCTAAACCCAAAACGTCATTGCGAGAAGCGTAAGCGACGAAGCAATCCATCTCTTGAAATAATAATGGCGGGATTGCCGCCCCCGTTCAAACCGTGGTCAGCTCAAAGCCGCTTAATCTCTGCGAGGTCATCCCTGCGAAAGCAGGGATCCATTTTTCAACTGAGCGGTGGATTCCCGCCTGCGCGGGAATGACTTCATAAGAAGGGAGCCTAATTTCCTCTTCTCTGTCGGCCCAGCCAGTCATTAATATGCGGGCGGCCGGTTTTCGCCTCGTATTTCTCGTAGTACTGCTGGTGGTAATCTTCGGCTTCCCAAAACGTGCCCGCAGGCTCCAGCGTCGTCACAATCGGCCCTGCAAAACGCTTCGCCGCCGTAAGCTCATCAATCACCTCTTGCGCTTCGCGCTTTTGCGTCTCATCAGTATAAAAAACCGCCGAGCGATACTGCGTGCCGACATCCGGCCCCTGACGGTTGAGCTGCGTCGGATCGTGGGCCTGCGTAAAGAAAAACATCAGCAGGGTTTTAAAATCGGTCTTTGCGGGGTCATACGTGACCTCGACCGCCTCGGCATGACCGGATTGACTGTCATGCGTATCTTCATATTTGGGGTTATCCATATGCCCGCCAATATAGCCCACGCGTGTATACAACACGCCCGGCTGGCTGCGATATTCGCTCTCCGTGCACCAGAAACACCCGCCCGCCAATATAGCGACAGGATAGCCTTCAGGTTTCGCTTCCATCAAATCACCTCCTAAATGCGCGCTGGATGCGCCTTTCTCGGCCATGCTTTGCTGCGGACTGGTCGTAAACCACAGCAAAACCACGAGCCCCACAAACATCAAAACCGGCACGAGAAAATTGTTCATGTCATAATCTTTCTACTTTGTTTTCACCGCGTCCCACTTTGTCATCCCCGCGCAGGCGGGGATCTGTTATAACTGAATTCGTAAGTTTACCGGAAACCGTTACATGATCTGCAACGATTATACCTCGCCCAACTACAACGACCGCGCCGATGCCCGCGCGCCGTCGATGATTGTCATTCATTACACGGGCATGCAAACCGCCACCGCTGCGCTGGAAAGGCTTTGCGACCCGGAAGCCGAGGTCAGCGCCCATTACGTTATTGATGAAGACGGCACACTCTATCAACTCGTAGCCGAGGATAAACGCGCCTGGCATGCGGGCGTGTCGGAATGGGAAGGGGTTACGGACATCAACTCCGCGAGCATCGGCATCGAACTGGTCAATCCGGGCCATGAATTCGGCTATCGCCCGTTTCCGCATGAACAAATGGCCGCGCTGGCCAAATTATGCAAGGACATCATGGCCCGCCGCGAAATCACCACCGTACTCGGCCACGAAGACGTCGCTCCGGGCCGTAAACAAGACCCTGGCGAGCTGTTTGACTGGCTATGGCTCGACCAGCACGGTGTGCCGAATATTCATGCGGCATAACACCCATTGATGTCATCCTTGCATTTTTTTAGATATAGTCGGTAGACTGAACTCCCGTTCTTCTCAAGCGTCATTCCCGCGAAGGCGGGAATCCAGAAAATGCTGCAAACTCAAATGGATCCCCGCCTGTGCGGGGATGACTTCAGTATAATGAAGAAAGGCCGCCGGAGTTTCCCCGCAGCGGCCAATCATAAGTTTCAGAAAATCTATAAGCCGGGTTCTGTCCCTGCGTAGCCTTGGCGAAGCAGGGGGCAACCATTCATCTACGCGCTCTCTCACGAAGGCGCTTGAGCGACCAACCCGAACCACCATGCGGAAAAACCATGATATGCGGCTCCTATTCGGTCTTGCTTCCGGCGGGGTTTACCGTGCCGTGCGATGTTACCATGCACGCGGTGCGCTCTTACCGCACCCTTTCACCCTTACCTGAATAATCAGGCGGTTTGCTTTCTGTTGCACTGTCCGTAGGCTCACGCCCCCCGGGGGTTACCCGGCGCCGTTTTTCCGTGAAGCCCGGACTTTCCTCCCGCCTTATAAATAAGGCCGACGGTTGCCCGATCTTCTGAAGGGCCGCACTATGCCGATTTTGACCGCAAAACGCAAGTTTTTTACCTGCCTTGTTGTCATCCCCGCGGCGTTTCTGAAAGAAACGCTAAAACAGCGGGGATTCATATGCCGGCTGCCTTGCAGGCGACTTTTCTGGATCCCGTTCGTTTAAGCTTGCTGCGCAAGCCAACGGGATGACGCCATAAAAGATTCCGGAAACGATTCCTCCACAAAAAGATAAATGGGGACAACTCCGGGGGCGACTCGGCGGATAAATTGACGAATCTCTTGTTCCTCTGATACTTCTAAAAGAGTCAAGGCTTGTTCATAAGCCTGTTTTCGAATCCAGAATCGATTCTCACATCACTGCGTAACCAATTGTTCTAAATCAATAAAGGGACTCAAGACGTTGAGCCACTATCCTGTCATGCTGAATGAAGTGCTTTCAGCGCTATCCCCTGTGGATGGCGGGATTTATGTTGATGGAACCTTTGGGGCGGGCGGGTATGCGAAGGCGATCTTGGATGCTGCGGATTGCACCGTTGTCGCCATCGATCGCGACCCGGACGCGGCCAAGCGCGCGAATAATTTAAGCAAGGATTATGCCGGGCGCCTCATCTTTCTGCGGGGCTGCTTTGGCGATGTTGAAAACCTCTTGGCCGAAGCTGGCATCGGCAAGGTGGACGGCTTTGTGCTCGATCTTGGCGTGTCGTCCTTCCAGCTTGATCAGGCTGAGCGAGGATTCTCTTTCCGCGAGACGGGCCCGCTTGACATGCGAATGGACCCGGAGGGCGGGCCCGGTGCGGCCGATTTGGTCAATTCTGCCGATGAAAAAGACCTCGCCGACCTGATCTATAAATATGGCGAGGAGCGCAAATCCCGTCAGATTGCCCGGCGGATCGTTGATCTGCGCCGTGAAACGCCGATCGAAACCACAACCCAACTCGCTGATATCGTCCGCGCCTGCGTGTCCAAAAGCCGCGATGGTATTGACCCGGCGACCCGGACGTTTCAGGCGTTGCGTATTGCGGTGAATGATGAATTGGGCGAGCTTGAGCGCGCGCTAGGTGCTGCTGAAAAGATCTTAAAACCTCACGGTAAGATGGTTGTGGTGTCCTTTCACTCGCTCGAAGATGGCCTGGTGAAGCGCTTTTTCCGAGCGCAAAGCGGTGGTGAGAGCGTGTCGCGCTATCTGCCGCAAACCGATGCTGCTCCGGTCAAATTCAAGCTGCTGACCCGCAAGGCTGTAAAGCCCGGCGAGAGGGAAATCGCCGAAAATTCCCGTTCTCGCTCCGCACGTCTGCGCGCCGCCGAATATATTGGGGGTGCGTCATGAGGCTCCTCAGGCCGCGCACTTTTGTGATTTTCGCCACTGCGGGTTTATTGGGTGCGGCGTTGCTTCACACCTCGCAAAATGTTCAGCACGCTGAAGAACGGCTCGAAGCGCTTGAGCGTTCGGCGCAGCGTGAGGAAGAAAAAATTCGCATGCTTAAGGCGGAGTGGGAGGCGCTCAACCGCCCTGAACGGCTTGAGCGTCTGGCCGATGAATTCCTCGATCTGGTCCCGCCAACACCGGATCAGATGGCGGGAGATGATATGTCTTTGCCTGAAGCGATGCCGATCGCGGAAATACCCGCGCCGGAGGATGTTGCTCCGCCCGCCGTTTTGCAACCGGTTGTCCTGCAGGTCCCCAAGCCGCAAATAAAACCAAATCTTCCCCCTCCCTTGAGGGAGGGGGGCAGGGGGAGGGTGTCTGAATCTTCATCGCCCGCCCCCACCCCTTCCCTCCCCCTCAAGGGGGAGGAGGACTCTGTTAAGGCCTTTAATGATCTGCTGAATGAACTGGGGGGGGCTCCATGATTTTTTCCCAGCGCATGCGCCGCACCGCAATCAAAATTGAAGGAGAGCGCAGTTCGGCCCTCGATCTCGCGCGTGGGCGTTTGGTGTTGATGAGCGGTTTTTTCATTCTCGTCTATATGGTTTTCGCAGTGCGCGCTTTTGATCTGGCGGTCATTCAGGGACGCGCCATTTCTGCTGATGATGGGGTTCGGATTGCTGAAAGTGCTGTTGAGCAGGCAAAGCCCGCAGTCAATATACGCCGTGCCGATATCACCGACCGCAACGGTGTGCTGCTCGCCACAACGCTGAAAACTTCTGCGCTCTTCGCTGATCCCTATCTGATCTCTGATGCGCCCGGCACGGCGGGGGCGCTGGCTAAAATCTTTCCCGATCTGCAATATGGCGAGGTGCTGCAAAAGCTCCAGAGCAACAAACGCTTTGTCTGGCTACAGCGCAGCGTCACCCCGGACCAGCAATATCAGGTTCTGCAAATTGGAGAGCCGGGTCTTGAGTTTGAGGAAAGCTATAAGCGCTTTTACCCGCAAGGTGAACTCACCGCCCACCTGCTCGGCTATGGCAATATTGACGAACAAGGCCTCGCCGGGATTGAGCTCAGCTTTAACAAATATCTGAGCGACGGCCACGATCTGAAGCTCACGCTTGATGTGCGTTTGCAACACGCCCTGCGCCGTGAAACGCTCAAAGCTATGGAGGAATTTGAGGCGACCGGGGCGACCGGGGCGATTATGGATGTCACGACCGGAGAAATTCTCGCCGGGATTTCTCTGCCTGATTTCAATCCCCACGATCCGGGTGCGGCCGGTAAAGACGCAATTTTCAACCGCCTGACTCTTGGCGCTTATGAGCTGGGCTCGGTATTCAAAATTTTTTCCACCGCCGCCCTTTTTGAAAGCCGCGATGTGCCGATGGGCACACGCTTCGATGCCAGCGAGCCGATTAAAATGGGCCGCTTCACCATTCATGACTACCACGCCGAAGACCGCGAACTGACGATCCCCGAGGTTTTTATGTATTCCTCGAATATCGGTTCGGCCTTGATGGGCCAGGCGGTTGGAACGGAAGCTTTGCGCAGTTTTTATAAGGATCTCGGTCTGCTCGACCCGCTGGATTTTGAAGTGCGCGAAGTCGCCCGCCCGCTCGTGCCCGACCCGTGGCGCGAAATTAATACCCTGACCGCCTCATACGGACATGGCGTGTCCACAACCCCGCTGCAACTGGTCACGGCGGTTTCATCCATCGTCAATGGCGGCTATGTGGTCAAGCCCAGCCTGGTGATGAATGAACAAACGGATACCGGCGAAGTCAAAGAAAATGTGCGGATTGTTTCGGCCAGAACCGCCCAGCGCATGCGCCAACTACTCCGACTGGTCGTCACCGATGGTACGGCGAAAAAAGCCGAAGTCAAAGGCTACCGCGTTGGCGGAAAAACCGGCACGGCCGAGAAAATCGTTAACGGAAAATACGACAGCAAAAAGAAAATTTCGTCCTTTATCGGGGTCTTCCCGATGGATGAGCCGCGCTATGCGGTCTTTATCATGGTCGATGAACCTAAAGGCCAAAAGCATACATGGGGGTATGCCACCGGCGGATGGGTTGCGGCGCCTGCCGTGGCGCGCGTGATTGCTTCAATGACCTCAATTCTTGGTATTCCACCTGCCGGTGAAAGCGCGCCGGAAAGCCGTTTTGGTGAGTCTCTAAAGCAATATGTCAGCGCGAAGGAGGGGCATTGATGAGTTTTGATGTCTCACAAATCAAAGGCCTGACTGCCGACAGCCGCGCAGTAAAACCGGGTTGGCTCTTTGCTGCGCTGCCGGGTGTAAAGGCTGATGGCCGTGATTTTATCACCGATGCCGTTGCCCGCGGCGCCAGCGCGATTTTAGCGCCTGAAGGCGCGGACGTGCCGAGTAATGTCGAGTTGATAACCGCCTCCAATCCACGCAAAGTCTTCGCGCATCTGGCCGCAGATTTTTACGCGCGCCAGCCCGAACATATAGTGGCGGTTACGGGCACCAACGGCAAAACCTCGGTCGTCAGTTTTGCCGAGCAGCTCTGGAAAAAACTGGGGCAAAGGGGCGAAAGCCTCGGCACCCTCAAGGGTGGGATGACCACCCCCGACCCGGTCAGTCTGCATGCGCAGCTGGCGGAACTGGCCGATGCCGGTGTCACCCATCTGGCGATGGAAGCCTCCTCGCACGGGCTGGATCAATACCGCCTTGATGGTGTCAGGCTCGAGGCCGCAGGCTTCACCAATCTTAGCCATGATCACCTTGATTATCACGGCGACATGGAAAACTACCTGCAATCCAAGACCCGCCTGTTTGCGGAATTATTGCCCGAAAGCGGCGTCGCGGTGCTCAACGCCGATGTGCCGGAATTTCCGGTGTTGGAGAAGACTTGTGACGAGCGCGGCGTAAAAATCGTCAGCTATGGCCGCGCCGGACATGATCTGAAACTCATTTCGACGCGCCCGGACGGGCAGGGTCAAAAACTGGAGCTGGGCGTTCTGGGCGCGCACAAAGACGTCCGCCTGCCGCTCGTTGGTGAATTTCAGGTGATGAATGTTCTATGCGCGCTAGGGTTGGTGATCGCCTGTGATCCGAATCACAAAGAACGATATATCGAAGCTCTGGAAAGACTCGAAGGTGTGCCGGGCCGCTTGCAATGCATTCCCGGCCATCCCAAAGGGGCCGTCTATGTCGATTACGCGCACACGCCCGATGCGCTGGAAAATGTCCTCACGGCGCTGCGCCCCCACACCAGAGGCGATTTGGTTTGCGTATTGGGCTGTGGCGGTGAGCGCGATAAAAACAAGCGTCCGGTCATGGGCGCCATTGCCGCCGCCCATGCCGAGCGTGTGATTGTCACTGATGATAATCCTCGTAACGAAGACCCGTCCGCTATCCGCGCCGCTATCCGCGCCGCCGCCCCCAACGCCCGTGAAATTGCCGATCGCCGCGAAGCGATCAAACAGGCGCTCAGCGAACTGGAAACCGGCGATGTGCTGGTGATCGCCGGTAAAGGCCATGAGCAGGGACAAATTTTTGCCGATCGAACCGAACGTTTCGATGACGCCGAAGAGGCGGGCAAAGCCATTGCGTATTTAACCAACAATCAAAAAGCCTAAAGGAGAAAGCGAAAAAAATGTTAGGAAGCAATAATTTGAACTGGAAGGCCGTGCGCCTTGCAGGCGTGACGCTCAGTGTTCAACCCAAGCCGCGAACGCCGTACTCGGTGCTTAAGGTTGCCGGTCTGGTCGATACCGGCAACGGTCAGCAAACCGTGATTTTGCAAAACGCTCTGCCGAATGAATGGGAGATCGATTTGGAAAATCAGGCCAAATCTTCAAAAGGTCTGGCGCTGCCCCGGCGCATAGCCAATTTGAATTGTATTTATACCGGCAAATCATTCGGTGTCATCGCCGATGTCACCGACGCCGTGCGCGCCGTCACCCGCAATGCAAAGCTTGCCGCGATTGTGCCCGAGGTTGTCGCTCCCGGTGATTTTATGATCTTTAAACACGAAGGCCCGCGCTTTCGCATGCGTTTCGCAGGGATGTTGCGCGCCGTGCCGCAAATGCGCTAGGGTGCGGCAATAACGATAAGAAAGTCCCAAACGAGAATGCTCTATCACCTTCTTTTTCCGCTCTCAGAACAGTTCATATTTTTCAATCTGTTCCAGTACCTGACCTTTCGCACGGGCGGAGCCATTATGACGGCGTTGTTGATTTGCTTCCTCATTGCGCCGTCGATGATCCGCTGGTTGAGGGCCAAGCAAAAAGAAGGCCAGCCGATCCGCGAAGACGGGCCCGAGACGCATTTTTCCAAGGCCGGAACCCCGACGATGGGCGGGCTGATGATCCTGATTTCGGTCAGTATATCAACATTGCTCTGGGCGGATTTATCCAATCCGTTTGTCTGGATCGCGCTCATGGTGATGGTCGGTTATGGCCTGATAGGCTTTGGCGATGATTACCTCAAATTGACCAAGCGTGATTGCCGAGGTCTGCCCGGAAAGCTCAAACTGCTCGCGCAGTTGCTCATCGGCGGCGTGGCCGCCCTGTGGATTATGAACGCGCTGCCCGGTCACATAAATCAACATGTTGCGATTCCCATTCTCAAGGATGTCTATATCTATATCGGTCTGCTTTTCATCCCTTGGGCGCTGCTGGTTGTCATCGGCGCATCCAATGCGGTGAACCTCACCGACGGGCTTGACGGTCTGGCCATCGTCCCGGTCGCTATTGCTGCCGCAGTTTTCGGCGTCATCAGTTATCTGGTCGGGAACGAAGTTTTTTCCGAATATTTGCGCATCCCTTACGTTGTCGGAGCGGGCGAACTCGCCATTCTCTGCGGCGCACTGATCGGCGGCGCGATGGGCTTTTTGTGGTATAACGCTCCCCCGGCGATGATCTTTATGGGCGATACCGGCTCACTCGCCATGGGTGGGGTGCTCGGCGCCATCGCCGTCATCGTCAAACACGAACTGGTGCTGGCCATTGTCGGCGGGCTGTTTGTACTGGAAACTGTTTCAGTGATTGTCCAGGTTGTGTCTTTTAAACTCACCGGAAAGCGGGTGTTCGCCATGGCGCCGCTGCACCACCATTTCGAGAAAAAAGGCTGGTCAGAGCCGACAATCGTGATACGCTTTTGGATTATTGCTTTTATTTTGGCTTTGGTCGGCTTGGCAACGCTCAAGCTCAGATAATATATGATTGATTGTAAGAACTTCGTACAAACGCTGAATGGAAAACCCGTAGCCGTGTTCGGCCTCGGGCTTTCCGGTCTGGCAACCATTAAAGCGCTGGTCAAGTCCGGGGCGAAAATTCTGGCTTGGGACGACAACGCGCAAAGTCATGAAGCGGCCGTAAAAGCCGGTGCCGAAGTCATCATGTTGGATGAAGCGCAGCTGAAAGGCTGCGCGCTCTTGGTTCTCGCGCCCGGTGTGCCGCTCTTTTACCCGCGCCCGCATTCGATCGTCGGAACGGCCCGCAAGCTCGGCCTTGAAATTATCTGCGACCTTGAAATTCTCCACCGCTGCGGCCATGGGCGTGAAACCATCGGCATCACCGGGACCAACGGTAAATCCACGACCACGGCCCTGATCGCCCATATCCTTGAAAGTGCCGGGCGCTCTGTCGCGCTGGGCGGCAATATTGGCCGTCCCGTACTGAGTCTGGATATGCCCAAAAAAGACGGGTTCTTCGTGCTGGAAATCTCGTCGTTCCAGATGGATTTATGCCCGACTTTCCGTCCGGATATTTCGGTGTTGCTCAACATCACCCCTGACCATCTCGACCGCCACGGCAATTTCAAAAACTACGCCGCCGCCAAAGAGCATATTTTCGACGGCGAAGGTCTGGCGGTCATCAGCCTCGACGACGAACCCTGCCGCCGCATCTATGAACACATGCTCGCCTTTGAAATCGGCACCCGTCGCATTCGCCCCTTCTCCTTCGAAGGTAAAGTCGAAAACGGGGTCTTCGTCAAAGACGGTATTGTTTTTGATGCTCGCCATGGTGACGCGCGCGCGATCGGCTCGATCAACGGTCTCAGCGCCCTGCGCGGCAAGCACAATCACCAGAACGCCGCCGCCGCTTATGCGGTGTGTGCATCGCAGGATGTCGCGCTCGATCCGCAGGAAATTCTCGAACATATGAAAACCTTTCCCGGTTTGGCGCATCGCCAGTTCCAGACTCGCGTGATCAACGGGATTCCGTATATCAACGACAGCAAGGCCACAAACGTTATTGCCGCCAGTAAAGCGCTCTCGGCCTACCGCAATATCTACTGGATCGCCGGCGGGCGTCCCAAGGGCGACAGCCTCGAAGATTTGTACCCGTTAATGAACAATGTTCGCCACGTGTTTTTGATCGGCGAGGCGATGGTTGCCTTTGCCGGCTGGCTCGATCAATATTCGGTCGACTATACGCTGTGCGGTGATCTCGAAAATGCCGTGCGCGAGGCCCATACGATGGCGCAAGCCGAGCGGGGCCGACCCGGCGGCGCAGGGGTTGTGATGCTCTCTCCGGCCTGTGCGTCTTACGACCAGTTCAGCTCCTACGCCCAGCGCGGCGAAACTTTCGAAAACCTCGTCAACGCACTTGATGAAGAACAAACGCCCGTCGCCGGAGCCGCCGCATGATAAAGGCCATGCCGTCATTGCGAGGAGCGTTAGCGACGAAGCAATCCATCGATCTGGGAAAATACTCAATGACGTGTGCGTAAAGGAATTGGAACCATGTCTTATCCCCGAATAACCATGCCGTCACTTATTCCTGCGATAATCTACCTTGCAGGTCTGATTGTCATGTGCGTTTCGGTGGTTTTATTTTTTAAAAACAGGCGTCATGCAAAAAGAAAAGCGGCGCGGGCACTGTTAGGTTTTTTGTGCCCCTTATTTTTATTTTCATGTTTCGTCAGCTATGATTATTTTCACTACGCATTTGTAGAGAAAAGACCGGAACATTGCGCTGTCGAACGGCAGCAAACAGAAACCCAAAACAGCAACGAAAATAATTTTAGTAATGTAGTAAAAGCGATGCTAACTATTGAGTGCAGACCATGGGAAAGAAACAACACTATAAACTTTGCAATTTGGGCATCGCTGAGTTTGGCGATACTGGGACTAATTTTATCCATTCACACGGGAAAATTGTTTAAGAAGGAACAGCCATGAGCCTTTTCGCCCGCACCGATACGTCCCTTTTCGGCCAATGGTGGTGGACGGTCGATCGCGCTATGCTGGCCGCGCTTCTGACGCTGGCCGTGTTCGGCATCGCTCTGGTTGCTACGGCCAGCCCGCCAGTGGCCGAGCGCATCGGTTTGGGAAATTATCATTTTCTCAAACGTCATCTCGTCATTTTGGTTCCGGCAATGAGCATGCTCATTGGCCTTTCTTTTCTGGGCCAGCGTAATATCCGCAGGTTGGCCGCGCTTGCCTTTGTCGGCAGCGCCGTTGCAATGATCGCAGTGCTGGTCACCGGCATGGAGATTAAAGGCGCCCAGCGCTGGATTCATATCTTTGGTTTTTCGCTCCAGCCCAGCGAATTTATCAAGCCTGCGTTCGCAGTGCTGGCGGCCTGGTTTATGGCGATGCAAAAGGAAAAGGAAAATTTTCCCGGCAATGCGATCACCGCCGGGCTTTATGCCCTGACTGTGACATTGCTATTGCTCCAGCCGGACCTCGGCATGACCGTGATCGTCACCGCGATCTGGGCCGCGCAGATTTTTCTCGCCGGTTTCCCCTTTCGCCTTTTGGCGGTACTGGTTGTGCTGGGCGTCGGCGGTCTGGGCGCGGCCTATATGAGCTTCGATCACGTGCAAAGCCGGATCGACCGCTACCTCCACCCGGAAAGCGGCGATACCTATCAGGTTGATAAATCCCTGCAGGCCTTCCAAAATGGCGGCTTATTCGGCACCGGGCCGGGGCAGGGCACAGTCAAAATGGGGCTGCCCGACGCTCATGCCGATTTTATCTTCTCCGTCGCCGCCGAAGAAATGGGTCTGATCTTTGTTCTGATACTTCTGGCTGTCTATGGATTTATCCTGCTACGAGGGTTTAATCGCCTGATGGATTCCAACGATATGTTTGTGGTGCTGGCCGTCGGCGGCCTGCTGACCATGTTCGGTCTGCAGGCCCTTGTGCATATGGGCTCTAGCCTGCATCTCCTGCCGACGAAAGGGATGACCCTGCCGCTGATCAGCTATGGCGGCTCGTCGCTCTTGTCGATCGGCTTTTCAATGGGCATGGTGTTGGCCCTGACCCGCCGGAAACGCCGCACGGGGATTTCCAAAGGCGGGTTGTCCATCACCGCGTCAAAAGCATCGGCTTCAAAAGCGCCCGGCGCGGATACGCAAGGAGCGACCTCATGAAAGACGCACTTGTCATCCTCAGCGCAGGCGGAACCGGCGGCCACATCATGCCCGCCCAGGCCTTGGCGCTCGATCTCGTCTCACGTGGCTACCGCGTTGAACTGGCCACCGATACGCGCGGTCTTAAATATATGGAATTGTTTAAAGACATCCCTGTCCATGAAATTAAATCCGGCACACTGGGCGCCGGGATCAAAGGAAAAATCAAAGGTGCATTGGATCTGGGGCTTGGCATTTTACAGGCCCGCGCCCTGCTCAAAAAAACCCGGCCCGCAATCGTCGTCGGCTTTGGCGGCTATCCGTCTTTCCCGGCGGTGTTTGCGGCGCAGAAAATGCGCATTCCGACCATTCTGCACGAACAAAACGCGATCCTCGGCAAGGCCAACGCCATGCTGGCTGTGAAAGCCGCGCGCATTGCTTCGTCAACACCGTCACTGCGCGGGCTGGAAGAAGCGGAAAAAATCCGCATGATTTTCACCGGCAATCCGGTGCGCGCAGACATCGCCGCGCTCTATAACAAACCTTATCCAAAACTTGAAAATGACGGCCCGCTTAATATCCTGATTATGGGCGGCTCGCTCGGCGCGCATGTGTTCAGCGACGTAGTGCCCAAGGCTTTAGCACAGCTTCCCGCCGATCACCGCGCGAGGTTGAATATTGTCCAGCAATGCCGCGAAGAAGATCTTGAGCAAACGCAAAAACTCTATGATAGCGCGGGTATCAAAGCCCGCCTGTCCACCTTCATCGACGATGTCGCCGCGCAAATAGAGCGCTGCCACCTCTTCATTGGCCGTTCGGGCGCCAGCACGGTCGCGGAGATGAGCGCCGCCGGACGCCCGGCGATTTTCGTGCCCTATCCGCATCACAAAGACCAGCAACAAAAAATGAACGCCGAGACAATCGCCGATGCGGGCGGTGGCTGGGTCATGGCCGAAAGCGGCTTCACCCCAGAGGCCGTACTTGCAAGGATCGAAACTTTCCTGCAAAATCCGCAAATTCTGTTTAGTGCCGCCGAAAAGGCCCGCGAATGTGGCCGCCCCGACGCCGCGCGTAAACTCGGCAACCTCGTCACCGCCATCATGAGCGGATGGAACGAGTAGAGACAATTTACAAAATATATTGACATAATTATAAATGGGGGGGTATAAGCATCCTCAGTTTTGAAAAATTGAGGAGAATGTTATGTCGTTTAGAAATAGAGCCGTAGGCCTGTCTTTGTTATTTGGTGCTACACAGCTTGCTGGTTGCGCAACATCTTTTTACGGAGATAAAGGGCAAGAGCTAACATTCGCTTTAGGTAACGGTGAGGGAGCCGACAAGGTAATTGCCGTCAATCACCGCGTAGTTCGCATTCCTTCCAATTTTAGTGATCAAGAACAATTTAACCCAACAAAAAAACTTCCGGCAGGCGAAGTAGGGGCGACCGCGACAATTTCAGGTGGTATGGACCAACCTGCGGAGCAGGGGCAGAGAATTTCTGTAAGCGAAGGGGCATGTGTGGTCTGTGCAACAGCTATTGTTTCCCCGGAAGAGGTTTCTAATGATATCAGTTTGACGTCCCCTGAAGGGCAACAAACGCAGGGAATCGGAGGAGAATTTTCCACGGCTACACAGAACGTTGTTGTGGCGAACGGCGACGCTGATAGTAGTTTCTCTACCGTGAATTCGCCAGCTTATATGAATATTGTTTCTGGTGAGGGAAAACTTGCCTGCCAGGAAACACTTTTAACGTTCAATGAAATCACAAATACCCTAAGCAAAGAAACACGCCTGACCGATGACACAGTGTGTCCGGATATGAAATATTACAAAAACCCCCAAGACTACAATTTCGAATTTGGTGGGATAACAGGTTGCTTTGCCTCTGCAAAAGTCTCGCCAGAAGAACTTAAGGCATCTCCCGATGAGCATGTGGCTGTCGCAGTAGACTCTGTCCCTGTTGCCCTATGTTATGAATATGCCCGGTAAAATATAAAAATCATCCCACGAAACCCCGGACACGCTCCGGGGTTTTTATTTTCAGCATTAAAACAGTGTTTTCCTTTGTCTGGCTTCATGGTTTTTGCTAGAACGATCCGTGTGTATCTGTGTTCATCTGTGGTCAAAAGGAAACAACTATGCAACACGGCCTACCCAAAGACATCGGCGCGCTTCATTTTATCGGCATCGGCGGCATCGGGATGAGCGGTGTTGCCGAAATCCTGAATTCGCTGGGCTATAAGGTGCGCGGTTCGGATATGGCCGAAGGCGCGAATGTGAAACGCCTGCGCGAAACCGGCATCGACATCAAAGTTGGTCACGAACCTGATAACCTCAAAGATGCGGACGGAAACCTCCCCGCTGCTGTCGTGATTTCCTCTGCCATCAAGAAAACCAACCCAGAACTGCAAGCCGCGCGCGATCTCGGCCTGCCCGTTGTTCGCCGCGCCGAAATGCTGGCCGAGCTGATGCGCCTGAAATGGGCGGTGGCCATCGGCGGAACGCATGGCAAAACCACCACCACCTCGATGGTTGGGCAAATGCTGGAAACCGCAAACTTCGACCCTACCGTCATCAATGGCGGCATCGTCAATGCCTATGGCACCAACACCCGGCTGGGCCAGAGCGATATCATGGTTGTCGAGGCCGATGAAAGCGACGGCACCTTCACCCGCCTGCCGACTTCTGTCGCCGTTGTCACCAATATCGATCCCGAACATATGGAACATTACGGCACGTTCGAGGCCGTGCGTGACGCCTATCGCCAGTTCATCCATAACGTCCCGTTTTACGGCTACGCCGTGCTGTGCATCGATCACCCGGAGGTTCAGGCCCTCATCCCCTCCGTGAAAGACCGCAAGCTCATCACCTATGGCTTTAATCCGCAGGCCGACGTGCAGGTGTCCAATGTCAAAACCGGACCCGATGGCAGTGTGTTTGATGTGACCCTGCCCGATGAGAGCGTTTTGCGCGATGTGTATCTGCCGATGCTCGGCGAACATAATATCCTCAACGCGCTGGCCGCGCTGGCGATTGCGTATGAAATGGGCGTTCCTCACGCGATCATGAAAAAGGCGCTGGCCGGTTTCACCGGCGTCAAACGCCGCTTTACCAGAACCGGCACCAGCCATGATATCACCGTCATCGACGATTACGCCCACCACCCGATTGAGATAGAAACTGTGCTCAAAGCGGCGCGCATGGCCGTATTGCAAAGCGGCGCACGCGTCATCGCCGTCATGCAGCCCCACCGTTATACCCGCCTGCACGATTTGTTCGAAGAATTCTGCAAATGCTTTAACGAAGCCGATAGCGTGATTATCGCCGATGTTTACGCAGCCGGTGAAGACCCGATTGAAGGCGCCGATAAACGCAGCCTCGTTGAAGGCATCAAAAACCACGGCCACCGGGATGTAACGGCATTGCCTGACCGCAAAGAGCTTCCCCATATGATCGCGCGCCTCGCCCGCCCCGGCGACTACGTCATCTGCATGGGCGCGGGCGATATTACCGGCTGGGCCTACGACCTGCCCGCCGGGCTGGATGCTGAGCTTGTCAAGGCCAAAGGCAGTGCAGCGTGATAATCTCTCAACGTCATTGCGAGGAGGGCGAGGCCCGACGCGGCAATCCATCTACAAGAGTTGGATTGCTTCGCTGCGCTCGCAATGACGGATGAAGGTGCGCGGTACTCTGAGCGAAAACGCCCCCGCAGGCGCGCAAAGCTGGTTCCGCTGCGGCGGCACCGCCGACCTACTCTTTAAACCCGCGGACGCTGACGATCTCGCGGCCTTTGTTAAGCAATGGCCGATAACCCAGCCCCTCACCATCATCGGCGGCATGGCCAATACCATCGTGCGTGACGGCGGCATTCGCGGCGCAACTATTCAACTTGGAAAAGCATTCGCGGATGTCAAAGTGCTGGACGAACGCTACATTCAGGCCGGATGCGGCGCGCTGAACGGCAACGTCGCCGCCGCCGCGGTGAAAGCAGGAATAGGGGGGCTGGAATTCCTCTCGGGCATTCCCGGCACGCTGGGCGGCGCGCTACGGATGAATGCCGGGGCCTATGGACGCGAAACGAAAGATATTCTGGTCGGCGTCAATGCGATCACCCGTGCCGGGTACGAAATCCGCCTCATCCCTGAAGACCTGAAAATGAGCTACCGCCATACCGAACCGCCCGAAGAGATGGTGTTCACCTCCGCGATTTTGAAGGGCGTGGCCGAGGACTATGATACGGTCAAAGCCCGCATCACCGAGATAAAAAAACGCCGCAACGAAACCCAACCGATCAGGGAAAAAACCGGCGGCTCAACCTTCGCCAACCCGATCGCCGCAGAACTCCGCAAAGCCGGACTGCCGGAAGATATGCGCGCCTGGCAAATTATCGAAAAAGTCGGTGGGCGCGGTCTGCGCATCGGCGGCGCGCAAATGAGCAAAAAGCACTGCAACTTCATGATTAACACGGGCGATGCCACAGCCGCCGATCTGGAAATGCTCGGCGAAGAAATCCGCAAGCGAGCCAGCGAGACCCTCGGCCTCACCCTGCATTGGGAAATTCAAAGAGTGGGTGAAAAAGACTATAGTCATTTAAATTAACATTTACACGTAACAAGAGCATCAAGGGTTGTTTTTTGCTCGGCATTTTTCCAGTTTGTTTTGATGGCTCCGAATGTATTTTCGATGGGGTTGAGGTCGGGAGAATATTTGGGGAGGCATAAGAGTTTGTGCCCTTTTTCTTCGAGCATGGCTTTGATTTTTGCTTTGGGGTGAAAGGGCGCGTTGTCCATGACGATGACACTGGGCTTTGTCAGGGTTCTCAACAAATGCTCCCTGATCCACCACAAGACGGTTGTGCCTTCGCACGAACCTTCGAACAAGATCGGCGCAAGCCATTGTTTGCTTTTTCGCCGTTGCGCCATGATGAGATTCGTGCGCGTATTCTTCCCGCCCCGCACATCGCCGTAAATTTTATCCCGCGCTCTGCCCAGCCTGCATCGCGCCGAACATCCTCCTCAAACCCGCTCTCATCAAAGTAAATAATGTTGTCGGAGCCATACGCGCAGAGCAGTTTGCGCAGGCGGCACAGATATGCCGCTCTTTTCATATTGTTTCGTTCCAAATATCGTCGTTGTTTTTTTAACGATTTTCATCGTCTTAAGCGCTATCGACAGGCCGGGAACGCTGATGCCAAAAATCTCAGCGCGTTCGCGTAATAGCATATCCGGATGTTGCCGCACATGACGGCGAAGCTCTTCCTTGTCCAATTTGCGACGCCGCAAACCATGTTTCTTAGGAGAAAGGTCACCGCGCAACAACCAGTTATAAACACTCTTGCGCGATACGTTATAACGGCGCGCCGCTTCCGCTTTGCTGCCGCCCGAGAGAACAAAATCCACGACCCGCTCTCGTATATCAATCGAACATGTCATACCAAAATATAACATGTGTAAATATTATTTTAAATTACTATAGAAAATTTTGCGTGTCACATGCAGCTAAAAAGCGGAACCCCGTGCGCCGACACGGGGCCCATATGGTCCCCGGATTTAATCCGGGGTTTCAAGCGGGAGAGCCTCTGCCAGAGTACAAAACACTAAATCTTCGGCACGCGCTCGTAAATATCCGGCAAGTCGTTTTCAATCAGCACGATATCGCCGTCCTGTTTGTTCTGCGCGATCCATTTTTGCGCCTCGTCAAAACTCTCAACCTCATGCAGTTGCTTGCTGGCTCCGGTTTCTTTAAACGCGCTGATAAAGGTGGGAATGCGCTTGCCCTTAACGACAATCGCCACATCGCACACCTGCCCGGCATAGGCGCCGATGCTTTTATGCGCTTCATCGTGAATTTTGCCCAGCTCAACCATGCCCGGCGTAATCAGAATTTTGCGCCCTGTGCCGATTTGCGACAACAATCCCAGCGCGGCCTGAAACCCAAGCGGATTGGAATTATACGCATCATCGATAATCGTCAAACCGCCCGATTGTTTACGCACCTCTAATCGGTGCTCGATTTGCGGTAAACTCGGCAAGGCGGCCTGAATATCTTTCGACGAAACGCCAAGCTCGAACGCCGCCACAAAGGCCATCGCAAGATTGTGGCCGTGATGGATGCCGAACAGCGGCGCTTCGACATTGTAAGTGACGTTCTTCCACGTAAAACGCACTTCAAGCCCTTTACCGCCCTGAATAATTTTATGAATCTCCAGATCGCCTTTTTGCAAATAGGATTTGTCGATCTGTTTTGCTTTATCGACATCCGGGGCTTCGCCGCAAACAATGAATTGGTTCTGGTTTTGCGCTTTCATCGCGCGTGTGTAATCGAACCGCAGCGTGCGGTCATGCACAACCACTTTCCCGCCGCGCGCGACAACAGCTTCGGCCAGCTCGTATTTCGTTTCCGCAACGGTTTCCAGAGACTTAAACCGTTCATAATGCGCATGGCCGACCGCTGTAATAATCCCGAAATCCGGCGGGGTCAGCTTGCATAGCCGTTCAATCGATCCCCGGCCGTAAGCCCCCATTTCGACGATCAGATATTTATGCTCCGGCTCCAGTTGTTCGCGAATAATCCGTGAAATGCCCATCGGCGTGTTCACGCTGCCCGGCGTGACCAGCGTCGGCGCTTGGCTTTTTAGGATATGGCCCAAAATATGTTTGACCGAAGTCTTGCCGTAAGAGCCGGTAATTCCGATGACGGTGGGCTGATAATCCAGCACTTTATTATGCGCTTCGCTCCAGAATTTTTTCTGGTTCACGTCTTCAAACGGCGCGAGCAGCATATTCACAAACAGGATCGTGAACGGAATAAGGTGGATGTTGAGTATCCAGACCCATGGCATCGGCATGATGGGCAAGAAGCACCAGCTCGCGGCCAGCACACTCAAAAAATAAGCCGGAAAGAAAATCCGCTTGGCCCGCGCCGTTGCGACCAGTTTCTTTTTGGAATCCTTGCGCGGGTCTTTTTCCCGGTAAGTCGCAAAAGCCATCGCGGTAAAGATCAGGAAATTCACAAACAGCGGCGGAATAAAAAAGATCAGTCCCGAAGAAATCGCAACCATCAGGCTCAGGCGCTTGTCAAAGGCTTTGTTCTTCCAAATCCAGTTGAGCAGGCGCGGGGAGTCATACTCTTCCTGCTGGTAAACATGCATATAGGTCAGCCCGCGTTTACCGGCAAAGGCGATGAAACTGAGAAAGAGTAAAACCGTTGTGGCCAGCTCAATCATCATGGTTTGAAAGTCTCCTTGATGAAACTGTGGATTCGGTGCACGACCCTGTGCCGCGCCTCGGATAGGATACTGTAATGATCAAAACCGTCCATCAAAATGAGTTCGGACCCGGGAATTATCCGCGACAGTCTTTCCCCAATCTCCGGCGGTGTCTCACGATCTTTCGAACCGTAGATTAGCAAAGTCGGGCACTTGATCTGCGCGGCCACAGCGCTGAGATCCTCATTCACCACCTTGACCAGAATTTCGCGCAACGGCCCGGCATTGCGGTAATCCGCACTGCCGAACTTTCTATATAGCCATTCTTGCGAAAGCCCCAAAGGAACAAGTTTTTTTAAGAATTTAAACAGCTTCACCCGCGCGCCGTAATAAAGCTTATGCCACAAAGGACGCTTGCGCGGCAGGCCCGCCCCGGCGACCAGCACCAACCCGGCGATCAACTCAGGATGGCGCGCCGCCAATTGCAAACCGACTCGGCAGCCAAAAGAATGACCGATCCACAGGACCGGCCTGTCAGTTTGCGCGCGGATTAGAGCCGCCACCGCATCAGCGTAATCTTCCGTGCTCCATACGCTTTCAGGCGCAGGGCTTTTTCCAAAACCCGGAAAATCAACCAGCCAATGCCGCCCCATAGCGGCAAGTGATTCTGCCAGCGGCATAAAGGCGTGCAAATTTTGCCCCCAGCCATGCCCCCAGAACACAGCCGGTCCGTCTTGTCCAATCGTTTCAAAGTAAATATCTTGTGACATGCGGAGTTTATATGATTAAAATGAAATCCTCAGACTTGATGTCTTATCAAGCTTTCACCCTAAAACCAACCCGTAAGCTCTTATGACACAGAATAAAAAAACAATTGCGGTATTCTTTGGCGGGCGCAGCCCCGAACATGATGTGAGCGTGGTGACAGGGTTACAGATCCTCAGCGCCATCGATGGCGCGAAATATGACGCCTTTCCGGTCTATATCACCACCGACGGCGAATGGCTGGTCGGTGATTTATTGAAAGATCGCGCCAATTATATGCTCAGCCCGCAGGCTCGCAAAGAGGTGCAGGCCGTCACGCTCGACCTGAAACCTGCCGCCCGCGCCAGACTCGTGCCGCTCAAAACCGGTCTGTTCGGTGGGGCTAAACCTCTCGAATTTGATGTCGCGATTCCCAGCTTCCACGGCCTGTTTGGCGAGGATGGAAATATTCAGGGGCTTTTCGAGCTTGCCGGTGTGCCCTATGCCGGGATGCGCACGCTGGCCTCATCCGTGCTGATGGACAAAGGTGTAACCAAAAAAGTCCTGCAAGGCGCGGGGATTCCGATGCTGCCTTATGCGATGATTTATCGCCCTGACAGCGGCTACATGATCGAAGAAGGCGCACTAAAAGGCATAATGGGTGAAGTCAAATTCCCCTGCATCGTCAAACCCTCACATCTCGGCAGTTCGATCGGCGTGGCCAAGGCGAAGAATATCGAGGAATTGCGCGCCAGTCTGCCGGGCATTTTCGAATATGACGATGCGGCGATTATCGAGCCGTTCGTTGAAAATCTGGTCGAATATAATGTCGCCGTGTCCAAAGCCTTTGACGGCACGGTACGCTGCTCGGCGATCGAACGTCCCAAAGCGACGGAAGAACTGCTTGATTTCAAACAGAAATACCTCTCTGGAAAAGATAGTAAGACCGGCCAGAAACTTGGCGGTGGCGCTAATGATGAGGGGGGCGCGAAAATCCCCGGCGCCATCAGTCAGGGCATGCTGTCTTTAACCCGAGAACTGAATCCCGATCTTAAGGCCGGGCAGGCGCAAAATATCAAAGACTGGGCGATGGCGATGTTCAGGGCCGTCGAAGGCACCGGCGCGCCGCGCATTGACTTTATCGGCAATCAAAAAACCGGAGAACTGTGGTTGAACGAGGTTAATCCCTGGCCCGGCTCTATCGGCTATTTCCTCTGGGAGGCCGCGCCTGATAATCCTGTGCTCTTCACGGATTTGCTCAGCGCGTTAATTGAAGAGGCGCTCAAGGAAAACAAAAAACGCAAACTCCACAAGGACCCCGTGCCGGTCGATGCGCGCTTGCTCAAGAGGGCCGGATAATGGCGGCCAAGAAACGCGGAACCCGGCAAAGCAGCTTTAACAAACGCCGTAAAGGCGTTCTGGCGGTTGTGCTGCCGTGGTTGCGCCGCTTTGGTTTGGGGCTGGCGATCTGCGTCGGGGTTGCGTGGGTTGGCTCGTGGCTGTATCTCAGCGGCGCTCTGGGCCGCGCCGGGGACTGGACGCGCGATAAAATCCTCATCGCCAGCGCCGACATGGGCTTCGCCGTGACCGACATTCTGGTCGAGGGTCGCGAATATACAGATCCGCACGTACTGCTCGCCATCGTCAATATCCGGAAAGGCGATCCGCTCTTTGCGTTTAACCCGCGTCAGGCGCAGGAGTTAATAAGCCAGATCAGTTGGGTGAACAAGGCTCAGGTTGAGCGCCGCTGGCCCGGCACCATTTATATCGGCCTCGAAGAACGCCAGCCTTTGGCCTTGTGGCAAAGTGATAAACACCTCAAACTGCTTGATAGCAAAGGTAAGATCATCGCCACATCGGACTTGCAGCGTTTTGCCGATCTGGTGCTGGTCATGGGGCGGGGAGCTCCGGCGGCGGCTCCCGAGTTGATTGGAAATCTAAAGGCCGAAGAAAAAATTTACCCCCGTGTTGAAACCGCCAAATGGATCGGCGAGCGGCGTTGGGATTTAAAACTGAAAAACGGTATGGAAATTAAATTGCCCGAACGCGATGCTTCGCTGGCCTTGCGGCGTCTGGCGGAAGCGCAAGGCTATGACGGTTTGCTCGACAAAGACCTTCTCAGCATCGATATGCGCGAACCCGATCGTATTACAATCCGCACCAAACCGGGGGCCGTGCAGGAATATAAAACGGATCTCAAAATCGAAGCGGCCACCAGAAGTAAGGCAGGGAATAATATTTAGTGACAAAGCATAAACATAAACCCAAAGGCACGCTTTTGGCCGCATTGGATATCGGTTCATCCAAGATCGCTTGTTTTATCGGCCGGGTGATCGACGATGAAGGCACGTTTGACGTTCTCGGCGTCGGCCATCATGCGTCCAAAGGCATTAAAAACGGCGCGATCGTCGATCTGGACGCCGCGGAAAATGTTATTCGCGGGGCGGTGCACGCTGCGGAAAACATGGCCGCCGATATCATGAAAGGCTATCCCCTGCGCGAGGTCGTGGTCAATCTGCCCGGTGTGCAGGCCGTCAGCCACGCCTATACCTCGGACGTACAAGTCGCCGGACACGAAATCACTGAAAACGATGTGCGTCGGGCTCTGGCCAAGGCGCAGGAGCAAGTGCTCAGCGATGAATATGAGCTCATCCACACCATTCCGATGGATTTTCGCATCGACGGCAATGACGGCATCCGCGATCCGCGCGGCATGGTCGGCCAGCATATGAGTGTCGATATCCATATGGTGACCGGCGACATGGGCCCGCTGCAAAATATGGCCAGCGCCATTGAACGCTCGCATCTTGATATCACCGCGCTTTGCGTGTCGGCCTACGCTGCCGGGCTGGCCTGCCTTGTTGAAGATGAAATGGATCTGGGTTGCACGGTCATCGATATCGGCGGCGGCGTGACCTCATTTGCCGTCTTTAATGCCGGGCGGATGATTTACGCCGATGCCGTGCCGATCGGCGGTATTCACATTACTAACGATATCGCCAAAGGCCTGACCACATCCCTTCATGATGCGGAGCGTCTCAAAGCCCTTTACGGCAGCGCCATGGCCTCAAACATGGATGAAACCGAACTGATCGACGTGCCGTGTCTGGGCGAGGACGACCGTCACGAGCCCAACCATGTTCCGCGCTCTTTGCTGGTCGGGATCATGCAGCCGCGCATTGAGGAAATCTTTGAACTGGTTCGCGCCAAACTGAATGACAGCGGTCTGGACGGTGCCATTGGGCGGCGCGTTGTTCTCACCGGTGGTTCCAGCCAGATTCAAGGTCTCAAAGATCTCGCCGCGCATGTGCTGGATAAACAGGTGCGCCTCGGCAAACCCATTCGCCTGACCGGTCTGCCCGATGCGGTCAGCGGTCCGGCCTTTGCCACCACCGCCGGGCTGCTCACCTATATCTCCGAACGCGCCGATGAAATGCCCGCCGAAATCATGGCCCAAACCGCCGAAGCCGGAAGCATATGGGATCGAGTGAGATTTTGGCTGAAAGAGAATTGGTAGACTTTGAGAATAAACACCCTGACTTATCCACAGTATTCTGTGTGTAACTTGTGCACAGCAAGGGATAGAGAGATGTGTTCTGAAAAAATAAACTCTATGAGTCACTTAGAACATATTTTTGCATTTTTGTCTCAAGCGGTGTTAGACTCAAACGCAGTTCTTTACAGTTAAACCCTGTGAATCCTTGTCATTTTTAACTTTGCGCACGTTTTAAACTTACCTAAACTCTATTCGATACATCGCAAAGCTTTTCAATCAGCGGCGCAAAACCACCACACTCGGGGATGAACACCATGGCAATAAATATCGCAATGCAACCGACGGAAGTTCAAAAACTCTCGCCAAGAATTATTGTGGCCGGCATGGGCGGCGCAGGCGGGAACGCGGTGAATAATATGATTTCATCCGGGCTTGAAGGGTGCGAATTTCTTGTGTGCAACACCGATGCCCAGGCGCTTGAAAATTCGCTGTGCGATCGCAAGGTTCAACTCGGCGTTGGTGTCACCGGCGGCCTCGGTGCAGGCTCTAAACCCGAAGTCGGAAAAGCGGCCGCAGAAGAATCAATCGACGAAGTGATGCAATATTTCGAAGGCGCGAACATGGCCTTCATCACCGCCGGTATGGGCGGTGGAACTGGAACCGGTGCCGCCCCTGTCGTCGCCAAGGCTTGCCGCGAACGCGGTATTCTGACCGTCGGCGTGGTGACCAAGCCGTTCCACTTCGAAGGTTCGCACCGCATGAAATCTGCCGAAAGCGGAATTGAAGAAATTCAGGATTACGTCGATACGCTGATTGTGATTCCCAACCAGAATCTCTTCCGGGTCGCCAATGAAAAAACCACGTTCGCCGATGCGTTCCAAATGGCCGACTCTGTTCTTCAGGCTGGTGTGCGCGGCGTAACCGACCTGATGGTTCGCCCCGGTCTGGTCAATCTGGACTTTGCCGATATCCGCACCGCGATGCTCGAAATGGGCAAGGCCATGATGGGAACCGGCGAGGCCGAAGGCGATAAGCGTGCCATCGAGGCCGCAGAAAGCGCGATCAACAACCCGCTGCTCGACGATGTTTCAATGAAAGGCGCGCACGGCGTCATCATTAACGTGACCGGCGGTTATGATATGACCTTGTTTGAGGCTGACGAGGCCTGTAACCGCATTCGCGATGAAGTTGACCCGGATGCCAACATCATCTTCGGCGCGACCTTTGATGAAAGCCTTGAAGGCAAGATGCGCGTTTCCATTGTTGCAACGGGCATCGATAAAGAAGCCGAAGGCCAGAAAACCGATAAAACAAAAGGCTCTGGCATAAATAACGGCGTGAACGCCCGCACCAAGCTGGAACGCGCGATGCCAAATACAGGCGCGCCGGAAAGCCAGGTCGGCGCACCGATAACGGCCCAGCGCCCTCCGACCTTCATGTCGGCGCAGAGCGTTCAGGCTATCAAGGCCCCGCCAACCCCGGCAGAAAAGATTACCGCTGCGCAAGGTGCGCCCGCGCCGCGTGAAACTTCTGTCGATATGTTCGAACAGCGTGAATTTGCAGAAAACATAGAGCCGGGCGGCAGGGACGATATGCCGCAAAACACGGCCCTGCGCGGCACGCGTTATGAAGGCGCGTTCATTCCACCCAAGCCAGCCGAAGCGGTTGATATTGCGCCATCCGGCGCTGCTCCATACATTTCCAGCTTCCACGGCGAGCATGTGCCTCAGGAAATGGTTTCCACTGCAACTCAGGCTGCGTCAGCGCCCGGCTTGAAGCTCAATCCGCCGAAACAACCGAATCCGGAGCAGAGAAAACGTTCTCCTTCGTTGTTCGAGCGCATTTCAGGCACGGTTCAGGAGCATCTCGAAGGTATGGGAGGCCGGGGGCATGAGGCCTCGCAGCGTCAGCGTATGGCGCCGACCGCCGGTTCCGGTCTAAGGCCTATGGGACAAAATCAAGGACCTTCCCAAGGTAGCTTGAATATTGACGAACCGTCCAAACCGGGCGGCGCAACCGACGAAAACCTTGATATTCCGGCCTTTCTGAGACGTCAGGCCAACTAGTTCATCGTCTTTCTGACTCATTAGGATCTCTCCAAGATCTCCCTTCAAGGCCCGGCTCAAAGCCGGGCTTTTTTTACAAATTGTCCCACAAATGTTGCATTGTAACAAAGCGCAATAATCTGTGATTTGAGCTATTGCTTCGCAATTCTTATATTGAGGATGCGTAAATACATAAAGGACAGGGGCGCCTGTCGCAAAAGAACGGATATCAACATGCAAAATACGCTCTCCAAACCTGCAATCCTTAAAGGTGTAGGCCTGCATTCCGGTCGGGAGATTAGCCTGACAATGCACCCGGCCGAGGCAGACAGCGGCATTGTATTCGTGCGTAGCGATATTACAGATAAAGACAACATTATTCCGGCGCGCTGGGACCGCGTGGCCGATACGCAGCTCTGCACCGTGATTGCCAACAAGGATGGCGTGAGCGTCGGCACGATTGAGCATCTGATGTCCGCACTGCGCGGTTGTAATATTGATAATGCACGCATTGAACTGGACGGCGCGGAAGTGCCCGTCATGGACGGTAGTGCCATGCCGTTCGTCAAGCTCATCGAACAAGCCGGAGTGGCCGCTCAAAATGTGCCGCGCCGCGCCTTGAAAATCCTGAAAGAGATTAGCGTTGAAAAAGACGGCAAGCAGGTAACTCTGCGCCCGGCGGATGGAGCAGTGTTCGGTGGTGAAATTGAATTTGACCACCCGCAAATCGGCCGACAACATTTCGAAACGCGCCTGCTGAACGGCAATTTCAAACACGATATCGCCCAGGCCCGCACATTCGGTTTCCTGCATGAAGTGGAATGGATGCGCTCAAAAGGGCTGGCCCGCGGCGGCTCTCTCGATAACGCGATTGTTCTGGACCGGGCCTGCATCATGAACCCCGAAGGCCTGCGCTTTACCAATGAATTTATCCGCCACAAACTGCTCGACGCGATCGGCGATCTTTATCTGGCAGGCGGGGCAATTATCGGCGCGTACGATGGTACGAAAGCCGGGCACGAAATGAACAACCTGATTCTGCATGCGCTGTTTGCCGACAAAGACGCGTATGAATGGGTGGAGGAAACGGCCCATAATGCTCGGCAGACCACTGCGCGCGCTTCCGAAAAAACAATGGAAATCCGCGCCTGCGCTTAAGCCCGGTATCAACTTTCCTGGCAACGATCTGTCCCCGCATTTTGCGCAGCTAAACGCGACGATTGTCTTTCATTCTTGCCTCAACAGCGCTATTGATGAAGCATGGATATTTTGAAGAAAGTGATCGCGATGCGCATTGTGCCTGTTCTTGGTCTTTTGGGAGTGCTGGCAATTCTTCCGGCGTGCTCATCCTCGTCTGACGATAACAAACCGCAGGTCGAGGAATCCGTAGACGTTCTTTATAACAAGGCCGCTACGGCTCTGGATGATAAACGCTATGACGAAGCCACGCGTTATTTCGAAGAGGTCGAACGCCAGCATCCGTATTCGAAATGGGCGACGCAGGCCCAGTTGATGAGCGCGTATTCGTCATATCAGGCGCAAAGCTACGACGAGGCCGTCATCGCCCTCGATCGCTTTATCGAACTGCATCCCGGCAACAAAGACATTGATTACGCGCACTATCTCAAAGCGCTGTGCTATTACGAACAAATCTCCGATGTCGCCCGCGATCAGTATATGACCGAACAGGCTTTAAGAGCGCTCGAAACCCTCATTGCGCGTTTCCCGGACAGTAAATATGCCCGCGATGCCGCGCTCAAGCGTGACCTGACCTACGACCACTTGGCGGGCAAGGAAATGGAAATCGGCCGCTATTATCTCAATCGCGGCCATATCAATGCGGCAATTAACCGCTTTCGTGAAGTCATTGAGAAATACCAGACCACCACCCACACGCCCGAAGCTTTACACCGTCTGGTCGAGGCGTATCTGACGCTTGGCTTGCGCGCAGAGGCCAAACAGGTTGCCGCCGTTCTCGGCTATAACTATCCGGGCAGTAAATGGTATGAGCGCAGCTTCGCGCTGCTGGACGACCGGACGCGTCAGGAAATTCTCGATGAGCGGGGCTTTGTCGATCGTACGATTGAAAGCCTGTTTAAACCGGATTAGGGGAGAGGGCGTGACATGCTGGCCTCTCTGCGTATTCAAAATATTGTCCTGATCGATCGCCTCGAAATCGATTTTCGTCCCGGCCTGTGCGCCCTGACCGGCGAAACCGGTGCCGGGAAGTCCATCTTGCTGGATTCTCTGGGGCTGGCTCTGGGCGCGCGCGCCGACAGCGCTTTGGTCCGCAAGGGCGCAGATCAGGCGCAGGTCACGGCCAGCTTTGATATATCGCCCAACCACCCGGCCTTTGAAATCTTGCGCGAAGCGGGGATGGAGGTAGATGGTTATGAATCACCGTCATTGCGAGGAGCCGATTCCGGCGACGAAGCAATCCAGAGCGCTGGAGATTTAGAGGATTCTGGATTGCTTCGTCGCTTGTCAGCGGCTCGCAATGACATGCCGATAGAAATCATCATCCGCCGAACACTTTCCGGCGACGGCCGTTCTAAAGCTTTCGTCAATGACCAGCCGGTCAGCGCCGGTCTGCTCAGAACGCTGGGCGAGAGCCTGCTGGAAATTCACGGCCAGTTTGACACACGCGGGTTGCTCAACCCCTCGACCCATCGCAAGATGCTTGATGATTATGCGGGTGTCAAAACCGGTCTGAGCAGTGTATGGGAGGCGTGGAAAGCCGCGCTCGCGACCCTTGAAAATCTCAAAACCGCCGCCGCCGCGTCCAAAACCGAAGAAGAATATTTGCGCAGCGCTCTGGAAGATTTGGACGCCCTCGAACCCAAAACCGGAGAGGAAGATGATCTGGCGAATTTACGCGAACGCCTGATGCACCGCGAACAGGTCATGGAAGGACTGAGCGCGGCCTATGCGGCGCTCAGCGGGGAAAACGATCCGGTGCGCAGCGCCTGGGGTACGCTGGAGCGCATTGCCGGTAAAATCGGCCAGCAAGGCGAAGCGGCCATTGCCGCGCTCGATCGCGCCTCATCCGAAATCGCCGAAGCGCTTTCGGAAATCCAGCGCCTGTCCGCCGATCTCGAACATGCCGATCATGATTTACAAAGCATCGATGACCGCCTGCATGAACTGCGCGCCCAATCCCGCAAGCATGAATGCACGGTTGATGATTTGCCCGCAAAGCGTGAAGAATTGGCCCGGCGCTTGAACGCCATAGAACATGCCGACAAGGCGTTGGAAGCGGCGATGAAAGCTGTCGAAACCGCCCGCACCGCCTATATCAAAGAGGCCGAAACTCTGCGCGCTTTACGGATAAAAACAGCGCAAAAACTCGATGCTCTGGTCGCCCAAGAACTCCCGCCGCTCAAACTGGAAAAAGCGCGCTTTGTCACGAATATCGAGCCGCTGGACGAAACAGCGTGGGGACGGGGCGGCACAGAACGTGTGCAGTTTCTCGTCGCCACCAACCCGGGCGCCGATCCCGGCGCTCTCAATAAAATCGCTTCCGGTGGGGAGATGTCGCGTTTCATGCTGGCGCTCAAGGTGGTTATGGCGCAGGTCGGCAGCGCGGGCAGCCTGATTTTCGATGAAGTCGATGCCGGTATTGGCGGGGCAACGGCGGATGCGGTTGGCGAACGTCTGGCCCGTCTGTCTAAAGACAAACAGATTCTCGTGGTCACCCACGCTCCGCAGGTCGCCGCCCGTGCCGCGCACCACTGGATTGTCAAAAAAGATGGAGGTGAGCAGGTCACAACCACCGTCATTCCCCTTGAGCCCGGCCAGGCCCGCCGCGAGGAAATCGCCCGCATGCTCGCCGGCGCCACTATCACCGAAGAGGCCCGCGCCGCCGCGGATAAACTTTTGGAAACGAGCAGGGCGGCGTAAATGAATAAGGGCTATAAAATTTTTTGCAGCACCCCCACCCAGCTTCGGGTAAGCTCACCGCGTTCGCTAACCCTACACATCCCTCCCCCTCGAGGGTTAGGGTTAGGGTGGGGGTGTCAGGTTTTTAAGGCAAGGCATGCTTTGGGAGAGAAAGCATGAACTCACTTCTCGATCTCGAAAAACTCGATGCGCAAGTGCGCCACGCCGATCTGGTCAAGGAAATTCGCGCCCACGATGCGGCCTATTATCAAGAGGACGCGCCGACCGTTTCCGATGCCACCTACGATAAACTGCGCAAAGAGCTTGAGGCGATAGAAGCAAAATACCCCGATCTCATAACCAAAGACAGCCCAACCCAAAGTGTCGGCGCCGCCCCCTCTAAAGGCTTTAAAAAGGTGAGGCATGCTATTCCGATGCTTTCGCTCTCCAACGTGTTTACCCATGAGGACTATGTTGAATTCAGAGACCGAATAATCAGATTTCTGGGGCTGCAAATAAATGAAGAAACGGGCTTGGATCTGCTGGCAGAACAAAAAATAGATGGATTATCGTGTTCTTTACATTACGAGAATCGTCAGCTAACTAGAGCCGCCACCCGCGGTGATGGGACGGAAGGTGAGGACATCACCGATAATGTCAAAACCATCAAAGATGTGCCGCAAATCCTTCCCAACGATGCGCCCGATATCCTTGAGGTGCGCGGGGAAATTTACATGTCACATGAGGATTTTTCTGCCCTCAACATGGCGCAGGAAGCAGCGGGTAAGCCAGTCTTCGCCAATCCACGCAATGCCGCCGCCGGCTCAGTGCGCCAACTCGACCCGAAAATCAGCGCGCAGCGCCCGCTCAAATTCTTCGGCTATGCATTGGGAATTAACAGTCAAAAAGTTTCTGAAACCCAAGATGGAGTAAGAAAGAAATTAATAGAATGGGGTTTTCATGTCCCTGAACCACACTATGTGGGTGTGGGGGTAAATGGGCCGTACAGTTTTTACAACAGAATTCTTGAGGAAAGAGCCGGTCTTCCATATGACATCGACGGTGTGGTCTATAAGGTCAACCGCCTCGATTATCAGGAGCGTCTTGGCTTTGTTTCACGTTCGCCGCGCTGGGCCACCGCGCACAAATTCCCGGCGGAGCAGGCGGTCACCCGCCTCAACGCGATTGATATTCAGGTCGGGCGCACCGGCGCGCTCACGCCTGTGGCACGGCTGGAGCCGATCACCGTCGGCGGTGTGGTTGTATCGAATGCGACGCTGCACAACGAAGACGAGATTAAACGCAAGGATATCCGCGTCGGGGATATGGTTGTCATCCAACGCGCCGGTGATGTCATCCCGCAAGTCGTTAAAGTCCTGACCAAAAAGCGCGAAGGCGATCCGCCTGCATATGAATTCCCCGATCATTGCCCGGCCTGCGGCTCACGGGCGATTCGTGAAGGCGACGATGTTGTGCGCCGCTGCACCGGTGGGCTGATTTGCCCGGCCCAGGCGGTAGAGCGCCTCAAACATTTCGTGTCGCGTCTGGCCTTTGATATCGAGGGGCTGGGCAGCAAAATTATTGAACTGTTCTGGGAAAAAGAAATCATCCAAAACCCCGCCGATATTTTCCGTCTGAAGGACAAAAACGAGAACGGCGAAATCAACCCGCCTTTACAGGAATGGGAAGGCTGGGGTGAAAAGTCTGCCGCTAACCTCTTTGATTCGATCGACCAACGCCGGACCATTGCGCTCAACCGTTTCATCTATGCACTGGGCATTCGTCAGGTTGGGGAGGCCACCGCCAAGCGTTTGGCCGCGACTTACGGGAATCTTGATGCTCTGAAAGGCGCGATGAAAGCGGCGCAAAACCATGAAAGCGAAGCTTACACGGAATTAATTGCGATCGAAGATATCGGCCCGGCGGTCGCTGATGATCTGTTGGGTTTTTTCGCCGAAGATCATAATCTGCAAGTGCTTGCCGATCTCGAAGCCGCCCTGACAATCGAATCCTACGAAGCCCCGCAAACTTCAGGTAGTCCGGTAGCGGACAAAACAGTCGTCTTTACCGGTACGCTCACCTCCATGACTCGCCCAGAAGCCAAGGCGCGCGCGGAAAAGCTCGGCGCCAAGGTCGCAGGCTCCGTTTCGAAAAAAACCGACTTTGTTGTCGCCGGGGAAGACGCCGGTTCGAAGCTGAAAAAAGCAAAGGACCTCGGCGTGGAGGTCCTTTCCGAAGCGGAATGGAATGCGTTGACGAACGGTTAAACCGCGTCATTCTGGTCGCGCAGGGCATAAAGCTTGTCCATCGCCCGCTCAATCTCAGGCGGATAATCGCGGCGCTCAATAAATTCGCCACCGCCCGTGTTGCGCGTCATCGATTGTTCCATAGCCCGCGTCAGGATCTCGGAAATTTTGAGGTCCTTTTGTTCAAGAGCCAGTTCCAAAGCCGAGAGGATGCGGTCACTCAAGCGAATAACATCTTTATCTGCAGTATCCATATTTCATGTATCTCCTGTAAAAAGCTTCCAATACTGTGCCCGTTTCTTAAAAGGGTTTCAAGGTCTCAGGCCGATCAATAATATTTTCTTTGATCAGCGCGTAAAATTTTTCAAGAAAGTCGCCGCGAATTTCATCGCCTTCCATAAGGATCTCATGGTGAGCGCTTTCATACTCAACCAATTCGCAATGAGGCAAGCTTCGCGCGACATGCCGCGCTTTAGGGGTGTTGATAAGCGTTTCTTGCCCGGCCAAGGCCATGAGGCACGGCGTCTTTATGCTCTTGACGAAAAACGGATTGAGAAAAATCCACCCCGACTTGATGGCCTGATGCACCCAGCCGTATGTCACCCCGCCGACCTGCAGGAAAGGGTCGGCCTCGAACCATTTCCCATGAACATCAACCCGGACCGGATCAGTTGAAAGTGCATTGACGCCCTTGCACGGGCGGGTATCAGGCGACCAGTTTTTTTCACCGGGGGCATAATTTTTAGGCATAAAAAGTTGAAGAATAAAACTCAGGGGCAGAGGCATGATTTTGGGCATTTTCTCACACGCCTTCATCCCGAAAAGCGGTGCGGTGAAGGCCGCGCATTCAAACATATCGGGATATTTCTTGAGATAATGCAGGCCGATATTGGCCCCCATGGAATGCGCCAGCATGGCCAGTGGAATGCGCCCCTTCTCTGGATGAACGCTGGAATGTTTAATATAACCCATAATCAGAGCATGTAAATCATCTACGTCACCTTGAAATCCATAGCTATGACGTTTCTGAGAGTTTTTAAAATACCGGTCCGATTTCCCCTGTCCTCTCCAGTCCAGAACCCAGAAGGCCAGATTCTTCTCCAGACAATAACGCGCGGTCTCAAAATATTTTTCGCCAAACTCAGACAGACCGGGCAGGCATACAACAACGGCGTCGGGAATGCTGTCTTTAGGAAAAGCGGAGCCAAAACGCAACCGATGCCCGTTATGAACGAAGCTATGCCACCGCCAGCCGGGGGGTTCAAGGAAGCGTTCTTCCAGATCAGGAATGTGTGTATTTGCGTTGCCCATACAGTTTTAAATTAGCTCTACCTTATTTTACAATAGGCCGAAGAGTATTAAAGAAGTCCAAAGACGTAGAATTTTTGAAAAGATATGCAAAAGATTATTCCAAAGCCTTAATAATATCTTCCGTCATCTTCTTTGCATCATCGAGCAGCATCATCGTCCGGTCTTCGAAAAACAGCGGGTTATCGATACCCGCATAACCGGACCCCAAAGAGCGTTTGACAAACAACACGGTTCCGGCCTTTTCGACATCCAGCACCGGCATCCCGTAAATGGGGGACGATGAATCATTCTTCGCCGCCGGGTTGGTGATGTCATTCGCGCCAATCACATAGGCCACGTCGGCTTGGGCAAATTCACGATTAATGTCTTCCATTTCAAACACTTCGTCATAGGGGACATTCGCTTCGGCCAGCAGCACGTTCATATGCCCCGGCATCCGTCCGGCCACCGGGTGAATGGCGTATTTGACATCCACACCTTCTTTTTTCAGGATATCGGCCATTTCCCGCAAAGCATGCTGGGCCTGGGCAACCGCCATCCCGTATCCGGGCACGATAATCACTTTCGAGGCATTCTTCATGATATAGGCTGCATCCTCGGCTGATCCGATCTTGGCGTTGCGATCGCCGTAATCATGCGCAGCGCCCGCCGATTGCTCACCGCCAAATCCGCCGAGAATAACGCTGATGAACGAACGGTTCATCCCCTTGCACATAATATAGGACAGGATCGCCCCGGAGGCCCCGACCAAAGCGCCGGTGATAATCAGCAGGTTATTATGCAGCGTAAAACCGATCCCGGCCGCCGCCCACCCGGAATACGAGTTCAGCATCGACACAATCACCGGCATATCCGCCCCGCCGATCGGGATGATGATTAACACGCCTAAAGCCATAGCAAGCAGCGCCACCAGCCAGAACACGAAAGAGCTTTCGCTGAAACACAGGATAAGGATAAGCAAAAACAGCAGCGCACCCAGCATACCGTTCAGCGCATGCTGCCCGCCGAATGTAATCGGTTTGCCGGACATCCGCCCCTCAAGCTTGGCCCAGGCGATGATCGAACCGGTAAAGGTAATCGCGCCGATGGCAAGGCCCAAGGACATCTCCACCATGCTGGCGAAATGAATATCGCCGTCTGTACCGATTCCATAGGCTTCGGGTGTATAAAACGCCGCCGCCGCAACGCACACGGCCGCCAACCCCACCAACGAGTGAAACCCGGCCATCAATTGCGGCAAATTGGTCATATCAATTGTGCGGGCAATATGTGCACCAATCCCGCCGCCAATCCCGATGCCGATCAAAATCCACAGCGTCCCGCCGACTTGCGGCAACAGCAACGTCGTGACAATCGCCAGCCCCATGCCGATCATGCCGAATGTCAGGCCTTGCCGCGCACTTTCAGGGTGCGACAACCCGCGCAACGCGAGGATAAATAAAACAGCGGCAGCGATATAAGCCAGAGCGGCAAAAGTTTCCATCGCTTATGATCCCTTCTTCTTAAACATGCTGAGCATCCGGCGCGTAATAATAAAGCCGCCGAAAATATTGACTGAAGCCAGAATGACGGCCAGAAACCCGAACAGGGAAAACGCCTGCTCTTTCGGCCACACCGCCATGATCGCCCCGACGATAATCACCGAAGAAATCGCATTGGTAATCCCCATCAGCGGCGAGTGCAGGGCGGGGGTGACGCGCCAGACCACGTGATAGCCGACGAAGCAAGCCAGAATAAACACGGTCAGACCCGTAATCAAAAACGGCTGGCCATGCATCACATCGGCTTGAACGGCCTCTGCGGCTTGCAGCGTTGCCTGTTCGATCTGAACCTTCAGCGTGTTGCCTTGCTCGATAAGGTCTTGCAGGCTTTCACCGGGGGTGCGTTGAACTTCAGCCATCAGTCATTCTCCTTCTTTGGGGAAGATTTCTTCGCGGGCGCCTTTTTCTTAGGGGCGGGCGTCTTTTTCTCTTCTGCCTTTTTCTCTGGTATTTTTTTATTCTCTGGTACTTTTTTATCCGTAAAGGCGGGGTGGATCACCGCGCCGTCTTTGGTCAGCGCCATGCCTTTAATAATCTCGTCATCCCAGTTAATCGCCAGCTTTGCGTTCTCAGCATCGATAATCAGTTTCAAAAGATTAAGCAGGTTTTTCGCATACAGCGCTGAGGCATCTGCCGCCAGTCGCGATGGAACATTTTCATGGCCTATAATAGTAACGCCATCTTTTTGAACGACTTTCCCGGCTTTCGATCCGGCGCAGTTGCCGCCGGTCTCAACGGCCAGATCGACAATCACCGACCCCGGCTTCATCGATTGCACCATGGCTTCACTGATGAGTTTCGGAGCCGGACGTCCGGGGATCAGCGCGGTGGTAATCACGATATCCTGCTTGGCGATATGCGCCGCCACTAGAGCGGCCTGTTGTTTCTGATAATCCTTCGACATCTCTTTGGCGTAACCGCCGGACGTTTCGGCTTCTTTAAACTCTTCATTCTCCACAGCGACAAAGGAGGCTCCCAGTGATTCGACCTGTTCCTTGGCCGCCGGGCGCACATCGGTCGCGCTGACCACCGCGCCCAGCCGCCGCGCCGTGGCAATCGCCTGCAAACCGGCCACACCCGCGCCCATCACGAAGACTTTTGCCGGTGGGATAGTCCCTGCCGCCGTCATCATCATTGGAAAGGCGCGTGGATAATACTCAGTCGCATCCAGCACGGACTTATACCCGGCCAGATTAGACTGTGACGACAGCGCATCCATGCTCTGCGCACGGGAAATTCGCGGCACCATCTCCATCGCAAACCCATCGACCCCGGCCTTGGCCAGCGCAAGGACAAGCTCGGCGTTGCTAAACGGCGAGAGCAATCCAATCAACAGCGCCCCTTTGGGGATGCGCTTAAGCTCATCCTCGTTCGGAGCCTGAACTTTCAAAACGATGTCGGCCCCCTTGTACAGATCTTCAAGGCCTTTTGAAATTTTGGCACCGCTGGCTTTGTAAGCATCGTCAGTAAAGGACGCAGTCTCGCCCGCTCCGCTTTCGACCATGATCAGCGCGCCCATATCGGCAAGCTTTTTAACCGTTTCCGGCGAGACGGCGACGCGCTTTTCATTTGAAGAAGTTTCTTTGGCAATAGCGATTTTTAAACCCACGGCAACGAACCTTTGTTAGCGGCGCATGTCTTTGCGCAAGCACATTCATACGAGAACATTTGAGAAGATGCCCGATCTTGCCGGTTTTGTGAAGGGGCAAAGCAAAAATATCAACCTGAACTGTCGATAAAACAAAGGCGCACGACACAAACACCGGTGGTCAATGTTTAAATGTTTTACCACCCCTCAATTTCTGAAAAGGGCGCGTGTTCCGTCATTGCGAGGAGGCGAAGCCGACGAAGCAATCCAGAAAAAACGGCAGAATTTCGAGGGCTCTGGATTGCTTCCCCCGGATCAGGTCCGGGGTCGCAATAACGAAATTGAGGGGTGGTGAGGTTTAAATGTCTTCGGTCTTGTAAAACGCTGCGTTTTTATTTAGATTCTAATATTGGGTGTTCACCCGAATCAAAAAGCCAAATGTGGCTGATGTCTAACATGCGTTGTTCAAATATGCGTTTTAAGCTTGTAACGCTCCTTGTGGCAGGAGCGATGGTAATGCCTTCGGAGATTGTTTTGGCCGAAACGCTGGAGCAAGCGGTTTCTGTTACCCTTTCTCAACACCCGCAGGTTGAAAGTGCGCAGGCGGCTTTAAACCGCTCTCAGGAATTCCGGAAAGAAGAATTTTCAGCCTATTTCCCCGAAGTCACCGTGAATGGAACGGGCGGGCGGATCTATGGCGATAACAGTACTAGCCGTGGCCTCAGCGTAGCGCGCGGCACCGGCTATTCCTATCTATGGGAAGGCTCGGTCGCGGCGCGCCAGAAAATTTTCGACGGACAGGAAACCTTAAACCGGGTTGGCGCAGCCCGCGCTCAAGCGAGGGCCGCCGAACTGGCCCTGGCTGATGTGCGCGAAAATCTGGCTTATCGCACGGTTGAAGCCTATCTCAATCTGATGCGCGTCCAAAAAGGGCTGGTTCTGTTAAAGGGTCAGCAAAAAACGGTCGATGATTATCTTGAACGCATCCGCACGATGGTCGATGACGGCGCGGCGGATGAGGCGGAATTGCAACAGGCCCGGGACGTTTCGGTCATTCTGGACAATTTTATCGCCGATTATGAAGGTCAGGCCCGTAATCTGGAATCGGATTATGCGGAATTAACCGGCCGTTTGCCTGAAAGCGCACTGGAAGTGCCGACGGTATCGTTGGACCAAATTCCTGAAGACCTTAAGGCGGCCTTGTCGCAGGCGCAAAAAAATCATCCGCTTCTGCGCTCGGCGCAATTTCAGGCCCAATCGGCCGAAAGCGACATGAAAGCCGAAAAAAGCACCTACATACCGAAATTCGATGGTGAGCTGTCTTTCCTCAAAAGCGATAAAGACGATGTCATCGGTGGCGAAGTAGAAGACGGTAAAGCGGTCGTCCGCATGAACTGGGGTTTTGAAACCGGCGGCGCGCAAAAAGCCCGCATCAAGCAAAAGCTCTATGACTATAAAGAAGCCCAGGCCCGCATCAGTGAAATCAGCCGCCAGATTGAGCGCGCCATCCGTCAGGCTTACGCCGAAAAAGACACGGCGCAAAGACAGCTTGAAAACCAGAAACGCCGTCAGGATCTGAATAAAAAATTGCTCGATACCTATGAAGTCCAGTTTGAAGGCGCGCGCATTTCGGTACTGCAGTTGATGCAGGCGGACAATCAGGAATTGCTGACCCGGCTGGAAACGGAAAACGCTAAAAATCGTCTATTGATTGCGCAGTATGGTATACTGGCCGCGATGGGGCGTTTGCAGCAGGCGATGAATCTTGAAGTGGCTGCGTCTCACCCCCGCCGGGAACAGTAACCAACCATTTATCAAGGCGCGTGTGGCCTTGTTTATATGCCTATGACAAAAACAGCGTCGAAGACTTCGGAAAAGAAAAAACGCGCAGGCCAGGGCGCTGATCCGCTTCTTGAATGTCTGGTGTTTTTAACCGCCCATTACGGCCGGGCCAAATCCGCCCGCGCGTTGACTTCAGGGCTGGCCTATGACGGGCACAGAATGCTGCCCGATCTGTTCACCGAAGCGGCGCAGCGCCTCGGTCTGCGCACCCAGATTGTCAAAAAAGCCAAAATCAACGAAATTTCCGAGGCGGTCCTGCCCACGGTTCTGATCCTCAAAGGCGAACGCGCCTGCGTCCTGCTTTCAATGTCGAGAACCCCGGAAATTTTCGATCCCGTGAGCGGTGAGAAAAAACAGGTTAAACTGCGGGAGTTGCAGGATGATTACGCGGGCTATTGTATTCTCACGCAAGCGAAACCCGAATTCACCAATCCTGAGATGGCCGACCCCGGCGATACCGATCAGCACTGGTTCTGGTCGCTGGTCCACCAGAATAAAGGCATCTTCGGCATGGTTTTGCTCGGCGCGCTCTTTATCAACCTGTTCGGTCTGGCCAGCCCGCTCTTTATCATGAATGTCTATGACAAGGTCATTCCCAACAACGCCATAGAAACCGGCTGGGCCTTCGGGATCGGAGCACTGGTTGTCTTTATGTTCGATCTGATCATGCGTTCGCTACGCGCGTATCTGCTCGATCTGGCCGGGCGGCGCATCGATGTCATCGCCACGCGCCGTATTTACGATCAGGTTCTCAATATGCGGCTGTCCGAGCGTCCCAGATCCAGCGGCGCCTTCGCCAATATGTTGCGCGATTTCGACTCGGTGCGCGATTTCTTCACCTCCGCGACGGTCACCGCGCTGGTCGATCTGCCCTTTACCCTTTTTTTCCTGTTCATCATTTACAAACTCGGCGGGCCGATCGCCTTTATTATCGTCGGGTTGCTCGCTGCCGTAACCGTCATCGGTCTGATCCTGCAGGTTCCGCTCAAGGCCGTTGTCCGCAAGGCCGGGCGCTCCGCCGAGGCCAAACACGGCATGCTGGTCGAAACCATCCATGGGCTGGAAACCATTAAGGCCGTGGGGGCGGACGGCGCATTTCGCGCCCGCTACGGCGCGCTGGTCGGGGAGAATGCCGCCTACGGCCAAAACTCGCGCATGATTTCAGGTCTCGGGATCAATACCGCCACCTTTATCCAGCAAATCGCGTCCGTTCTGATTGTCCTGACCGGCATGTATCTGGTCGCCGACAATGCCCTCACCGTTGGCGGGTTGATTGCTTGTGTGATTCTTTCCGGCCGCGCCCTCTCGCCGGTCGGCCAGATTGCCAACCTGTTGACCCGTTATCATCAGGCCAGCGGCGCATTGGCCACGCTGGATAAGATCATGAGCAAGCCTGTCGAGCGCCCGGCAGAACGCAATTTCCTCCACCGCCCCGATATCAAAGGCAAGATCGCCTTCGATCAGGTCTCTTTCGAATATCCCGGCATCAAGCGCAACGTGCTCGATAAGGTCAGCTTTACGATTCATCCCGGCGAACGCGTGGCCATTATCGGCCGCATCGGCTCGGGCAAAAGCACCGCCGCGCGCCTGATGATGGGGCTGTATGAACCGACCGGCGGGCATATTCTCGCCGATGATACCGATTACCGGCAGATCGACCCGGCGGATCTGCGCCGCTCCTTTGCCTATATCTCTCAGGATGTCGTGCTGTTCAGCGGCTCGGTGCGTGATAATATCGCCGCCAGCCAGCCTCAGGCCAGCGAAGAGGACATCCTCGCCGCGGCCAAAGCCGCCGGGGTGCATGAATTCGTCTCACGTCACCCGATGGGCTATGACGCCCCCGTCGGCGAACATGGCGAAGGCCTGTCCGGCGGCCAGCGCCAGGCCATTGCACTGGCCCGCGCCATGCTGATCAAGCCGCACGTCCTGATTTGCGACGAACCGACCAACGCCATGGATATGCAGGCCGAAGCCGCGTTTAAATCCTACGTTGAAAGTGAAATCGAAGGTAAAACCTTCATCTTGATTACGCATAAACATGTGATGCTCGAAATGGTCGACCGCCTCATTCTGCTCGATCAGGGCAAGCTGATCATGGATGGCCCGCGAGATGAAGTCGTCACCGCGCTGCAGGGCGGGAAAGTGCAGGTGCGGGGATGAGCATATTTGGATTTTGTATTAATCGTCATTGCGAGGGCGCACAGCGACCGAAGCAATCAAGAATCTGGCAGTATAACTGGATTGCCGCGTCGGGCTTTGCCCTCCTCGCAATGACGACATTGACAAGGACTGTCGCATGAGCCTGTTCGATCCCAAAATCAAAGAAACCGATTTTATGTCCGAACTCGACGCCGCCACGCGCATGCGTCCGGCCACTTCGGCGACGCTGCTGCTGTTCTCCATCATAGCGCTGGTCATGTTCGCGATTGTATGGGCAGCCCTGACCGAGGTTGAGGTTCTGACCCGCGGGCAGGGGCAGGTTGTCCCCTCGCAGGATGTGCAGATCGTCCAGACCCTTGAAGGCGGGATCGTCGAAGAACTGCTCGTTTCCCCCGGTGAACGTGTGAGCAAAGGGCAGGTCCTCATGCGCCTGTCCGATGTCCAGTTTTCTTCCGAGGCCCGCGGCACTGAAGCGCGTTTCCTCAGTCTGGAAGCCAAAAAGGCGCGTTTGAACGCCGAGGCCGGTGGCGAAGACTTCACCCCGCCCGAAAGCGTCACGGAAAAAGCCCCGCAGATCGCCGAAAATGAAAAGGCGCTTTATGAGTCCCGGCAAAAAGAACTGCAAAACGCCTATGCAATTTTGGATGATCGCATCGCCAAAGCCACCGCAGAGCTCGCCGAAGTCAAAGCCCAGATCAACCGCTTTTATTCCAGCCGCAAGCTGCTCAATGATGAACTGGCGATCACCAAAGATCTGGTGCAAAAACGCGCCGTGCCCAAGCTCGATGAAATCCGTCTCAATCGTGAAATCGCCGATATGTCCGGCCAGATCAACGCGCAGGCCCAGCGTCAGAAATCCCTAGAGGCTGAACTTTCTGTCGCGAAAAAAGAGCGCGCCAGCCAGCTCGATAAATTCCGCTCGCAGGCGTTGGGGGATCTCAACGAGGTTGAAACCGAAATCGCCTCCTTGCGCGAAAACCTGAAATCGATCGGCGACCGCGTCGACCGCCGTGAGGTCAAAGCCCCGGTCGACGGCATCGTCAACAACATCGCGGTCAAGACGCTTGGCGGCGTGGTCGAACCGGCCATGCAGCTGGTTGAAATTGTCCCCGTTGATGAAGAGCTCAAAATCATCGCCCGCATCCAGCCCGATGAGATCGCGTTCATTCGCCCCGGCCAGCCCGCCAAGGTCAAAATCACGGCCTACGACCCACAAAAATACGGCAGCCTTGATGGCGAGTTGGTGCGTATCGGCGCAACCTCTGGCCGCGACCGTGAGGGCAATACGTTTTTCGAGATCGAAGTGCGCACCGCGAAGAACTATCTCGGCGATAACAAAAACCCTTTGCCGATTACCCCGGGCATGGTCGCCGATGTCGAGGTGATTACCGGTAAGCGCACTATTCTGGATTACCTGCTCAAGCCCGTCCTGCGCGCGCGCGACCGCGCCTTCACGGAGCAATAAAAGCGATGGGCCGTCTTCTCACCCACCGCTGGATACACTTTCTACTCTTGTTTGGTCTTCTTTTAGGCGCTGTGTATTACAGCGGTTCACAAGACCGCTGGCGCAAGGAAATGCAGGCGCTGGTTTTCGACGGACTGAACGCTATGTACCCGCGCGAAGAAAGCGGGCAGGTGGTCATTGTTGATATTGATGATGATTCCTTACTGAAGATCGGCCAATGGCCGTGGCCGCGCACCGCCGTAGCTGATCTGGTCACGAACCTGACGGCTTTGGGTGCCAAAGTCATCGCCTTCGATGGAGTTTTGGCCGAGCCCGATCGCTCGTCACCGCGGTTTGTCGCCGAAAATCTGCCTGATGAAGAGCGTTTTACGGCGCTGGAAAGCGAAATCAAGGCATTGCCCGATCATGACGATCTCTTGGCTCAGGCCATTGAGGACTCCGGCATTTTTGTTTCAGGTTTTACGTTCGGCAGCTATTCACAGCTTCCGCGCAAGCCCCGACTGACAAAACCCTTTTTGATTAAAAAAAACGATAAACAGGAATTTCTCGAACGTTCAGCGCATTTTGAAAAAGCCGCCGTGTTTTTGCCCAACCTTGAAAAAGCTGCCGCCGGCAATGGCAGCTTCATGGCCAGTCCCGACTTTGACGGAATTTTACGCCGAACCGGGCTGATCTTTAGCGATGGAAAAAATCTCTACCCTTCACTCAGCCTCGAAGCGATCCGCGTCGCGCAGGATAATCCAAAATTAATCACTAAAATTGGAGCCAATCCGGAAGAAAACAAAAAAACCATTGATACCAATTTCAGAATACTCATTGGTGATTATGCCGTTCCTGTCGAACACGATGGGCAGATATGGATGTATTACCGCAAGTTTGATGAAAAAAACGAAAAAGATTATCTTTCCGCTTATAAAATTATCGACCCGGCCTTCCACGATGAAATGCGAAAAGCTGTGGGCGGCAAACTTGTACTGGTGGGTTCAAGCGCGGAAGGACTGAAAGACCTGCGTTCAACGGCTCTGGAGCCGTTCCAGCCCGGCGTTGAAATTCACGCCAACGCGCTGGAGCAGATCTTGCAGAACAGCTATCTGCTGCGCCCGGAAATCACCATAGTCGCCGAAGCGACATATATACTTTTCGCCGGACTGTTGATGATTATCCTTGCGCCGTTTATCCACGTGCTGGTTCTGGCCTTTGTCTGTCTGTCCATGATCGCCGCCGCATTTTTCGGTTCAACGGTCGCCTATGTCGATTACAAGATTCTACTCGATCCGTTTTACCCCAGCCTCTCGGTTTTCGTAATTTTCATTGTTTCAACCCTCCTGACCTATCTTCGCGTTGAGAGTGAAAAGCATCAGGTCCGCAACGCCTTCGGCATGTATGTCTCGCGCGATGTGATGCGCGATCTGGAAAAACACCCTGACAAGCTCAAACTCGGTGGAGAAAATAAAGACCTCACCGTCATGTTCAGCGACATCCGTAGCTTTACGACGATTTCCGAAGGCTTTGAGCCTGAAGAACTGATCCAGCTCATGAACGACTTTCTCACCGCGATGAGCGATATCGTCATGGAACATGAAGGCACGATCGACAAATATATGGGCGATGCGATGATGGCCTTTTGGAATGCGCCCAAGGATGTCGAAGGTCACGAATACAAAGCCTGCAACGCTGCGCTAAAAATGCAGGCCGCGCTTGAGCCGATTAACGCGCGTTTACGTGAAAAGGCGCAAGATGAAGGCCAAGAGCCGGTGAAATTGCAGGCCGGTATCGGTCTCAATACCGGGGTGTGCGCTGTCGGCAATATGGGCTCGCGCCAACGCTTTGCTTACTCAGCGCTCGGCGATGCGGTCAATCTGGCCTCGCGCATGGAGGGGCAAACCAAAACCTATGGTGTGCAGACCTTGATCGGCGAAGAGACATATAAAAATGTCCCAACGCTTGCGGCGCTGCAAATGGACCTGATCCAGGTCAAGGGCAAAACACTGCCCGTACGCGTTTATGCATTGCTAGGGGACGAAAGCTTGAGCAAGAGCGCAGAATTTAAAGCCCTCAAGGAACAGCACGAAGAAATGATCGCCGCTTATCAGACCGGAGAATTTAAAGAGGCGCAAAACACCCTGAAAACTTGCCGTAAGCTTGATATCTATGGCCTGATCGCCGCTTACGATCTGTATGAAATGCGGATCAAGGAGCTTCTAAAGAATCCGCCAAAAGAAGAGTGGACCGGCGTTTATACGGCAAAAACCAAGTAAATGATTTAAAACTCAATCCTGCGGTTCTGTGTCACGAAATTCGCAACGTCTTTTTCCGGCATCGGTTTGGCGAAATAATACCCTTGCGCCATATCACAGCCCAGATCACGAAGCATCACAGCTTCTTCTTTATTTTCGACGCCTTCGGCAACAATTTTCATGTTCAGGCTCTTACCCAGGCTGATAATCGATTTGACCAGCGCGGCGGACCCGTCATTGTTCAGCATATCCTTCACAAAACTGCGGTCGATTTTCAGGGTATCGATCGGGAAATAATGCAGGTAACTCAACGAGGAATAGCCTGTTCCGAAATCGTCGATGGAGATGCTCATCCCCGCTTTCCGGCACATCGCCAGCGTTTCCTTGGCGTTATCCGGCTGTCCCATCAGCAATCGCTCGGTAATCTCAAGGTGGACCTGCGGCGCGCTGACATCGCTAACGCTGATGGTCTCATAGACGCTTTCGACAAAATCATCGGCGGCAAAATCCCGGCTGGAGAAATTCACACTCATAAACAACTCATGATCGTAACCGGCGCGGTTTTCAATACGGGTGAGCGCCATCAGAGATTCTTTAAGCGCCCAGGCCGAGGCCTTGACAATCAGCCCGCTATCTTCAATCACCGGAATAAACACCGCCGGGGAAATAAAGCCTTTTTCCGGGTGTTCCCAGCGCATCAGCGCTTCAAAGCCGACCACCTTGCCGCTATCCAGCGCGAGTATCGGCTGGTAATGCAGTGAAATCTCGGCGCTTTTCAACGCCGATTCAAAGTCATTGGTGATTTTGATGGTTTCGACCGCGCTCGAGCCTTCCGCATAGGTCAGTTCAAGATCCTCAGCAGCATTGAGTTTTGGTGGATCACCGGTAATTTCCGCGCGTTGCAGCATATCCCGGTATCGCGTCATCACAACTTTTGTCATCATATGCAGGATCGGATCGGCATTTTCGAGGCGCAGCGCAAAATCCTTCTTGGTAATTTCAAGCAACTCGCAATCTTCTATGGCCCGAACAGTCGCGGTACGCGGCGCATTATCTAAAATCGCCATCTCGCCGATCATCGCCCCTGGCCCGCGCGAGCCCAGATACTGGGTTTCACCGTTGCGCGTATCGATCAGGATTTCAACCCGCCCCTTTTCGATGATATAGGCACAGCGGCCTTCATCACCCTGTTTCATAATGGTTTCACCGGCTTTAAAGGATTTCTTGTTTTCGTCGTCGTGCATGGAGCCCTGAATACCTTAAATTATGATTCCCAAACTCCGTCAGTTTGAAGCTCTTGCCTTATAAAATCAATGTTCAAATAGCCCGAAACCCCCTAAAAAGAAGTGCTTGACAAGCGGGGGGCAGTTTCATTATCGTCCGCCGATATTGAAAGTTAAAGGGCAAAGCCATGAAAGTTACAAATTCGCTGAAAACGCTGAAGACCAGAGATCGCAATAACCGCGTTATCCGCCGCCGCGGTCGCACATATGTGATCAACAAGAAAAACCCGCGCATGAAGGCGCGTCAGGGTTAGTTGGCGTTGACATAATTTAGGTGCACACACCTGAAAAACATTTGTTGAAATTTAAAGAAATGCACCCAATCTCGTGGTGCATTTGTTTTTTTTGTCTGCTATAACCATCGAAATCAGGATCAACACCCAAAAAAGTAAAGAACTGCATGTTTTCCGGCCTCTTTGGATTTATGTCTGCCGATATGGCGATCGATTTGGGAACGGCCAATACGCTGGTCTATGTCAAGGATCAGGGCATTGTACTGAACGAGCCCTCTGTTGTGGCGATTGAGATGCACTACGGCAAGAAAAACGTGCTCGCCGTTGGAAATGAGGCGAAACAAATGCTCGGCCGGACGCCAGGCAGCATCTCGGCCACGCGCCCCTTGCGCGATGGCGTAATCGCCGATTTTGAAGTCACCGAGGCGATGATCAAATACTTTATCCGCAAGGTGCATAACCGCCGTTCTTTCGTCTCCCCGAAAATGGTGATCTGCGTGCCCTCCGGCTCAACGGCTGTGGAGCAGCGCGCGATCATTGAATCCGCAGAAAGTGCAGGGGCGCGGCGGGTTGAGCTGATCGAAGAGCCGATGGCCGCCGCGATCGGTGCAGGACTGCCCGTGACCGAACCCTCCGGGTCCATGGTCGTTGATATCGGTGGAGGAACGACCGAAGTGGCGGTGATCTCGCTGGGCGGGATTGTGTATGCGAAATCCGTGCGCGTCGGCGGCGACAAGATGGATGAAGCGATCATCGCCTATATCCGCCGCGTCCATAACCTGCTGATCGGCGAAAGTACCGCCGAGCGGATCAAGAAGGAAATCGGTTCCGCTTGCCCGCCTGCCGACGGGGAAGGGCGCAGAATGGAAATCCGTGGCCGCGATTTGATGAACGGCGTGCCCAAGGAAATTGTTGTCACCGAGCGTCAGGTTTCCGAAGCCTTGGCTGAACCGGTCGGCCAGATTATCGAAGGGGTGAAGGTCGCCCTCGAACATACCGCGCCGGAACTGGCGGCCGATATTGTCGATAAGGGAATCGTTATGACCGGCGGCGGTTCGCTTCTGACCAATCTCGATTTCGTCCTGCGCCACGCCACCGGGCTGGCCGTAACGCTGGCTGATGACCCGCTTTCCTGCGTGGCTTTGGGCACCGGACACGCGCTGGAAGAACCCAAAGTCCTGCGTAACGTCCTGATCGGGTCGTATTAAACGCAAGATTTTATCTCAAAATTCCATCAATTTTCTCAATAGTCCCCTCTCCCTCTTGCCATCCCTCAATTTCTGAAAAGGTTCTGTTTTCCGTCATTGCGAGGAAGCGAAGCTGACGAAGCAATCCAGAAAAAACGGCAGAATTTCGAGGACTCTGGATTGCTTCGCTCCCGGTGGTCGCTCGCAATGACGAAATTGAGGGGGGTAAGGTCAGTTGCTATCTTATTTGTTTTTCAACACTTTTTCTTGTAAACTCAAAAGAGTAAGATTGCTTTATGCACCTGTATGCCTCTAAGTTTAATGAGATATTTAAGCGCACACTCTAAAAGATTTCGAACGTGAAACACCGCACAAAGAAAATTGGTGGAAAAATCGGCTCAAAGGCCCTGATCGGCGTGGCTCTTCCACCATTGTTCAGTTCCGCCGGGGCCGGCGGGCTCATGGTTTTTGTTGCGCTTTGTCTCATGTTAATTTCCACGCTCCAGCCGCAAATGCTTTCAGGCCTGCGTACGGGCACTGCCGATATGGCCTCTCCGGTTCTCAATGTCGTTTCTGCGCCGATACAAAAGGCCGCAATTTTCGTCCGTGATGTTACGGGGCTGGCGGCATTGCAGGCCGAAAACGCGCGTCTTCTGGAAGAAAACACCAAGCTGCGCGAATGGTATCAAACCGCGCTGTTGCTCGAAGCGGAAAATCAATCTCTGCGCGAACTGATGAGCGTAAAGCTCGATACGCCTCATACATACATCACCGCGCGCATTTTATCGGACAGTACGAATACCTTTGCTAAAAGCCTGCTGGTTTCGGCTGGCCGCGCCGATGGGGTGAAAAAAAATCAGGCGGTGGTTGCCGCCGATGGGTTAATTGGCCGGGTTGTCGAGGCCGGTGAAAACACCGCCAGAGTTTTGCTGATTACGGATATGAACTCGCGCGTACCGGTGATTATCGAAGGCAGCCGTCAGCACGCGATTTTCGCCGGACAGAACGACCGGAACGGAACGCTTGTACATTTGCCGCCGGAAACCGAGGTTTCAAAAGGTGCACGCGTCGTAACTTCAGGGATTGGCGGTGTGTTTCCCGTTGGTCTTCCCGTTGGCATCGTCAGTGAGACGCAGGGCAAAATTGTCATCGAACCGTTTGCCAACTTTAACCGGCTGATGCATGTACGCATTGTCAATAAGCCGGACGACCCGAACTTGCGACCCGGCGGTCTGTAGCGAGAAAGTGCATGAAAAAAACAGGCGGGCCTGGTAGGCTCGTTTTTTATGTTGAAACACCAAGCGGTAGGATAGATATGGGCCCTTATACATCACTGGGCGATAAAATGGATTTGGTTTTGCGGATGGCTGTGCCATACGGGTTTTTGGCCGCGATCTTCCTGCTCGGTGTCGTGACTGTGCCTTATCCGCTCGCCGTATTTTTTCGCGCCCCGTTGTTGCTGATGGCCATTTACTATTGGTCGGTTTACCGCCCGACATTAACACCGCCCTGGCTGGTTTTTGCCATCGGCCTGTTGTCGGATATCATCACCGGCCTGCCGTTTCTGGGGCTGAGCGCAATCCTCTTCCTGCTCGCGCATCTTGCCGTCGTCGATCAGCGCCGCTTTTTAACCGGCCAGTCATTCACGGTCGTATGGATGGGATTTGCCGCTTTGGCCGTCGCCTATCATCTTATGCAGTGGGGGATATCCAGCATGCTCAGTTGGCAATGGATGCCCCCGCGCGATTTTGCCGCATCCTACATTTTGGGCATTGCCGTTTTCCCGCTGCTCTATTGGTGTTTGCATTTCTCCCATAAAATTTTACCTGCGCCGATCGTGCGCAGCAAAACGCGTCCCGGCGTAAGAAAGCCGGATATATCTTTATAATTTACACGGCCGCCCTATAATTGAGCCCATGAAAAAAAATCAGGATCAGGTTCGGGTTTTTACACGGCGGGCTTTTGTCATCGCGGGTGTGCAAGGCGCGCTGCTTGGCGTTTTAGGAGGGCGCTTGGCATGGCTGCAAATCTCACAAGGCGCGCGCTATAAAACCTTGTCCGATAAAAACCGAATCAACCTCAAGGTTCTGGCTCCCGAACGCGGCGAAATTGTCGATCGCTTCGGCGTGCCGCTCGCGGTCAATGCGCAGAATTTCAGAGCGCTGATTATCCCCGAGCAGGCCACGGATATCGAAGAAACGCTACGACGCTTGCAAAAGATGATTGAACTGTCGGAAGACGATATTCAGGCGGTTCTCAAAGAAGCTCAAAAAACGGCTAAATTCGTCCCCATTGAAATTACCGACGATCTCGCATGGGAAGATGTCGCCAAAATCGAGGTCAACCTTCCCGACCTTCCCGGTTTAAGTACCGATGCCGGGAAACGCCGCACCTACCCGTTTAAAGAGGCCACGGCGCATTTGGTCGGTTATGTCGGAGCGGTCAGCAAGAATGACATTGGCGATGATCCGGTGCTTAGCCTGCCGGGATTTAAAATCGGCAAGACCGGCATAGAAAAGCGCTTCGACCTTGAAATGCGCGGGCAGGCCGGACGGTCCGAAGTCGAAGTGAATGTCGTCGGCCGCGAGGTCCGCGAACTGAAAAAACGCCAAAGCCATCACGGGCGGCGCGTCACGCTGACCATTGATGGCGAGTTGCAACGCTTTGCCCAAAACCGCTTGTCGCAGGAAAAAAGCGCTTCGGCTGTCATCATGGATGCGCACACCGGCGCGGTCTATGCACTGGCCTCCGCTCCTGCATTCGACCCCAATGCTTTTACCTCACGCATTTCAGCAGCCTATTGGGAAGAGCTATTGGCCAATCCGGCTCACCCCATGACCAACAAAGCGGTTTCGGGTCAGTATCCGCCGGCCTCGACCTTCAAGATGATCAGCTTGCTGGCCGGGTTGCAATCCGGTGAAATCAATAATAACACCACCGTGTTTTGCAAAGGCTACTACGAATTTGGCCGTGACCGTTTTCACTGCTGGAAACGCGGCGGTCACGGCTGGGTAGACGGACGAAAGGCGTTGCAGATGTCATGCGACACCTATTTTTACGACATGGCGACAAAGGTCGGCATCGATAAAATCGCCGTGGTTGCCCGCATGATGGGGTTGGGGCAAAAACTGGATTTCGAACTGACCGAGGAACGCCCCGGGCTGGTGCCGGATAGAAACTGGAAGCGTGGAAAAATCGGCGAAAAATGGCAGCCCGGTGAAAGCATTGTCGCCAGTATCGGTCAGGGCTATCTTCAGGCTACGCCTTTGCAACTGGCGGTGATGACCGCGCGTTTAGTCAATGGCGGCTACGCGGTCAAGCCGTGGATAACGGCTGACGGGCTGGCGCAAAATAGCATGCCGGAAAAAGGCTGGCTCAAACTCGATATCGATCCCAAACACCTGGAAATAGTTAAAGACGGCATGGAGCAGGTTGTAAATACCAAAGAGGGAACGGCCTACGGTTCGCGCGCCGCAGACCCTGCGCTGGCGTTCGGCGGCAAAACCGGTACGGGGCAGGTCCAGCGCATTACGATGAAACAGCGTCTGGAAGGCGTTAAAAACGAGGAACTGGCGTGGAAAAGCCGCCATCACGCGCTTTTTGTCGGCTATGCGCCGCTGAAAAGCCCGCGTTACATCGCCTCGGTCGTCGTTGAACATGGAGTAGGGGGCTCTCGCACAGCCGCGCCTTTGGCCCGGGATTTATTAATTGAAACGCAAAAACGCGATCCGGGCGCGACGCCCATTCATAGTCTGGGTTTAAATCCAAATGCGCCGTTAAAAAATGAGGAGCCTGCATGATATCATGAGCCGCTCAATCACCATTCACAGCGATCAAAATATTTTTGAAAAACTCCGGCATTTGAACTGGGGGTTGCTCTTGCTGATTACGGCGGTATCGTGCATCGGTTTTGCCGCGCTCTATTCCGCGGCAGGAGGGAGCCTCTCACCATGGGCCTCAAAACAAATGATGCGTTTTGGCGTTGCAATGATCGGTATGCTCATCATCGCCCTGATCGATATAAAATGGTGGTTTCGCCTGACCTGGCCGCTGTATTTTCTGGGGCTGTTCCTCTTGATTGTTGTCGAAATCATAGGCCATGTCGGCATGGGTGCACAGCGCTGGATCAATCTCGGTTTTATGCAGCTTCAGCCCTCAGAGCTGATGAAGATCGTGGTTGTAATGGCGCTGGCGCGTTATTTCCACGCCGCCACCATCGATGATATGCGCCGCCTGCCGTTTCTGGTGATCCCGACCATGATTATCATGGCGCCAGTGGCCTTGGTGTTGCTCCAGCCCGATTTAGGAACCTCGCTGATGATTGTCATGGTCGGCGCGGCGATGCTCTTTATGGCCGGGGCCTCGATCTGGCTCTATATCGGCGGCGCGATTGCTGCCGTGGCCAGCGTGCCGATCGCCTGGCATTTTATGCATGACTACCAGAAACAGCGCGTTCTGACGTTCTTAAATCCCGAAAGTGACCCGCTGGGCGCAGGCTATCACATCACCCAGTCGAAAATCGCTCTCGGCTCCGGCGGAGTGAGCGGTAAGGGCTTTCTCGAAGGCACACAAAGCCGTCTGAACTTTCTGCCGGAAAAACAAACCGACTTTATCTTTACCCTCTGGGCCGAAGAGCAGGGGCTGTTTGGCGGGGCAATCCTGCTCTTGCTCTTCGGATTGATTTTTCTTTACGGCCTGATGATTGCAATTAAATCCCGCCACAACTTTTCGCGCTATCTTGCGCTGGGCCTCAGCGTCAATTTCTCGCTATACGTCTTTATCAATATCGCGATGGTGATGGGGCTGATTCCGGTCGTCGGCGCGCCGCTGCCGCTGATTTCCTACGGCGGGACTTCAATGCTCGCCGCCCTCATCGGCTTTGGCCTGATGATGTCATGCAGCCTGCATCAGGACAGCAAGGTCAGCAGGTAGTGCTTTAAGCGGCTTTAATACCCTTGTCGGCCAGCAGATCTTGCAGCTCGCCGCTTTCATACATCTCGCGTACGATATCGCATCCGCCGATAAACTCACCCTTGATATAGAGCTGCGGGATCGTCGGCCAGTTGGTGAAGTCCTTGATGCCCTGACGCAAATCATTGTCTTCCAGAACATTGATGTCTTTAAAAGGCACGCCAAGCTGCGAAAGCACCTGCACCACCAGCGAAGAAAAACCGCACTGAGGAAACGCCGCTTCGCCCTTCATAAACAGCACGACATCATTGTTATCGATTTCTTTTTGTATCCGTTCAAAAACCACATTTTGCATTGTTACATCTCTTTCTTTGTGAAAATTAATTATCGCCTGGCGCCGCAGTTTTAATCGCCAGCGCATGCAACTCATTACCCATTTTTCCGCCCAGCGCGGCATAAACCATCTGGTGTTGCTGCACGCGGTTTTTCCCGGCAAAGCATGGCGCGGTAATATAAGCCGCGTAATGATCGCCGTCGCCGCGCAAATCCTCAATTCGCACCTCGCAATCGGGAATACTGTCCTCAATCATCGCTTTAATCGTCCCTGCATCCATAGCCATGGGCGGCCTCCACCAAAGTTTTTAAGCTCGTACAAAGGATTTAGGGGGCCGGCCAAATGATTGCAAGCCAAAAGCGGCATAAGTCGGTAAAATCGTTCGGATGAATAAAAAATGCAGAAGACGCATTAAATTATAGAATCCATCTAACGTATTAGGAAACAACGATATTTCTCTTGCATCGATAAAATGGAAAGTGTATAAAATCTCTATGACATAAAGGCGAAAGCCGGGCGTGTTGAATGGGGAGACAATAAACTCAAAAAAGATCAAAACGACGAGAATTAAGTTTACGTGAAAAAGCAAAAGCCTCGATACTTTCGAGGCTTTTTTTAATGGGCATTCTAAGTCTGTCTGACCGTTTTAAGCGCCTTCCACCTTGATTTGCTTTTTCGCCTCTTCAAGCACCGCATCCAGTTGCGTATGCAGCATGTGGTCCGAAATCTCGATATTTTTTGCCTCAAGATCGGCCTTGACCTTGCGCAGGATATCGTCAAAGCCCGGCTCTTCGAGATTGGCTTCCACAACGCTCATCGCATAGGTCTTGGCATTATCTCCTTCAAGACCGATTTGTTCTGCAACCCAAAGTCCAAACAGCTTCGAACAGCGGGCTTCTACTGCAAAATCGAGTTTTTCCTCATGCGCGAATTTTTTCTCAAATGCATCTTTGCGGTCGTCAAATGACATCTCTACCTCTTGAATTGTGGGGTTATTGCCGAAGAATAATATTCTAACATGGTTTGTAACACTGGAATCACCTAAAATCCATTGTTATATACACGCAAATGCTTTAAAGATGCAGCCCTGAAAAGGATAAGGAAGGAGCCGGTTATGGCACGCAGAAAAATGATTTATGACGGCAAGGCCAAAACGCTGTACGAAGGACCGGAAGCGGGCACGGTGATTCAATATTTCAAGGACGATGCGACAGCCGGCAACGGGGCCAAGCATGATGTCATCGCCGGTAAGGGCGTGTTGAATAACCGCATATCCGCGCATTTAATGACCAAACTCGAAGGCATCGGCATTCCAACGCATTTCATCCGCTCGATCAATATGCGTGAGCAACTCGTTCGCGAAGTCGAAATCATCCCGCTTGAAGTGGTTGTTCGCAATATTGCCGCGGGTTCTCTTTGCAAACGCCTCGGCGTCGAAGAGGGCACAATCCTGCAACGCCCTCTGGTCGAGTACTACTATAAGAAAGACGAACTCGGCGATCCGCTGGTCAGTGAAGACCACATCATGACCTTTGGCTGGGCCGACCCGTACGAGCTGGAAGAAATCGTCGCCATGGCCTGGCGGGTGAATGATTACCTCAACGGCCTGTTCTCCGGTCTCGGCTTGCGTCTGGTTGATTTCAAACTCGAATTTGGCCGCATCTATGGAGAATACGGCGAACTGTATATTGTGCTGGCCGATGAGCTTTCACCCGACAATTGCCGTTTGTGGGATGCCAAAACAGGGGAGAAGCTCGACAAAGACCGCTTCCGCTTCGATCTCGGCGATCTGATCGAGGGCTATCAATATATTGCCGAAAAACTCGGTCTGATCCCCGAAGGCGGGATCGTCAAAGGCGGCAGCATCAACGAACAGCTTGCCGAAAAACTCGAACTCATCGAAAACGAACTGGCTGAAAAACGCCGCCTGCGCGAAATCAAGCCGGGCAAACCAAGGAAGGTTTAGCTCCTCTCAGAAGGAAGTCATTCCGAACGTGTTTCGGAATCTTCTGAAGCGCGCAAAAAGATCCTGAAACAAGTTCAGGATGACAGCGTTTTTATAAGCTATCCAAAAAACTGCTCCTTGAAAATCCGTTCCTGCAGCGGGTTTTCCGGATCGAACAGCAATGTCTTAGAAATCTTTTTCGACTCGGTGATGCTGACGCTTTTTACATCGCGCACCTCTTTGGAATCGGCGGTCGCGCTGACCGGGCGTTCAACGGATTTAAGAATTTCGAACATAATGGTGCTTTTGTTGTGCAAAAGCGCCCCCGGCCAGCGGCGCGGCCGAAAGGGGGAAATCGGCGTCATGGCCAGAATATTCGATTGCAGCGGCAAAATCGGCCCGCCCGCCGAAGAGTTATAGGCCGTGCTGCCCACCGCCGTCGAGACCATCACCCCGTCGCAGACCAGTTCCTTGATCCGCACCTCATCATTCACATGCACTTTGATTTTGGCCGAGTTATGGGTTTCACGCAAAAGAGATATTTCGTTAAAGGCCAGTTCCTTGTGCGTTTTCCCGTCACGATCAATCGCCTCCATCACCAGCGGGTGAATGGTGAAGCGCTTGGCGTTTTTAATCCGCTCTTCCAGCCCGCCGATACGGCTCTCATTAAGCAAAAAGCCCAGCGTACCTAAATTCATCCCGAACAGCGGCGCCTGATAATCGGCAAAGGCGTGCAGCGCGCGCAGCATCGTCCCGTCACCGCCAAGGACAATGATCGTGTCGGCCTCTTCCGGCGGCACAGCGCCATAGGTGCTTTTCAGTTCCTCTTGCGCTTTTTGCGCCCGTGGTTTTTGTCCGGCAAAGAACCCCAGCTTCATGGCGCGCCTTCCTTTTGAGCCGGTTCCCAGCTTTCCGGATCATTGAGGAAGGCCTCAACCGAGGCCAGTGTTTCCGCATCGAAATAATTCTGTTCCTTGGCCAGCGCCAGCACGTCCCACCACGTGGCAAGTGCATGCAGCGTGATGCCCATGTCCTTCATGTTTTGCGCGCTGGCCGGGAAGATACCGTAATGAAAGACGACGAAGGCATGTTCAACCTGCGCCCCGGCATCGCGCAACGCATTGATGAATATTTTTTTCGATCCGCCGTCGGTTTGCAAATCCTCGACCAGCACAGCCTTGGGACTGCCCTTATCGCTCAAATGGCCTTCAATCTGCGCCATTCGGCCATAGCCCTTTGGCTCCTTGCGCACGTAAATCATCGGCCTTGCAAGGCGTTCGGCGATGAACGCCCCGTAGGGAATTCCAGCAGTTTCACCACCGGCGATCACATCGATATTGTCTGCGCCGATTTCATGGCTCAAAAGCTGTGCACCCGCATCCATCAGGAACGAGCGTTCCTTGGGAAAAGAAATCAGTCGTCGGCAATCGATATACACCGGGCTGGACCGCCCGGATTTCAGCGTAAAAGGCTCGCGTGCGTTAAACAGCACGGACTTCGTATCCAGCAAAATCTGCGCCGTCCGTTTGGCAATGTCGTCTTTATTCATGGTCAGTATCGCTCTGCGCTGGTCTTCGTTTTCATCTTCGATCAGCGCGATAAACCCACTCATCGTCGCGCCGGTTACCGCCAGAATCTTGGAGATACTTTCCGTCGAGGGCCAGCGCGGTTTTCCATCCGGGCTGTGGCGCTTGCTTTTATTAAACGATGTGGGGTCAAGTCCCGCCTGCTTGGCCAGTCCCGAAGGGGAGTAACCGAAAGCATTCGCCAGCCTGTCGATTGCCAGCCAGATTTTCTCATGCGTCAACATAGGACAATAGTCCCAAAACCTCACGCAAAAATAAATAGGAATAAAATCATATTTTTTCCTTGACGCGCTCAAAAATTTATATCATAAACGAGAACATAAAGGGAACAAATATATCTAAATTTGGGGGGCAAAAGACGGATGGATCAGAAAGATCAAGCAAAAGCAAAGGGATGCAAGAGTGGATATGGAACCGTTCCGTTTCGCGATGCTGAAGAAGCCTGGTTCTGGTTTATCGCCGCGCAGAGCGCCCGCAATGACGGTGCGCGTTTTGCCGCCGGACAGAGTCTGTATCCGCGCCCGTGCGAACCGATCGATATTTTGAAAGTGCTCGACGCCCTGTATCGCAAGCGTCGCTTGCTGCGCGATCATTTGCTGGTCCTGCGCCATTATGGCCGGCGTCATCTGCCGCCCGACAATCGCCGCGCCAAAGAAGTGCGCGCGTTCCAGCTCTGGCACGAAGCGTTAGAGCGAATCGGTACGGTGCTGGAGAAAAAAGGCATCATTGAGCCTGTGCCCGTCCCGCATCCGAGCTGGGCGCAGGAAGCCATGCTGTATGAAAATTACCGCCTTGATCTGGAATGGGCTGCCGAATGAGTGAGGGCGCACATATATTGCTGTCATCCCGGAGGCAAGCCTGCGGTGCAGGCTTGCTTAAACATCCGGGATCCATGATGTGCGCAGCTGTGCTGCGCTCCTTTTCTGGATCCCCGCAGTCTAAGCGCACTTCGTGCGCCGCGGGGATGACTTCGGAAAAAATAGAAACAACAAAAGCCTGGGTTATTTTCAGTGCGCAAGCCGATCTCGCCTGGCTGAAAATTCTCAGGCCCGGCTTTCGCCATTGCGCGGTGCTGCTCAATGACGGGCGCAACTGGATCACCATCGACCCGTTGTCAAATTACACCGACATCACCGTACACACGCTTCCGCTGGAATTCGATCTGCCGCTGTGGATGAAAGATCAAGGCCATAAGGTCGTGCCCGCACCGATTAAGCGCGGGCCAAAGCCCGCGCCCTTCGGTGTTTATAGCTGCGTCGAGGCAGTCAAGCGTGTGCTGGGGATTCATCAGCGCCTGATCCTGACGCCCTGGCAGCTTTACCGTTATTTGACCAATCACCGTAAAAAAGGAGTGTCCTCATGGGAAGTCTAACCTCGCGGCCCAAAGTGCCGTCAACACCGCAAGTTGTTTACATTTCGCAACCGGCGGCAAGTACAACCCTCAGCACATCAGGAGAAACGACGACCGGCGCAACGCAAACCGGCAGCGAACAGGAAACCGCATCAGAAGTGCGCGCCCAAAATCTCTTGGGCCGCGAGCGCAGCCGTTTCGGCACCGTGTTGACCGGTTTTCGCGGTCTGCTCGGCACACTGGAAGATCGTCCCGAACGCAAAACCCTGCTCGGACAATAGAAAGGACGCGCCATGCAAAATGTAATCACCATGAAAGACCGGACGCTGGAACCCGAAGAAATTCAGGTGCGCTTGTCACTCATCCTCAATCGTTTCGAAGCCGCGCGAAAAAGGCGCTCCAACTGGGAAAGCCTGTGGGAGGAATGCTATGACTACGCATTGCCGCAGCGCGGCGGTTTTACAGGGATGAGCCGTCCCGGCAGCCGTAAAACGGACGCAATTTACGACGCCACCGCGATGGATGCGGCCGACCAACTCGCCTCGTCCATGCTGGGCAATCTCACACCGACATGGTCGCAATGGTTTGGTCTCAAGCCCGGCCCTGATCTCTCGCCAGCCGAAGCCGAACGCCTTGCGCCTGTTTTGGAAAAGGCCGCCAAAACCATTCAGGATCATTTCGACCGCTCAAATTTCGCCGTTGAGATTCACCAATGTTATCTCGACCTCATCGTGGGAGGCACCGCCTCGCTGGTCTTCGAAGAAGCTGAGCCTGGAAGCTTTTCCGCTTTTAAATTCTCTTCCGCGCCGCTCACACATGTCGTGCTGGAGGAAGGTGAAAACGGATATCTCGACGGCGCGTTCCGCCTGATGAAATTAACCTTGGAGCAAATCACGGCCCGCTATCCGGCTGCCGAATTGCCCGCCGACATTATGCGCCGCGCCGCCCGCGACCCGCAAGAGCGTTTCAAAATCCTTGAAGCCCTCCTGCCGGAAGGATTGATTTACAGCTATCACGCCATGTTGATGGAAGACGGGAGCAAACCCATTTTGCTTAGCGCCGGTCGGTTTGAACATTCCCCGATGATTTCTTTCCGCTGGATGAAAAGTCCCGGCGAAATTTATGGCCGCTCGCCGATCATGAAGGCGTTGCCGGACATCAAGACAGCCAATAAGGTCGTTGAACTCATTCTCAAAAATGCCTCGATCGCCGTCACCGGCATCTGGCAGGCCGACGATGACGGTGTGCTCAACCCGGCCAATATCGAACTGACCCCCGGCAGCATTATCCCCAAGGCGATTGGCTCCAAGGGGCTGCAACCGCTCGATATGCCCGGACGGTTTGATGTTTCGCAACTGGTTTTGGACAGCTTGCAATCGCGCATCCGCCACGCGCTGCTGGCGGATAAGCTTGCCCCCGTGGCATCCCCGCGCATGACCGCGACCGAAGTGCTCGAGCGCAGCGCTGAAATGTCGCTTCTGCTCGGCGCAACCTATGGCCGTTTGCAGTCCGAACTGCTCACGCCCTTGATTAAACGCGCCTTTGCCATTCTCAAACGCCGTGGTGAAATTCCCGATATCGCACTGGATGGACGTTTGGTCGCTGTGGATTACCGCTCGCCGCTCGCCCGCTCACAAGGGCAGAAGAATGTCCAGAATACGCTGAGTTGGATTTCATCTGTGCTCGCGATGGGTCCCGAAGCCGCCGCCGCGATCAACTTGCCGCAGGCTGCGCGTTTCCTTGGCGATGCGCTCGGCGTGCCCAATGATTTGATTCGCAAAGAACTCCCCAGCTTTGATGTATCGGGTCTGGTTCAGGGTGTTGATCAAATGCAAAAGCTTGCAAATGAAGATGCAGAATAAAAAACCACAGAAGAACACAGACGAATACACAGGGGCATTCGTTACATAAAGACAGCACCTGTGCTTCTTCTGTGCCCACTGTGGTTTAAAAATTTTAGGAGAAAACGCATGATTTTAGATTTTTTCAAAAAGAAAGAACCCCTGCCGATGACGCCGGCAGAACGCGGGCTGGTCTACGCGCCTCTAGAGCCCGGAAAGACGGAGCTGCGCGAAATTGAAAAAGCGTTCGCCCGGCTTTTTGCCAGTAATGACGGTCAAAAAGTCCTCGCCCATTTGCAAGTCATCACTTTCCAGCGGGCCCTTGGCCCCGGCGTCGGCGATGATCAGCTTCGCTATCTCGAAGGCCAGCGCGCGATGATAGCCACCATTTTGCGCCTCATCGACCGTGGCCGTAAACCGCAATAAATAATGACGTCATCCCGTTGGCATGAGGCCGTTAGGCCGAATTTGCACAAACGGGACCCATAAGGTGAATTTGCTTTGCAAATTCTCTTTTTCTGGATTCCCGCCGTCTAAGCCCGCTTTCGCTTCGCTACAGCGAGGCCGCGGGGATGACAGTTTGAATTTTTCTTAAAAAAGGAGACTAAAACCATGACCACTAACTTACTCATAGAAGATATCGACCCGTCCATCGTACCGGACAAATTTAAAAACCCTGAAACCGGCGCGCTGCGTCTGGATGCGCTGGTGAATTCTTACGCCGAGCTGGAAAAGAAAATGTCCGCAGGTCCGACCGCGCCGAAATCCCCACAAGACTATTGCATCAAATGTGATCACGGCCTGTTCGAACCCGATACCGAAATCAACGCCCGCCTGCATGCAAAAGGAATGAGTCAGGATCAGGCGCAGGAAGTCTACGACTTGGCCGCAGAAAAAATGCTGCCCTTGCTCAAGGAAATCGCCAACGACTTTAACGCCGATCGCGAAGTTGAAAAACTCATCAACCATTTCGGCGGAGCGGAACAATGGAAAGAAATTTCGCGCCAGCTATTGGCGTTCGGCCGGCGCAACGTGCCTTCCGATGTGCTTGAAACGCTCTCCAGTTCATACGAAGGTGTATTAGCGCTTTACAAAATGATGAAGTCTGAAGAGCCGGGCCTGAAGAAACAAAGCGAAAACCCAAGCAATATAAACGAACAGGATTTGCAATCCATGATGCGCGATCCCAAATACTGGCGCGATAAAGACCCGGCCCACATCGCCAAAGTCACACAGGGCTTTAAAGATATGTATGGCGAGTAAAATCAGCAAAAACGTCATTGCGAGGAACGAAGTGACGAAGCAATCCATACATAACCGGATCGCCGCGTCAGGTCTTACGACCTTCCTCGCAATGACATGGTTTTAATTCTAATAAAACTGGCTCTGTGAAGCGGCAAATTGCGAAGCAACGTGATCATCAACCACGTTTTGAAAGTTACTGCGGATTTGCTGGGTCAGCGGCTTAAACTGAAACGCAACCTTGTTCTTGGTTTTACGCACGACTCTGGCCGTATGTGGCACATCAACAACCTCGTCACGCAATTTAAACCGCATGGTCATGTTAATGACATCATCAAGACCAAACTTGCGTTCGTCAGAATGAATCAAAACGCCGCCCAAAGACCAGTTTTCAACCGGGTATGTCTGACCGTCTATAACCGTTACGCAACGATCACAATCGCGGCGCGTGTGCCGACGGCGCACGGTCGCCGGTTCGTTGTTGTTATCAGCTTTCAATAAAGAGAATAAACGACTAAACATATTGACATCCCTGTTTTCCGAAGCCAATTCTATGCCCCTTTCAGGCAAATTACAAATTTTATGCACTTCAGTATCCACAAAATTATGGCAATTATAGGACGCACATCAGAAAAAGTCAAAGCATACACCACTTTAATCTTGACAAATATGAATAAATTCCTAAAATGATCAAATCAACGCCACGATTCTATCTATCAGGCGGAATGATAAGAATTTACCCCCAAGACAACATCAGGACAATATCAGGACAACATAACAGGCTTGCACAAGCGCTGAATGCCTTGCGGGTCCCGTGATATAGGCCGCTCATCACCCGTGGGCGACAACCTTTGAGGGCCGGGCCTCATCTCTCCTCTCAACCTCTAAAAGAAAAGGTTTTTGCCTATGTCTACAACCATAGATCAGGCTTTTATCAAGCAGTTCGAACGCGAAGTGCACGAAGCCTACCAGCGTCAGGGTTCCAAACTCCGGAACACGGTGCGCACAATTTCAAATGTCAACGGCTCTTCCGCCCTCTTCCAGAAAGTCGGCAAGGGAACGGCCAGCACGAAATCCACGCACGGCATGGTGCCGGTGATGAATCTCGACCACTCCAATGTCGAAGTGGTCTTGCAGGATTACTACGCCGGGGACTGGATCGACCGTCTGGATGAGCTGAAAGTCAATATCGACGAGCGTCAGGTTATCGCCGCCGCCGGTGCGAATGCGCTGGGCCGCAAAACCGATGAGTTGATTATTGGCGCGCTGGAAACCGCCAGCGCCAACACGGTTGCCGACGGCAATGTCGGGATGACCAAAACCAAAATCCTCGAAGCCTTCGAAACCTTCGGTGAAAGCGATGTGCCCGATGACGGTCAGCGTTTTTGTATCGTCGGCTGGAAACAGTGGAGCGAACTTCTGACCATCGATGAATTCGTCAACGCCGACTATATCGGTCACGAAAATCTGCCCTTCGCCTCAATCACACAGGCCAAGATGTTCCTTGGCACGATCTTTATCCCGCATTCCGGCCTGCCGGTTGATGCCAACGATATCCGCTCATGCTTCTGGTATCACAAAACCGCCGTCGGCCATGCCGCGGCCAGCGATGTTGAAACCGATGTCTCATGGCACGGCGACCGCGCGGCTCACTTCGTCAATAACATGATGAGTCAGGGCGCCGGTTTGATTGATGAAAATGGCATCATCACGATCAATTGTGATGAAACTCCGGACTAATCCGCAACGCACAACTTTAAACATTAAGGAGAAAATCAATGTCTTTTACAGCATCTGATTTGAGCGTGCTTGCGTACGCCAACAATTTCACACTCTGGCACTATGTCACCACGGATGCCGATGTCACTGTCGCGTCATATTTTGACAATGCCTCGGACATGCTGCGTGTGAATGATCTGATTATTGCGAATGTCGATACCGATGGCGCCCCGGCAACAACATTTTATGTTGTAACGGCTAATGCCGGCGGCAGTGTAACGATCGCCGCTTACGCGTAAAAAGCGTTAAGTAGCCCTCGTTCTCTCCCTCTCACCGCGATGGTGAAAACTGCCAGAATGGCTTTGAGCGCGGCCCGTCCTCTAAGGGCCTCACGCACACGCGCTCGCCATGCCTGCATGGCCAGTGGGGTATGAACGCGGTTCGACCGCGAAGCAAACTCTTCGGACGTGCTTCGCACGGTGCAGTCCCGCCTGTGTCTTTTCCTCTTCAGGCACAGTGCGGGGCTGCATCTATTTTAAAAACACATAAGAATTTTGGAGATTTTTCATGGCTTTATCAGATGTCGCGCTGGCTTCGCGCGCACTTATTCGCATTGGCGCAGCGCCGATCACCGGCTTTGACGACGGCACCGCAGAAGGCGAAATCGCCGGTGCGCTGTACGAACCGGTGCGCGATGCGCTGCTTTCATCCTATCCCTGGACCTTCGCGACGGGGCAGGTGGCCCTCAGCCAGCTCACCGAAGAGCCGCTGGCCGATTACAGCTTTGCCTATGGTCTGCCGACCGATTACCTGCGGGCGATTAGCGCCGGAACAGGCTCTCGCGGACGCGGGCTGAATTACCGCATCGCAAGGGGAGAGCTACACACCAACGCCAGCGCCGTGACCCTCACCTATATTTTTCGCCCTGATGAGAGCGAGTTTCCACCTTATTTTGATCAGGCGCTGATAGCGCGCCTGTCGGCAGAATTCACCATTCCGGTCACCGAAAGCACGTCGCGCGCCGAGGCGCATTTCCGCATCGCCGATCAGGAATTCCAACGCGCCCGCCAAATCGACGCCCAGCAAGATTCCCCGAACCGGATCGAAAGCTTTACACTGGTCGATGTGAGGGATTGATTTTAAAAAATTTCCAATCCGCCCCTCGGCAAAAGAGCGGCGGGTTTTTTGTTGCCAGAATTTCATCGTCATTGCGAGCCAATCTAGAGATGGATTGCCGCGTCGAAGCTGCGCTTTTCCTCGCAATGACGTTTACTAAGCATGGGGGACACAATGAATCATTGTGTCCCCGTTGTTCTGAATTTCACAGCTCCGCACATGCGGGGCTTTTTTATTGGAGAAATCAATGACACGCATAAGAGAAGTCAAAACCAACTTTACGGCCGGAGAGATCAGCCGTGCGCTGTTAGGGCGTGGAGATTTGCGCGCCTATGACAACGGCGCGCTGGCCCTGCGCAATGTCTTTATCCAACCGACCGGCGGTATTACGCGCCGCGCCGGTCTGGCCTATATCGACACCGCGCCTGGCAACGGTCGCCTGATCGCCTTTGAATTCAACACCCAGCAAACCTCGCTGCTCGTCATCACCGATGAACGGATCGACATCTATACCGGCGGCACGTTAGAAGACACCATCGCCGCGCCGTGGAGCGAAAGCCAGATCGCCCAGCTTGCCTGGACGCAAAGCGCCGATACGCTGCTGCTCACCCATCCGGAAGTTCCGCCGAAAAAACTCACCCGTTCATCGGGCGGGTCGTGGGCGCTGAACGACTGGAGCTTTTTCACCGATGGCGGGATCATGTACCAGCCCTATTTCAAATTCGCCGATAGCGAGGTCACCTTAACCCCTTCCGGCACCACCGGCTCTATCACCCTGACAGCCTCGGCCAATGTTTTCGAGGCAGGGCATGAGGGCACCCGCCTGCGCATTGCAGGCAGTGAGGTCGAAATCACAGATTACGACTCCCCCACGGTCGTGACGGTCACAACCATAGAAGACCTGCCAAATACAGACCCCACAATCGACTGGTTCGAACAGGCCTTTAGCACCGTGCGCGGCTACCCCGCCACCGTGGCCTTCCATCAGGATCGCCTTGTGATCGGCGGCAGCCGCGATTTACCCAACCGCCTGTGGTTTTCGCGGTCCGGCGATTTGTTCAACTTCGATCTCGGCGAAGGGCTGGACGATGAAGCGATTGAATTCGCTATCCTGTCTGATCAGGTCAACGCTATCCGCAGTATATTCTCTGGCCGGCACTTGCAGGTCTTTACCAGCGGCGCGGAATGGCAGGTCACAGGCGATCCGCTCACCCCCGCGTCGGTGCAGATCCGACGCCAGACCCGCATCGGCTCGCTGATCGATCGCTATATCCCGCCGACCAATGTCGATGGCGCGACGCTGTTCATCGCCCGCAACAAACAGGAAGTGCAGGAATTCCTCTATACCGATTTGGAGCAGGCTTACAAATCCTCCGATCTGGCGCTGCTCTCTAAACATGTCATTACCAATCCCGTCGATATGGATTACGATTCCAAACGCCGCTTGCTGTTCCTCGTGCGAAGCGATGGTCAGTTCGCCGCCCTCACCGTGTTCAGGGCCGAAGCTGTCGCCGCCTGGACGCTGCACGAAACATCGGGCAGTGTAAAATCCGTCGCCGTGGTCGGGGATGAGGTCTATATGCTGGTCCAGCGCGGCAGTGATTATTTCGTCGAACAACTCGACGATACGCTTAATCTTGACTCTGCGTTAACGGGAGAGGTCGGCACGCCCGCAACTGTCTGGTCCGGCCTCGACCATCTGGATGGAAAAGAAGTTTCTATCGTCGCCGATGGCGAGGTCGTCGATAATCAAACCGTCACCGGCGGTCAGATTACCCTGGCCGAGGCTGCATCGACCATTGAGGTCGGTCTGGCCTACACCCATATTGTGGAACCCTTGCCGCCCAGCGATATCGGCGCCAGTGGCGGCGGACGGCGTGTGCGCATGATCGAAGGCATTTTCCGCCTGCAAGATACGCAAAGCCTGCGGCTCGATATTGGCCGCGGCCTGTCGGACATCGCTCTGCGCCAACTCGGCGAAGACCCGATCCTCAATGTCCCGCCGCCAAGCGTTAGCGGCGACATCCGCGTGCGGGCCTTAGGATGGCAAAACGACGCCACCGCGCCGCTCTGGCGGATCGAGCAGGATGTGCCGTTAAGCTTCACCCTGCTGTCCGTCACCACTGAATTAAAAGTGAATGATTAATGACGGAGGTTGGGATGTTCAACGACAAGACGTCCGTCATTATCCTGAGAAACAACTCTTGGGGGATTGTCTGCTGGCGAAAAAGAACCGCCAGAACGATAGTCCCATGAGGTTGCGGATGATGTCGTAGCTGCTCTGGAAAAGGTCCCGCCGGTCTCTAAACCTTTAAGACCCGCGCAAAAATCTCTAGACATAGTTTACTCTCTTTCTTTTGTTAAACGATGCAAATTATTTACCATAATAATATTCCATAAGTCAACATAAAACAGAACATTTAATATATTTTTAATCCCATAAAGATTTTTTCGTAAAGACACAACCGTAAAATCGCAATATTTATTCAAAATAGACACTTTATTCACAACAATCAGAAAGGATAAGCCCATGGGCGCAATCGCACCAATCACCAGCGGCCTGAGCGCTGCTGTCAGTACATTGAACACCGTCGGTCAGGTGGTCGGCGCTGTTCAAACTTTAAGTGGCAATAGCGCGGCACAGCGCGAACAGGATTTGGCCCTGCGCCAACTCGGTGAGGACCTGATCCTTGATGCCCCGCCGCCATTGGTTAGCGGCGATATCCGCGTGCGGGCGCTGGGCTGGCAAAATGATGCTACCGCCGCCCTCTGGCGCATCGAACAATCCGATCCTCTGGCCTTCACATTGCTGTCGGTCACGGCTGAACTCAAAGTGAACGATTAAATTGACATAATAATCAGTGCATGCTAGTTTCTCGCACAATATAAAAAATGATGCTGTTTGAGGTAAAACATGAATCTAAGAGAATTCTTTGAGAAGCCAAGAAATCAGGTGATAACAACAACGGCTTCTATAGCGATATCGCTTTCACTTGCTGCGGGTTCAGTATCAAATTTTATGAGCCGAGGATACGAGGCTAAAACAGCGGACGAGCGCGAGCCAGTATTTTTATCCGAGCACACCAAGGTGATATATGATGCTGAGGCCAAGCAGGCTTCTAAAACTTGCATAAGTGATGCTTTTAACCCTACCCATGGGGATTGCGTATTACGTATACCGCTATCAGAAAAGCCTGAGCGATTGCCGGATGAGCAAATGGCCGCTGGGAACCTGTTTGGAGTCTATGGTGGTGTGCAAATTTACGCCAGTAACGAGTAATAATTTTTAAAATATCGAGTTTATTAAAAGCCACCTCTAACGGTGGCTTTTTTGTTTTTACAAAGGAGTTTTATTATGGGCGCAATCGCACCAATCACCAGCGGCCTGAGCGCTGCTGTCAGTACATTGAACACCGTCGGTCAGGTGGTCGGCGCTGTTCAAACTTTAAGCGGCAACAGCTCTGCCCAGCGCGAACAGGATTTGGCCTTACGCCAGCTTCAGGAACGCCAGCGTTTGGAAGCCGTCCAATTGGCACAGTCGAATGCTTTGGAACGCGAAAAAATCGCTGCGCAATCCGCCGCCGATGAGGAAGAACGCCGCGCTGCCCTGCGCCGCGCGGTCGCCCGCCAGCGCGCCAGTTTCGGCGGATCAGGCATCGGTTCCAGCGGCGGCAGCGCGCAAGCCGTCCTGCTTGGACTGTTCGATGAAAGCGAAGATGAGATCAACCGCCGCACCGAGCTGGATTCTCTGCGTACCCGCGCCCTCGATCTGGGCGAAAGCCAAAGCCGCAGTCTCAACCTCCTGCAAGCCACCCAGCTTCAACAACGCCAGAAACTGGGCGATCAGGTCTCATTTTTAGACCGACTTTTTTAGCCTGTCGTCATTGCGACCCAGGCCTTGAGCCGGGGGAAGCAATCCAGAAATGGATTGTCGCGTCGAACCTGTCGGCTCTCCTCGCAATGACAGATACGAGATTATTTTTTTAAGGACCTAACATGACCGAGCATATAAAAATGCCGGATGTCGTGCCTATTGTCAGGTACGTCGTTAACGGCACACAAACTGAATTCGACTACCCGTTCCCGATTTTCGCCTCTGAAGACCTCAAGGTTTATCTCGATGGCGCGTTACAAGCCAGCGGCTTTACCATTAACGGCGCGGGAAACACCGCCGGAGGCAGTGTGACCTTCAGCGCCGCACCCGCAATGGACACGATCCTGACCCTCACCCGCGAGTTGCCGATTGAGCGCGTGACAGATTTCCTCGAAGGCGGCGACTTCTCCGCCCAATCCATCAATAACGAGCTCGACTACGTCATCGCCGCGCTTCAACAGGTGAACCGTGAAAACGATTTGATGCTCAAGTATGGCGATCACGAAACGCCGGGCAATGTCGAACTGCCCTCGCGCTTTACCCGCAAGAACAAGGCGCTGGGCTTTGACGGTAATGGCGATCCCATCGCGCTCAGCCTCGAAGGCTCGATGGCCGCGCCCGATTTTACCCCGACAGGAACAGGCGCGGCCACGCGCACATCCTCCGATAAATTCGCCGATATGATTTCGGTGAAAGATTTCGGCGCTGCTGGTGACGGCCTTACCGATGACACCAACGCCTTCATCAATGCACTCACCGCGCATGACACGGTTTATGTTCCCCCGGGTGAATATCTCACCACCACTACCATCACCTTGGGCGAGCGCAAAACCCTGATCGGCGCGGGTCAGCAGTCGGTGATCACCGCGCAGGATAACAGCTTTAACGTGATTGAAATCCCCGCCGATTTCGCCGCACTCGGCCTTTTAAGAATAGAAAACGGCGACACCGCCATCCTGCTCAAAAGCGGCCTTTCAAGACCCGTTGTGCAAACCTCCGTGTTCGATGTCACCATCTTCGCACCCAATATCGGGGTGCAGCTCGACGGCGGCAGCGATACAAACTATCCGTGTTACTGGAACAATTTCGACCGCGTGCTGATCGAACAGCCCGCAACACACGGCATCCATCTCACCAAATCCGGAAGCGGAGATACCCCCAACGCCAATAAATTCCATGCCTGCCGCGTCTATTCCCACGGCGCGGATATCACAGGGGCAGGGGTCTATGTCGAATACGGCCAACACAACAACGCCTTTATCGATTGCGAAGCCAACGTGAAAGGAACCGCGCAAGGCTGCTTCATCATGGGCGCGAACTCGAACAAAACCTTGCTGGTGAACCCTTACGCGGAATCCAATAATTCCGTACCCAACGTCAAACTTGAAAGCGGCTCAATCGAAACCTCGATTTACAATTTGCTGTCCGCGTCCGACGGCGCGGCGATCTGGGATCTTTCAGGCGGCGAATACAGCGCTTATAACGCGGGCTACCCGAACAAGAACTATTTTCAGAAAACGAGCGTGCTCGATATGAACGCGACGCTGCAGCGTTTCGATACCGAATATATCGACAGCACCGGCACGGTCAGCCTCGATACCTCCCATTCGGTACATCTCGTTTCCTCCTATGGCGGCGCGCTGACGGTTGAATTACCGGGTGCCGCCGATGCCACCGGCGCGATGATGGTGGTCAAGAAAATCGACAGCTCCGCCAATGTCATCACCGTCACCGAAAATCTCGGCAGCGGTCCCGACGGGCGCAATTATTACCTCGGCGCGGAAAATGATTACATGATGGCGCTGTCCAATGGTGCGGAATGGTTCGTGATCGCCTCCAACCGCTCGCCCGGCAACACGCGTTATTACGACGGCACGGGGACGTATGACATCGACATGGCGGTGGATGTGTATCTGCTCTCCAGCTTTGGCGGCGCATTGACCGCGCGCCTTCCCCCCGCCAACGCCGCCGAAGCCGTCGGGCGCACCGTCACCATCAAAAAAACCGACGTGTCCGCCAACACCATCACGGTGAGCGAGCAGGGCGGGTCCGGCCCCGATGGTTATTCCCAGCCGCTCTCCGCCCAATACGACGCCATCACCGTCGTTTCTGATGGTTCCCAGTGGTTCATCACCGGCACGTTTTAAAAATCAACAAAGGACACTTCATGGAGAACTTTACAAAAACGATTAAAAAGCGCATCGCGCAATTCTTGAACAGCGCCACGGCGGCGGTCGTGTATTCCTACGAACGCTATCTCAGCAGTGATTTGCCGAAGGATATTGAAGACGATTCCAAAAAACCCGAAGCGTTCAAGAAATTCCACGATGCCGGAAAATCCGCCGCCTCGCATCTTGAAAGCCTGCTCAAGCTGGCCGCCGCCACCGACGACAGCGCCGAGCAGGAAAAGGCCGAGGCCGAGCGCGAAAACCGTGAAACCCTTCAGGCCCAGATGCGCCGCGCCCATGAGGAACTGGAGGAGGGGCATGAATGAACGATCTTATAAAACCGACCAGCCCGCAAAGTACGAAATTCGACATTACAACTGCCGACTTTCCGCTCTTCGTCGTGCTGTGGAACCAGCGCATGGGGCTGCGCACCCCGGCGCTACACCTGAAAATGGCGCGCTGGTTGGAATGGAGCTGGAGCCGCCAAAAGAAAAACAAAAAGCACACACGCCTGCTGCTCATGGCCTTTCGCAGCGCAGGCAAGAGCACAATCACCGGTCTGTTCGCGGCCTGGCTTCTCTATCGCAAGGCGGATTTGCGTATCCTTGTGTTGGCAGCGGATTTGACGCTGGCCAAAAAGATGGTCCGCAACGTCAAACGCATACTCGAACGCCACCCGCTCACCCAAAATCTGAAACCTGAAAAGGCCGACCAATGGGCGAGCGACCGCTTTACCGTGCGCCGCACCTTTGAATCGCGCGACCCGTCGATGCTGGCCAAGGGCATCACCGCCAACATCACCGGCAGCCGCGCCGATATTGTCATTTGCGACGATGTCGAGGTGCCCAACACCTGCGACACGGCTGAAAAGCGCCGCGAGCTGCGCGAACGGCTGGGCGAGATGGAATATGTCCTCGTCCCCGGCGGCACGCAGCTCTATGTCGGAACGCCGCATAATTACCACACGATTTACGCGGACGCGCCGCGCACGGAGCTGGGCGAGGAGCGCGAATTCCTCCACGGTTTTGAACGCCTCAAAATCCCCGTGCTGGATGAAAACGGCGACAGCGCGTGGATTGAACGCTATTCCGAAGACGACATCGCCCGCATGCGCCGCGCGGCGGGTCCGAACAAATTCGCCTCCCAGATGATGCTCACGCCCGTCAATATCGCCGAAGGGAGGCTGAATCCAGAGCTTTTGCGGATTTACGATTATGATCTGGATTATGTGAGGGAGTTGAATTCTCTCTATCTCAGCCCCCCTTCCCTTGAGGGAGGGGGCAGAGGGGAGGGTGATCAATGCATCCGCATCGTTTCCGCCAGCGCCTTTTGGGACCCGGCTTTTGGCAGTGCCACCGGCGACCGCAGCGTTTTCGCGATTGTTTACAGCGATGTGGACGGTAATTTCTATCTGCATCATATAGAGTATATAAAAATTCCATCCCCCCCTGAGTCTGCTGCCGCAGCCTCTTCCCCTCCGCTTGCGGGGGGGCAAGGGGGGGAGCGCGACGACGAAGCCACCGCCCAGTGCCGCATCGTCGCCGAGCTTGCCCGCGCGCATGTTTTGCCGGGTCTGACGCTGGAGATCAACGGCATTGGCCGCTTTCTGCCCAGGATCCTGCGCAATGAGCTGGCCCGCGCCCGCGTGCCCTGTCGTGTACAGGAAATCAGCCAGTCCCGCGCCAAGGACTTGCGCATTCTCGAGGCTTTTGATGCCATCCTCGCCGCCCGTCGGCTCTACGTGCACAAATCGGTGTGTGCGACGCCCTTCATGACCGAAATGCGCGAATGGAGACCCGGTGTTAACAAAGGTCACGATGACGGCCTCGACGCGGTCGCCGGTGCGCTCGCCCAAAGCCCCGATCGCCTCACCCGCATCTACGGCGGGGGCGGCCATGGCTGGATGAAGCACAGCCGACCCCACAAGGCCGACACCGCTTTTAAAATATAAAGGATATTCCACATGAGTTTATTCTCACAAGATCTGGTCTGGTGGATCACGATTTTTGATCTGCCGGCCATGGCCGGCCTTTTGGCTTTCTCCTGGCGGACGCGCCGCGAGGCTGAAAGGGCGACGAATAATCTGCAGCGCGCCCTCGACCACCGCTCCGACCAACTCCGCGATGCGCTCGGCGCGTTCAAGCTCGAAGTCGCCAAAACCTATGCTTCGCAAAACTCACTGCAAACTTTGGAAACAAGGCTGGTTGAGCATCTTTTGCGCATTGAATCAAAGCTTGATGCCACCGCCCTTAAGGCCGAGGCCCTCAAAGCCAAATCTGAATAACCCCCCATCGTCATTGCGAGGAGCGTAAGCGACGAAGCAATCCAGCCCTTGATGAGTTTCGCAAGATGGATTGCCGCGTCGAAGCTTCGCTTCTCCTCGCAATGACGCATAACTTATCATTACAGGAGACACCCAATGAAAAAACCAACCCTGACCGCCATCGGCGGGGCAGATGTGCGCCCGCGTGCCGACGCCGAAGAATTCTATCAACAACTTGAAATCGACGTGCTGGCCCGCACCTTGTGGGGCGAAGCGCGCGGGCAGGGCCATATCGGCATGGAAGCTGTCGCCTGCGTCGTGCTCAACCGCGTTAAGGTCGCCGCAAATCACGGCGGCAAATACTGGTGGGGAGCCAATATCATTCAGGTGTGTCAAAAACCGTATCAATTCTCGTGCTGGAACCGCTCGGACCCCAATTTCCAAAAGCTCCAAAGCGTCGATGATAAAAACCTCTATTTCGCCACCGCCCTGCGCATTGCCCGGCGGGCTGTGGCCGGGGCGTTGCCAGACCACACCGGCGGGGCGACCCATTACCACGCCGATTATGTCGAGCCGTATTGGGCGAGGGGGCATGTGCCCTGCGCCCGCATCGGCCGGCATGTTTTTTACAAACTTTCAGATATGTAAATGTTAACGCGGAGATGCGGAGTTTCGGAGTAAAAAATAAAGAAAACTCCGTTTCTCCGGGACTCCGCGTTCAAAAAATAAAAGGGAATAAACACCATGCTCGAAAGCATTCTCGCCCGCATCGGCCTGCCGATCCTCATCACTTTCGTATCCGAGTCCTTAAAGCAAATTGACACCCCCGTGACCAAAGGGGCTGTCAAAGCCTTAGAAGAAGTTGATAACGCTTTGAAGTCAGGGAAAATATCGTCCGAAAACTTGGCGGAATCGAACCGCCATATAGAGGCGCTTTCTTTAATGAAATCAGAGGAATACAAGGAGTCTGTTAAACAAATCAATGAATCTCTGCGCGCAGAAATCGCCAGCCAGGATAAATATGTCCGCCGCATGCGCCCAACCTTCGGCTATTTGATGGCACTCACCTGGGCCGCGCAAATGCTGGGGATTGCTTATATAATTATATTCGATACGACACGTGCCGTATCTGTTATTGCATCGATGAGTTCGCTCAGCGCAATCTGGGGAATTGGTTTGTCAGTGCTCGGCATCTACGTCTACAAGCGCAGCGAAGATAAAAAAAGCACACCGCCGCCCGAAACGATATTTTGGAGGAATTAGAACTTTAAGGGTATTCCACCCCTTCATACACACCGACATGCGAAGTTGGCTCGATGTGGATGTCCATCAGGTTCTGATTAATCAGGAAATGCGTACCAATCGCTGCCGCGTAGCCTAAAAGCAGCACCGGAGCCCATTTTAGATGGCTCATAAAGGTGTATTGCCCGCGCGCCACGCCCATCAACGCCACCCCGGCGGCGGAACCGATCGACAGCATGGAGCCGCCCACCCCGGTGGTCAGGGTAATCAGCAGCCATTGGAAATGGTCCATATCCGGGTTCATGCTGAGCACGGCAAACATCACCGGGATATTGTCGATAATCGCCGAAGCAAAACCCAGAATGATATTGGTGCCGCTTGCCCCTACTCCGTCATACATCGTGGTCGAGGCCAGCTCCATATAGCCAAGAAAGCTCAAACCGCCGACCGAAAAGATCACCCCGAAAAAGAAGAACAGCGTGTCCCATTCCGCCAGTGCAACATTCTCCAGAACATCAATGTTTTTATCCTCTTCTTTCGTGCTGATGTGCCGTATGATGTAAGCCGTAATCATCAACAGCGATAAACCGGTCATCATCCCGACAAACGGCGGCAAGCCTAAAACCTGCTCAAAGCCGACCGCCATGAAAATCGTAAACAACCCCAGTCCGATAATCAGCGGCGCCCCGGTTTTCATATGCGCGACTTCTTCGATGGCTTCGGGATAATCCTTATCAATAAACACCGATAAAATCGCCGCAGGCACCACAAAACAGACCAGTGAAGGAATAAACAGGTCAAAAAACTCAAAGAAGCTGACATGGCCGGATTGCCAGACCATCAGTGTCGTAATATCCCCGAACGGGCTGAACGCGCCGCCGGCATTGGCCGCGCTGACGATGTTCAGGCAGGCCAGAGCAACAAAGCGCGGATTGCCGGTTCCTACCGCCATGACCACAGCGCCGAGCACCAGCGCAGTGGTTAGGTTATCGGCAATCGGTGAAAGGAAAAACGCCATAAACCCGGTCGCCCAGAAAAGCTGCCGATGGTTAAACCCGGCCTGCACAAGCTTGCATTTGAGCACCGCAAAGACATTGCGCTCCTCCAGCGTACTGATATAGGTCATTGCAGCCAGCAGGAAGAGCAACAAGCTGGCATATTCATCCAGCCCGTGAAAAATCGCCGCGTGAAGGGCATCGTGATCAATATTATAAGACGGCGCGATCGAGGCGATAACCACCCATATTAAACCGGCCCCCAGCATCACCGGCTTGGATTTGGGCAGGTGAGTATATTCCTCAATCAGCACTGCAAAATAGGACAATCCGAAAATAACCAGACAGGCAATCGCCGCCGGGTGTGTAACCGCGCTCAGGGTCTCAAAGTTGTTTTCGCCGCCCGAAGATGCCCAAACCGATGAGGCTGGAACGCAGGCGGCGAGCAAGGCAGCGGCAATAAACAAAGAAAAATATCCGGCGCGTTTGAGCATAAATCAGAGTCCTCGGAATGCATTAGATGATAAAACGAATGTCGGCTATAGCCGACGTCCCCACAGTTGAAGACATTTATACCATAAAAGAAGGCCCGGACAAATGCCGGGCCTGTCGATTATTTATTGTGTTTACAAAACGTCGAGCGCTTACATGTGATGCGGCGCTTCATGCGCGGCAGCATTCATCGCGCGCTCATGCATCTTGGCGTTATGCATCTCCGCCGTGGGTAAGGGATGCGCAAAGAAGGGGAAAAAGAGCCACATCGCAATCGAACACACGACAAGCGTCAGAAGCATCACAGGCGTACCCTTGCGGAACCAGAGGCCCGGCGTGATACGAAGCGAGGGCTTATTTTCCTGTTGCGCCAGACGTTCGGTCAGGGTGACGATAAACACGTTGGCCGTGGAGCCCAGATGCGTGCCGTTGCCGCCCATGCCCACGCCGATCGCCAGCGCCCACCACAGCGGCGTAACGGGAATCCCCTGTGCGTCCATGCCGATGATGATCGGAATCATCGCCGCCGTGAACGGGATGTTGTCGATCATCGCCGAAAGAATGGCCGCCATCCACATCAGGATCAGGCAGGCCGTCAGCATGTCATGCTGAACCAGCGGCGTGATGAACTGGCCGATCCACTCCAGGAAGTGCGAGCCTTCCACCCCGCCGATCACGACGAACAGGGAAACGAAGAACATCAGCAACGACAATTCAACCTCGGTCAGATATTTATCCGGGTTAACCTTGTAGGTCAGGGCCAGCAACACCGTCAGACCGAGACAGGCCACAACCCAGGCTTCCCAGTGCAGTGCGCCGTGCGCGATAAACAGCACAACCATGATGCCCAGAACGGCCAAAGAGGCAAACCACGTTTTCTTGTCCGTAATCATATCGGCGGAATCGAAAACCGGCTTGTCGGGCGTCACCGCAAGATTCTTACGGAAAAGAAACTTCAGGCCGAGCAGGGTCACAACCCATGCGGCGAAGACGATTCCGCCCATGCGCAGGAAGAACGTATTAAAGTCGATATCCGCGGCCGAACCGATCATCAGGTTGGGCGGGTCCCCGACCAGCGTCGCCACGCCGCCCGTATCGGACAAAAGTGCAGCGGCCAGCAGATAGGGGATTGGGTTCACCTTCAATGCCTGACAGATCAGCACGATCAGCGGGCCGAAAATAACCACCGTCGTGACGTTATCAAGCAGCAGGGAAATAACCGTCACGGCCGTTCCCATCAGAACCAGAAGCAAAAACAGCCGACCCTTGCTGAACGCCGCGATCCAGTAGGCGATCGCCTGAAACCCTCCGGTCGGGATCATAATCGCCACGATGGTCATCATCGCGCCGAGCAGGAACACCACGTTCCAATCGATGGCCTCAATCGCGGCCTCTGGATTGTAAAACCCGAAAAACTGGCCGAAAAGCACCATGGAGGCCGCGCCCAGCATCGCAATTTTCGTGCGGTGGATATGGTGCACCCCTTCGGTAAAAATGCCAGCAAACGTAACAACCAGAATAACGGCCGAAACCATCATCGGCGTATCAAAAACCAATGCTTCTTCCATTTTAAAACACTTTCTTATTTCATTGATTAAATTTCAAAAAACAAAAAGACGAAAATCGATCGCCTTATTCGTGAACTTCTTTACCTTGCTCCAGATGAGTGGCGATTTTCATCAGCGCCTTGAGGACCGACTGTGAAGAAATCAGACCGACCAGCTTGCGTGTATTGTCATGATCGACAACAGGCAGGGGGCTGTCATATTTGACCATCAGGCGAATCCCTTCACGCAGCGGAGAGTCGGCCCGTACGCAGACAGGGTGCTTCAGCATCACTTCTTCCATGGTCTTCGGCAAAATAATGTTGAGCCGCTTGGCAACCCAGGGCGAAGCGCCCAGCAGGTGGTCAAGGCTGATATCCATATGCTTGAGGCGCACCATATGGTCGCCCATTGTCGCCGGAACCGGCAGCAGGCTGTACAGCAAGTGTGAAAAGCTAAACAGTCCAACTACGCTGTTTTTTTCATCAACGATAGGCAGGCTGCGGATATTGTGTTTGCTAAACAGTTCAAGGACCTCGGCCACTGTTTGACCGGGGCGTGCCGTTATCACATCAGTAATCATGGCATCATTGCATGGCATGGTTTTTTCCCTTCTTTTTTAATGTTTTTCGAGAAAAGCTTCAAAATTAGCCGGAACATGCTCCTCTTTTTGTCGCAATGCAATAGGAAACTATAGAAAAAATATCTTTTGATGCTGTGGTGCCGAATCCAAGACTCACGCCGGTATGCCGGATAATAAAAACGCCTAGACTTATGCTTGTAAGCTGCTACGATTCTTCCGCAAGTTCATTTTCCAGGGGAGCATTATCATCATGACCAAAACACCAATCACAGTGGCGCGCGGCGACGGCATCGGGCCGGAAATTATGGACGCCACGCTTCAGATCCTTGAAGCCGCAGGGGCGCAGCTCGATATTGAGGAAATCGAAATTGGTGAAGCGGTCTATAAACGCGGCATTAAAAACGGGATCGAAGACAGCGCGTGGGACTCCTTGCGCCGCACGCGTGTTTTTCTCAAGGCGCCGATCACCACGCCGCAAGGGGGCGGGTTCAAATCCCTCAATGTGACGGTCCGCAAATCCCTCGGCCTGTTCGCCAATGTTCGCCCGTGCGTGTCCTACCACCCGTTTGTCCGCACCAACCACCCCAAAATGGATCTGGTGATTATCCGGGAAAACGAAGAAGATCTTTATGGCGGCATCGAATACCGCCAGTCGCGCGACGTGATGGCCTCGCTCAAGGTCATTACCCGTCCGGGGACGGAGCGGATTATGCGCTACGCCTTTGAATATGCGCGCGCCAACAACCGCAAAAAAGTCACGTGTATGTCCAAAGACAACATCATGAAGATATCCGATGGCTTGTTCCACAGGGTCTTCGATGAGATCGCCGCCGACTATCCGGATATTGAAAACGAACACATGATCATCGACATCGGCACGGCCAAGGTCGCCAATCGTCCTGATCTGTTCGATGTGATCGTTACCACCAACCTTTACGGCGACATCATTTCCGACGTTGCGGCGGAAGTGACCGGCTCTGTCGGTTTGGGCGGCTCGTCCAATATCGGCCTTGATTTTGGCATGTTCGAAGCCGTTCACGGCTCTGCCCCGGATATTGCCGGTAAAGGTATTGCCAACCCGTCCGGCCTCATTCTCGGTTCCATCATGATGCTCACCCATATCGGCCAGGGCGGCGTTGCGGCCAAAATTCACAATGCCTGGCTCAAAACCATCGAATACGGAATCCACACCGGCGAAATTTACCGCAAAGGAATTTCCAAGGAAAATGTCGGCACCGCCGATTTTACCAAGGCTGTAATCGAGCGTTTGGGGCAGGAGCCCGAAACCCTGCCGGTAAAATTCTACCCGGATGTCGAAGGCGGCCTGAAACTCCCACCGCTCAAGCCTGCCGTTGAGGTAAAAAAAGAACGTGTCGGCGTCGATATCGGCATCAATTTTGACGGCAAACCCGATGAACTGGCCGCCAAGGTTAATGCCTGTGTTAACGACAATCTGAAGCTTCAGATGATCTCCAATCGCGGGACCAAGGTCTGGCCTGCCGGTCAGCCGGAAACCTTCTGCGCCGATAACTGGCGTCTGCGGTTCATGCGCGATGGTGACAGCCAGGAAGTCAAAACCAGCCAGGTTATCGCCCTGATGGACCGCATGAACAAGGCCGATCTCAACTTCACCAAATCGGTCATGCTCTATAACTATGACGGCCAGCCCGGCTTTACCGTGGCGCAGGGTGAATAAGCGGTTCTGGCGGGCCGCGGCGAAACCTTGTATAATAAAGGTATGAAACGTTTAACGCGTATAATTCCGGTTTTCATCAGTGCGGCGCTGCTGCTTGGCGGCAGTGCCGATCTGCGCGCCCAAAGCCCCGGCGGCTATGTCACGCTGGATTACGGATCGCCGCAAACGCTGGAAGACGCGTTAAATAAGCCCAGAATACCGGGCATGCCGGTTCAGCTTGAATTTCCTTATAAGCAGCCCGAAGAGCCGTATTTTGAAGAAGTGACTTTTCTCAAGCAAGCCCCTCCGGGGACATTGAGCGAACGTGTTGATCGCCTGACCCATGGCATATACATCTACATCCAGCCTGAATACGACCCTTACGGCCATGAAATCCGTCGCTACATGGCTCATATCGGCGGGCAGGATGTTCTGAATTCGTCGGAAAATATTCATGGGCAACTCATGAATATCAAACGTGCCGAGATCATCTTGAAATTCTGGCGCGAGGCCGTGAATGCCGAAATAAAAGCCATCGAAAAAGAGATTGAAGACACCAACGCCTCTTCTTCGGTCCGCACCAGCTTTAAATATCACAGCGGCGTGACCAAAGCCTTTTTCGCCGAAGCCCATAGCTGGATGCGCAATAACCGCAAATTGCTGGAATATCTCGATAACCTCGATGAGAGAAGCTATGAATTCGCCGAGCCGACCATGAGCTTCGCGAGCTATGAACAACTTACCGAATACGCCTCGTTCCTCAAGGCGCGCGACGAAGCGCTCGAGCAAATCCAGGGCTACACGCCGTTCATCAAAATGGTCTATTAATGCGGTTGTGACAAAGTAGAACATCCAGCTGATTTCAAAAGGCTATTAAGGGCACTCATGAATTTACTCTGCTGATCATGAGCGACGATTTCATGAAATTGTTCAAGATAAGCTAGGCGTATACCGGAAGGAATGGTGGCAGCCTTTTCCTTAAATATCGCATAAAGCTCAGCATCTTCAGCCAAACTCCCCAAACTCCCCAAACTCTTATCTTTTGTATGACAGGCAAAAGCCAGTTGAAAAATCTGGTCATGGACGCCTTCATGAAAAACGATGCCCAAAGCATTTAATGATGTGCGAAAGCCAGTATCATCATGCGTGTTAATCTTAATTTTTCTTGATCCGGTTTTTAGATTGCAAACAGAGGAGCCATTTAAGATACAAATCGCATTGGATTGTTTGTAGTAACGCTTTGCTTCTTCAAAAAATACAATACTCGTCTCCCCAAAATCAAAATCACTCGCTTCACAGGACGCAGCAGCCTGATATAAATTCACGGCTTGAATAACCGCTTTTTGATCATTCTCACAAGAAACCAGATAATGCGCTATGCTTTCAAGAAGACCACGGTCATCTTGAATCGAGCGTAAAGTAAGATCGCGGCTGTTTTCCAAAAAATCCAGATACGTCTGAGAATGGCGAATTGTTTCCGATATATGCAGCATCGCTTCTACATGAGGGCGTACATTTTTATGCTTGTCCCATGGATCAACGGCAAAACCGGAATCTTCTAAAAATTCCGGAACATTGTTCCTTACACCTCTGACAAGAGTAGCAATATCAGAAAAACGCTGAGAAAGCGGTTGTCTGCTAAGCGTTTTTTTACTCATTGATTTTATAGATTGAATAAAATCTTTACTGGCCATGGCACACCACAAATATTTACATAAATGCAAAACTTATACATGGCAGAAAGCATAAAGTGCAAGAAAAAGATTTCGGCTAAATCATTGAAAGAGGCTACGCGCCCTCAATTTTTAGCTTTTTTCGCCGCCTCAACGGTGTTTTTCAGCAAGCACGCAATCGTCATCGGCCCGACGCCGCCCGGTACAGGGGTAATTGCTCCTGCCACGCCCAGCGCCTGATCATAATCAACATCGCCGCATAGCGGTCCATCTTCCTGACGATTGATGCCGACATCAATCACAATTGCGCCCGGCTTGATCCAGTCCTTTTGAACCATCTTCGCGCGGCCCACCGCAGCCACCAGAATATCGGCCTGCTTGCAAACTTCCGGCAAATTCTGCGTTCGTGAATGCGCGCTCGTCACCGTGCAGTTCTCAGCCAAAAGCAACTGCGCCATCGGCTTGCCAAACAATAAGCTGCGCCCGATCACCACCGCATGTTTGCCGCTTAAATCCTGCTCAACGCTTTTAATGAGCATCATCGAACCTTGCGGCGTGCAAGGCACCAGCCCGCTCTTGTCACCCGCAACCAGCTTGCCCTGATTGATAAAGCTTAAGCCGTCGACATCTTTCTCCGGCTTGATATGCTGGATCAACGTATCGGCATTCAGTGGATAGGGCAGCGGCAATTGCAGCAAAATCCCGTGTACATCCTTATTATCGTTAAACGCCTCAATCTCGGCCATGATTTCCGCTTCCGTAGCCTGCGCAGGCAGACGCGATTCAAAGCTCTTAATCCCGCAGGCTTCACAGGCCTTGATTTTATTGCGGACATAAACCTGAGAAGCCGGATCGTCCCCCACCAGAATCACGGCAAGACCGGGCTCGGTATCTAAGCTCGCGACCTCCGCGGCCAACTCTTCACGCAAGGCTTTGGCAATCGCTTTGCCGTCAATAATTTGAGTCTCGCTCATCGGTTGTGTCTCTTTCTTCGCAAGCATTATTAATACATCAGCCCAATAAGCAGTTGCGTAATAAGGCTCTGTAAAATCATCAGGCCGAAAATCACGACAATCGGTGTCACATCGATACCGCCAATCGGCGGAACAAATTTTTGCACCGGCTTGTAGACCGGATCGGTCGCCTTTTTCAACAGGGCAATCAGGTTTTGCGCCTTCTCGTTATTCGTATTGATCACGTCAAAAACGATCAGCCAGCTCACCACGACCTGCAGAACGATAATCAGGACATAGACGTCAAAGGCCAGCGAGATCAGTTGAATGAGCATATTCATGGCGCAACCTCCTGAATTTCTTCAAATATTAACCTTTTTTCTGATATACTATTCGAGAGAGTTTCACAAGAGCAAGCAGGCAGTATGATCCCTTTTGACCCCGTAACCACAGGCACAGCATTGATCCTAGCGGCTTCCAGCCCGCAAATCTGCCAGATTCCGGCCCCGGCGGAAATCGCCGTCGTACCCAGAACCGCAGAACTGATCATCGACACCTCGCGCACCGGCGCCGCGATTCAGAGCCAGGAAATCAGCACGATCAACCCTTACGGCTACAATAATGTCACCCACACCAACGGGTTCATGCAGGGCCAGATCGCCATGCGTTCGACCGTCGAGTTGGACTATAAACAAGCCCCGCAGATGAATGCCTTTTGCGTCTGGTACGAAAAGGTCACCATCGAAATCGATATTACCCCGACCATCGTCATCGCCAAAGAAGTCTCCGAGGATTCCTGTATGTACGACGCAGTGCTGACCCATGAAATGAAGCATATTATGGCAGATCGTAAAATCGCCAATAAATATGCCCAAACCATCGGCAAGAAAGTTTTTGACGGTCTGCAACAGCGCGGTTTCATTGCCGGGCCGATCCCGCCCGAACATTCGCAAAATATTGCCGATCGGATGCGCCAGACGGTCTCGCAACTGGTCGAATTTGAATATAAAAAGATGGAAATCGAGCGCGCCGAAGCCCAACAGGCCATCGACAACCTCGCCGAATACCAATATGTTCAGAGCAAGTGCCCTGATTATCAGGCCCCCGCCGCAGCCTATCGCGGTCACGATTAAGGCTTAAGCCGCCTTGAGAGCGGTTTCCAGATCCGCCAGCAAATCATCAATATGCTCAATCCCCACAGACAGGCGCAGCAGATTGTCGCTCACGCCGGCCTTGGCGCGCGCTTCCGCGCCCATCGCAACATGCGTCATGCTGGCCGGGTGATTGATCAGGCTTTCCGTGCCGCCCAGAGATTGCGCCAGTGAAAACATCGTCAGATTGGCCAAAAATGCATCGATATCCCCTTGAAGCTCAAAGCTGAGCATCGCCCCGAAGCCTTCTTGTTGTTTCTTGGCGATCGCATGACCTTCATCGCCGGGCAGACCGGGATAGTAAACGCGCCCCGCCTTGTCATGCTCATCCAGAAATTCGGCAATCGCTCGCGCATTTTCTTCCCCGCGATGCACCCGCACCTCCAGCGTGCGCAGGCCGCGCAGCGTCATATAGGCGTCAAACGGCGCACCAATGGTCCCCAGAGAGTTGTTCCACAAATGTAAATCGGCCAGCAAGTGTTCATCATCTTTGACAATCACCGCTCCACCGACGACATCGCTATGTCCGTTAATGAATTTGGTTGTGGAATGAAAAACAATATCCGCGCCGAGCTTGAACGGGTTTTGCAGAATGGGCGACAGGAACGTATTATCCACAACCGTCAGCGCGCCGCATTCTTTGGCCCGCTTGGCGATTGTCGCAATATCGGCAATCCGCATCACCGGGTTTGACGGGCTTTCGATCAACACCATTTTCGGCCCTTGAGCAAAAGCCGCATCGAGAGCGCCGTCGTCATAACAATCGATAAATTCCAGCCGGAAATGCTTCTTTTCCGCCAGAGCGCGCAGCAGCCAGTAAGACCGCCCGTACATATCATACGGCGCGAGCAGTAAATCATCCGGCCCCAGCAAATGCAGGATCAACGTCAGTGCCGCCATCCCCGAAGCTGTCACCGCGCAGCCGATCCCGCCTTCAAGATCTGCCAAAGCGTTGGCCAGTTCATCGCGCGTCGGGTTGCGCGTGCGCGAATATTCGTAAGAACCGCGCTTGTCCAGCCCGTCAATTTGAAAGGTCGAGGACAGATACAGCGGCGGCATCACCGACCCATAGGCCGGATCGGTTCCGATCCCTGCTCTCACTGCTTTTGTACGTCTGCGTTTATCTTTACCCATAAATATAGTTGTATCCGCGACGGCGCGCCCGCGTCAATCCGCTTTGCGATAATTATTGACATATTTAGAGTATTTATTGTAATAAACTGTGCACTTACAGCAACGAGCAGGTAGACGTAAAAATATGTCAGACAAAACAGCGGATAAAGAGCCGAACGACAATAACCCTGTAGATTCTCGGAAAGAATTACTCGATGAAAATAAGGGCGGCCATCAAAGATCTGGAATGATGCTAATGTTAAAAGCGAGTGTCAAATGTCTGGAAGATGCTGGTATACGTAAAGCTTGGCTTGCAGCAATCAAAGAGTTTGCGGGCGCGACACATTGGGTAGTCAATATGTTTAATATTGAAGAAAACTATCTGAGAACGCAGAAAGTTTTGGGAATACCTCTTAAAGCGCACGAGGGTGAACATCACGAGGACGATTATATTGCCGCTTTGCAGAAGATCGGCGGAAAAGAGGCTGTACGGCAATTGGCGACCACCATCGCCCAATATTACCCGGAAAAAGCTATTGCCGCCCTTGAAACCATGGATGAGGAAAATACGCCCGAAGCAATCTTCCTGAGCGGTCAAGTCGATTTTGAAGCGGGCCTTGGCCAGCACAACGCAGATGCGTTCAGCGCCATGGCGCGGCTTCACAAAAGCGCAAAGGCGGGAGAGTTCAAAAACATTACCCCCGAAAGCATTCAAAATTTTACAAGGAAGCTGGTCAAAAGCCTTCTTGATGCCCCAGCGCTTCTGAAGGCGCTTGACGGTTGCCGACCGCATCCTTCAAAAACATTATATAGCAGTTTTGACATTGATGATTGTGAAAAACCACCGGTTTCGGACGAATTAATTTCAAGTTTTCGGAAGGCGCTAAAAGCGGTAGATGATCAGAAAATACTTCCCCGAAAAGTATCTCGTATCTTTGGTGACATTGTAACACATTATAAAAGAACAAAAGCGTCCGAAAATAACTTGCAGCAGCGAGTTACAAGCTTAGAGCTTTAAAAATCTGCCAAAAAACGTAAAACCGCCGGGGTGGTAAGGCCCGGCGGTAAAATTACGGTAGTGAGCTAATTTAGACGGTAGAGGTCTGAATTCTTCTAATTCCGATCTGTGTGTCTATAATATTACTATGGCTTTCAAATGTGGCGGAAAAAAGGAGACTCCGTGCCAATTTTGGGGATTTTCATAAGCGGCTGAATTCGCACGTATTTTTACCGATTCCCAAGCGCTTTTTGCCGTGATATGCTCTTGAAAATGTCCGATTCAGGCACAATTTCCCAACGGGATATAAAGGGGTAACCATGACACGCACAGGCCACGATTCTCTGCAAACACGCAAAACGCTCAAAGTTGACGGTAAAAGCTATGATTATTTCAGCCTTAAAGCCGCTGCCGACAAGATCGGCGATGTTTCAAGGCTGCCCTATACGCTAAAGGTTCTGCTCGAAAACCTGCTGCGCTTTGAAGATGGTCGCACGGTCACGACCGAAGATGTGCAGGCGCTGGCTGACTGGCTGAAACAAAAAAAATCCTCTCATGAAATCGCTTACCGTCCCGCGCGCGTACTGATGCAGGACTTTACCGGCGTCCCGGCCGTGGTCGATCTCGCCGCCATGCGCGAGGCGATGAAATCTCTAGGCGGCGACCCGCAAAAGATTAACCCGGTTGTCCCCGTCGATCTGGTCATCGACCACTCTGTGATGGTCGATGAGTTTGGTAGCTCTCAGGCCTTCCAGCATAACGTCGAGAAAGAATTCGAACGCAACGCCGAACGCTATGAATTCCTCAAATGGGGGCAGGGCGCGTTTAAAAATTTCCGCGTTGTCCCGCCGGGCACCGGCATTTGCCATCAGGTGAATTTGGAATATCTCGCCCAGACCGTTTGGGAAGAGGGCGGGGTGATCTATCCCGATACATTGGTGGGCACAGACTCTCACACCACGATGGTCAACGGTCTGGCTGTTCTGGGCTGGGGCGTCGGCGGGATTGAAGCCGAAGCCGCGATGCTCGGCCAGCCGATTTCCATGCTGATCCCCGAGGTTGTCGGCTTCAAACTGACCGGCAAGATGAAGGAAGGCACAACCGCTACCGATCTGGTTCTGCGCGTGGTTGAAATGCTGCGCCAGCTTGGCGTGGTCGGCAAATTTGTTGAATTTTATGGCGAGGGCCTCGATCACCTCACCTTGGCCGATCAGGCCACCATCGCCAATATGGCCCCCGAATACGGCGCGACCTGCGGCTTCTTCCCGATTGATGAGGAAACGCTCAACTACCTGCGCTTCACAGGCCGCGATGAACACCGCGTGAAAGTTGTTGAGGCCTATGCGAAAGAACAAGGCATGTGGCGCGATGCCTCCTCGCCCGATCCCGAATTCACCACCACATTGCATCTTGATCTGGGCGATGTCGAGCCCGCCATTTCCGGCCCGCGGCGTCCGCAGGACCGCATCGCGCTGTCAAAATCGGTAGAGTCCTTTGATAAAGTCTGCCCCGAAGAAAAATCCGTTCCCGTCAAAGGTGCGGATTACAAACTGGCCAACGGCGATGTTGTCATTGCCGCGATTACCTCCTGCACCAACACCTCCAACCCTGCCGTGATGATGGCCGCCGGTCTGGTCGCCAAAAAAGCCCATGAAAAGGGTCTCACCGTCAAGCCGTGGGTGAAAACCTCACTCGCGCCCGGCTCGCAGGTCGTCACCGACTATCTCGACAAGGCAGGCCTGTCAGGCGATCTCGATGAGCTGGGTTTTGATACGGTGGGCTATGGTTGCACCACCTGTATCGGCAACTCCGGCCCGCTGCCCGGCCCCGTCGGTGCGGCGGTAGAGGAGGGCGATCTCAACGTGACGGCTGTGCTGTCCGGTAACCGCAACTTCGAAGGTCGGATTTCCCCGCATGTCAAATCTAACTATTTGGCCTCTCCGCCTCTGGTTGTGGTCTACGCCATCGCCGGGTCGATGAAGGTCGATCTGTACAACGACCCGCTCGGTCAGGACAAAGACGGCAACGATGTGTTCATGAAAGACATCTGGCCGACCAACGCCGAAATTGCCGATGTCATGAAGAACTGCATCACACGGGATATGTTCGTTTCGCGTTATTCCGATGTGTTCAAAGGCACCAAGGAATGGCAAGCTATCGGCGCCAAAGGGGAGTCGAACGCTGCCAGTGAAACCTATGACTGGAGCGATGATTCGACCTATATTCAGAATCCGCCCTTCTTTGAAGGCATGGGGATGGCCCCCGGCGATGTGAACGATATTTCCGGCGCGCGTCCGCTCGCCATTCTCGGGGATAGCGTGACCACCGACCACATCTCGCCGGCAGGCTCGTTCAAAAAAGATCACCCGGCCGGCGCGTATCTGGTCGATCACGGCGTCCAGCCCAAGGATTTTAACTCCTATGGCTCACGTCGCGGCAATGACCGCGTGATGACCCGCGGCACCTTCGCCAATATCCGTATCAAAAACGAAATGGTCCCCGGCACCGAAGGCGGCTATACCAAGCATATGCCTTCAGGTGAGGAAATGAGCATCTATGATGCGGCGATGAAATATCGCAAGGAGGGCACGCCGCTGGTCGTCATCGCCGGGAAAGAATACGGCACCGGATCATCGCGCGACTGGGCGGCCAAGGGTACTAGGCTGCTCGGCGTAAAAGCCGTGGTCACCGAAAGCTTTGAGCGTATCCACCGTTCAAACCTCATCGGTATGGGCGTGCTGCCGCTGCAATTCAAAGACGGCAACCGCGAAAGCCTTGGCCTGAAAGGCGATGAAACCTATGACATTAAAGGTATCTCTGGCGGCCTGAAGCCGGGCCAGGATGTCGAGATGACCGTGCATTACGCCGATGGTTCAACCAAAAATGTCACGCTGCTCTGCCGTCTTGATACGCTCGATGAAGTCGATTACTTCAAAAATGGCGGCATCTTGCACTATGTTTTACGGCGCATGGCGGCTTAATAGGGTTTAATGCAGGTCAAGAGCGCGGGGGTCCGGCTTAAGGGCCAGCTCGATGTCGTCTTCCATATTCAGATATGAGAGTTCAACAGCTTTGCGTACCGCGAACCTGACGCGTTCTGGTGGCGTGCTGTCACCTCGTATCAATCCGGTCCCTTTAAAAACACTCATCGTTCGGGCTGACGCCTTTTGCCCCTCGCTATGGCAGACACGCATAAGCTCATGCGCTGCCTCACAGCAACCCATCTTAGTGATCTCGAACAAAGCCTCCATAGCGTCCTCCGTTTCGGGATCATCATGAATGCCGATGGCAATGGAAAATTTCTGAAAACGAACCTGCTCCGGTCCATTGAGTGCTGTAGCTGTAGTCATACTTCACCCCTCTATGAGTCATGAACTCACACAATATCAAACATTCCCGTATTTATGCAAATAAAAGTGGGATTTTAGAGATCGGTATCGCCTTCGGCGGTGTTCCGGGGCCTTTGCGGCGGCGGTTCTAAAATCCGTTGTCCGAGCTCTTCAGCTTGATTCATCAGGAAATAAAACTCAGGCTTTTCCGGGCGGTAACGCACATCATGCGCCGCTTCCATGTTGGAAATTTCGTTGGTCAGGCGGGTCAGGCGCTGTTTGCCTTCTTTGGTTTGTTTTTCTTCTTTCGAGAAGCGTTCAATAAGTCCGATGCGGATTTTCTCGGTATTCATCCCCACAAAAAAGGCCAGTTGCACCCCTTCCAAAAAGCAGGCGGCCCCGGCCAGACATTGCGGAATATTAATCGCCATCGTCTGTGATTTGGGACGCACAACAAAACTGAATGTTGTCGTCTGGTTAGATCCACGTAAAATAACCCCGCAGCGGCCTTCACCTTTTTCAAAATGCACAGAGAGCGCGACATTGGCGTCATGATCGATTTTGATATTCTTACCGGCCTGCTTGAACAGACTTTCCGCGGCCGGAATGGCGTAATCATAATCTTTGTCATTGCCGTGATCGCATTTTTCAATCATGTCGAAAAAGGGGTGGTGATCGCCGGAGGAAAACACACATTTGCCTTCATGATAGATGGCAATCCAGCGCTGCGGGTTATAGGCATATTCATAATCGTTGACGATGGATTTCCACGCCTTGGACCAGTCAAACGGCGTGTTGCGGTTGGCAATCGGACCCATTTCGTTAAATTCATAGATAATGCGCCCGGCCATCCGCACGACCGTATGCATATTATGCCCCCGCACGATGAATATTTCATTGGGCCCGTCTTTGAGGTTTTCCAGTTCAACGACAAAACGGTTGCTCAACGCGACGATAGCCTTGTCATCCTTCGTTTTTCTGTCGTGGATAACGAATTTTTCGCGCAGTAACGAGGATGTAAAATTATACATGGACGATCACTTGTCGGGGCTGAAACCACAAATACCAAAAACCATCATATCTTAATGAAGCAAAGCGGCCAAGCGTTTCAATTCAAAGGATTTTATGCACAAAATTCTAATATAGGCGCAGTCCGCGTCTCGCGCTTTGCGACGCTTAAGGATTGTGCAAGACCGGCAAGCGTTTCTTCAATCTCCATCCGCACAGAAAGGCTTGAAAAATCGTCAGTTGACGCTGTCCCATAAACGGACGCATCCTCGGCCGTGCGGGCAAAACTCCCCCGGCCATGTGCGGCGGCTCTTTCCTGATCTTTGAGATATTCGCTCACGCCCTCGGCCAGCATATCCACCTGGGACGTGCCCCAAAACGTGCTGACCGCTTCCACGATGCCGTTATCATTCGCCGCCGCGCTAAAGGCTGTACCCAGAAGGCTTTCAATCATAAGGCTGCCCAGCATGCCTTCATATTCGGCGGCGGGTTTAAAGGCGCTGTCCAGCGAAATAAAAAGCGGGCCACGTTGGCCGGAAGCGGGAGTTGGCAGCTTAAATAACCGGGCTGCCAACCCCTTCATCCGTCCCTCTATTGTTTTTTGTTTAAATTCTGCCTTTAACGCAGTTGAATTCACCATCGTAACCCTCTTTTTTCTTAGAGGGTACGCAAATGATGTAAATATTTACTGAATTATGGATAAAGTTTTAAGTAATACTTGATGCGATTACTTGCATGGTATTTGTCTAAAATTTTATCTATTTTTCGCGGGCATAAAAAAACCGCCTCGAAAAGAGGCGGTCGCTTCCGAAACGCAGGGGCCGAAGCCTTTATTCTTTCCCCTTGCCTTTGCCCGTTTCATTCTGAAAGAAACTGTCAATATCATCCTGTGTCGAAAGTTTATCTTTAATCGCCACATGATCTTCGGCATTGACCTCAATGGCAATACCCATCTTGTCCAGAGCGCTGCCCAAGCGGTCTTCGATAATCCGCAAATTCTCCAGCGTCTTGCGAATGCGTTGTCCGGTAATATCCTGAAAAGAACAGGCCATATAGATTTCCTCGACATCCCGGCTCATCTCTTCAAAGGCTTGCTTGCGCCCCTCATCCTGAGAAAAATTCTTTTCCTCCTCAATCCGGCGGGTCAAATGATCGGCGGCATCCAGAATCCGGTTGGCGGCCTTTTCCGTCATCTCGACAACAGCATCCAGCTCAACTCCGGCATTGGCCGCTGTTGATCCGTCCCCGGCATAGGAAACAGCCTTGAGGATCTCAAGAATCTCGGCAAAGCGCTTGATAATGCCTTCCTCGGCCATATCGACCTGCTGCGAAGTGGCATTGATTTCCATGGAAATTTCATCAAACCGCCGGGCGATAAACTGCTCAATCGTCGAAAGCTTTTCGGCAACGCTGTCAACGGCGCCAAAGACTTCCCTTGATGTTGAATCATGGCCTCGACTTCGTGACTTCTTGGTTTTTTCACTCATGGTGTTTGCGGCTTTCTGCTTTAAAAACGGTAGGCAACGAATAAGAATTACAGCCTGAAAATATTAATAAAATTCTCCTGTTATGCCTATTCTTTTCTCATTATTATACGCTTGTATTTAATTTTTGAGAATGTGCCATGCCCAAAGAAGACCGCCGTATTATTTTTACCCATGATGAAGTTTATAAGGCTCTGTATGCGCTATGCGTACAAAAACAACTGTCAAAGCCGCCTGCCGGTGCGGTGAAGGCGGTTAAGGAAAAGGACGCTGACGGCGCGCAAATCGTTCTGGATCTCGAAAATCCGGCGCAGGAGGCAACGGAAACGGTTGAGTACGCCCGGGATTTTCTCGCTGCCGCGCTGATGGTTTTTTGCCGGGGTGCGGGGATTCCCTTGCCGAAAAGTGCCCAAAAATCCGTGCTGATCCATAATGGCGAAGTGATTTTACGAGTGCAGATTTAGGGCGCCCTGCCGGGCGTCTCGGCTTTTTGATACAGCTCGAATACATCGATAATTTCAAGAATTTGCTCGATCTCGCGCCTGCACTGCATCGCATGCTGTTTCGTTGCAACGGGAATGTGAATGCTTGAGGCTTCAAACATATCTCCTTTATACGGGATCATCAAAAACACGAATTTTCCTTTAAAGAGCGCCGCGCTGAGCGGAGCATTCTCAAAGATATCCGCAGCTTCCGACAATTCTTTGAGCAGCCGCTGACCAATCAGCAGCTTCGCCGCTTCCGGCTTATCTGAAAGAATGTGAAACCGATCCCAATCCTCGTTATCTACCGGAATATCGACATCCTGGAGCTTTTGCCAGCGCGTCGAGCGCCACGTGCGATAAGCATCTTCGTCCGCCGTCAGGATTGTGTGCCCCTCAATCACCGCATTGGGAACCTCCAGCAGGACAAACACGCCATCAAAAATAGGTTCTAAATACTTCTTCTTATGCTTAAGGCGCGCTTCGGAAAACAGCACCTTCACGCCCTTATACCGCCCGATAAAGCAGTCCTCGGCCTCATAGACGTCATGCGCCGGAAGGAGCCCCGTTTTTGCAATAATTTTACGACCGATCCCGCGCGCCGGATGGAACTTAAACCCGCCCAAGGCATTGGCCAGCCGCGGCAGAAACTCTCGCTTATAACTGCGCTCATAATCCTTCAAAATGCCGTGATGCCAGAAATAAAGCAGGGCCGGGATGCAGATTGCCGCCAGCATGGCCCCGACGGCGCGCAAAATATCGGCCTCCATCAGCAAAAACCAGCCAAAACCGCACGCCCCGATCGTCAGGCTGATCAACCCCAGCGTCATGGCGATATGTCCGCGCGTGCGGTGGCGCTTCATAAAAGACAGACGCATGCCCTCCGCATCGCGGACCAGCCGCTCAACCGTCGCGGAAAATTCTTTGTCATGGCTGCGCGAAACATCCTGTGCTTCAGGCATTTCGGGAAGGGCTTCTGTTTGCTCTGGACCGTTGTTCATACACCGAATTATGGCACGCTCTTGATCTGGTGAACAAGCCTTCTTTCTAGACCGCATCTTCCGTCGCATCACGCAGCGGCGGCGTCACATCCAATCCGCGCACTTCGTCGGCTTGTACATGGAATCTCGTCATAATGCTCTACAATGCTCTATCTCGTTTCAATCCAGCGATAACAATTCTCCCGTACATCGAAATGCATCTGTTCATGCTGTCGAACAACCGGCAATCCATCCGGATAAATCAGGCGGTAATACTCTGCGTCCTGCCCGTCGCCCAATGTGACGGTTTCGCGGGTATAATCGCGCCCGATCTCTTCAAAATCATCCAGCATGCGCAACAGATCGCTCTCAACCGCGTAAAGCTCCCCGGCGATACGGCTTTGCCCGTCAATGACGCCGGGAAACGGATAAGGAGGTTCAGCAGTGCAGGCGACCATTCGAAACGCCGCATCACGCGTGCGCGCAAGCCCTAAAAACCGCGCGGACTTCATCCGGTCATGATTGCGAAAACCGCGCATCAAAGTGCCGTACAGAAACAACCGCGTCATAACCGCACGAAGGGCCTTAAGGCTTCAAGATCGCCGATGCGCTGACTGTCAGGCTAATTGTCGTCTCACCGGCTTCGGCGACCGGCGCGGCAATGTCCGCAGCGATCGATTCCATCGCCATACTGCGCGCATACATTTCCGATTGCGGATAGGGCATGTCGTTATTATCAATGGAGACATTACGCAACTCCGCGCTCGATTTGCCTAACGCTTTGGCCGCCCGGTCCGCCCGGTTTTGCAGTTGCACGAGCGCCGCTTCCATCAGGCTGTCTTTAACACTCACCGCTGTTTCCGGATCGAGCGTATAAGACAATCCATTCATCGTGAGTTCCATCTCCTGCAAATCGCCGACCAGATCCAGAATGTCATCCGCATCTTTGGATTTAAGCGTCATATTTTGCGATCCGCGCCATTTTTTCTCCCCTGTGCGCGGGTCGGTCATTTCATAAACCTGATAGGTTCCCGTCTGTGCCTTGATGTTTTGTTCTTTCCTGGCCCGGGCGACCGCATCCTTCATCGCGCTGTTGATTTCATCCTGCAAGGCGCGAGAATCGCGTCCGGTTGCGATATAGGACAAAGACGCGACCAGCAAATCCTGTTCAACTTCGCGGCGCTCTGTTGCGGAAAAACTCATCGCGACGTGCCCGTCAGGCAAATCCAGCATTGGCGCAGCGCCGCATTGCGCCGCTACGTCGCGCGGCAGGGCGGCCGACAAAACGCACACAGCAAAAACAAATAAAACCAGACGCATCATCATCTCTCTTTCATAAATCTCTTAAGGACCATCAGCCTAACGTTTTGCACCGTCCCCCGCAAGCACCACAAATTTTTTCCGAAGGGTTTTAAAAGGCCTCTGCGTATGACGGGTAAGACCAGACGTTAATCCTCTGGCAAAAGATGGAGGTATCAAAATGAAATACAAATTTTTAGCGATAGCCGCGCTGGCCGCACTGCCGCTGGCTTTCCCGGCTCAGGCTCAGGCCCGCGATTATTGCCGTGAATACAGCGTCAATATTAGCATCGGCGGTGCGCTCGAAGCCGGTTACGGTCAGGCCTGCCGCCGCGATGGCGGCGTTTGGGAAATTGTCAGGCTCGCCGGTCCCGCTCGCGCTCGCGAAAAAGTGCGCGAGCGTATCTACGATGATTTGTACAATCGCAGTTCCCGTATTGTGATTATCGATCATTATCATATGCCCTTTGGCCATTACAAAAAGGCGCGGCGGTATTACTCCAGTTACACCCCGCGCTATTACGGCTATCCGCACTACTCGGCGTTTGTCTATTACGGCGATGACGATCACCGTAAAAACCACAAGAGATCACACAAGAACGAACACAGGAAAGATCATAAAAGACATCATTAATCTTCCCTTCCCCAAAGTCCTACGCCCCGTTCTTATTCTCTCTCCCCCTATCCTCAGAATAAGACGGGGCGCTTTTTTCAGCGATGTTTGGAAAATGAAACCGGTCTAAAGCCAGCGTCCGACCCGGGCTTTATAATCGAGATATTCTTCGCCGAAGGTCGCCTCGAGATACGCTTCCTCGCGCCGGATCACATATTTGTCGAGCAGGAAGAAGAGACCGCCGGTCAGCAAAATCATCACCGGTGCATCGGCCAGCATGGCAAGGCCCACATAGGCCACCAGAAAACACACATAAATCGGATTGCGCGAATATCGATACGGCCCGTCGGTCACAAGGCTTAAGCTCGGCATTGCCGGATTGACATTCGTCCCGGCCGTTTTGAAAATTTGCGTGCACCAGAACGCGCAGCCCAAAGCCCCCAGCAGCAAGATCAACCCAAAAGCCCCCCAGCCATGTCCAAAATTGATCGGCATCAGCCAGTCGGCGACAATCCCCGCCATGACCATGAGCAACAGGATGATCGGCGGGCTGGTCGGCAGGTCAGGGTGAGCGAGCGGCTCTTGCGCCGGACCTTTCGGCGCATCTTTCCCGTCGGTTTTGTATGGCTCTTCTGCGTCTTTAACGGCTTTTTTCGTGCTCATAATCTGACTGTAACACGAATTTTAAAAAAGACCATCTCTCCCTTTTATTTCACGGAAGGACTTACGCCGCTTTGGAAATATGTTCCTGCGCTTTTTCACCCTTGGTATAGGTCTCATAAACGATCACAGGAATTTTAAGCCTGCCCAGATGCTCTTCGATCAACGGCTTGACATCCTCCCAATCCTGCCCGCCAACACCGGTCGCCAGACGCGGCAGAGCAACGGAGGTCAGGCTTTCCGCATCGATGATCGCGCAAAGCTTTTTCAGCGCATGAGAGATGTTTTTAACGTCGGCCTTGCCCGGATGCGCATTATGATCCGGCGCAGGCTCTTGCGTCATCAAATTGATAATCACCCCGTCCGGCCCGGCCCACAGCCATGCGCTCCCGGCATCCGGACTATTTTGGTGGCAATAATGACGAAAATCCTTCGCCATCGCCGGAAAACGCTCGCGCAACGTCAGCGCCAGCCCTTGATTAAAATGATCGCCCGGCGCAACGCCGTGGGCAATCGCTTGCGCTTCGCTAAGAAGAATATCACCGGAAACATATTGAATCATAGACTTGCCCTTATGTTGAAAGGATGTTGAAAGGGCGCAAAGTCGCGCCTGAAGATCCTTATTCTATGCGATTTTCCGAACATGGGGAAGAGGCTTGCCACCGATTTTGCCATGCTTGATGAATGTCAAACAACCGGCCCGTAAACAGGTGTATTTTTGATACATTCCATACAAAAAGGAGTAAGCACAATGTTTAAGCAAATTGAAGGCCTTCCTGAAAATGTATTGGGTGTGGAAGTGAGCGGCAAGCTGACGCATGAAGATTACGTCGACGGCATGCTGCCGCTTTGCGATGAAATGCTGGAAAAACACAAGCCGCTGAAAATGATGCTTGTGATCGCTAGGGATTTTGATGGCATGGAGCTTTCCGCCATGTGGGATGACATGAGCTATGGGATCAGGCATTGGAATGATCTCTCGCATATCGCTTTTGTTACCGACAAGGGCTGGGTTCGCAATATGACTGCGCTGTTCAAGCCCTTCTTCCCCGGTGAGGTGAAGTTTTACGGGCTGGATGAGATTGATCGGGCGAAAGACTGGATCGTCGGTGCCCGGGAATTGGCAGCGTAGGGCGCCCTCGTCATTGCGTTTACTCTGGCAGCGGGGTCAGCGTATCATCCGCCGGGTCCATAGCCGGGGCAGGGCGCGCTGGCTTCGGCACATAATCATGATCAATCAGAATCTCGCGCTGCGGCTTGGCATTCATCGCGTCATATATAAACGCCCCGGCCACCAAAACCGCAACCACACATCCCGCAATCATCAATCCACGTTTCATTTGCGTATCATGGCATTGGAAGGGGGGGGAGACAATCCATAGATTATCATACAAGCTATGCTGTCTTGTCACAATGAAGACTAAAAGAACTTTAAGTATGATAGTATATTGACATAATTATAACGTTTGTTGTAAAAAGTCTTATGAATCAAGTGGTACTTACTCAAGAGTTATCGTTTTGCAGGCTTTTTAATGAAAACGGGCGTGGTTCTGGCGTGGTCCTGTCCGAATTTTGCTTACCGCTTTGCATGTGCATGAAGCTCTAGGGGCGAAGATACACTGTCAGTGGCGCAGTGCGACCGATAAAGCTGTTGTTACAATAGCTAAACAAGACAGCGATTTAGATGTTGTCATTCTTGAGTTCCCAAAACCGATTGGTTCGTCGTATGCTTCCATAAGGTATGAGGGGGTAGATTTTGCATTACCATCAAAGGATTGGTGCTTGGTTGCTGGGGAGCATGGCGCACAGCTTAAACACAGAGTATGTCTAGACGCCGAAAGTTACGGAAACCCACAACAGGGGGGCTAGATTTATGTCAACATATGAGTGTCTTCCAGGGGCTTCCGGATCTCCTGTATTCCTCAGAAATTCTTTGGTTTCTATAGCGACTAACGCTACCAGTGAAAATATGCGTATGATGGATAGAGCAAGAACCAAAGCTATGAATAGGATCGAAATGACTTCCTTTATTGGTGTTACACCAAAACGTTTTTGTGAGTTTATGGCGGAGGCAAACCGGGAGATTGGCTTCCAACCTGAAGAGCTTGGGTAATTATTCCAAAATCACTCATCCCCCATCTTCAGTGCCTTAAAAAAATCAACGCCATGTTCGTCTATGTGCTCACGGAAAGGGGGATGGGAGATGGTTTCATACTGCACCACATCAACTTTATAAGGGATCGGCAGGTCTTGCAGCCCGGCCCGGATACGGCTAAACAGGTCGGGATCTATAGCCGCGCCCCAGACGCATATATCAATATCGGAGTTATAACGGTAATTCCCCATCGCGCGCGATCCGAAAATTTCCACGCGCTCAACCTCCGGCCAGCCCATAAGAAACCGGCGGATATTGTCAATCGTCAGCGGCGGCAGACCGAAAGGCTGGTCTTCATAGCGGTTAGGCTCAACCATCACGCTGCCCTTTAAGATATTCATAGAGAGCCGAAAATTCGGACATATGCATGTTCTCTATCCTTGCTAAAGCGTCGCGAAAGACGGTTTCGTCATAGCGGTGAGAGAGAATATTGCGGTCTTTGAGCATAATCCCCCAAGGCACGACATCCTTAATAAGTCCGGCTTGAAAGCCTTGTTTAATAATGCTGCGCGGGAAAGAATTTTCAATTTGAACGCCTTGATACTCCATGAAATCCTTCATCACTTTCCAGGCCAGTTCAAAGGTGTATTCATAGCGCTGTACAACGCCTTCCTGTTCCAGATCTGAAAAGTCCGCGATGCCTGCGTCAACGACCTCTTTCAAAAGAAGGTAAGCCTTTTCAAAATTTTCAAATCGTTGTTTCCAACGCTCTCCCATCACTCATCCCCCATCTTCAGCGCGGCGATAAACGCGCTTTGCGGTATTTCCACGTTACCATACTGGCGCATCTTGGCCTTCCCTTTTTTCTGCTTTTCCAGCAGCTTTTTCTTCCGCGTAATATCCCCGCCGTAACATTTCGCCGTCACGTCTTTGCGCAGTGCGGACACGTTCTCCCGCGCGATAATCTTGCCGCCAATCGCCGCCTGAATGGCGATTTTAAACATCTGGCGCGGGATCAACTCTTTGAGCCGCTCGCACATCTGCCGCCCGCGCGATTCCGCATTATCGCGGTGACAAATCATCGCCAGCGCATCGACGGGTTCTTCATTCACCCGGATTTCCAGCTTCACCAGCGTATTCGGCCCGTACCCGTCCAGCTCGTAATCAAAACTCGCATAGCCTTTGGAAATGCTCTTCAGCCGGTCGTAAAAATCAAACACAACCTCGTTGAGCGGCAGGCGGTAGACCAGCATCGCCCGCCCACCGGCATAGGTCAGGTCCACCTGCACCCCGCGCCGTTCCTGACACAGTTGGAGCAAGCCGCCCAGATACTCATCCGGCACCAAAATAGTCGCCTTGATCCACGGCTCTTCAATTGTTTCAATCCGCTGCACTTCGGGCATATCGACCGGGTTGTACAGCTCCATCTTCTCGCCATTGGTCAGGTTGAGCTTATACACCACGGAAGGCGCGGTCGGGATGAGGTCGAGGTCGAATTCCCGCTCCAGCCGCTCTTGAATGATTTCCATGTGGAGCAGCCCCAAAAACCCACAGCGAAAGCCAAGGCCAAGCGCTTGGCTGGTTTCCGGCTCGAAATGCAGGCTCGCGTCATTCAGCCGGACCTTGCCCAAGCTCTCGCGCAGTTTTTCAAAGTCTCCGGCATCGGCGGGGAACAGAGAGCAAAACACCATCGGTACGCTGGGTTTAAAGCCGGGCAGGGCTTTTTCGCACGGCTTTTTCTCATCGGTGATCGTATCCCCGACATTGGTCTCGGAGATGTCCTTGATCGAGGCGGTGATAAAGCCCATCTCGCCGGGGCCAAGCGCGCTCAGCTCGACCTTTTTCGGCGTGAACATCCCGACGCGGTCGATCTCGCGCACCCGGCCGCCTGCCATGAATTTAATCTTTTGTCCCTTGCGTAAGTATCCATCCACGACGCGCACCAGCACCACCACACCAAGATAAATGTCATACCAGCTATCGACAAGGAGAGCTTTTGTGGGAGATGTATAGGGATTATGCCCCTCACCCGCCTCACTGCGTTCGGCACCCTCTCCCATGGGGAGAGGGAGGGGCCCGCGCGAAGCGTGGGAGGGTGAGGGGAGTTTAGTAACAATCGCCTCAAGCAATTCATCAATCCCCGCTCCGGTCTTCGCCGAAACGCAGACGGCCTCCGAACAATCCAGCCCGATCACGTCCTCAACCTCGGTCTTCACCCGCTCCGGATCGGCGGCGGGCAAATCGATCTTGTTAATGACGGGCACGATTTCATGGTTGTTATCGATCGCCTGATACACATTGGCCAGCGTTTGCGCCTCCACCCCCTGGCTTGCATCCACGACCAGCAGCGAGCCTTCACACGAGGCCAGAGAGCGCGAAACCTCGTAGGAAAAATCTACATGCCCCGGCGTATCCATCAGATTGAGTTGGTACGTAATCCCGTCTTTGGCCGTATATTCCAGCCGCACGGTTTGAGCTTTGATTGTAATCCCGCGTTCACGCTCGATATCGGTGTTATCCAGCACCTGCTCCTGCATTTCACGCTCTTCCAGCCCGCCGCATTTCTGAATCAACCGGTCGGCGAGGGTGGACTTCCCATGGTCGATATGCGCGATAATCGCAAAGTTACGGATATGTTCTAACGGTTTGGTCTTGTGTGTGCTCATAATGTCTTTCGTCATTCCGTTGGCATTCTTCGTAGCTTTGGCGAAGAAGAATTAGCACGAACGGAATCCATATGTCGACCAGCTTTGCTGGTCGTCTTTAACCCGGTTTCCTGCCGTCAAGCCATGCTCCGCATGGCCGCGGGGATGACAGCGAGGTGAGCTGAAATCAATAGGGTGTAAATCGCCTAAATTCAAGCTTTATGAAGGCCCTGCTATCGGTTATTTTACCCTCTATGAATGATGAACCGCATAAAGTCGTTTTGCAGGATAAAGCCCAGACCGCGCAGGCTAAGCCGGCATTGTGGCTCGTCTTGCTGGCCTTTCCATTACTTTTAGGCTTGCTGATCGGACTGGTCAAAAACGCACCGCCCCGGCGCCAGAGTCAGGAAGAGCTGCAATCAGAAATGGTAAACATTGAAGCGCAGGGCATGGCCCGGCAGGCTGAAATGCAGCGCGAAATGCTGGACAAGATCGGCATGATTATGAGCGAAACAAAGACAACGCCTGTTGCGGACAACCCGCCGTCCATGCAGGCCTATAGCTGTGATTTTGAGCCCTGGAGCGGCATGAAACTGCAAAGCGAAATGCTGGAAAGCATAAAGGGCGCAAAACGCCCTTATCGTGTGTTAAAACCCGGCGATGTCATGACCCAAGATTACAGCCCCGCCCGTGTGAATATAGAGATTGATGATACGGGAACAATCACCCGCATCTGGTGCGGTTAATCAGCCGTTCGTGGGGAGGTCTAACTTCACCGTAGCCGCCACTCCAACACCGCAACTCAAACCATTATCGATTCCCGATTTGCGTGCGAATACTTCCCGAATTCCACCGTTTACATCAAATTCACATGCCTGTGCACTCTGCCAATCACCTGCTAGGTCCAAATCCATATTCACACTCCTCTAAAATATTTATTTTTCAGCAACTTATTCTTTGTTTTGTTGCTTATATTTTAGCGTAGATTTGGTTAACGAAGTGTTAAGATGAATGGATAATCAGCGGGATATAGTGGCCTTCTTTGCCCTCGCCGGACTCATCGTCCAGTAAAACCGTCAAAATTTGATGCGAGTTTTGCATATGTTTGGCAACCGATTGTCTCAACGGCAGGCCAAAGTCGCGTAATTCACCGTTTTCCATGATAAAATCGAACTTATTGGTATTGAGGTCAAATTCAAACCATGAAATCGGTTTTTTAAACGGTTTATCGTGAAAAAGCACCACGCGGCCATCATCCTTGATCGCAACCTCAACGTAAAGAGGATTGTCCGTTTCTGCACCGATAACAAAGTCAACCAACGTGCCGACATCGGGGCGGTCTGTGCTGTCTGAAGGCGTGTCAATCATGTGTGTATTATAGAGATGCTTTTGTTGAAATGCTATATTTGGCGCGAAATTATTTACCTCTATGCGCTATCGGTATAAAGGTCCCGTCAATCGCTTCCCCGTCTTTGGTGCGCACAATCTGTATCTCTTCGGCCTTGGAAAAATAAGGCCGGATCAACCACTGAATTTTCACCCCCAGATCCAGAATCCGTCCGTCTTTCAAGAAAACCGTAACGCTATGGTCTTTCGGGTCGTATTCCATGCGCTCCAGCGTGTCATAATCGATCTTTTTGCCGTGGAAAATAAAGGTTTCCTTGGTGATTTTATTGCAATAAATATCCATCTCGTCCGGCAGGAACAAAGACGGCTTACCCTTGGCTTCCCCCGGCGAGAAAGCCTTTTTGATGCTGTCTTTGGTCTGTTCTGGCTCGTCGGTCATACGATAAGGAAATCCCGGAAAAGGAAAGGGCGGAGTACGCCAAGAAATTGAAATGCGAACACATTCCAACACGTTATCATAGCATCTGCGCCGGGAAGGATAAAGCCTTCTGTGAACGCCGTTTAGGCATCGTAATGGGGGCGATCATGATCGAAATCCATGTTCGCGGCCATGGTCGGAAGCTTCATTGCGACCGCATATTGAGGCACAGAGTCTATATTGTGGCCCATGGTATCGAGGACAAACTCTTCCTCTTCCACCAGACCGTCCGGCACGTGAACCGCCTTCAGAGCCGTAGCCTGCGCCCGCGCAGCCATATGCGGAGAGACGACGATATCACCGCAACGCAGCAGATCACGAACATTGTTCGGTGCCCAGCCGTTACCGTTCGGGCCTTCGCAGACCTGAGCGGCGACCGGCAGCAGAGTGCTTTCAAGGTCTGCATCGGCATCACTCAGGCGCAACTCATCGCCGTTTTCATCGATTTGATACTCTGGAGGCAATACACCGGGATCCGGCGGTGGCGGAGCCATGCCGGGCTGTTGATTGTCACGTCTTTGTCCGCCGCGTTGATCGCCGTCACCGCTGCCGGAACCGCTATCCTCGTCGCCGCTTTCATCTTCTCCAGATTGGCGTTGCGCCTGCAAGGCCTTAACCTTGTCTTCAAGCTCTTTGATTTTTACCTTATCGGCAGCGTATTCAACACTGCCATCATGCCCTTGCTTGGCGGCACTGGCTTTTGTACTGTGCTTGGCTTTACCCTGCGTAACGCCCGCATCATCGGTCATAAAGGCGTGCGCGGCCTTCCCGGTCAGCGCAAAAACAACGGCGCCAATCAATAGCCCGACCAGCGGGAAATTCCCAACCGCGCCCAACTGGTTTTTGAGCCACGGGCCGATGGTAAAGGCGCCGAGCAGACCGATCAAACCGGCTTTCCACGGGCTGGACAAATCATTCCAGAAGCCCTTACCAATCTGTCCCCAGTCACCCAGCCAGTTAAACGCGCTCTTCATCCAGCCGCTCTTCGGGTCGGCCCCGGTCCACTCTGTCGACCAGCCAATCGCATCTTCAAATAATTGGCTGGCGCTACGCCCTTTGCTGGCGCTGCTACCGCCCTGACTATAAGGTTGAGGGTCTTCTTTCTCGCTGGCCTTCGCGTCTTTTTCAGTTGTCACGCTCTCCGTGCCAAAGACCTTTTTAACCGCGGCGGCAATATCCTTTTTCGAGTGTTTTTCTTCTTTCTGCGCCAGTACCTGCGCCTCGGCAAACAGAGCATCGTTCAGCAGGTCGAAATCTTTGATTTTGTTTCCGCTGTCCAGACCGTATTTGCGGATATCCCATAAAACCCCTTCCAGCTTAAGCTTCTCGGTCGGGTCGGTCAGGGTCGTAGTGTCAAGATACAGCGCAATCACCAACTCATCGCGGTCATACTGCTTGGCCAGCAACGTGCTCGAAAGCGTCTCGAACGTTTTCTTGGCCGTCTCAAGAGCCGTCTTGGCTGTATCGCGCTCACCTTTTTTGCTCTCATTCTGATCGGCGATACCATCCAGCAAATCATATTTTTGCTGCGCGGCATTCATTCTGGCTTTGGCTTGTGCCACCGCGAGCGTTCTCTGCTGAATATCCGGGTCCAGCACGGTCGTAATATACGTCCGCAAATCCATCCCCGCCGGACGTTGACGAGTTTCTTCACGCTTGTCTTCAGGAGAAGAACTCTCTTTTTTCTCCGGCGCATTGGCCCGGAAAAAATACTCATTGGCTTCTTCAATCGGCACGGCGTTGAGAGTCGCACCCAAATAAGGAACATCTTTTGCAAAGCCAACCGTCCAATCTCTAACAGTATCCGCAGTATATAGAGCCTTTTGCCCAAACCAGCGGCCAGTATTCCCCATCCACGTATCTTCATCGTCATCAAAGGCCCACTGGTAAGCTTTCTCTGAACCAACAAGTGCGAATGACCCTCCGGTTGCATACATTATAGGTGTAGGTAACCCCACCAAAGCAAACCGTGTTGGCGTTTTCAACCAGGAGGGCGCGCGGAGAATAAGATTATCTCTCCACTTATTGTAATCTTCTTCTTTAGGCTTATCTCGCCATAATAACAGATTAAGGTGTCCTTCAAGGCGAGGGTCGGCTTTCCTTCTTTCATTATAGGGGAGGTGTAGCCGCCCATAGCGTAGTTGTAGAGATTTGTAAATCTGTTTTGAAAAATAGCTTGAAACCTGATTTCGGCAGGCTTTGACCATGGTTTGTCTCCGGGGAAGCGGAACATGTAATGCCAGAAGTAGCTTCTTTCCATTGCTTGTTCTTCTGAATCACGTCCTGCGCTACTCGTCGGTCCCCAACCTTCTTCTTCTTTGCCGGTTATATGCTTACGATCAATAACGGCATCAAAACTTTTTTCCACCGCTTGTAATATTCGGTATGAATTACATCGCCCAACGATTCTTTAAAGCTAGGGTTGTCCGTTATATTTGGTGGAATCGTGACGCGCCTACTGCCGGAGCCTAACGCATCATCATGCGGCGTGCTACATGCAGGGCTTCATGTCCATAACCGTCCCTGACAACGCCAGCAAGGGCAGAGGCAAAAATCTTCGTATCCTCCACAGGCCATGTGGTTACATCATTCCATCCTTACTTATATATTTTTTGTATTCAACTTCCAAATCCATAATAACGGCTTCAAGGTTAGAAGGGTCTGATCGTTTTTGAGCGTTGGTTCGGCTTCATAATGGCCTGCTTGAATCATTCTAATCACGGACTCGCGTTCTTCCCTTGTGACGCCGATTTTAATGCCGTTGACTTCCTTAAGTGGACGTTTTGGATATAAAATTCTGGTGCCTATAAAGGGATTTGTGGTCCCTGATCCCCGGTGGTTGTTTCGTGAACATGCAAGCGGGCATGGGCATCTTCAACCATTGTAAAAATTTTATGAAGGCTGTGTGTTTTTAGTGCATGCACATCCTTCATCGGCATGCCTGACTGATATTCCAGATTTACTACACGCTTTCCGGTATCACCAAAATCTGGCTTTTGTAGATCTCCAGAGGTCTTTATAAGATCATCCAAATAAGCCAGTAGCGCCTTTTTATGCCCTATTCCATTTCCATCAATATCCTTTGCAATTGTCTCAATCAAACCATGATAACGCCCGTCATTTTTAACAAACTTGCCATTATCATCTTTTAAAGTTTTGTAATTAAGTTCGACATGTTTTCTTAGTGCCTTAATCTCGGCCTGAAATTTTTTCAAATTTTCTCTGTTTGCATCCGAAAATGCTTCCATTTTTTCGAGCATTTTAGTTTGCAGACTTTTCATGTCTGAGGTAGCAATATTCTGTATGGACTGATTAAGGTCATAAAGCCCTTTGGTTAGCCCCACTTTTCCATTCGACCATCAGCATAATCGACAACAGGTTTAATAATCGGCCTTGGATTCGTCATCGCCGACTCAACACGCAGAGCGCGATAATCTTTCCATCCTTGGTAGGGATCATAGACCCACTTCCGTCTAAACAGAAACTGGTTACCCCAGTCTTTTATTTTCTTGAATTCTGGGGAGGAGGGCTCCATCTGGGAAATCAACATGTACGATTTTTCATCATCAGCACTTTTCTTAGCGTTTTTGGGCTCACCCACACCAGCGGTTGTGGCTTCCGGCTTTTCTGCCTCCGGCGTCTTTGCGCCCGCATCATCCGTCGCTTCCGGTTTTTCTGTCACCGTTTCCGCTGTCTCTGCTTCCGGCGTCTCTACCGCTTCTTCAACATCATCCGCAGCTTTGCCGGGCTTCGTTGTCGTCTCTGGCACTGGCGCGCTCGTCCCTGCGTCCGCCGTGCGCGTCGTCCCTGCCGGTGCACCACCCCCGACATTACCGATATGAACATCGCCAACCTGTGCGCCGTCACCGATATTGATGTTATAAACCGGCGCCGCCCCGGCATTGGCTTGCTGCGGCACTGGCGTGTCCATCGTCTCGCCGCGCTCACGTTGTCCAGCTTCGGCAGCTCTTTTTAGACGCTCGTCAGCCTCTGCACGCGAAATATCCGGCTGAACATCGGCCTTGGCCTCCGCCTCTGCTTGGCTTTCCCGGGCAGTATTCGGATCATATTTCTGAGCTTCTTCTCTCAGGCCTCTTTCCAGCGCATCAAGATCTTCTGCGCTTTCGGGAGCGCTTGCACTCTCAACAGGCATTTCCGGCTGATCCGTTCCCGCCCGTGCTTTTGCGACATCCTCTGGCATTTGCGGCCCGTCATTCGGCCCCATCTTCGCCGCATCGGCATCAATCTCATCCACCGTCGGCGTTTCCGCAGCCTTCGCCGCATCCGCTTCGGCTTTTTTAGCGGCTTCATCGGGTGTTTCTGCTCCGCCAAAGAGCTTGCTAAGCTTTTTGTGAGTTTTCGGAGCGACTTTTTTAAGAACCGGCGCAACGATTTTCTGCCCGGCCAAAGTCATGCCACCACCCATGACAAGACCTGTAACGCTTCCTGTCGCTGTAGAAAAAGCCGCTTGTTTCAGGCTATAACTTTCCTGACGGCCGAGCGAAATGTTCGTGGCTTGATAAGCGGCATCGCTACCTGCACTCCAGACCGCGCCCTCAATCGCTCCAATAGTTGCGACGCGGCCAAGTTGAGTATTCCAGACTTTCTTGGCTGTGGTTTGAACGCCGACCTTAATCGCTTCTCTTGTGCCTTGTTTGAGCGCTTCTCTAACCGCTTGTTTAACAGCATATTTTGTGGCTTGTTTTCCGGCTTGCGCCGTGGCCGCACCCACACCAAAAGACCCAAGGCTGACATATGTCGTCAGGTCAGACGCCATATCTTGGGCAAGTTCCGCCGTTCCGCCGGACGTAAAGTTTTTGCCTCTGTCCAGCGTATCCATCAGGAAGCCGAAGGCTTGTTTTTGCTCATTCGTGCCGTCATGTACTTTGAAAGCGATATTCGTCATCCCGCCATGGGTCCACAGCAGGCCAAAATCCAAAGCGTGGAAGTTGTTGTTAAATTCACGGATGTAATCTAAACCATCTTCGACGATGTCACCTTCATCCCAGCCTTTCGGGACGTCTTCACCGTTGTGCATTTTGTAGACTTGTTTATAAGCCTCAACCCACGATGCGCGGAGTTCTGTATTGTTCTTCAGGGCATCTTCAATATCGCCCAGCTCGGCCCCGTTCTTGAAATGATCGGCGTAATAGCCGCTGTCTTTCCACAGGCCGTATTCTTCGCTGTCATCGTCATCGGCGATGATCGGCTTACCACCGGTAAATTCAAGCGTCAGGCGCGGATCATTGCTCGCAAAACGATTATGCGCGGCGAACGGCCCTTGAAGAACATCCGGGTCGAGAGCTATAAGCTGGCCATCGCTTCCGCGCAGATCCATAACTGTTTCGGTTGTTTCCGGCTTTGCCGACTTGGCGACAACCGCTGCACCAGCCACACCGGTAGCAGCAACCGGAATTACCGCACCTGCAGCAGGTCTTTCATCATCAGAGGTCAGGACAGCCGGGCTAAAAGAGGCCGGGCGATAGTTAGAAAAAGACCGATCAGAAGTAAGGATCCAGGCAAAGGTATTGCCTTCGGTTTTCAGACGCTGTTTTTCGGCTTCACGACGCTGCTCTCTGGCTTTTTTAAAGTCAGCTTCTTGCCGCTGCGCTTCTTGGCGCGCCGCTTTTGCCTTCTTTTCTTGTTCGTCTACCTTATCGGCCATGTATTTACCCTCTAGTTTACTCTTGCGCCCCCTTTTACGGGCGTGTTCTTATTTTCTACGACGCATCAAGCGTGTATTCGTATTCATCTGTTGCCGTAGGCTCGGGGCCGTTAGGCTCGCCCATTAAGTAATTCAGGGCGAATGCCGCGATGAGCGCCATAAGCCCCCATTTGAGGCCTTTACCTGTGCCTCCAAATAGGCTGGATAGTCCTGTACGGTTGTGTGAACCAGTCATAAAACCCAATATGCCCAAGGTCCCAGCTGCAAGGAGTTTGTTATCAACACCGGCGGTTTCGCCGCCGAAGAAATCGCCGATACCGGAAAAAGTGTCCTTGAGTGTGTCGAGATCAATTCCCATCTAAAACCTTTTTCGTTTCTGCAAACATCCATCCGGCGTCTGCGGGTTATTCTCATTTAAGCGGGGATGAAGGGGGATTTCGCGTTCTGAACCTTGGAAATCTGTCTTTTTCATACCCTCTTATTTTGTTGGGTTTTCAACCTCTTAGCCGGGCTTTTCATCCAACGAGGCGCACATATAAAACACTGCGCCCTTGTATCTCAGTCCCCATGGTATAGAGACGGGGTTAAAAAAGTCTTAACAAAGCCGTTAAGAATTGTAAAAAATATGGAAAAAGTTTGTGGCGTCATTGCGAGCCATAGGCGAAGCAATCTATATGCTGGATTGCCGCGTCAGGGCTTACGCCCTTCCTCGCAATGACAAAAAGAGAAAGTGCCTTTTTAATGCCTAAAGTGCCGCATACCGGTCATGACCATCGCCAGACCGCGCGCGTTGGCCGCTTCGATGACCTCATCATCGCGGATCGACCCGCCAGGCTGGATCACCGCCGTGACGCCAGCCTCCGCCGCGCTAATCAGCCCATCGGCAAACGGGAAGAACGCATCCGAAGCCACGACCGAGCCCTTGGCCAGCGGTTCATCAAGGCCCAGCGCTTTGGCCGCTTCGCCGGATTTCCACGCCGCGATGCGCGCACTGTCCACCCGGCTCATCTGCCCGGCGCCGATCCCGACCGTCGCTCCGCCCTTGGCATAGACGATGGCGTTGGATTTCACATGCTTGGCCACGCGGAAAGCAAACAGCATGTCGGCCAGCTCATTCTTTGTTGGTGCGCGATCGGTGACAACCTTCAAATCACCTTCAAGCGTTTGCCCGTTATCGGAATCCTGCACCAGCAAACCCCCAGCTACACGCGTCACCATGCGTCGGCGTTGCGCCAGATCGGGCAGCCCGCCTGTCGTCAGCACCCGCACGTTTTTCTTGGTCTTCAGCACGTCAATCGCATCCCCGGCAATATCCGGCGCGATAATCACTTCGCAGAATTTGTCGAGTATCGCCGCGGCCGTATCCTTGGTTAAGGTTCGGTTCAGCGCGATAATCCCGCCAAACGCGCTGACAGGGTCGCAGGCAAAGGCCCGTTTATAAGCCTCCAAGGTATTCTCACCCATCGCCACACCGCAAGGATTGGCATGCTTGATAATCGCCACCGCCGGGCCGTCAAACTCGGCGACCAGCTCAAACGCCGCATCCGTGTCGTTCAGGTTGTTATAAGACAGCTCTTTGCCCTGAACCTGCGTTGCGTGGGCTGCGCCGGGCCGCGTAGAATCGTCAACCGTGTACAAAGCTGCGCGTTGATGCGGGTTTTCGCCATAGCGTAAAACCTGCTTGAGCGTTCCGGAAAAGCTGGTCCGGCGGGGAAAACCGAATTCTTCGTCCTGCTGGGACACAAACCACGTGGCGATGTTGGAATCATACGTCGCGGTCAGTGCATAGGCGGTTGCGGCCAGTTGCTTGCGCAGCTTATAGGTAATGCTGCCCTCATACTTGTCCATGCAATCCATCACTTTTTTATAATCCTGCGGATCGGTAATCACGGTAACAAATTCATGGTTCTTGGCCGCCGCGCGGATCATCGCCGGACCGCCAATATCGATATTTTCGATGCACTCTTTATAACCCTTGCCGCTTTTGACCGTTTCCACAAACGGATACAGATTCACCACCACCATGTCGATATCGACGATATCGTTTTCCTCCATGGCCTTCACATGGGCTTCATCGCTACGCCGCGCCAGAATACCGCCATGCACCGTAGGGTGCAGGGTTTTGACGCGCCCGTCCATAATCTCAGGGAACCCCGTATGATCGGAAACATCCTTAACCGCTATTCCAGCGTCTTTCAGCATCTTGGCCGTCCCGCCGGTCGAGAGAATCTCAACCCCGTGCGCGGCCAGTTTACGCGCAAAATCCTCAAGGCCCTCTTTATCGGAAGCGGAGATCAGCGCGCGTTTAATCTTCACGGCATGCGGATCGCGGATAACATTGTCTTGGGAAGCAGCTTGGGAAGCCTCGGGAGCACTCATGGACACGTCTCTTATATTTTAAGGGTTACAGACGTGCCTATTTAAGCCTTTAAACCGATTTAGGCAAGGGCTTGCGTACCGGTTTGCGCAGAAGATTGCAGATGCGGGCTTTCAACAACGGCATAAAGGCCGCGTCTGTCCGGCACAGGCTTGAACGCATCGGTAATGCCCAAAACCGTTTCCGCACCGCCGAGGAACAGGAATCCGTCTTTTTCGATCTGCTTGGCCATATTCCCCAGAACCATGCCCTTTGTCGGTTCATCAAAGTAAATCAGAACGTTTCGGCAAAAGATAATGTCAAACGTCCCCAGTCTGGTCATGGGGTCGAGCAGGTTAAAATAGTCGTATTTCACCATTTTGCGGATATCGTCATTGAGCTGCCAGCGGCTATCATCCTGTGTAAAATATTTCACCAACAGCTGAATTGGCAGGCCGCGCTGGACTTCAAATTGTGTATACCGCCCCTCGCGCGCCTGAGTAAGGATATCATGGGAAATGTCCGTTGCGACAATCTCAAAGCTCCAGCCCGGGAAATCGGCCGCCGCCTCTTTGAGCAGCATGGCAATCGTATAGGGTTCCTGTCCGCTAGAGGCCGCCGCACACCAGATTCGCACTCGCCGTCGTGTGTTGCGCGCGCTTTTCATATAGGTTAGCACGGTCTCTTTAAAAATGTCGAATGGGCGGCTATCGCGGAAAAACGATGTCTCATTCGTGGTCATCGCCTCAACGATATCGCGGATCAATTCCTTGTCGGGAACGCCGTGAATAGCCATCGTCATCGCATCCAGTGAGTCATAGCCCCATTTTTTGGCCACCGGGTTCAGGCGCGATTCCAGCAGGTAGGATTTATCCTGACTCAAAACCAGCCCAGATTTTTCCTTCAAAAGATCTTTATAAATATCAAAATCTGTAATTTTCATTTTATGATCCCATCACCGCTCTACGAATATGCGGACCGATTTCATTCAGTGGTAAAACAAACGTACAATACCCGGCCTTGGCCACCGCGCCCGGCATCCCCCAGACAACACTGGTGGCCTTATCCTGGGCGACAAGATGCCCGCCGCCATCGTTCAACAATTTACCCGCGCCAATGCCGTCATTCCCCATACCGGTCAGGATCAGGCCGTAGACTTTATTGCCGAAAACATCGATCACACTGCGAAACATGGGCTCAACCGAGGGTTTACAAAAATTCTCCGGTGGACCGTCATCAAGGCGGATCACAAGATCAAGCCCCTCTTTCACGATTTTCATGTGGTGACCGCCGGGGGCGACATAGGCTTTGCCTTTTTCAACCTTCATCCCTTCGGCACCCTCATGCGCTTCAACACCGGTTTGCTGACCGATATGTTCGGCAAGGATTTTGGTGAAAGTCGCCGGCATATGCTGGGTAATCACAATCGGAATGTCGAAACCCTTGAAGCTTTTTATAACCTCGAACAAAGCCTGCGGCCCGCCGGTTGAAGAGCCGATGGCCAATATGGCGGGCTTGCCGGGGAAAACCCCGATTTGGGAGCGCAGGGAAAAACTTTCAACGCTGCCAGCGGCCGGTGCAGCAGGCGCAGTGGGCCTAACGCCCGCGGTTGCAGTGCGCTCGCCTTGCGGAACCAGCCCGCGAACAGTGGCAAGCAGGTTTTTTTGAAACTCAGAGCCTTGACCGACGCCGCTGGCGCTTGAAGGCTTAACGATACACTCAACAGCCCCCAGAGAAAGGGCTTTCAAGGAAATATCAGCCCCTTTTTCCGTCAGGGAAGAAAACATAATCACTTTTGAATTCGGGCTGGCCTCAAGAATTTTAGGCAACGCCACGATGCCGTCCATGATCGGCATTTCAATATCCAAAATAACAATATGCGGCTGGTACTTTCTGGCTGAGCCTATGCCCATTTCACCGTTGGCGACCGACGCGACAACCTTGATGTCCGGGGCTTCTTCGAGAATGCGGCTGAGCGCGCCGCGAATAACCGCCGAATCATCGACGAGCATGACGTGTATTTGCTTATCTGGAGACGAATCCATGTGTTTAGAAAAACCCTTCTATTTACTCTACTCAAAAATTTATGCCGGTTTGTCAAGTAAGCCGATTTGAATGAATTTCGATTCAATGATCTCGCTGTCGAACGGCTTCATAATATACTCATTGGCCCCGGCCTGAATGGCGCGCTGAATATGGCTCATGTCATTTTCTGTCGTGCAGAATACAACTTTCGGAGAAGCGCCGTTATCCATTTCTCTGAGCTTTTCCAAAAACTCAATTCCGCTCATCACCGGCATATTCCAGTCCAGCAAAATTGCATCAGGCATTTTGGCCTGACAGGCCTCATAGGCCTTTTGACCGTCTTCGGCTTCGTCGCATTCAAAGCCTAAATCTTCGGCAATGCGCCGGGCAACTTTACGCACAACGCGGCTGTCATCAACAATAAGACAAGATTTCATGTTGGGGCCCCCTCGAATTTCACTCAATTATGAAGCAGTTGAACTTAAAAATCATTTAATAAAACAAATATCTTAAAGAAAAATCAACTATGTACGCTGCTGACAAATTTCGGAACATCAAGAATAACCAGCAATTCGCCTTCCAGACGGTATATACCGGAAGAAATTTCACGCCACAAAGGATCGAGCGTGGTGGGGGTGGATTCAAAATTCTCATCCTTAAGGTGCAAAACATCGCCGACTTCGTCGATAATCAGGCTGTAAAGCTCATTCTCATGCTCGACAACGACGCCCATACCGGAGTTTTTATACTTCTCGCAGGAGTCAATGCCCAGACGGCGGCGTACATCAATCGCCGTCACGATGCGCCCGCGCAAATTCAAAGAGCCCGCGACTTCAGGCGGGGCCAAAGGAATTCTGGTGACGGCCTGTTCGCCCAGCACGTCCTGAACCTGCAAAATCGGAATGCCAAAACGCTGCCCGGCGATAATGATGGTCAGGAATTCCTTGGACTGGGAATTATGCGCCCGCTCGGCGTCCTCATAGGTTAATGTCTCTGCGCTCATGCAACCTCTCCCTGTGACACGGATGGATCTGAATTTTGCTGTTGCTCAACCAGCGTTTGCGAAATCGTATTGAGCAAGGTATCGCGGTCGAACTTGGCGATATACTTGGAAAAGCCGACGCTCATCCCGCGGTCGATATCTTTCTGCGTCGCATGTGAAGTCAGAGCCAGCATCGGCGTTTCCTTCCAGCTCGTCTCGGTTTTAACTTTTTCTGCAAACTCAAAACCGTCCATATCCGGCATTTCGATGTCACTGATAATCACATCGAATTCCGCGCCTTTGTTGCACATATCCAGTGCGGCGTGTGGGCTTTCCAACGAAACAACATCATAACCGGCCACGCTCAAAAGCGGCGTCAGCATATTACGGAAGAACGGGCTGTCATCGACCAGCAATACGCGCTTTTTGGCATGACCGTTCGTTTTCTTCTTGCTGGCATCCGCCGCGTTGCTGAATGGCGTATCGTCATGATCTTTAAACCAGTTGTTCCCGTTTGACTGCAGGAAGTGACCGACATCGACAATGTCGGTGGCCTTGCCGTCAATAATCGCGCTGCCCATCAGGCCGCCTTGTCCGCCATCGATTTGCATATCGATATACTCTTCTTTGATATCAATAATTTCATCGACAACGATGCCCATGGAGCGGCCGCCATCAGTAAACACCAAGACAGGTTTTTCACCGCTCTCGCCAATCTCAACCCGCGGATCAAACGGCATCAGCGGCATCAGCTTGCCGCGATATTGGATCATGCTTCGCCCGCCCGAGCGCTCGATAGTGCCGACATCGATATTCTCCAATCGGGCGACCAGAGAAAGCGGAACGGCTTTCGGCGTTTTGTTTCCGGCTGCAAACAGCAGCAGCGTCGTTTTTTCCCCCTGCCGCTCGTATGCACTCTCGGTTTCCATTGCAGCCATGCTGTCGGCCGCATCGATCTGTCCGATATTTTTGGCAATGCCGTTGGGGTCCAGAATCATAATCACGCTTCCGTCACCCAAAATCGTATTGCCTGAGAACAGCTCGATATCTCGCAGGATTTTCGCCACGGGTTTGACAACGATTTCCTCGGTATCGAAAACTCGGTCGACAATAATGCCGAAATCGTGATTCCCCACCTGTGTCACGACAATATACTGGTGACGCCTTTCAGCCACAGGCTCATGCACCGCTTTGACCGCAGCATCGGCGTCAACGGAAGCATCTTCGTCTCCATGTTTAGGTGTGATAGCCGTCTTTTGCGCCGATGCGGGGGAGGCAAGCTTCAGCAAATCGGACAGCGAAATCAGCGGCAGCAAACGATCGCGCAGACGGAACACCGGCGTGCCCTTAATCGTTTCGATGCGGTTGTCGCCATCTTCCGAGGCCATCACCAGCTCGCGCACCGCCAGTTGCGGAATGGCAAAACGCTCTTTCGCAGACTCGACAATCAACGCCGAGACGATCGCCAGCGTTAGCGGAATTTTAATAGTAAAGGTCGAGCCTTTCCCCTCCGTCGATTTCAACTCAATCGACCCGCCGATTTTCTCGATATTGGTGCGCACTACATCCATGCCGACACCGCGCCCGGAAACCGAGGTGACCTTCTCGGCCGTAGAGAACCCGGCATTGAAAATAAACTGGTTGATCTGGTTTGCCGACATCTCTTCCAGCTCTTCGGCGGTCGCCAGTCCGTTGGCCAGCGCTTTGGCCTTGATTTTGTCCAGCGGCAATCCTTTACCGTCGTCGGAAATCTGAATAATGATGTGCCCGCCTTCATGAAAAGCATGCAGCAAAATCGTACCTGTTTCCGGCTTACCGGCAGCCTTACGGGTGGCCGGGTCTTCAATGCCGTGATCGCCGGAATTGCGCACCATATGGGTCAGCGGGTCCTTGATCAGTTCCAGAACCTGACGGTCAAGCTCGGTATCTTGCCCCCTCATCTCCAGTTCGATCTTCTTGTTCAGTTCAATGGCCAGATCGCGAATAATCCGCGGCAGCTTCGACCACGCATTGCCGATCGGCTGCATCCGGGTTTTCATCACGCCTTCCTGCAAGTCGGAAACCACATGGTTCAGACGTTGCAAAGGTGCGGAAAACTCACTGTCGGAATTCTGGCGTAAAATTTGGATCAGCTGGTTGCGGGTCAACACCATCTCGCTGACCATCGTCATCAGGTTTTCCAGCACATCAACATTGACGCGCAAGGTCTGTGTGGAAACGGCGGCGGCTTTCGCAGGCGGATCACTCGCAACAGGAGCGGGTGCGGCAGATTTTGGTGCGGCTTCGGCTTTTGGCGGTTCGGGCGTGGCGGCAGGAGTCGCTGCTTGATCCGGCATCTCTTTGAGCGCAAATTCCGCCGGTCCGTCGGCCGCCTGAAAGGCCGCTTCCAGAGCATCAAGTTCTTCCTGCGTTAAACACCCGCCGCCTTCGGCTGGCGCACTCGTTTCTTCAACCGGCGGCGCTTCCTCGGCTGCGGGAGCATCTCCACCACCATCGCGGCCTTCGTAGACGGCATCCAGCTTTTCAATCAGTTCGGAATCATCGCCTTCCGGCTCGGAGCCGGTTTCCCCCAGCCCGCCGACAATCAGTTTAATCCGGTCAATCGATTCAAGGATAAGCGTCACATAGTCGGGCGTAACTTCCAGATCGCCGTCACGAAAGCGCCCCAGAACATTTTCCGCGTGGTGTGCGCATTTTTCCAGTCGCGGCAAGCCCAAAAAGCCGCAAGTCCCTTTAATCGTGTGCATCAGACGGAAGATTTTCGACAGCAGGTCTTTGTCATTCGGATTTTGTTCCAGATTAACGATATCCAGATCCAGCTCATCCAGGCTTTCATTGGTTTCCGTCAAAAACTCGACAATCAAATCATCCATAGCGATATCTCCCATGCACCATCTTCTATGATGCGGTTTTGATGCTTTTTATGTGGCGATCTCAATAGAATAACAAAAAATCCCTAAGTCGGACTTAAAGTATTATGTCATCATGAAATCAAGGGATACGCAGAAAAATTAAAGATACGCAGGCACGCGCACCAGTCTATACGATCTGACAAGGATTCAGAATAGCATAAGCGAAAAAACACAGAAAATTTTTCATTTTACGTGCGGGTGTATTCGCTTCAGGAGTTTTGTGATGTGAATGCGCGAGTTTTACGCGGCGGGAAGCTGCATGGTGATTTCAACGCTATCGTCGCCGGTTTTCGTGACGGAGAGTTTGTAACCGTAATGCTCGGCCAGAACCCCGGTAATATAGGCATGCACATATTTTGGCTCTAATTGACCGCGCGGCATAGAAAGATTCAGCGCCGCCGCATTGCCCTCACGAATGCTCGCATCCGGTCCCTTGGCTGAAACTAGGGTCAAATTCGCATTTGCGCCCGCACCAACGCTCAGCGTCCCGCCCTTTGGCAGACAATCCATGCCCAGCAAGAGCGCGCAGACCAGCATCTTGCAAAAGGCTTTCGGGCGATCTTCATATCCCAGATCACCGTAAGGGTCCCAGCTTTGTGTGATTTTCTTTTCCGCTCCGACGATGTCTTGAATGGCTTGATGAGCTTCTTCCGGCTTGATGGAATCATCCGCGCCGCCTGCGCCATAGGCCATGCGATACGCTTTTAGCTTGGCCGAAGCTTGCGAGGCGCTGAATGCGATCAGGTCGGTCACCTCATCCCCGGCATCCGCGCCCATCTCGGTCAAAAACTCGATCCCGTTATTGACCGCGCCAATCGGGCTGATCAAATCATGACAGATTTTTGAAGCCAACAGTTCCAGAAGCCCGGTATCAATCGGTGTGCTCATAAAATAATCCTCTTAATGCTCAAAATTCATTGCAAAGCCGAGCGCTTCAACCTCAGCCTTGGCCATCTCTTTTAGCCGCTCTAAACCTTCCGGGCTAGGGCTTTCTGCGCGAAACACCAAAACGGCCTGCGTATTGGATGGGCGCAACAACCACCATCCATCCGGCCCGCTGACGCGAATGCCGTCAATATCATCCAGCGTGTATTCATTGCCTAGGGCGGCTTTCAGCGAGGTGATAATCTGCGGCACAACACCGAATTTATGCTCCTCATCGACATCGACGCGCACTTCCGGCGTGTTGTAAAGCACCGGCAAACCCTTGGTCAGGGATGACAGCGGCCCCTCGGCCTCATCAACGGCGTTGAGCAATCGCACTGCGCAATACAGCGCATCGTCAAACCCGTAATATTTATCGGCAAAGAAGATATGACCGGAAAGCTCCCCGGCCAAGGGCGACTTCAGTTCGGACATCTTATCCTTAATCAGCGAATGCCCGGTCTTCCACATCACACCTTGCCCGCCCAGACGGTTGATTTCGTCAAACATCACCGCCGAACATTTTACATCCCCGATAATCGCCGCGCCCGGATGATTGGCCAGCACTTCACGTGCATAGATTGTCATCAAAATATCACAGCGCAGCACGTCGCCCTTTTCATTGACCACGCCGATCCGGTCGCCGTCCCCGTCAAAAGCAATCCCCAGATCGCAGGCGTTCTCCTTCACCGCTTGCTGCAAATCAATGAGGTTCTTATCCACTGTCGGATCGGGGTGGTGATTGGGGAATGTCCCGTCAATCTTTTCAAACAGCAAAATATGCTCGCCGGGCAGTTTGCCGGTGAGCGAGCGCATAATTTCACCCGCCGCCCCGTTCCCGGCGTCCCATGCGACTTTTAAATCACGTTTTCCGGTAAAATCTTTCAACAGTCGCGCGATATATTCTTCGCGCACATCAATTTGTGCAATGCTGCCGTGCCCGCTTTCAAAATCGGCCTTCCGCGCAATCTCACCGAGGCGCTGTATCTGCGTCCCAAACACCGGCCCATTGGCCAGCATCATCTTAAATCCGTTATAATCAGCCGGGTTGTGCGAACCCGTGACCATAATCCCGGCGCTGGCTTTACGGTCCTTGGTTGCAAAATACAGCATCGGGGAGGGGCCCAGGCCCACATTCTCACAAGCCACGCCCGTCTCACTCAAACCCTTGACCAGCGCCTCGGCCAGCCCCGGTGAAGACACCCGCCCGTCATAGCCGACACACACCCGCGCCTCGGCTTGTGGCGTGCCAAGATCGCGCAGCAAGTACGTCCCGAACGCCAGCCCCAGCGTATAGGCGTCTTTCTTGCTCAGATCCTTGCCGATCTGCCCGCGAATATCATATTCACGCAGGATCGTCGGGCTAAAAACGTGGTGTTCAAAACTTTGTAACGGGTCACTCAGCGGCTGCATTGGTTTGGTCTTTCTCCTTGAGCATGTTGGCAAATTCGATAATGCTTCGGCGAACATCCGAAGCAATCTCAGTGTCTTGTGAGGCATAGGCCATATTGGCCTGAATGAAGCCGAGGCGGCTTCCTGAATCATAGCTCTGCCCGGTAAAACGCATCGCAGTAAAGGCTTGCGGGCCGATTAATTTAGCCATCGCATCAGTCAGCTGAATCTCCCCGCCTGCGCCGGTTTCAAACGCGGACAAATGATCGAAAATTTCCGGCTGTAAAATATAGCGGCCAATCACCGACAAGGTGGAGGGCGAATCCTCTGGCGCGGGTTTCTCAACCAGCCCCTGAACCGGCATTGCCTTTAATTGCGGATCAGCGTCTTGCCCGCCCGTATCGACAATCCCGTATTTAAAGGTCTCTCCGCGCGGCACATCTTCAACCGCAATCACATTGCCGCCGGTTCCATTATAAACATCCACCATCTGCTTGAGGCAGCCCGGCGTGCCGTGCACCAGAACATCGGGCAACAACACGGCAAACGGCTCATCGCCGATCAGCTTGGCCGCACACCACACCGCATGCCCAAGGCCCAGAGGCTTGGGCTGGCGCGTCAGGAATAAACGTCCCGCCGGGATTTCCGACGAGCGCACTTTGTCCAACATGGCGGTCTTCCCGCGCGATTGCAGCGTTTCTTCCAACTCAGGCTGGAAATCGAAATGCTCCTCCAGCATTTCCTTATGCCGCCCGGTGACAAACACGAATTCCTCAATCCCCGCCTCAACCGCTTCTTCATACACATGCTGGATCAGCGGCCGATCGTTAATCGGCAGCATTTCTTTCGGCATAACCTTGGTGGCGGGCAAAAACCGTGTGCCCAGCCCGGCAACCGGGAAGACAGCTTTACGAACGGGACGTATGTGTAAATTACTCATGGCTTCTTATTGGCATTCTTAAGCCGCTTTTGCAAGTAGGGCCTTTCCTCTAAAATTCCCTCTCCCTTGAGGGAGAGGGGATTTTAGGGAAGGCTTTTTCTGTAATATTTCCATCTCAGGCGTCGGGCGTTTTTAACAAGATGTCTCGTGCTTGGTTGAGTTTGGCGGCCATCCACTCAGATCCCTCATGATCGGGATGCACTTTCTGCATCAGCCGTTTATAAGCGGCCTTGATCTCTTTTTCGCTGGCACCGTTTTCAAGACCCAAGACTTCAAGCGCCTCTTCGCGTGTGCGCACCTCATCGTGCAGCCCCGGCTCCAGCGTTTCGGCATGTTCATCCCGCCGCGCTTTCCACAGCCCCGCCGCCAAGGGCGCAACGGCGACCAGCAGTCCTAATGCTTGAGGTAAACGCCCTATTACAGCCATTGTAAATAGCGAGGCACACAATACGACCAAAATCGCCAGAATAAATGCGGCTTTGATCTGTGCAACTTCGGCATTGAGAAAAAAGCGATACAGCGCGTACCCGCCAATAATCAAACCAAGGATAAGAAGTAAATAAGGCATCGTGTTAAAAACACTAGCAAAAGGTGGTGCGCCACGCCAGTATAAGAAACATGAAAACCACAAAAGAAAAAATCGCCGCATTACGCGTATCCATAAAGCAGCAAGGCCTCGACGGCTTTATCATCCCCAAGGCCGATGAATATCAGGGCGAATTCGTCGCCCCCTGTGCAGAGCGCCTGCAATGGCTTACCGGTTTTACCGGTTCGGCCGGGATTGCCGTGGTGTTGCAGGATAAAGCCTGCGTGCTCACCGATGGCCGTTACCGTCTGCAGGTCGGCGCTCAAGTTGATGGCAAGGTTTTCGCCACCGGTGACAGTATCAAAACCGGCGCGCAGGGCTGGTTGAATGAACACGCGCACGAAGGCGCAAAGATCGGTTTTGATCCGTGGCTGCACACGCCGGACGAGCTTGAAAAGCTCAAAGCCCAATGCCCGCATCTGCAATGGATTCCCGTTGAAGAAAACCTGATCGATGAAATCTGGACGGGCCAGCCAGATAAGCCCCTTGGCACGGTGGAAATTTTTCCGCAGAAACTGGCTGGAATGCCATGTCGTGAGAAAAAAGCGCAAGTCGCCCGGGCCGTTGAGTCCGCAGGCGCTCGTGCAGCCATTCTCACCTTGCCCGATTCCATCGCTTGGCTGCTCAATGTCCGCGGCCACGATATCGATTATATTCCATCCGTCTTATCCTACGCGGTTGTGTTTGCGGATGCGGCGCAGCCCATCTGGTGGATCGTCGATCCGGCCAAATGTGGCGCGGATATCCGGGCCTATGGTGACGGCCTGTTTAAACTGGAAACGCTGGAGGATGTGCGGACATTGACCGAAGGTCCGGTCATGCTCGATTTCGCTCGCAGCCCGGAAGCCTTCCGTGAAATGCTTGAGGCTCAAGGGCTCGAAATCATCAATAAAAAAGACCCCTGCATCGATTTCAAAGCCGTCAAATCAGAGGCCGAAATTGCGGCGTTAAAGGCCGCCCATATTCTCGACGCTATCGCTCTGGTCAAATTCCTCCACTGGTTGGATGAGAGGGCCGGGCAGGGCGGGCAGGATGAAGTCTCTGTCGCCGATAAGCTTCATAAATTCCGCGCTGAAAACCCGGCCTTTAAGGGCCCCAGCTTCCCGACCATTTCCGGCTTTGCCGATAACGGCGCGATTGTGCATTACCGGGCAACGGAGCAAACGAATAAAAAGCTGGAGGAGAGCGGCTTGCTGCTGATCGATAGCGGCGGACAATATTGTAACGATGAATGCGCCGGGACCACCGATATCACCCGTACCATTGCCATCGGACAACCAAGCGATGAAACGCGCCGCCATTTTACTTTGGTGCTCAAAGGCCATATCGCCCTTGCCATGGCCAAATTTCCGGTCGGCACAACCGGCGCGCAAATCGATGCGCTGGCCCGTCGGCCCCTGTGGAACGAAAATCTTGATTATGCCCATGGCACAGGTCATGGCGTCGGCTGTTATCTGGCCGTCCATGAAGAGGCCGCCGGCATTTCTCCACGCGGCAAAGACCCGTTCAAGGCCGGCATGCTGATTTCCAACGAACCGGGATACTATAAGGACGGAAGCCACGGCATTCGCATCGAAAATCTGGTATTGGTGTGCGAAGGCCAAATCTGCCCCGATACTGGCGCACAAATGCTTGAATTTGAAACCGTCAGCTTCGCCCCGATTGACCGTCTTCTGATCGACACGGACATGCTGGATACGGACGAACGCCACTGGCTGAATATCTATCATGCGCAGCTTTATAAGCTTGTGAAAGACGGCCTTACGCGCGCAGAACAGGAATGGCTACAGGAAGCAACGCGCCCGCTTTAAGAAGGTTATTTTACACGCTATTTACTGTCTTCTTCCGGTAGAGGCGTGTTTTGCTCCAGATAGTCGAGATAGGCCTGGCTAGGGTGAAACTCAACGCTGTCCATCACGTTATTAATGAAAACGGAATTGACCAAATGTTTCGGCCCCATAATTTCATGAACCAGAACGGTATCACCGAAAAACTGCGCTTTTAGCCGGACCACATTGGCGTAAGAATACTGTTCGGGAGGCTCGATTGAATAGGCGGTTTCAACAAGCGGAACACTCATGCTATTTTGCAGCCTTTTAAACTCAAGATTATCGACAGAACCGAATGTATGCCGCAAAATATGCTTGTCTCTAAGCAATAATTCCACATCGAGATATTTAACATCGTCCTTGGGCAGCTTGTAGCTGTATATATTGTAAAATAAAAACTGACGCCAGACAGGATCGTAGAACCGGGTACCAACGCGCTCGAAGTGATCATCTTCTATCATGTCAACTTTTCCTGGCGCGTAAGGCGAAACATCTTCAGGCAGGTAAGCGGTAAACACACCGTGCGGGGAAGGATGCGCAGGCCACTCCGCCTTCATGCTTCCCGCCGAAGTTTTGTAACCTCTACGCATTCTTAATGAATCAAAATATTTTCGGGTGGCCAGAGATTGCATATTGTCCTCCTCCCCGATAAGGATTTGTTCTATCCGGGTATAACCGTCAAGGAGATTGCGCATCCGTACATATCGGCGTTTTCCGTTCTCCTCATATGACAGGGTAACCTCTCCACAATGCATGCCGTTGATGTAAAGATAATCCTTGCGGTTGTGAATTTTTCCATCCTTGTCTTCGTAAAAAGCGATGAAACGGTCCAAATCATTCGCGATAGTAAAACCTATCATTTTTTTACCAACCCGTGCGCCCAAAACCTGATCGTAGCGCACGGTATAGTGTTTTATATTATCCCGAATCGGCCTTTGATCTTCGGTCTTCAAGGCTTGTCCAGATTGAGCGACGATTTCAGGGCTCATCCGAAAAAGGATCGCATTTTCCTCAACGCCCTTGGGGATACGAACATCGAACAAATTGCTTGTTGAGTTGTAATCTTCCCAATCATCACCCGCATATGCGAAAGGGACTGCAAGGCCCAAAAGAGCAAAAATGGAAAACATAAAACACGAAAGGCGCTTCAGACTCATTACATTTCCGATTGTTAGAAGGGAAAACAAAACATCTAGCCGCTGAGTATAAAGCATAAAAAAACCGCTGAAAAGAAAACAGCGGGTTTTTTGAAAAGTTAAGCTAAAAAACGGCTTCTAGAAACCGTCGCGTTCGCGGCGTTTGCGATCCATCTTGCGCGCGCGGCGCACAGATTCAGATTGCTCGCGCGCCTTCTTTTCAGAAGGCTTTTCGTAATGACGACGCAGCTTCATCTCCCGGAAAATGCCCTCACGTTGCATTTTCTTTTTCAGGACCTTCAAAGCCTGATCGACATTGTTATCGCGTACACTAACACTGACCACAGTGCATCACCCCTTTCAAGAGTGTTAAGGTTAAATTGCCCCTTTACTCTGCCGTGGCAACGTAAAAGGCCCACACTCTTACCATCTTGGGCACAGAATGCAAGGGGAAATTGAATAAAAAGCGCCGTCCAACTCCAAAATTAAGCTTTTGAACATTACTTAAGACGCGAGATCGATGTCCAGTTCAAAATATCTATGATACCCCTCTTTTTCATTGAAAAGCATATCAATTGTACCCGGTGTCATATTGGAAACGCCTATTACTGTCAGAAAATCCGATAGCTTTTCAGCGGTTAGGGGGATGCCTCTCCGCGGAATGTCGCAGGCTTTTGAAAGAGCCTCCTTAACATCCTGCGTTATTCTGATAGCCATCTTATGGACTCCATAGTTTGAATTCATAAATAGTATGGGAGGGTACTATATTATGAAAATGAAAAAATGTCAATTTTGAAGAATTTCGAATTCGAAACCTAAGCCGTTTTCAAATCCAGCGCGGCGGCCAGCAGGGCTTTGGTATACTCTTCCTGCGGGTTTTCGAAGATATTTTTGGCCGGCCCGGCCTCCACCACGCGCCCCTGTTTCATGACAATGAGGTCATGTGCCATCGCTTTCACCACACGCAAATCGTGACTGATGAACATGTAGGAAATCTTGTGCCTGTCCTGCAATTCCCTCAACAAATCAACGATCTGCGCCTGTACAGACAAATCCAGCGCACTTGTCGGCTCATCCAGCACGATAAATTTCGGATGCAACGACAGCGCCCGCGCAATCGAAATCCGCTGGCGCTGCCCGCCGGAAAACTCATGCGGATAGCGATGGCGGCTCGAAGGGTCCATATGCACGTCATTGAGCGCCTGCACCACCAATTCATCGCGCGCCTCAGCGCTGAGGCGCGCTCGGTGAATTTTCAACCCCTCGCCGATAATGTCGCCCACACTCATCCGCGGGGACAGCGAGCCGAACGGGTCCTGAAACACGATCTGCATCTCTTCACGCAAGGGGAGCATCTGCTTTTGGTTAAAGCCTGAAATATCGCGGCCCTCAAATACAATCCGTCCCTGCGCGCCCAGCAGCTTGAGCAGCCCCAGCCCTAGCGTCGTCTTGCCGGAACCCGACTCGCCCACGACGCCAATCGTTTGCCCCTCTTTGGCGACAATGTCGATATTATCGACAGCTTTGACCCAGTCGACCGGCTTGCCAAAGAAATTTTTCTTATTGGGAAAGTGAATTTTTACGCCAATGCCTTCCATCATCACCGGCGCATGCGCATTCGCGGCAATTGCTTCGCCCTTCGGCTGGGCGGATAGTAACATTTGCGTGTATTCGTGCTGCGGGCTGGCAAACAGCTTCTTTGTCTCATTCTGCTCAACGATTTTACCTTGCTGCATCACACAGACATGATCGCTCATCTTTTCAACGATGGTCAGATCATGCGTGATGATCAACAAAGCCATGCCGAGCCGTTTTTGCAAATCTTTCAAAAGCTCCAGAACTTGCGCCTGCACCGTCACGTCCAGCGCCGTTGTCGGCTCATCGGCGATCAGCAGTTCCGGATCATTGGCCAGCGCCATCGCAATCATCACCCGCTGGCGTTGCCCGCCAGACAATTCATGCGGATAGGCCTTCAGCCGCGTTTTCAGAGTCTCCAGCCCGACCAGATCCAAAAGCTCCAGCACCCGCGCCCGCGCTTGGGGTTTATTCATCTTTTGATGCAGGAACAACACTTCCGAAATCTGTTTTTCAATTGTGTGCAGCGGATTGAGCGCGGTCAAAGGCTCTTGAAAAATCATCCCGATCTTCCGCCCGCGAACGGTGCGCATAAAGCTTTCATCTCTACAGACCAGCTCTTCATCGTTAAAGCTGATCGACGCCCCATCCGGATGCACCGCGCGCGGATAGGGGAGGAGTTGCATAATCGACAGCGCCGTGACCGACTTGCCCGACCCGCTCTCGCCGACCAAGGCCATCGTCTCGCCTTTTTTAATTTCGAACGACACGTCATCAACCGCACGCACGCTGTCGCCCTGCGCCATAAAATCAACGGAAAGGTTCTTGATTTGAAGGAGTGATTCAGACATCCTCCCTTTTAACACTCAAAGCCCTACGGGTTCAACTGCTCTAAAGCGGTGTGTTCTCCTTCACAGTCAAAAAGAACCTGATCGATAACCCCAAGCTCTTCGGCATAGGCGCGGCTGATTAAAAAACCGGAATGAGGGATTTTGCCAAATTCAGAACTTCGAAAATGCCGCTCAGCAACCTCTTTATTACAGCCAAAAGTTGTAATGACTTTTGCACCGCTGCGTATAGCGGCTTCCCGCCATGCATGGGGGTGGTCGAGATTATCAAAAGGACTCGTTTCTAATTGCGTAGACATCAACGCAAGCTCAGCAGCGGCACACGCCTCTGTCTCAAAATATTCTGACTTGGGAACATAACTGATAATAAGAAGATCGGCCTCAAATGTCAGTTCGGGATCAAGAAAATCACACCCATCAACGTGGGGCATGATATTGACAATCTCAGTATGAAAATTGTTGCTGATAGGAATTTGAAAATTCATAAGTGAAGATAATGAACTGCGAAGGTGATCCCGATCATATGTGTTAAGAACGTTAAGATAGCGTTCACCGCCGACAATGAGAATTTTATCAATTGGCGTTACGTCACTGATAGGCGGATCGTACGGATCATGCTCCACACAGCACCGCCAAAACTCATGGATGGGCCGTCTTACGCTGTCCTGATCAAGGTTTATTCTGCTCATAACGAGCGGGATAGTAGGGAGGGTATCAAATTATGTCAATATGACATTTGCTTTTTCACGCTCAAAACCGTGTAAGTCTCATTCGTAATACAAGTCCTCCACAGTCTGCGCCGCCCTGCGCCATAAAATCAACGGAAAGATTTTGAACTTTAAGAAGTGGATTCGTCATAGATATACTTAACCGCAACGAACGCTGCGAACGCAACGGTTAAATTTAAGACAAAATAGCTTTCGCAAGCTTTTCCGCCGCGGCTCGATCAAAGCGGAAAAACAGGTCGGGTTCAAAAAGCTCAACTTCCATAACGGACAGGGCATTGTCATCGTTGTAAACAACGTCAACACGGGCATAATAAAGTTGCTCCGGACAGGCTTTCACAACTTTTTCCGCAAAGCTTTTTTCCTCGTCGCTTGCTATATGCGCCAAAGTATAGCCGCCATAATCGTCCTGAACCCTGAATTCTCCGGCTTTTACAACCTTTCTCGCCGCATGGGTAAATTGTCCGTCTATAACGATCAGGGATAATTCTCCTTGATCTAATATGGAGCGCTGAAAAGGTTGTACCATCATCGTTTTTGCCGCCAGCAATTCTTGAAATTTATGTTCAAACGCATTCGCTTCCGGTTTTGAAACCCTGTAAGTGTCTACGCCGCCTGCCGAAATGGCAGGCTTAACAACAAGTTCATCACTTTCAAAATGCGCGAAAAGCCGATCCATACTGGATTGCGATTGCCGTTCTATGAATAAAGTCGGAACCGTTTTTATGCCTGCCGCTTCCAGTTCTGAAAGATAACGCTTATCAAGATTCCATCGGATGACATCATAAGGATTAACCAAACGGGTCTTGTTTTTAACGTGTTCAAGCCATACTTCAAACCGGTCCAGCTTATCCTGATAATCCCAAGTGCTGCGAAAAACGGCGCATCCGACGCGTGACCAATCCACGGACCGATCCGCCCAATCGATCCTTTCGGCCTTGATACCGTTTCTTTTGAAATAATCCAGCATCAGGCTTTCTTCATACAAAGCCTGAGAGATATAAAAACTGTGGGGATCGGGCTCTAAAAGTTTTTCATAGGTTAAAATTGCAACATCAATCATATTTTATTCGCGGTCTTTACTTTTTCACGCTCAAAACCTTATAAATCTCATCCGTAATCCGGCTTTCCACGCCCTGCATATCGGCCAGATCCAGCGCATCAAGCTTGCAGCCCTTATCCTCGGCCATCTTCACAATGGCGCCGGTCACATGGTGCGCATCACGAAACGGCATGCCGAGATTCATCACCAGCCAGTCAGCCAGCGCCGTCGCAGTGGTATAACCATCTTCGGCGGTTTCCAGCATGCGTGCGCTGTGGAAGGTCGCGCTGGAAAGCATGCCGCTCATTGCCTCTAGGCACAGCGAAATCGTATCGACGCTGTCGAACACGAATTCCTTATCTTCCTGTAAATCCTTGTTGTAGGTCAGCGGCAAGCCCTTGAGCATCGTCAAAACCTGCACCACATTGCCGTTGAGGCGCCCGGTCTTCCCGCGCACCAGCTCGGCTGCATCCGGGTTTTTCTTCTGCGGCATAATGCTGCTGCCCGTACTCCACTGGTCGGAAAGGGTGATGAATCCGAATTGCGGCGTCGACCAGATAATAATTTCCTCTGCCAAACGCGACAGATGGATGCCACACAGTGCGCAGCAAAACAGAAATTCAGCGACAAAGTCGCGATCAGAGACTGCATCCATCGTGTTCGGAATGGGATTATCAAACCCCAAAGCCTTCGCCGTCATTTCCCGGTCAATGGGGAAGGGGGTGCCGGCCATCGCCGCCGCGCCCAAAGGGCATTGATTGAGGCGGATCGAACAATCCTCTAGCCGTGTTTTGTCGCGGCTTAACATTTGCGCATACGCATCCAGATGGATGCCCAGCGTCACAGGCTGCGCAGGCTGCAAATGCGTAAAGCCGGGCATGATATCGCCGACATGTTTCTGGCGCAAATTCTCAAGAACATTCTGCAAACCTTCAATTTTAGCGACTAATTCGCAAATAGCATCTCGACACCACAGCCGAAAATCTGTCGCCACCTGGTCATTCCGGCTCCGCGCGGTATGCAGCCGTCCGGCCACATCGCCGATGATCTCGCGCAACCGGCTTTCGATATTCATATGAATATCTTCGAGGCTCCGCTTAAACTCAAACTCACCGGCCTCAATCTCTCCGGCAATCTGGTCCAGCCCTTTAAGGATCGCCGCACCATCCTCCGCCGGGATAATATTTCGCTTCACCAGCATCTCGCAATGCGCCTTCGACCCGGCGATATCCTGCCGCCACAGCCGCACATCCACATCAATGCTGGCATTGATCTGCTCCATAATATCAGACGGCTTCTCGCTGAACCGCCCCCCCCACATTTTATTGGCTTTATTCTGTGTCATGACATTGTTTTTAGACAATTTTTCACGAGGATTCCACTGTAATCTTACATCGTATTTACAGAAAAACATTGCTAACAGGTAAATATTATGACAAAAGATATCTCAAAGTTATAAACTAATACTATTTAACGCAATGCCCTATCCATTTCTAATTACCAATGATTTTGAAGCTGTAAAAACAGGTCTTACAAAGGATACTGTTGAAGGCGTGATCTGGAAGGGGGCTGTCGATCCGAACGTTATTCAAAGCGTCACAGAGTTCGATTTTAATAGAGTGGAAAGTCTTCGTGGCAAAGGTTTTCAAAGAGGTCGCGATCTGTGGAAAAAAGAAACCGTTATATACGCTTGGGTATCGGATTTTTATGATGAGCTTGCATGTCTTGACAAGCACATAACACAAGTCAGAAGTTTCCTTCGAGAAATAACAGGGCCGATAAAGGCGCGTGGTGATTTGAAACCGTGTCACTATGTAAGCTCAAACCCATTGATCCTTTCAAGCCAAGTTCCGCATATTGATACGTTTCCCGATAGCAAAATAATACGCGGCCAATTGGGAAGCGTCTGGAAAACTGTAGCGAACCCGAAACATTACCCGGCATTTAAAGTGATTGCCGCACTAAACACAGATAGCCAGACCTCGACAACATTAATTCCCTCAAAAGATAGGGGAGAAGAAGACCCTAATGTGCCAAATCATTTTCCTGAAGCAGACATATCGAATGCCGTAAGCGCAGAGCCGGGCGATATAACCATTTTAAAGCAATATGTAACAGTTCATTGCGGGCCAGAAAATGTGGAACGTCGCTGGTTCACAATTTACTAAGCCGCCTTACTGTTCTTCGTTGCCGGTGTGGCCCCGCGCACTTTGGTATTATTCCGCAACCGCACCGCGTTAATCTTGATAAATCCGGCCGCATCTTTCTGGTCATACCCGCCTTCCTCATCCATCGAGGATTGCGCCGGATCATACAGCGCATTCGGCGATGTACGTGCTACCGGATAGGCGCTGCCCTTGAACAACTGGACCTGCACAGTTCCGTTCACGGTTTCCTGCGCCTTGTCCATCGTGTGCATCAGCAACTCAAATTCCGGCGAGAACCAGAAGCCGTTATAGATCAGCTCTGCTACTTTTAGCGACAATGTATCGCGCAGCTTCATAACTTCGCGATCCATCGCGAGGCCCTCAAGATCGCGATGCGCATTATGCAGGATGGCCCCGCCCGGCGTCTCATAAACCCCGCGTGATTTAATCCCGACAAAGCGGTTTTCAACCATATCCAGACGCCCGATCCCGTGCTTGGAACCGAGCTCATTCAGGAACTGGAACAACGCCAGAGCGCCGGTCACCGTCTTGCCCTCGGCCTCAACCTTCACCGGAACGCCTTGCTTAAACTCAATCGAAATCAACTCCGGCTCGTCCGGCCATGCGGAAATCGTCGAGGTGCGGGAATACACGTCCTCGGCGCACACCGCATTCGGGTCTTCTAAAATGCCTGCCTCATGGGAAATATGCAGCAAATTATCATCCTCGGAATATGGCTTCTTGCGCGTGGCCGTTACCGGAATGCCGTATTGATCGCAGTAATTGAGCATGTCCTGACGCCCTTCAAACCGGGTCAGGAACTCGGGCATCTTCCACGGCGCCAGCACCGTGATGTCAGGCTTCAACGCATAATAAGACAGCTCGAACCGCACCTGATCGTTGCCTTTACCCGTCGCGCCATGGCCGACAAACTGCGCGCCTTCTTTTTCGGCAATCTCGATCTGACGCTTGGCAATCAGGGGCCGCGCCACAGAGGTGCCGAGCAAATAGCGCCCCTCGTAAACGGCCTGTGATTTAAACGCCGGGAAGATGTAATCGGTGACGAATTCTTCCTTCAGATCTTCGACATAAACCTTGGTCGCCCCGATCTTCAGGGCTTTTTCCTTTGCTGCTTCAAAATCTTCTTCCTGACCGACATCGGCGATATAGGCGATGACCTCATAGCCTTCTTCGATAAACCATTTCAAAATCACCGATGTATCAAGCCCGCCCGAATAGGCCAGTACGATTTTACCTTTGCTCATTGTGCGCGTCCTTTTCATTTGCTTTTGCTAAGTCTTAGCAGAAATAAGCGTACATATTAAAGAATTAAACACGGTTTTATATGAAAAAACTTTTCGATTGCAATCGATTTCTTTTTGTCATATTAAGGCGCATGTCCCTAAACGAGAATAATAGCTTTACACTGCTTTTCAACGACATGGTCGAAAGAACGCTCACGACCATGTTCAATTACAAGTGCTGCGGTCAACGACATATAAGATTAGACAAAAACGATACTCCGAATAAAAATTATCCTACATCGCTGAAAGAAGGCCGTTTGCGTGATGTTATGGAGGCCATATTGCAAGAAAAACCCGGCGCGTCCGGATATGATGGGCAGTATCTGGAAAGAAAAATGGAAGAGACACCGGAAGCGCCAAGGGCAGCGATTCTCTACTCCAATCGCGTTGCCGCTCGTCTCCTGTCGTCACAGAAAGGTCCCCAAGACCCTCTCGAAGTTTTGACCGACCATGCGAAATTGTTGCACGATTCTTTCACTTTTTGGCATAAACAGTCCAACGGAGATGTGCTATACGGCCATTGCTGTCGTTTCGATGACGGAAAAGTTGAGTATCAAGTCAATCAGATACTTCAACGCTTAGGGGCAGAGGAGCCGCAAGGCTTTGATGGCGATAACGGCGGATATGAAGAAGCTCTTAAGCGTCTGATGTCCACCAATCAGGATACACATATCATCCTCAATACAATTTCACCGATAATGGACTTGCTAAACAGGGCCTGCGTGTCGGAAATGCGTGGAATGCACACCACCTTGAACGACACCGAAATTACATTGTAGAACAAACTTGGGCACCTACGCACAAGACATCTGAACGTCAAGCCGCTTCGCGCTTTTTAAACACCTGCGAAAACGCATTGTCCAGATCCGCGATCAAATCATCCGGATGTTCCAGCCCGATCGACAGGCGCACCAGCCCGTCCGTAACGCCGACCTTGTCGCGCACCTCGGCAGGCACGCCGGAATGTGTCGTACTGGCCGGATGGCACACCAGACTCTCGCTCCCACCTAACGACACAGCGGATTTAAAGATCGACAAACTATTAATCAACTTAAACATCGCATCTTTCGGCGCATCCAGAACAAAGGAAAAAGTCGAGCCCGGCCCGCTGCACTGGCGCGCATAAACGGCGCGATAGGCAGGGTCATCGATAAAATCAGGGTGGTAAACCTTCGCGGAGATATAGGGGTTATCCTCAATCCATTGTGCGATCTTGCGCCCTGTATCCGCTGCACGCTGCATGCGAATGCTCAGGGTTTCCAGTGAACGCGAAATCATCCAGCACGTATGCGGGTCAAGATTCAAGCCCATCGCTCCGCGCAACGCACGGATAGGGCGCAGAACTTCGCGGTTTCCACAAACCGCACCCGCAACCAGATCGCTGTGCCCGCCGATATATTTAGTTACCGAATACACGGCGATATCAATGCCCTGCGGCACGGCCCGTTGAAAAATCGGCCCCAGCATCGTGTTATCACACACGGTAAGCGGGCGATGCCCGGTTTCCTTCTCAATCACAGCAATGCAGCGCAAGAGGGCCTCAAAATCGACCATCATATTGGTCGGGTTGGCGGGGGTTTCAACAAACACCATCGCAAGGCGTCCGCGTTTTGTCGCCGTACGCAAGGCATCAAGTATAGCATTTTCATCCAGCCCGTGATCAAAATCCGCTGTTTGAATATTAAACTCCGGCAGGAATTTGCGGATCAAAGTTTCTGTGCCGCCGTATAGAGGAATGCTCTGTGCAATAACATCGCCGGGACGCAGGTAAGCCAGAAGCGTCGCGCTGATCGCTCCCATCCCGCTGGAAAACATGATCGAGCGCTCCGAGCCTTCCAGAAGCGATAAACGATCCTCGACAATCTCGACATTCGGGTGGTTGAACCGGCTGTAAATCAGCCCGCCTTCACCGCCATCCGGACTTTGTTTCCGCCCCGAGGTGACATGAAAAAACTCCTCCCCGTCCTCGGCGGTTTTAAACGCAAAAGTCGAGGTCAAAAACACCGGCGGCTTCACCGCACCTTCGGAAAATTGCGGATCGTATCCGTAAGACATCATCAATGTTTCAGGCCGCAATTCATGCGTGCCGATTTTTGTCTTCTTGTAGGCTTTATCGTTACTCATTTACGCATTCCCGAAATTAAAACTGCTCTGGCTCACGCTCACCCCAGCCTCTTCAAGGCACCAGGCCAAAATAGCTTTTTGCGCGTGCAGGCGGTTTTCGGCCTCGTCATAAATGACATTGGCCGTGCTGTCCAGAACGCCTTGCGCTACTTCCTCGTCCTTGTGCACCGGCATGCAATGCATAAAGATAGCCGTGTCCTGCGCCTTGGCCATCAGGGCCGGGGTCACTTGATAATGGCGGAACTTGTCAATCGCCTTGCCTTCCTGCCCCATCGACACCCACGTATCGGTAACCAGAACATCAGCCCCCTTCGCCGCCTCGATCGGGTCTTCGCAGTAACTGACATGATCGGGCAGGGTGTCGGGCTTGAGTTCCAACGGCACTGAAAGCGCCAATTCAAAATCAAAAATCTTTGCCGCCTGTATAAAAGTGTTGCTGACGTTATTCACATCGCCAAACCACGCAACCTTGCGCCCGGCAATGCTGCCCAGCTTTTCCTCGATGGTCAGCATATCGGCCATGATCTGGCACGGATGCGTTTTATTGGTCATCCCGTTAATCACCGGAATGGAACAATGCCCGGCAAATTCCTTCAGCACAGTATCATCGCTCATCCGGATCATTACGCCGTCAACATAGCGCGACACGACATTGGCCGTATCTTTGACGCTTTCCGCGCCCGCAATCTGCATTTCATCCATGCTCATCACCAGCGTATGTCCGCCGAGTTGCTTCATCGCGATCTCAAAGCTCATCCGCGTGCGCGTCGAGCGCTTATCAAACACCATCGCCAGTGACAGCCCCTGAAAAATCTGCGGCGGGTTATATTTCTGAGCCTTAAGCGCATGCGCCTTTTTCAAAATGGATTTAAGGACATCAGGATCGATGTCATTTAAATCCAGAAAATGTCTGATCTCGCCCATCTTATTCATCCATCTCGCTCAATGTTTTCTCGATGACCGCCAGCGCTTCTTTCGCCTCCCCCTCGCTCAGGATCAAAGGCGGAGTCAGGCGCAACGTGGCCTTGCCGGCCTGCGTCGCCATCAGGCCGTTACTCTGCAACGCGCCGAGCAATTTCTTGATATCAAACACCGTATCCACGCCGAGCATCAACCCCTTACCGCGAATATCTGTAATTTTGTTCGAACTGCGCCGGATATCGTTCAGGCCCTTAAACAGGATGTTGGAAACGGCATGCACATGCTCCATAAACCCGTCTTTCAGCATTTCCTCAATCACCGTTGCCGCCACCGCGCAGGCCAGTGGGTTGCCGCCATAGGTCGTGCCGTGTGTGCCGACAGTAATAGCCTCACCGAATTTCTTTTTCGCCGCCATCGCGCCGACTGGAAAGCCTGAACCCATGCCCTTGGCCCAGCAGGCAATATCGGGCTCGATAATTTGGTGGTTGGCCGGGTTCGGCTCGCCATGCTGACAATCAGGGCAGCATGCGAAGGCCTGATAGGCATGCAAGGTCCCCAGCCGTCCAAAACCGGTCTGCACCTCGTCAAAAATCAGGCAGATATTATGTTCATCGCACAACGCGCGCAGGCTCCGCAAAAAGGACGGATGTGCAGGCGTAAGGCCACCTTCACCCTGCACCGGCTCGATGATAATTGCCGCCGTCTTGTCACTGACCAGTGCCTTAACGCTATCCAGATCGTTAAAGGTCGCGAAATGCACGCCCGGCAGATACGGCCCAAAGAACGGCTGCACATGGCGCTTTTCCGTTACGCTCGCGCTGCCATAGGTCCGTCCGTGAAAACTGTTGTGAAACGCGATAATCTCGTTGCACTCTTCGCCTTTTTCTTCATAGGCCCATTTGCGCGCGCATTTCAGCGCTGCTTCGACGCTTTCAGTGCCTGAGTTGGAAAAATACACCAGATCGAAACAACTGGTTTTGACCAGCAGTTCTGCGGCATGCAGCTTTTCTTTCGTCGCATAGGATGCCTGGCAGGTTATCATTCGCGCGGCTTGCTCGTTAATCGTCTTGAGCACTGCCGGGTGGGCATGCCCCAGTGACGCCACCGCAATCCCGGCGGCAAAATCGAGATATTTCTTACCCGAAGTATCATAGGCATAGGCGCCTTTGCCATGATCCATCACCACCGGCTGCGGCGAGTAGGTTTTCATCAGATATTGAAAGGACTCATCAATAATCTTTTGTGTGTCTGTGCTCATGATGTTTAGCCTTTCTGTCCTGCGATCAATTTATGGGCTTGCACTTCATTTTCGTATGATTGCCGCTCGTTCTCTTTGAACAGCATGGTGCCCGGCCCGACCGGTTCATAAATCTCTTTCTTGAGGGCATCTTCACGCAGACCGCTGAGCAGATGAATGCGCCGCACCCCCGCATCCAGCGCCGCCTTGCAATTCTCCAGTTTTACCTGCATGCCGCCGGTGGCCGTCCCATCGGCAATATAACCCTCAATCTGTTCGGCGGTAATAATCTCGGCTGTCCGGCCGCCAATCTTCACCCCATCGATATCCGACAGGAAAATCAGCTTGTGTGCCCGTGTCCCGATAGCGATCTGCGTGGCGATCGTATCGGCGTTGATGTTGCACGTGATCCCATCCCTGGTTTGCGCCAAACAGGAACAGGCCACAAAATTCACGCTGCGAAACAGCCGGTTAATAGGCCGGGCATACACATCCTCGATAGAGCCGGCAAAATCATCGCCTTTGATTTTAGGCTTTAACGCAACGCGCATCCAACTTGGCGGCACACAGTTAAACGACAGCCCCTCAAGCTTGATCTTGCTCATCATGCCGGTGACCTTCAAAGACAGATCCCCTCCCAGAACATGCCGGGCAATCTCCATGTTCGCCGCATCGGTCACGCGCCGTCCGCCGATTTTCTGGACTTCAATCCCACGTTTGGCCGCTTCTTCATCCATTGCGCGCCCACCGCCGTATATCAACAGGATCTTGATACCCTGCAGCGTCAGATCACGAATGTTGGACAGCAAATTCTCCAGCACTTCATCATCTTCGATAATTTTGCCGCCGACCTTAATGACAAAGAAATTGTCTTTAAATTTGCTTTCATAAAAAGCGTTGATAAAAAATTCCGGCATTTTCGTTGTTTTGCTCATGGAAAACCTCTTTAAGGATATAGCGGGGCGAGAACATCCAGCCCCTCTGTTTCATCAAATCCGAACATTAAATTCATATTTTGCACAGCGCATCCGGCAGCGCCTTTCACCAGATTATCCAGCGCGCCCTGCACAATCACGCTCTGCCCAACGCCTTTCACGTAAGACAAGTCGCAGAAATTTGATCCCACAACATTGGCCAGTTCCGGCGTGCCGGTCAGTCGCACAAACGGCGCATCCGTGTAGGCCTGCTCGGCCAGATCCAGCGGCTCAATATCGGCCTTCAAATGCACGAACGCACTGGCGAAAATCCCGCGGCTAAACGGTCCAGATGTTGGCACAAAATTCAGCTGGACTTCCTCAATTTTTGCCGTGCGCGTAATTTCGGGGATATGCCGGTGTTTATTGATGTTATAGCTCTTCATGTTGTGGCTACGCACCGGGTGATGCGTCCCGTCGCTTGCGGTTTTACCAGAGCCGCTCGAACCCGTCACCGCCATGATATCGACCGTCTCGATGAGCCCAGCCAGCGGGTACAGCATCAACTGCGCAAGCAAGGCAAAACACCCCGGATTGGCGACCGTGGAGGCCGCCGCAATCTTTTCACCGTTAAATTCCGGCGCGCCATAGGCGACTTCTTTGAGCAGAGCAGGGTGGTTATGCGGCACATAATATTTCTCATACACCGCCGCATCATCCAGCCGGTAATCCGCCGACAAATCAATCACCCTCACCTTGCCATGCAAATCCGCAACAATATCCTGCGCGGTTTTATGGGGCAGGGCGAGAAACACGACGTCACTATCTTTGGCCACCTGCATATGATCGGTATTGGTAATGCTCAGATCCAGATGCGCCAGATGCGGATACACCTCGCCGATCGCCGCATTTTCATGCTGGCGTGAGGTCAAATGCGCAATCTCGACCAACGGGTGCGCCAAGAGCAGTCGCAGCTGCTCCAGCCCCGTATACCCCGTAATGCCGATGATAGAGGCTTTAATAGGATTACGCTGCATCCTGATACTCCACCGCCCACCGGGCAATCACCAGATCCAGCCACGCATTATCCGGGCTAAAGGCGTTAAAGGTCATCATCCTTTTGCGTTCTTTCAAAATCTCTTTCCCGACATTGTTATCCGTCACCGGCCCGCTCATCAGATCAATCGGCAGCCCGATGGCCTCGCAATAATCGGCCAGTCCGACCGCGCCCACCGGATCGCGCGCACAACCGATATGAAACCGGACATTGGCCTGAATTTGCGGGTCGCGCAAAATCGCCTCAACGCCGTATTTGCCCATCAACCCGTCGCCGAACTCGATCATAATCGCATCCGGCTCGGATTTGGACAGATGATCGATCGCGCCCTTGGCCACCGCCACCATCTCGGCGTCAGGCATTTGCGCGGTCGAGGTAATGCCGCAATCGACAAACGACACGCCTTCATAAATCCCGTAATCATACATCTTGAACAAGTCACGCGCCGCTCCGACGCCGGTCAGCTTCGCTCCGGCCAGCTTCATCCCCATCCGCGTAAGTGATTTGACAATCTCGATCGCCACCGTCGTCTTCCCGCTATCCATCGATGTCCCGGTAGTAATGATCAGAGGCACCCGGCTCTTCATACTCTGCACCGGCTTGTACAAAGCCGCTTGCCCGATATTCAGCAGCTTGCCCTTGCGTGTAATCCCGCCCAGTACACGAATCCGTAGCGGCTCGCCGACTTCCTGCACATTGGCGGATGTGCAAACACCCGCCACACCGCCGAAATTCAGCAGGTGAATCACATCGTCAACCTGAAGCTTCTTCGGCAACTGCCCGACAAAACCTTTCAGGGCCATCCGGTTGCCCAGCGCCACAGCGAGGATATCGCCTTTTTTCAGTTTGCTCATCCGCCCGCTCGGCAGCTCCAGCTCGTTATAGATGCTCTTGTCTTCCAGCACCTGTACGGCCAGCACTGTCCCCATCTCGCATGAGAGCTGATCGGTGAGCTTTTCTTCATGTTTAAGCCCCAGATTGGTAGTCACGGAGCTGATTTTATCGATATAAATTTTTGTCATTCATTCTTCCTCTTACCCCCTCCCCCTCAAGGGGAGGGCAGGGGTGGGGGTGTTTAATATTCATACGCACAGCCGCCCAACACAATGCAACGCTTTAGCCTCTCATTCAAGAGTCCATCCGGCTTAAGCGTTCATATTTTCTGAAAAAAGAGTGAAGGCAAGAAGAAATGCCCGCTTAATCGGAAGGGATTAGCGAGAGCGTCGTCGTGTGTTGGTGTTGGCGACTGTTCTGTCCATGAGTGCTTTAAAGCGTAAATCTCGTGCTTCTGTCAATATTTTATTCGGGCGGTTATATTAGCGATAGCTAAAAACCCTTGTTTTTAGGTTGTTGGGGGTATATTTAAACGCATAAAGTTTATTTTTCATAGCGGGTGATAAGGGTGTCGAGCATGATAAGGCGATTTTTACAAAGGTTTTCGCTATTTTCAACATCTCAGGCAGGTTGTACTTCTGTTGATAATGCAGCTGTAGACGCGGCTGTGGTGAAATTATCTGAAAAAATAAGCCCCAACCTTAAATATGACCCGAAGAATGAAAGAAGGCTAAGAGATCCGGTCGCGGAGGTGCTGAAACATATAGGAGCCGTAGCAGAACAGGTTCCAGGTTTGAATGTGGTGCTGTGTCCCAAACAATATGAAAACGACAGCAGGCTCAGAGTTATTTTTGGCAGCTCCGTGCGAATTACCGAGATTGTAAATCAAACGGACAAATTACAAGAATTCTACAGGGCAAATAAGGGTGCATCTGAGTGTCACGCTGTTTTGTGGGGAAGAATAAATGCTCGGCGTGTGCTGACATCTGCCTTAAGCGAGCGCGACGAAGTTATTGGAGATGTCGCGCGCGTTCAACATGGCTATAGAGACCATAGCTTTATGGCTCATAGTTGCGATCCCGAGGGGGCGCAAGCAGGTTTAAACAATTACTTTTTCGAGCTCGTTGCTGGCGATGTTGTACAAAAGATAAGGGAGAATAGAGAAGCACATCGTGAGACGCGAAATGATTCCTGTAAAAAAGGGTTCACGGATATGATAGACTGTGTGACATCCTTTTTGGAAGAGCCCGACAGATTTTTCGATGTGAGTGATATTGCATTAAAACTCGATTCTATGGGGTATGAACTTGAAGGCCCTGCGGCAGAAAAAGCGGAATCCGTTTGCTTCACGCAAATCAGTGTTGCGGAGCGCGTTTTGGGTGTTCCATTGATGGTGGCGGTTCCCCGGCATGTTGTTGATATGGATAAAAATCATGGGTTTAATCATGAATTGGCAGAAAAATTGGTGATTTAAAACGAGAATTACACCGTCGTTTTGCGCGGATCAAACGCATCGCGCACGGCTTCCCCGATAAAGGTCAGCAGGCTCAGCATAAAGGCCAGCGAGATAAACGCCGCAATCCCCAGCCACGGCGCTTGTAAATTATTCTTCCCCTGCGCCAGTAATTCGCCCAGAGACGGGCTGCCCGGCGGCAGGCCAAGACCCAGAAAATCCAGCGATGTCAGTGCGGTAATCGAGCCGGTCAGGATAAAGGGCATAAAGGTGATCGTGGCCACCATCGCATTGGGCAGCACATGCCGCCACATAATCACCGGGTTCGAAACCCCCAGTGACCGCGCCGCACGGACATAATCGAAATTCCGCGCCCGCAGGAACTCCGCCCGCACCACATCGACCAAGCTGACCCAGCTAAACAGCAGCAAAATCGCCAGCAGCGTCCAAAACCCCGGAATAAAGATCGAGGAAAAGATAATCAGGATATACAGGCTCGGCATACTCCCCCAGATCTCGATAATGCGCTGCATCACCAGATCAACACGTCCGCCGTAATAGCCCTGCACCGCGCCTGCAGCCACTCCGATGATCGAACTGATAATCGTCAGCGCCAGCCCGAACAACACCGAAATCCGAAAGCCGTAAATAACCCGCGCCGCCACATCGCGCCCTTGGTCGTCGGTGCCGAAAATATTCTCTCCGGTGGGCGGGGAGGGCGCTGGCTGAGGCAAATTATAATTGATCGTGTCATAGGAAAACCGGATCGGCGGCCATACCATCCACCCATCCCGACCATTTTTAGGGCCCTCGATCAACTCGACAACATACGGATCGCGATATTCCGTCTCGGTTTCAAAATCCCCGCCAAATGTTGTTTCGGGATAGGTGGAAAAGGTCGGGAAGTAATACCCACCATCATATTGAATGAGGATCGGTTTATCATTGGCTATAAATTCCGCCCCCAGTGCAAAGACCAACAGGAACAGAAAAATCCAAAAACTCCAAAACCCGCGCTTATTGGCTTTAAACTGCGATAATCGCCGCTGTGTGATGGGAGAGAGAGTCATATTTTGTCACCACGAAGACACGAAGACACGAAGACTTCACGGTTTAGCCGTGGCGAAGCCGCAGAAATTAAAATCTTAAAATCATTAAAGGAAACGGTTTTTGGCCTGCGGCCTTTCAGGTTTTTTCGATCTCTTCGCGCCTTCGTGTCTTCGCGGTTTAAACATGTCATCACGCCGTCCCCTATGTCCCTTGGGCTTCAAAATCGATACGCGGATCGACCATCACATAAACGACATCGCGCACCAGATGCATGACCAGCGAGATCAGCGCGAAGATATACAGCGTGCCCAGCACAACCGGGTAATCGCGGTTCATAACGCTCTCATAGCCCAAGAGCCCCAAACCATCCAGGCTGAAAATAACCTCGATCAGCAACGCCCCGGTAAAGAAAATATGCACGAACGCCGCCGGAAAACCCGCAATCACGATAATCATCGCATTACGAAACACATGCCCGTACAGCACCTGCTTTTCACTCAACCCCTTGGCCCGCGCGGTCAGCACATATTGCTTGTTAATCTCATCCAGAAATGAATTCTTGGTCAGCAGGGTCAGCGAAGCAAAGCCCGAAATCACCATCGCCGCAATCGGCAACACCATATGCCACATATAATCCAGCGCCAGCTCGATAAAGCTCATCTCCTCCCACCCGTCGGACACCAGACCGCGCAACGGAAACAGATCGAAATACCGCCCTCCGGCAAACAGCACGATCAACAAAATCGCAAACATGAAAGACGGAATCACATAGCCGATAAACACCGCTGCGCTGGTCCAGATATCAAAGGCGCTGCCGTCGCGCACCGCCTTTTTAATCCCCAGCGGAATGGAAATCAGATAGATAATCAGTGTGCTCCAAAGGCCCAACGAAATCGACACCGGCATTTTTTCCAGCACCAGATCCAGAACCCCAATATCCCGGTAATAACTGGTCCCCAGATCAAACCGCGTATAATTCTTCACCATGATCCAGAATCGCTCATGCGCAGGCTTGTCAAACCCGTACAGCGCTTCCAACTCGGCGATAAATTCCGGGTCCAGCCCCTGCGCCCCGCGATATTTGCTCGACTGCCCGGCCGAGCTCATCGCATTGCCTGCGGCCATATCCCCGCTGCCCGATCCGCCGCCAAAGCGCGCGGTGGCCTCGGTGCCATGCCCTTGCAACTCGGCAATCATCCGCTCGACCGGCCCGCCGGGCACGAACTGAATAATCACAAAGGAAATCAGCAATATTCCGAACAATGTCGGCGGCATTAACAGCAAACGTTTAAAGACATAGGCAGCCATAAACAGCGATTATAGACAAAAGCCCGCAAAGCGAAAGATTGAAAACGCGTTTGGCAACGGGGTTGTGGTTAAACTTTAAAAGCCTAAGCTATAATTCCGACCTCTATAGATCAGATCTATGTCTTCCGGTTGGCTCAATGCCGCCTTACACAACGCATTCGGACGCCCGGAACCAATGACCACATCTGAAGCCCGGCCATTCGCATACAATGTAAAGGATATGCCGACCGGACAGCTGAATTTCATGTGTCCCGGAGTGCGTCTAATTCGACGTTCTTTGCCCTGTTCATGAATTGGGCGCCTGATATTTTGCACAGTGATCAGGTCGTTAGAGGTTCTGAGCGTCTTCATGGCGTTTTCAACAAGATTGAGCTTGCCGATGTCCGCTGAGTTTAGACGAAAACGCGTTTTATGCAGAAAATCCGTGTCGATTTCTCCGTTCATGGCAAACCACATGAACAATTTGTTCGTATTTTTAACTCCGGTAATCGTTCCGCTATCCGGGTCTAGATCAAGAAATTCCAGCGCGTACCCAGGTACCAGAACGCGGTCGCGTGGCGTGACCCTTCTGTGGCTATCTCTCTCATCAATGCGTATAAAATTTTTGCCGTCCTCGACCAGAGATGTGTAGCGTTTATAGTTTTGTGCAAGTTCTGAAACGCTCCTATCAATAAAAATACCTGTAGTGGCGCCGAACATGGCTTCTTTGAGTTCTAGGGCATGTTTTCGACTTAGTATTCCGAAACGTCCGTCTTTGGTCACTGCTGGGATATCGTTGTCTACAGCTTCTTGCGTGTGTTCAATGCCCTTGTGTATTTCGCTCGACCAAACGCGGATCAGGTTAGGGTTATTAATATTTGATTTCGCTACATTCTTATAAAAATGAGGTCTGTGAGCATGACCGTTCTGCGCAGGAAAGGCATCTGCAAACTCAATCAGTGCTTCTTTGGATGGGCCCCGGTGAAATAAAAAGCCAGCGGCCTCAAGATTATGTTTAGCTTCAATCGTAACGAGAAAAAATTCATCCCTGCATGGAGCGGTGCATCGATTGTATTCGGAAACTTTTTTAATTAACCCTCCGAGAGACAAGACATCATCGATAAAAAAACCGTTTTTCTGCATAAAGGCTCTTCCGGCATCAAGCGAGCACACTAGCCCCAGTTGCCCGATACCCCTATGTATAAAAGGTAGAGCAAAGGAATGTGCGCTTGAGGAAAGTTCACGCAAAATCTTGCTATCAGTCAAATTCCTTTTAGAAATTTTTTCCGGAAAATCAGTATTCGAAGGCACTCTTAAAATTCCTGCTCAGTTATGAGCAGACTTTTTAATATAAAAATACAATTATGTCAATAAAATCAGATAGTAGAGAGCTGCACATTCCACGCGACAACCCGCCAGCGCCCGGCCTCATGCTTGAGAATCCCTAATGCCCCGGTCGCCAGCTTAATCCTGTGACCGGAGGCAAAAGTCTCAAAATCCCCGGTAATATGCGGGGCGAAGCGCGCAATGCCGTTCGAGGTCACCACCAGCGCGGTTTCCTCATCGTCATGCGCGCACACCTGATCGGCAAAATCATGCCAGTTTTGGATAATCTCGCCCGGGTTCACTTTCCACTCGTCCGGCACGATGGCGTGCTCATCCCAATCGGCAATCGCCTGTTTTCCGATCCGCGCAATCACATCCTCTTCGGGTTTGTTTTCATCCGGCCCGTAATCGATTTCATCAAAAATCCCAAGCTGATAGACCGGATTGCTCACGCCCGTTTCCTTGATTGCTATCTCCGCCGTTTCAACAGTGCGTCGTAAATGCGATGCATAAACAACATCCGGGATCAGCTTGTTTTCTTTAAGATATTGACCAATCGCCTTGGCTTGCGCTCGGCCTTTTTCAACCAGCGGCAGGTCGGTATGCCGCCCCACCCGCGTCGGGGTGTCTTCCGGTCCGAACGTATTTCCATGGCGGGCGATGATTAAAGTTGTCATGAGGCGGCCTTCAACATCTCTTCCGCCCGTGCTACGTCTTCCGGTGAATCAATGCCCGATTGAATGCTGCCCGGCGCGACTTCGGTTTCTAACACATGGACCGCAATGCCGGTTTCAATCAGCCGCAATTGCTCCAGCCCTTCGAGAATTTCATACCGGCTCTGGGGCAGGGCGCAAAAACGCTCCAGCGCATCGGGGCGATATCCATACAGCCCGATATGCTGATACACCGGCGATGGCTCGACGCTGCGATCTTCTCTACGGATTGCCGGGAGTATATTTTTCGAAAACCACAAGGCCCGCCCTTCGGATACAATCGCGGTTGTGCCCGAAAACGGCGTCGTTTGCTTTTTCTCGCGCAGCGCATCCAGCTCGGCCCAGCTTAACGCATGCACAGGCGTCACCACCGGCGCATCAGGGCGGGACTTGGCCAGATCGATCAAGCCTTTCAGCAGGGCAGGGGGCGTAAACGGCGCATCGCCTTGCAAATTCAGGATGAAATCATAAGCCCGCCCGCTTGCTTTCACGGCGGCCAAAACCCGATCCGAACCGGTTGCGCAGCTTTCCGGCGTCATCACGCATTCCACGCCAATTTCGGTGGTATGCGCGGCAATGCGCTCATCCTCGGTCGCCACCATCAGATCAATGTCATACCCGCCCAGCACGTCATCCTGCGCCACCGCCACCACACGGCGCAGCATGCTCTGCCCGCCAATCATCGCCAAAGGCTTGCCCGGAAACCGGGTCGAGCCGTAACGCGCAGGAATGACAATCGCGATATTCATTTACTTCGTTCCTGCGTCTTTCGCCCACCATGTCTGCGAAATCAGTGGGCTGATCCCTGAGAGATTTTCGGGTCGTTCAATATGCGCCCAATGCGCAATCCGCCATTTCGGGAAATGCCACATCGGGATCACATAATGATTCCACAATAAAATCCGGTCCATCGCCTGACAGTGTGCAACCAGATCTTCACGGCTCTTGGCTTGAATGAGTTCCTCGATCAACTGATCGATGACCGGGTCTTTGATGCCGATGTAATTACGAGAGCCTTCAATGTCGGCTTTTTCACTGCCCCAGAAATCGCGCTGCTCATTCCCCGGCGAAGCTGACTGACCGAACCCGCCGACCGTCATGTCAAAATCAAACCCGTTCATCCGGTTTTGATATTGCGCACTGTCCACGACGCGGAAATTCGCCTTCACGCCGATCCGCTCAAGATTTTTGGTGAAAGGCAAAACCCAGCGCTCGAACATCGGATTGGCATCGAGAATTTCAAATTCGAGGCGCACACCATCTTTGGCACGCACCCCATCCGCGCCCAGTTTCCACCCGGCTTCATCGAGGAGTGTCATCGCCGTGCGCAAATTCGCCCGCGCATTGCCGGAGCCGTCTGTCTTTGGTGGTTCATACGTTTCGGTGAAAACCGCATCAGGAATCTTTCCGCGAAAACGCTCCAGCAACTCCAACTCGCGCCCCTGTGGCAAACCGGAAGAGGCCAGCTCCGAGTTCTCAAAATAACTATCCGTGCGGGTATATGCGCCATAGGCAAACTGCTTGTTCGACCATTCGAAATCGAACGCAAAGCTAAGTGCCTCGCGCACGGCGTCGTCCTGAAACACCGGGCGGCGGATATTGTAAATGAAGGCCTGCATCCCGGCCGGGCTCGCATTTTCGATCTCTTCCTTAGCGATGCGGCCGTCTTTGACCGGAGCGGCATCGTAAGCGGTTTCCCACAGCTTGGCGGTGTTTTCGATCTGCACATCGAATTCCCCGGCAAAGAACGCCTCCAGCGCCACATTGCTATCGCGGTAATAATCGTAAGTAATCCGCTCGAAATTATTAAAGCCCTTAAACAGCGGCAAATCCTTGCCCCACCAGTCTTCCCGGCGCACATATTCTATTCTGCGACCGGCCTCGACCTTGCCGACCGCATATGGCCCGCTGCCCAATGGCGCCTCCAGCGAGGTCTGGTTGAATGCGCGCCCGTCTTGCGTCCAGTAATGCTTCGGTAAAATCGCCATCTCCGCCACGATCAGCGGCAATTCGGCATTGCCCGCGACTTTAAAGGTGAATTTCACGCGCCGCGCGCTTGTCGCCTCAACCGTTTCCACATCCCCGTAATAGGCCTTGAAAAACGGCTGGCCCTCGCTGGTGATCGTGTTAAACGTCCACACGACATCCTCAGCCGTAATCGGCGCACCATCGGCCCACCGGGCCTCCGGGCGCAGATTGAACGCCACCCAGCTCTTATCCTCGGGCATCTCTATGCTTTCGGCGATCACGCCATACAGCGTAAACGGCTCATCCCAGGCATTTTGCATCAGGCTTTCATAAACAAGACCCGAGCGCAGGAAATTGAGCCCCGCCGCCGGCGTGCCTTTAACGATAAACGGATTGAGGGAATCAAAACTGCCGATCGCGTTGAGCTTGAGCGTCCCGCCCTTCGGCGCATCCGGGTTCACGTAATCAACATGCGTAAAATCCGGCGCATATTTCGGCATGCCGTGCAGCGCAATCGCATGAACCGGTGCGGGCGGCGGCGTATTCGGCACCGGCGTTTCGGCCAAAGCAGGAAGGCTCACAAACACCAACGCAAAAACAGACAGTAAAACTCTCATTGCAAATCCTTTTAACGGGGCAAATTCATGTAGACGTTTTAACAGGAAGACACAAAGCCACGAAGAACTAATTTTCAATTCATGAGAAATCCTTAAATCAGGACAGGTATAAAACTTGACAATATTATGTTAACTGTGGTTAGTGTGTTTTCTTGCAAAGCTTTGGGAGGAAGTAATGAATAAAGATTTCTTAGAACGAGCAAGGGATGTTGGCGAAACGGGGCGCAAAAAAAAGACGTCTACCGAGGCATTCGAGCAAGTAAGACAACCAGATCCGCCTGATAAAGTTGGAGAACTTCAATATAAAAGATTGGCTGAACTGAAGGCGGCCATCGATGAAAAATTGAAAGGCGCTCCTGTGCAGATATTTAAACAGGGAGCGGTTGTGCCGCATCCATACCACAAGTTAAAAAGCGGCTGGGAAGATCGCTGGCAACTCATGTATGGTTTCCATCCAAAAGTAAGCTATGGGATATCGCACAGGATAAGCCGAGTCTTTGACCATGATGAAGAACATTATAATTTTTACCGTCTTACATATAATAAATACCGAACGACGCGCACAGGAGGATTCGCCGATCCTCCGCCAAGTCTCATTAGCTCACTTTTCGACGAATTAAACTACATAGGAGAGCCTAAATATTGGTTATGGGATGGTATTGGACTGTGTAAAATTATTACTCGGCATGGCTTCACATATTTTGATGACGCCGTCGAAGACATACTGGATATTGCGGCAGCTTCCTACAACTTGCAACAAAAAAACCTTTGGGAACATCGCCCGGGTATTTTTTAAAATTTTTAAATTCATCTCAACACAATCTTTACGCCACATCTTCAACCACGCCTTTGCGCCGGATGCGAGCGCGGTTTTTATACGCGCCTTCCAGCTCCGGCTTGCCGAACAAATAGCCCTGCCCGTAATGCAGGTCAAAATCCAAAAGACTGCGCATCTGCTCTTCGGTTTCGATCTTCGTCGCAATCACCCCAATCCCATTGGCCTCAAGCTTGCGCTTGGCTTTGTTAAGCGTGGCAAAATCCTTACTGTTTCCACCCGCCTGCAACAACTGCGCGGTATCAATCTTCACATAGCGCACTTTAAAGTGCATCAGATCGGCGACATCAATCTGCAAATTATCGACTTGCTCCAATGAAAAGCTACAGCCCAGCGCGCCCAGACCGCGCATAATCTCAAGCAACGCCGGTTCCATCGCATCAAAATCGCTCTGGCGAATTTCAAACACCAGCCGCGGCGCCAGCTCACGATTCTTCGCCACAAACCCGAGCAACCGTTTCATAAATACCCCGTTTTTGAGCGTTGCGTTTTTGATATTGATAAAAAACGGCGCGGCGCGTTTGACATGTGCGCTGCCCTGAATGGTTTTCAGGCAATGCAGCAGCAGCAAAGCATCAATCTCATGATCCAGATTATCCTGTTCGGCAACCTCCATATACCGGCTGGCCGGCAGATATTGTCCCGGCCGCGCGCGGATGCGCGCAAACATTTCGTAAAAGCGTGTCTGACGTTGTGGCAGGCGCTGGATCGGCTGGACGAACACATCGACGCGTTTTTCATGCAGAGCGTGATGAACCAACTCGCGCACAATGCTGTCGCTGAGGTCCTCAAAAGTATCATCCGTCATCTGCGCGGGCGAAACCGGCGCGATCTTCGACGGTTTCACCGCCCGTGGACTGCGCGGCAGTTCGCGTGTGTCGAGGTTTAGCGGCAGGCGCGCGCGCTTACTCGGCGCTTCGACGCTCAGGAAATCCTCATCCGCATCACCGGAACCCGCGTCCGGCGCCGCGCGTTTCAACGCCGCCAGATCGCGGGTGTTTTGCGCCGTTTGCTTTTGCAGCGCATCCTGACCGTCTTTCAGCGTTTTAAACTTAAACGAGGCGGCCTGTTCCCAAAGGCTGCGGTCATAGGCTTCGGCCTCAATCATGCCGACCAGCCCGAAAACCCCCAAAGCCAGCAAAGCCAGCGGAATAGAGATAAAACTCAAGAACGCAACGCACACGGCTGCGCTAAAAACAGCCGCAATCAGCACCGCCCGCGGCCAGTGCTTGAAACCGCGTTTGCGGGCTTTGGTTTTGCGTTTTTTAATCGCCATGCGCTGCTCCCACGGCCTGCGAAATATCAGTATAACCATCGCGCTGCAAAAGCGCCAATAACCCGCGATTGATTGCATGGGCCACGTACGGCCCCTCGTAGACCAGCGCGCTGTATAGCTGCACCAGACTCGCCCCGGCCTTGATCTTGTCATAGGCTTGGCGCGCATTACCAATGCCGCCCACCCCGATAATCGGCAGCTTCCCACCTGTCAGGCGGTAAAAGTTATGAATGACCCGCGTCGATGTATCGGTGAGGGGCTGGCCGCTCAGCCCGCCTTTTTCCGCGGCAAAGTCCGCGTCTAAATAATCCGGGCGCTCCAGCGTGGTATTGGTCAGAACAAGGCCGTCCGCACCGCCGTCAAGCGCCGCCTTGGCCAGATCTTCCTGCTGTGCCTCATCCAGATCGGGCGCCAGCTTGACCAGAACCGGCGGCGGGTGGTCGCCGCACGCCTTGCGCCGTTCTTCATGCACGGCTTCGAGCAACTCCAGCAACGGCTCCCGGCTCTGCAAATCCCGTAGCCCCGGCGTATTGGGCGAGGAAATATTGATCGTTATATAGTCGGCCATCGGCCCGAGCATGCGGATTAGCGCACCGTAATCTTTCGACGGCTCGGTCTGGCTTTTATTCATCCCGATATTCAAGCCCACCACCCCGCGCGGGCGGTCTTTACGGCTCAGGAACTGCTCAAGATTGGCTTTAAAAGCATTCATCCCTGCGCTGGGAAAGCCCATACGGTTGATCACCGCCCCGTTTGGCGGATCGCGGAAAATCCGCGGGGGCGGATTGCCGTGCTGCGGCTTGGGGGTGACCGTACCGGCTTCGACAAAGCCAAAACCCAAGCCAAACGCCGGGCCGATCACTTGCGCATTTTTATCAAACCCGGCGGCCAGCCCGATGGGTGTCGGAAACTTTAATCCCCATAACGTCTGCTCCAGAGCGGGGGCGTCAATTTTTGGCGCAGCCGGGACCAGCCCGGCTTTCAAAGCGTGAATCGTCACCCTGTGCGCCTGTTCAGGCGCCATCAAAAACACAAACGGACGGACAAGCTTGTAAAGATCAACCATATTACTGGTTTAAGGCATTTTCCTGATAACGTCCATGCCCGTCTTCATGTATCCCCAACCGGTGATCAGGGTCAGCACCGTCGCGCCCGCCAGCGCGATATTCCCGATCAGGGTCGTCAAAAACATATACGGCCCGACAATTAAAAACCCCAGCGCCGCCATTTGCAAAGTTGTTTTCCATTTTGCGAGTTTGGTAACGGGAAGTTTAACGCCTTTCGGCCCCAGATACTCCCGCAGCCCCGAAACGATAAATTCCCGCACGATAATAATAACGACCGATAAAACCATCAGCCCGTCGATCCGCCCCACCGCCACCAGCATCAGCATAATGGTCACGACAAAAACCTTGTCGGAAATCGGATCGATCATCGCGCCGAATTCGCTCTGCAGGTTAAAGCGCCGCGCGATCCACCCGTCGAGGAAATCCGTCACCGCGCCGATAATGTATAGGCCAAGGCACGTCCACGCCGCCCATGCGAACGGCACAAAGAACAACGCCACCATCACCGGCAGCAACGCCATCCGCCCCACGGTCAATATATTCGGAATCGTCCACATCGGATTATTTTAGACACCATAACAAACAAAGTCGAGAAGCGCAGTTTAATATTGACATAATGTTCATGGGGGGGGGTAGAATGAACATTCATAAAGTAAAAAGAGGAGAAAAAATGACACAATCAACCGGAACAATTATAAATGATTGGGAGGGCGCTGACGGAACATTTCGCTCAGCAGGACTGTCTTATAATTTTAGAGAACATGGCCTAACTCCCGTAGCCATAGAGTTTCAGGACGGCCAAGGACAAAAACAAAAAGCGTATCTTCCAAGAAATGTTTTCAGATCAATTGCACATAAGCCTGCCAGTATTCTTGGTCAGGATGTCCAATTTTCCTGGGAAAAAGACCCAGTTGCAGAGACCTTCGTAGTAAAAACGATTGAAGGCTTGGACGATCTAGACGTTCACGACACAAGCAAATCGGACAACGGCACATTCGGAGAATGCGTGCTACCTAGAGGAATGTCGTTAGAGGACATCTAACCTCCACTATCCACTCGCCGCCTTGCTGGCTTCCTGCGGATCGCGCAGCACATAGCCGCGGCCCCAGACGGTTTCGATATAGTTATCGCCATCGGCGGCATCTTGGATTTTCTTGCGCAGCTTGCAGATAAACACGTCGATAATTTTCACTTCCGGCTCGTCCATCCCGCCATAAAGGTGATTCAGGAACATTTCCTTGGTCAGCGTCGTGCCCTTGCGCAAGGATAACAGCTCGATAATTCCGTATTCCTTGCCGGTCAGGTGCAGCGGCTGACCGCCGACTTCAACCGTGCGCGTATCCAGATTGACGCACACTTTGCCGGTCTCGATCACGCTTTGTGAATGACCTTGTGAACGACGGACAATCGCTTGAATCCGGGCGATCAACTCACGCTTGTCAAACGGCTTGGTCAGGTAATCATCAGCGCCATAGCCAAGGCCCTTGATCTTGTTATCCAGCTCGGTCAGGCCGGAGAGAATCAAAATCGGCGTTTCGACCTTCGCGTCGCGCAGGGCTTTCAGAACATCGTAGCCGTCCATATCCGGCAGCATCAAATCGAGAATAATGATGTCGTAATCATAAATCTTGCCGATTTCCAGGCCGTCTTCGCCCAGATCGGTCGTGTCAATGACATAGCCTTCGGATTTCAGCATCAATTCGATGCTCTTGGCGGTAGAACTGTCGTCTTCTACGAGGAGTACGCGCATAATATTGATTCCCTTGTGTTTTTCGATCTGGTCAGTTTGTTTTCAAGTTTTCATCAAGGGGGTATTGCACCACACCTCGTTAAACTTTCTTAACAACTATATTAACAAATATTAACAAGGTTAACAAATGGTTTATGCAGACCCAATTCTCAACTTTTTTCAACGCCCTGAAAAACAAGAAGAAACGAAACCCCGTTTTTAAAACGGGGTCCATCGTATCGACTGCAAATCCCCATAGACCCGCATTGAATGCGGGGTTTCGGTTTTTCTTCGAAAAACGAAGTTGAGAATAGCGCTTATGCAGAGAAGATAAAATTCCTCCACCCCCTCACCCGGTTTTTCTAATTTCGCTGAACGTTCAATAAAGAAAAACTCTATTCTCAACTTCTTTTAAAGACCTGAAAAAGAAGAAAAAATTGTAACCCCGGGCTTGACCCGGGGCCTATAAAATCTTTCTTAAGTCTCTATAGCCCACGGCTTTCGCCGGGGTTACGGGAATTTTGCACGGGTTAAGCTTTCAGGAAGTTGAGAATGGGGTGAATGAACGCCCCCGCCACAAGGGGCGGGGTATCAAAAGCGTGGGGGACACAATACTACTGTGTCCCCGTTGTTTTTTATACGCCGCAAGCGGCGGGGAATTAAACTCCAAAGAGATTAAACCAAAGATGTGCGCAGATAAACACGGACTTTAGGGGCCGTTATCAATGGAAATACCGAGTTCTTCTTCTATTGCGCCGAGATCCGATTTAAAACAACTTTTCGTACTTTTTTCCTCCCTCAAAGTACCCTCAAATATAGTCGAAAGATTATTCGCGTTTTTGTAGCCTAAAACCTTCGCGATCTCATCACCTTTATGGCCTAAGCGAAAGGCCAGTGAGATAACCAAACGGCGTTCATGCGCGTGTCGTTTCGAACTTCCGGAGACCATCATCTCTTTGACCGGAATGCCTCGATGCCGCGCAACGGCGCGTTTTATATGTGCAAGCGTCGGTTTTTTATTTTCATCCATGGTATTCACAACATTTAGTGGTTACAAATAACTTCCAGATGATAGTTCTGAAAACCATAAATTTCCGTTAATATACCCCCATGGACCGTCTAGCCGAACAAATGGATGCCCGGATCAAGGGCCTCACCCAGACCGAAACCTATGGCGAAGTCACCAAAATCCTCGGGCTTTTGGTGGAAATCGCCGGCTTCGGCGCTGGCCTGTCCATCGGCGCGCATGTTCATCTGCGCCCGCATAAAGGCCAGAATATCCCCTGCGAAGTTGTCGGCTTTAAGGACGGCCATGCCTTGCTGATGCCCTTCGGCACGCTCGAAGGCGTAGGGCTGGGCTGCAAAGCCTTTATTCAGGATACCCCGCCGGTGATCACGCCGGATGAGCGCTGGCTGGGCCGCGTCATCAACGGCATGGGCGAGCCGATTGACGGCAAAGGCCCGCTGCCGCAGGGCGGAACGCCTGTCCCGCTGAAAAATAAACCGCCCCCGCCGCATTCCCGCCAGCGCCTTGGCAAACAGCTTGATCTGGGCGTGCGCGCAGTCAATACGTTTCTGGCCACCTGTCAGGGCCAGCGGATGGGCATTTTCTCCGGCTCCGGTGTGGGGAAATCGGTGCTGCTCTCTATGATGGCGCGCTATACCACCGCCGATGTTTCGGTCATCGGTCTGGTCGGCGAACGGGGCAGGGAGGTACAGGAATTCCTCGAAGACGACCTCGGCCCCGACGGGCTGGCCCGCTCTGTGGTCATTGTCGCCACCGGCGATGAACCGGCCCTGATGCGCCGTCAGGCCGCCTATGTCACCCTCGCCGTATCCGAATATTTCCGCACCCAGGGGCGACAGGTCCTCTGCCTGATCGACTCGGTCACCCGCTTTGCCATGGCCCAGCGTGAAATCGGCCTGTCCGCCGGCGAGCCGCCAACCTCGAAAGGTTATCCGCCCACGACATTCGGCGAACTCTCGCGCCTGCTGGAGCGCGCCGGACCTGGCGCGCCCGGCGAAGGCTCCATCACAGGGCTGTTCTCGGTTTTGGTCGAAGGGGATGACCACAACGAACCCATTTCCGATGCCGTGCGCGGAATCGTCGACGGTCACATCGTTATGGAGCGCGAAATCGCCGACCGCGGCCGCTACCCGGCGATCAATGTTCTGAAATCCATTTCGCGGTCCATGCCCGGCGTGCTCAGCGATGAACAAAATGAAATCATCAAACGGGCCAAACAGGTCGTTACAACCTACGAGGATATGGCCGAACTCATCCGTCTCGGTGCCTATCGACGCGGTTCGGACTCCGCAGTCGACGAGGCTTTGGTCCTTTATCCGCAAATCGAGGACTTTCTCACCCAGCACAAAAACGACCACTCATCGATTGAGGAAGGCTTTACCCGCCTCGCCCGGATTTTGGGGGTAGGGTATTAGGCGGCCATCACAAAGGTACGGTCTGAATAATCTTGCGCAACTCTCGCGCCCAAATCACCGTTGACAACGCGGGAATATGCAGCCTGAGAATTTGCACCTGCAGGTGCGCTGGTTTTCGCTTCACCAAACACGTGTTGAGCGACGAGGTTGAAACTTGTGGCCTCACCTGTTTGTCGATCGCGGCGTCCTATCTCCGCTCTTACAGCATAGAAGTCTCTTTGAAATATAGAGGCGCTAACCCGTTTATCATCCGGTGCCGTGCCATTGCGTACATCGAGCCTGTATAGATGGTGGAATTGATCATTCCAAAAAACATGCTCACCAGACTCGCAAACGCGTTTAGTAAAATCATCCTTATAGTAATATGGAATATCAGACATATAACCTATTCCCTTGCTCTCAATGTGGGAGCATTATTTAACATAAGAAAAAACCGCTTTCAACATCTTTTTTCGTTCCATCATCTATAATCTATAATCTATAATTCTAAATATGGCCGATCTGAACTCTCTTATCCGTGTGCGCAAACACGCCCTCGAGCAAAAACAAAAATTTGTTGCCGAATTATATCGGCAGGCCGAAGAGTTGAAAAACCAGAAAACCACGTTGCTGACCCAACTCGATGAAGAGCGCGAGAAAATACAGGAATTCGGTGTTGAAATGCTCTCCTATTTCGGGCCGTATTCGCAGGCTGTCAAGGAGCGTGTCATCGAAATCAATCAGGCCGCCGGGGTTTTGGAATCGCGCATCGCCATTGCGCGTGAGGATATGCGCGCGGCCTTCGCCGAACTCAAAAAAATTCAGATCACCCAGGCCGCCCGCGAAGATGAAGAGCAAAAAGAGCAGGACAAAAAAGAATCCGCCGAACTTGATGAAATCGGCATCGAAGCCTATCGCCGCAGGCAGGAAGAGCGCGATTAGGCATCCACCTCCAACGCCGCAGCATTTTTCGCCTGTACGCTCACCCAGATCTCCGGGCGGTCTTGGAAAGTGAGCTCCCCGCTCACTCCGCTCTCGCGCAGCGCCCGCGCATAGATGCGGCGCATTTCTCCGCGCGTCGCTTCGCTGAAATGCTGCTCGGTCCGCACCACCAGATCCAGCCGCTTGCCCGCCCCGGAAACCGGCCGGAATAAGCCATCGAGCTGCACCTTGCCCATCACGTCGAGCGCTAGATCAAACACAAAACGCATCCCTTTCAGCGCTTTGTCATCATTCTCGTCGCCGTCTTGTTCATGCCGGTAATACAGCCCGATCTTGTGCATATCGCCATCGTGATACAGCGGAATATTCACTGCGCGCCAATCCTGACTCATCGGCTCTGCGGCCATCCGGCTTAAATTTGCCCCATCCCCCAGCAGGCGCGATAATACCCGCCCGCCTTTCTCACCTTTCAGAATCTCGCTGGCTTTTTCTCCCAGCCACGATCCCAGATCACCCCCGCGCAGCGCCGCGACAAAAAACATCACCGCCGGGCCAAGCTGCGCCGGATTAGCCGGGGATGGCGTGACATTGACCATCGCTTGCGCCGCTTGTGGGCCGTTGCGGGCCAAAACCTGCAAGGCCTCATCCAGCGCCGGCCACGGCTGTGGCGTGAAAAATGCGGCCAAAGGTATGGCTTGAGCGATATTCATCAGCGCCGCATCTCCCTGCACCGTCGGCGTAACCTGCGGGCGCACCTGAATCTGTGTGCCAATGCTCACCGTGTCAGATGGGAATTGCAGGGCAAAAAGCTGCTCACTGTCCAGCGCCGGAAAAAGCACGCTGACCACCGGCAACGCGCCCTGCGTCACGGCGGTCACAACGCCCACCAGACTGCCGGCATTTTGATTTTGCACGATGAGCCGTTCCGGCTTGTTCACATTGACGGGTTTCACGCCGGGCGTTGGAACGTCACGGCTGCCCGGCAAAAATTCAGGCTCCGGTGGAATCGTTTTCTCAATCACCACATCGAGCACCTGCGGCTTTATAACCACCGGCGCGACAGATTGTGGCGCGGCAGGTGATTCCGACAAGGCGCTCAACGAAGGCGCTTGATTGAAAACAAGGGCGCTTGGTGTCGATGGCACGTCAGGCGGGGACACAACCGAGGATAACACCGCTTGCGCCGGGCGCAGTGGAAGCTGCAGAACTGTAGACGCTTCTGCGGGAATGGCCGGGGGCAGCCCCGTTTGTAACGCGGGCGTTTCAATGCTGGAAAAAGCCACCGGCTGGGTAAGGATCACCGACGCGGTTTTGGGCGCCGTATTTGGCGGCAAAGGCGGAGCCGTCGTAACAAGTGGCGTCGAAAATGTTTGAGTGAGCGGAGCGGGCGTATCGCCGATGACGGGCTTAAAGGATGTAACAACCGCTTGCGCCGTATCGCTTTGCACCTGCGCCGCGACAATCTGCGCTTCAAAAACCGCCGGAGCAATCACGCTTTGCACCACCTGTGGCAAAAGGTCCTGCACCGGTAAACGCGCAGCCGCGCGCGGAGAAAGAGGCTGCAAGCGCACCGCCGTGCCGATCGGCGGCAAAGCCTGCGAAGCGGCATTAGCGGCATTAGCGGCATTAGACGCTGCGCGTTCAGCAGCATTGGCCCTGTGCCGTTCTTCTGCCGGGAGGGGCTGGCGCGGCGCTGCCGCTTCACCTTGCGGCGGCCTCACCTCTACCTCAAGCGGTGTCGCACTGGTCCGGTGTTCAGGGGCTGCGGTGGGTGTTTCCCCGCGCAAAACCTCCCGCACACTCGCGGTTTCAGGCACACGACCATCGGCCTTGGCAGGCGGAATTTCAACCTCAACCGGGGCGCCGCGTTCCGGCTTTGGCTGCCCCTCGCGTAAACGCACATCAATATCACCGCGCTGCGTGCGCACCCGGATCGAGCCGTCATCATTATGCCGCACAACCTCCCCGCGCAGGCGCAACACCGCCTTGCGCGTCTGCACCTCGGCGCGCACTTCATTAGGCACGTTGACAAGCCGCGCATTCGGCTCGTTACCGCCCGCGCTACGGGTACTTCGGCCGGGAGAGGGGGGCCCGGCAGGAAAACGCGTTTCATTCATAATGGCAGTTTAAACAACAAAGCGAAAAGATATAGAGAAAAAATGTCATCCCGAGTGAAGGGCGTTAGCCCGTAATCGAGGGATCTGAACAGTTTGAAAATGGATCAGATCCCTCCGCTTTTCCTGCTTCGCTAAGGCTTCGCAGGATTCGGTCGGGATGACAAGAAAGGAAAAAGTCCACAGTTAAAAGATCTTTATTGACATAATTTTTTTCGGGGAGGTACTTTGGCGAGCGGAATTTAACTGATCCGAGTGAGGAAATAAATTATGAGCGATAATCCGAATAAAATTGATGATGCAGATTTAAAGACTCTTTTGCAGAGTGCAATCAAGTCAAACGACGCAGTGTATGGGCTGTTGCAAGGCAAGCCAAGCCTCTCAAGCGCTTTCGCAGGCGGTTCCTTGAATCCCGATTATAGTATTAAAATACCGGATACGCTGGCCGCTCCGCCAAAAGAAAAGGGCATTAACGCCATTACATACCAATGGGCGACCAATGCGGGCGGAAACGAGGCGCTGCAACTGGACTGCGGCGTTCTCCTTGATCTTGGTTCTATAGTAATTTAAAATAATATTTACACATGTTATATTTTGGTATGACATGTTCGATTGATATACGAGAGCGGGTCGTGGATTTTGTTCTCTCGGGCGGCAGCAAAGCGGAAGCGGCGCGCCGTTATAACGTATCGCGCAAGAGTGTTTATAACTGGTTGTTGCGCGGTGACCTTTCTCCTAAGAAACATGGTTTGCGGCGTCGCAAATTGGACAAGGAAGAGCTTCGCCGTCATGTGCGGCAACATCCGGATATGCTATTACGCGAACGCGCTGAGATTTTGGCATCAGCGTTCCCGGCCTGTCGATAGCGCTTAAGACGATGAAAATCGTTAAAAAACAACGACGATATTTGGAACGAAACAATATGAAAAGAGCGGCATATCTGTGCCGCCTGCGCAAACTGCTCTGCGCGTATGGCTCCGACAACATTATTTACTTTGATGAGAGCGGGTTTGAGGAGGATGTTCGGCGCGATGCAGGCTGGGCAGAGCGCGGGATAAAATTTACGGCGATGTGCGGGCGGGAAGAATACGCGCACGAATCTCATCATGGCGCAACGGCGAAAAGCAAACAATGGCTTGCGCCGATCTTGTTCGAAGGTTCGTGCGAAGGCACAACCGTCTTGTGGTGGATCAGGGAGCATTTGTTGAGAACCCTGACAAAGCCCAGTGTCATCGTCATGGACAACGCGCCCTTTCACCCCAAAGCAAAAATCAAAGCCATGCTCGAAGAAAAAGGGCACAAACTCTTATGCCTCCCCAAATATTCTCCCGACCTCAACCCCATCGAAAATACATTCGGAGCCATCAAAACAAACTGGAAAAATGCCGAGCAAAAAACAACCCTTGATGCTCTTGTTACGTGTAAATGTTAATTTAAATGACTATAATGGCAAAACGGTGTACTATCCAGGCGCGGTTTTGGAAGATCCGCTAGGTATCGCCAAAAGCTCAGCCCAAAAATTCAAAGATGAGGGCGTTGTCGAAATCTGGAAGCCTGAGGGCTGTGTCCCGGTTGAATACGACGCAGACTGCAACCCGATCGAACTTTAACCGCCCGCCGCCGCCTTACGCGCTTCGGCCATCGACTTCCACACATGCTTGGCGATTTCCTCGACATCGCAGGCCGCCTGTGCATTGGGTGAACGGATGAGGATCGGCGTTTGATGGCGAATGGTTTCCTTGACTTTCGGATCATGCCTTATCAATCCGGCCAGAGGCGGCTGCAGGCGCAGGAAGTTCGAACAGGCCTTGAGCAGAGTCTTATAGGTCTTCTCGCCCTCCATCTCACTGGCGGCCTGATTGACCACGATGGAGATATTCTTCGACATCCCGGCCGCATTGCCCAGCTTGATAAACGCATAGGCATCGGTCAGTGAAGTCGGCTCATCCGTCGTAATCAAAATCGTGCGCATCGCCGTGGCCGAAAGCATCCGTACCGTACGATCGACGCCCGCGCCAAGGTCCGCAATCACAATGTCGTAATTATCGGCCACTTCCAGCAACTGATCGCGCAAATGCGCCAGCCGTTGCGAGGGCAGGGAGGACAGCGAGGCCTGTCCGCTGCGTCCGGCGATAATATCGAATCCGCCTTCATCATAATGCTGAATCACTTTATCAAGGCTCAGCCGCCCGCGAATCACATCGTTCAGATCGCGCTTGGGCATCAGGCCGAGCTGCACATCGACGTTCGCCAACCCCAGATCGCCGTCAAACAGCAGAACCTTTTTGCCCATTTGCGTGAGAGCCTGCGCCAGCGTGACGGAGAACCACGTCTTGCCGACACCGCCCTTACCGCTGGCTACAGCCAGCAGATTCTTCCCGCGGCGAAAGCTCGGGGCCTTGGTTCTGGCTTCGACGTGTGTTTGCGTGTCACTCATTGATGTGTTCCTGTTCGGCGAAGCGCCGGTTGACGTTGACCATGCGCGGACTCATTCCGATACGCGCCGGGCATTAACAGTTTAGACAAATTTTTCGGATTAAGCGAGACGAAACCGTCGGCAACTTTCGGCGTATTCGAAGCGTCGGCAAAACTCAGGCCCCCGTGATGCGCCGCCGAGAGCAAACCGCCGAGCCTGCGCGCCATATCAATGCGCGAGGGCACCAGCGTATGCGCGCCAATCGTCGCAAAAATGCGGCCCATTTCGCCGCATTCCTCGGCATCCATTCCGCCGGGCAAAACCAGATACGGCTCAATGGCGGCCGCACCTATTAAGCGCGCCAGTTTTCGAATATCATCGGTATTAAACGGATTCATCCCGGCCGTGTCGATAATGATTTGGTCATAGCCCTTAAACCCGGCGACCGCTTTGGTCAAGGCTTCCGGATTTTCCGCCGCTTTCAAATCCGTGCGCAGCAGCTTGGTAAACGCCGCCAACTGCTCAAGACCGCCCGCCCGCACCGTATCGGTCGAAATCACCCCGACTTTCAGGCCCTTCATCACCCCGCGCGCCGCCGCTTTCGCCGCCGCCAATGTCTTGCCCGATCCCGGCGGACCGACAAACATCACCGCTTTGTGGGTTTGACCTTGGGGCAGGGGAGTGAACTGGAACAGATGCTCCATCGCCGCGACCAGCGCCACGCCGGGCTGTTCAAACCCGACCACGGTCGCGCAGGATAAAATCTGGTCCATCACGTCTTCGGGTACGCCGTGGCGCAGCATTGCATCGGTGATTTCCTCGGCCACCGCCGAGTCTTCGTCTTCGTCGTCATATTGCAGCCAGGTTTCCGCCGAGGTCGGCGCGCTTCGTCCGTGCGTTTCGAAATTTGGCGCATCGGCGAAATCATCGCCGCTAAAGCCGCGTTCGCCATAATCGGCCGGGTCGATCGCCGCCGTCACCCGCACCCCGCCGCCATGCGCAGGCCCGCCGCGCTCCTCGCGCGTCGCCAGAATGATCGCATCTTCGCCCAAAGCCTCACGGACCATATGCATCGCCTCTGTCATGGTTTTGGCATAAAAGGATTTTAGCCGCATGGAATCGTGTGAATCCTGTAGTTACTAAGTGTACTCAGAATCAGCATAGCACACCAGCATCTTCCATAAAAAGGGGTATATGTTTGTGGATGGTTGGGGATAACCCGAACGCGCCAAAATTTAAGCGTTAAAAGCCTGCTTTTAGACCTTACGCATCATGCGTGAGCGCGGCATGCCTGTCTTTGGCTTCAAGAACAGCATCGCCGACTTGATAAATGGCTCCGCCTTTTGCCTGGTGCGCGGCTATGGCACCGTCAATCTCTGCCGTACCGCACTTAAGAATGCTCGAAGCGATCGGGCTGCCGTCGCGATCTTTATAAGGTCCGACATCAATATAATCTGTTTGAACCATGTTGAGCTTCCTTAGAATGCCGCAACTCGCCCCGTTGTTTGGGTCGACTTCGGCCTTCAAAGTTTCAAGCTCGGTGTTTTCTCTGGCCCATTTAAGAGCGCTCATGACCATGGAGGAACCGACGCCCTTACCGTGATAGTCCGGATCAAGCATATAGCCTATTTCGGTATCTCCGGTTTCTCTCTCATGCAAAAGGATCGTAATCCCTCTAAGTGTTCCGTTTTCATCGCGAAGACCTTTGGCGTAAACAGCATCCCAAGGATAGGTGACGTTAACGGCTTTATCGTAAGCCTCTGACATAAATTTCTGACGCAGGCGTTGGAGGGCATTTCCCTCAAATTCTGAAAGGCTGAGCGCTGATTTGCGACCTTGAAGCCCCCAATCACACAAAGTGGCGTATTTCTCGCCCGCTTGCCGTGCCTTTTCGGGATCGTCTATGCCATTATTAATATAAACGTAGAAAAAACGTGGATCAGCCGCCCATTTACCGATCGTTTGAGCATCATCCTTTGTCACATCATCCATTCTAAGAATGGCTTCAGGAGCGCTCTCCGCCAAGGCTGAGGCCTTGTTACTTTGATTTGTTAAAGACATGGTAACTCCTTAAAAGTTTATGTAATATTATAGTGTATTTTGAGGGTAAATGTCAATAAAAGCAGCTGGGAACGGTGCTAAAGCTGTATCGCGAAGCAAAAAGCAGGTTTGAGCGCTACACTTGACCTAAAGTCTTAATCCTGGCCTTCGGGTGAATTTCGTTCTGGCTCATCACCACCGTTTGCGGGCGGAAGCGCTCAATCACGGATCGCACATAGGGGCGGATCGCCGGTGAGGTCAGCAGCACGGGCGTTTCGCCCTGCATGGCCAGCTCGTCATAGCGCTCACGAATTACGGTGATGAAATCCTGCAACTTGGACGGCGGCATGGCGAGTTGCTTTTCCTCGCCATCGCCCATCAGCGCATCGCCGAACGCATGCTCCCATTCCGGCGTCAGCGTCACCAGCGCCACCACGCCCGAAGCGTTGGTATTGGCGTCACACAGTTGCCGCGACAGGCGGCTGCGCACATGCTCGGTGATATGCGCGATATTTTTGGTAAAGGCGCTGGCCTCGGCAATCCCTTCCAAAATCGCCGGCAAGTCGCGCACCGACACCCGCTCGCTTAGCAAATTCTGTAACACGCGCTGCAGACCGCCGACATTGATCTGGCTTGGAATCACATCGCTGACCAGCTTTTGATAGTCCTTCGGCAATTCATCGAGCAGTTTTTGTGTCTCGGCGTAATTGAGCAGATCCGGCATGTTGTCTTTAATAATCTCGGTAATATGTGTGGTGATCACCGTCGGCGCATCAACCACCGTATAGCCCTTGAAATGCGCCTCTTCTTTATATTGCTCGTCAATCCACATCGCCGGCAGGCCGAATGTAGGCTCGACGGTCGCCTCACCGGGCAGGGTAATCTTCGCCCCCGTCGGGTCCATGCACATATTCATATTGGGCCGCACCTCGCCGCGCCCGGCCTCGATCTCCTTGACACGCACGACATAGGTATTGGCGGGAAGCTGAAGGTTATCCTGTATGCGCACGGCGGGCAGAACATAGCCCATATCCTCGGCGAGTTGACGACGCAACCCCTTGATCTGATCTGTGAGCTTGTTGCCCCCATCCCCTTGCACAAGCGGCAAGAGGCCATAGCCCATTTCAAGGCGGATCGTATCCATCGCCAGCGCTTTGGAAATCGGCTCTTCCGCCGGAACGGGGGAACCGGGCGCGCCGGGACGCATCGCGGCGGCGGTGGCGGCTTTTTGTGCTTCTTCCAGGGCCGCCTGCCGCTGAAACGCGAAATAGGCCAGTCCGCCGGTAATCGCCGCCAGCGTTAAAAACGGCGTCGCGGGAATCGCCGGGACCAGCCCGAGAATAACCATCAGCGCCGAGCTCATCGCCAGCGCGCGTGGATAGGCGGAAAGCTGATCGAACAACACCTGCTCGGCGCTGCCTTCCACACCCGCTTTGGAAACCAACAAGCCCGCACCCACCGAAACGATCAGCGCCGGGATCTGCGAAACCAGACCGTCACCGATGGTCAGGATCGTATAAGTCGAAGCCGCATCGGCCAGGCTCATCCCCTGAGAAACCGTCCCGATCACAATCCCGCCGATAATGTTGACGAAGGTAATGAGCAGGCCCGCAATCGCATCCCCGCGCACGAATTTCGCCGCACCATCCATCGCCCCGAAAAACGTGCTTTCCTGCTCCAGCTTTGACCGCCGCGTTTTCGCTTCGTCTTCGGTAATCAGCCCGGCGGAAAGATCCGCATCGATCGCCATCTGCTTGCCCGGCATCGCATCCAACGTAAACCGCGCCGCGACTTCGGCAATCCGCCCCGAACCTTTGGTAATCACGACAAAGTTCACAATCACCAGAATGGCAAACACAATCGCGCCGACCACGTAACTGTCCTGAATGATGATTGTGCCAAATGCGCCGATAATCGCCCCGGCCGCATCGGTTCCCGTATGGCCTTCTGACAAAATTAACCGGGTTGAGGCCACGTTCAGCCCCAGCCTGAGCGAGGTTGCCACCAGCAGCACGGTCGGAAAGGTTGAAAAATCCAGCGGTTTTTGGATAAACAGCACCGTCATCAAAATCATCACCGAAAACATGATGGAAATCGACAGTCCCAAATCCAGCATAAAGGTCGGCATCGGGATCAGCATGAACATGATGATGCCGATAATCCCGAAGGCGAACATCACGTCGGACCGGAAATACGGCGCCAAAGCCCCCGCCGCACTCGCCATATTCATCCCGCCGACGCGCACCGGCGCAGCCATTCTGGCGGCTTGGCGGGTAGGAAGATTGGAACCGGATGAATCAGCCATGAACGCTTAAGACTTTATAAAATACGAAAAACCGCCTTCATGCGAACGCACAAAGACAAGAACATCTTTACATTGTATCTGCGTGAGGAAATTAAGGCAAATGAAAGGGGAAAGTTACTAAACGGCAGGACCTTCTGGAGGCTGATGTTCGTTGCTGGCCACTTGATGTGGTGCTGCTTGGGGGGCAGATGTCGATGCAACCCGATCAAAATCGCCCGCTGGGCGCTGCGCACCGTCAAGCCCCGCGCCAGATTTTCGTGATGGCGGAGTCTGAGAATCGTTAGCCGTATCGGCTAACATTTCTTGCCCATTACTTTCTATGGTGTTACCCGAACCGAAAACTGTCAAAAGGGCTAATGCGCTTTGCTTAAAACTGTCGAGCATGCCGGTGATGCTGGGGATATCAAAATCAGGCCACCATCCCGCAAGCTTTCGCCAATACCACCGCTGAGTAGGTTTTTAAACCATCAATGGAGCTAACAGCCTTATCTTTCATTGAGGAAGGCTGCTAAAATCACCGCTTAAAATAGCCATGAGATCAAGACCGCTCTGAGCCTGCGATTTCTCATCGGGTTTAGCCTTACCGCTGATAACATCGGCCAGTTTGCTCGCCCGTTATCGCCAGCGAGCATGGCGGCAATCTGTGTTGGACCTTTAAAGAGAAAAATATCCGGCAGCTTTTATCGCTTCAACGACCGCATCCGGACCTTTCTCTTGCGCGATTTTGCGATGTTCTCAGCTGTTAGATCATCTTTTGTCAGAGATTTGATGCCTAGGGCCGCATTATTCAATGTGTTGGTTAATTTATCGACAGCCGACTCTGCGCCGTCAACAACGGTTTGAACGATCGCCCCTCGCTTTCATCATCTTTGAGTGTCTCAACAACGGCCTGACCGGCATTTTTCGCCGCCGCACTGAGCTGTTCAAGCTTGCTGTCTTCTTCAGACATCATTCACACCTTTATTATTCTCTATTATATGGCCGTTCTTTTGGACCTTTTTCGTGTTCCTATTATGAAGTTTAAACCTTAATAAAACCTTAATAAGACGAATTAACATATAGAAAGAAACCCAGGCTTGACCCGGGCCCATTCAGTTTTTCCACAAGTTTTGTATAGGCCCCGGTTTTCAGCGGGGTTACGGTCTGAAAAAACTTCGGTGCTTGCCATGCCTTTATGAATCGGCCATGATTCCTTACGAAAAGTTTTGAATCTTTAAAGGAAGTTTACTCATGGAAACCTTTGTCATTGTCTTTGTCGGCCTATGCGTCTTGCTGGTCTTTAAGGGAATCAAATCCGTCCCGCAAGGGTATGAATTCACCGTCGAACGCTTCGGTAAATACACCCACACCATGGAACCGGGCTTGCATTTCATTGTGCCCTTCGTCGATGCGATCGGCGCGAAAATGAATATGATGGAAACGGTTCTGGATGTGCCCTCCCAGGAAGTTATCACTAAAGACAACGCAGTCGTACAGGTTGACGGCGTGGTTTTTTATCAGGTTCTCAATGCCGCCCGCGCCGCTTACGAAGTCCGCGACATGGAACGCGCCACGCTCAACCTCACCACCACAAATATACGGACGGTGATGGGCTCGATGGATCTCGACGAACTCCTTTCTGAACGCGACGCCATTAACGCCCGCCTGCTCTCCATCGTCGATGAAGCGACCGAGCCGTGGGGCATTAAGGTCACGCGGATCGAGATCAAAGACATCACCCCGCCGCGCGATCTGGTTGATTCCATGGCCCGCCAGATGAAGGCCGAACGCGATAAGCGCGCCACGATTCTCGAGGCCCAAGGGTTCCGCCAGTCTGAAATCGAACGCGCCGAAGGGGAAAAACAGGCCGCAATTCTCGAGGCCGAAGGCCGCCGCGAAGCCGCCTTCCGCGACGCCGAAGCCCGCGAACGTTCCGCCGAGGCCGAAGCCAACGCCACGCGCATGGTCTCCGAAGCCATCGCAAAAGGTGATCCGCGCGCGATCAACTACTTCGTCGCCCAGGATTACGTCGGCGCGCTCGGCAAGTTCGCTGCCTCGCCAAACCAGAAAATTCTCTTCATGCCGCTCGAAGCCTCCGCCGTCATCGGCGCTCTGGGCGGCGTTGCGGAAATTTCAAAGGAACTTTTTGGCAAAGATGATAAAAAAGCAGCATAACACATAACAGAAACCCCGGCGAAAGCCGGGGCCCATACCATTATGGTTTTTGTCTATATTTTAGCCAACAAAAGATACGGAACGCTTTACACAGGTCTAACAACAAACCTTATGAAACGCATAGAGGAACACAGACAAGGCTTGGCAGACGGCTTTACAAAGCAGCACGGGCGTGCCCAACTTGTTTACTACGAAATTCATGAAGATATAGATCAGGCCGCTCATCGCGAACGCTTGCTCAAAAAATGGAAACGCCAGTGGAAAATCGAATTGATCGAAAAAAGCCCCCCAAACTGGTATGACTTATACGAAGATGTAAAACGAAAATGGAATAACTAGCATTGCAATAGAAATTCCGGACGAAGATTCGGGATCCATATGGACCCCGCAGTAAATACGGGGTTACGAAAGAGAGGAAAAAATATCATGGAATTATTTGGCTATAACCTCGAAGAAATCGTTTATTGGCATTGGCTGGTGCTGGCCGGGGTGTTCTTTATCCTCGAAATTCTCTCGATGAGCTTCTTCTTCCTGTGGATCGGCGTCTCCGCCGTCATCATGGGCGTGCTTGTCCTCATCACCCCGGACATGGCATGGCAACTGCAATTCTCCATCTGGGCGCTGCTCTCGGTGGTCGGCGCGGTCGGCTGGCGGGTGTATAAAAAGAACAACCCCGACGCCATAAAATCGGACCAACCTAACCTCAATAAACGCGGCGACCAGTATGTCGGGCGCACCTTCACGCTGGCCGAACCCATCACCAACGGCTTCGGCAAGGTCAAAGTCGATGATTCCATCTGGAAAGTCGAATGCGCAATCGATCTTGAAGCCGGTGCAAAAATCCGCGTCACCGCCGTTGACGGCACCATCCTTCAGGTCGAAGTGGTTTAAATTAGGGCTGGTTTTCTGGTCGGTTGTTATTGCAACGGTCAGATAGTCCCAGACGTTTTTTGATGCCATCTCTTAGACCTTGCCATTTATCTCGCAGTACGAGTTGTCCCGGGCGCGCAAACGTATCCGCTGCACCCCTAAACTTTCTAGTGAAGTGGTAGGTCTCTCTATAAGTTTTTTCAAAAGCACTTTCGGGCGTTTTTTCTGAAGGCACGGAGAAGCTCCTGTGTTTTGTTAAATATACGGATAAACTAGCAAATATATTTACATAAGTCAAATTAGATGTTTTGGTTAACCCCCGCTTGCGCTGGTCGGCACATCAATGCCGTCGTCTTTATAGGCATTGAGCTTATTGCGCAAAGTGCGGATGGAGATGCCCAAAATATTCGCCGCGTGGGTGCGGTTGCCCAGACAATGTTCCAGCGTATTGATAATCATATCGCGCTCGACCTCGGCAATCGTGCGGCCTACAAGGCTTTCCACCCCACCGGGATTTTGAATTCCCTCACCCGCCTCACTGCGTTCGGCACCCTCTCCCACGGGGAGAGGGGGGGACCCAGTCCGCGAAGCGGGCTGGGAGGGTGAGGGGGCATTCTTATTTTGAAAAACCCCATCGGCGAGATGAATAGCCTCGGCCTCCAGCTCGTCTTCGACTGAAATCAAAATCGCCCGGTGCATGGTATTTTCCAGCTCGCGGATATTCCCCCTCCAGCCATAGGCCGTGAGCTTCGCCTTGGCCGGTGCCGATAAAACCTTTTTGCCCATGCCGTTGGCAGCGGCATATTTATCGGCGAAAAACTGTCCCAGCCGGACAATATCGTTGGGCCGCTCCCGCAACGGGGGCAGGGCGATATTCACCACATTCAGCCGGAAATAAAGATCCTCACGAAACTCGCCTTTCTCAACCGATTTTTCCAGATCGCGGTTCGAGGTCGCCAGAATGCGCACATCGACCTTCACCGCATCGTTCGAGCCGACACGGGTGACCTCGCGCTCCTGAATCGCGCGCAAGAGCTTGGCCTGCAACAAAGGATGCATCTCGGAAATCTCGTCCAGCAGCAAGGTCCCCGCATGCGCCTCTTCAAATTTCCCGATCCGCCGACCGGTCGCACCGGTAAAGGCGCCTTTTTCATGGCCGAACAGCTCGCTCTCCAGCAAATTCTCCGGAATCGCCGCGCAGTTCACTGCGATAAACGGACCCGAAGCGCGCTTGGATTTATTGTGAATATATTGGCTCATCACCTCTTTACCGGTCCCGGATTCACCCGTAATCAGCACGGTGGCTTCCGATGGTGCTATCTTGTCGGCCAGCTTGACCACCGCCTGCATTGACGGATCGTCGGCAATCATGTTGCTCTGTTCCTGCGTCACCGCCGCCAGCACGGCGGCGATCAATTCCGCATCCGGGGGCAGAGGCACATATTCTTTTGCGCCCTGTTCAATTGCTTTTACGGCAGCGCGGGCATCCGTGCCGATCCCGCAGGCAATCACCGGCATGTGAATACGCTCGGCCTCCAGCCGGTCGATAAACTCACGGATCTTTTGCTTCACATCGACCATCGCCAGATCCGCGCCCTTGCCATTCAGCAAAGCGCCAACCGCCTGCTCGGTATCTTCACAGTGGATAACCTTCGCGCCTTTTTGCAGGGCGATTTTCCCAGCCTGAGAAATATACCCGTCCAGTTGTCCGATGATCATTAAACGCATGCAATGTAACTCCCGGTGAACGCATAGAACTATAACAATACCACGCGGTGACGCGTGAACAAGTCCCTCTTACAAGGTCGAAAGAAAAAGCAGGACATGCGAACCGGCCCCATGCTGATATGCTGTATTGTGAAGGGCCTGCTCGAATATTTTCAACGTCTTTGGCTCAGGCGCTGCCTTATAAAGATTCAACCCCGTCTGCGAGCCTAAAACTTCATCTCGTCCCGCGATGATAAACAGTTTTGGGGCTTTGACGCTGTGAATTTTTTCAATGGATTCATAACGGTCATGCATCAGATTATGGATAAACGGAATAAAGAAATAGGTTTTTCGGGCCGGATCAGATAGGCGCGCATAGGGGGTTTCAAGGATAAGGGCTTTCACATCGTCGTGACGCATCGCCATTTCCACCGCGACGCCGCTGCCCAGTGATTCTCCGTAAAGGATAAGATCACGGTCGGCGTAACCCGCCTCGTTCAGCCATTTAAAATACGCCGCCGCATCGTGATACAAACCCGTTTCACCGGGCAAACCGGGATTGCCGCCATAACCGCGATACTCGGCCATTAACACGCCGTAACCGGCATCAAGATAATCTGAGATCTTATGCAACCTGTTACTCATATTGCCCGTGTTGCCGTGAAAAAACACAATCACCGGCATTCCGGTTCTGGCCGATTCAATAAACCAGCCATGCAGGCGCAGCCCGTCTTCGGTCTGTACCTCGATATCTCTGGAAGCCCCCTCAGAATTGACGAGAGCCTTGTTCGGCACGGTTTTATCGGGAAAATAAATAAAATCGCGCTGCTTCACATACAAAACGGCGACGAGTGAAAAATAAACAACAAGGACGGTAAAAATCACGAAAGCCAACGAACGCGCGAGCGGTCTTTTCAAATCACGTTTACTGTGCAAGGACATCAAGCTTAATCAAAAAAACGAATGCGCTTGGACGGCGGCAATTCGGAATTCAACAGCATTTCAAGCTTACGCGGATTTTCCTGCTTGGCAATCGATACCGCAGCAATTTTGATCAGTTTTTTAATCAGCGTTTCATCGGTCGAACGCTTTTCAAGCTTCACCGCCAGCGGCGCCATGACAATGGTGCCCAGAATGGCCCCGTAAAATGTTGTCAGCAGTGCCACAGCCATCGCCGGACCGATCGTTTCCGGATTCTCCAGATCGGCCAGCATCATCACCAGCCCGATCAACGTCCCGATCAACCCCATCGCCGGGGCGATTTCGGAGGCGCGCCGCGTCATGCTGGCCGAGCGCTTGTGCCGTTCAAACTCTGCATCCAGTTCCTGCGTCAACAGAAATTCGATATCATCGGCCGGGAAGCCGTCAATCACCATCTGAAAAGAGCGGTTGAGAAACGCATTCTTGTTCATTTCACCTTCATACCCGGAAAGCGCCAAAACCCCTTTTTTCTTGGCAATCACCGCCAGCGCCACAAGGTTGGATGCCATCGCCGTCGGATTCCACTTATGAATGAAAATCGAATGCGTAAAAATAAAACCGGAGCGGGAAAGCTCTTCGGGCGTGTAGGAAACGGCCGTCGCTGTCAACGTCCCCAAAATCACAATCATCAACGAGCGCACTTCGACAAAGTTAGCGTTACTGTCGCCAATCGCAATCGCGGCAATAATCAGGCCAAAGGTGAAAATCAGCCCTAAAATTGTCGCTAAATCAACGCTGGAGGTGTGGCGCGGCACACTGACCACCGGCATCGGACCGGCATCGGTGGTTTTCTCGTCCTGGGCTGCTGCATCACTCATTTATACATCCTGTTTTTATGCACGATCAGACTTTACAATCTCGGTCATCGTTACGCCGAGCTTGTCTTCAACCACCACAACCTCACCGCGCGCAACTAGACGGTTGTTGACGTAGATATCGATGGCTTCACCAACTTTACGGTCAAGCTCCACAACCGCACCCCGTCCAAGTTTCAGCAACTGACTGACCTGCATCGTCGAACGCCCGAGCACGGCGGAAATTTGCACCGGGATATCGTAAATCGCGGTGACATCGCTGGCCATCGGTTCGCCGATCTCGTATTCGTTACCTCTCTTAGCCTCCGCACCTTCAGCCGCAGAAATCTCATTTAAATTCATCCCACCCGGCGCATCGTCAAAAATATCGTCGATGGCAGACTGTGTATTGCCGCCGCCTTCGCCTGTTGCTTGATCGTCTTCATCACTCATCGGGTTTCTCCTTTAAATCAGGATGCTCAGAATTCTTATCCGGCACTTCCGCGTCATAAGAAGCCGCCAGTAACGCCACCTCATCACGCACGCTATCCCCACCATCATGACGGTTTGCGTTTTCTCCTGCAAGCCCGTCTTGCGTTCCCTCCCGAAGAATGCCCAGAATTTCTGCGGCCATCGCGTCATTGTTGTGTAAAGCCCCACCATCCTCCCATGACAGGGCGCAGGCATGTCCTTGCAAAGTATCGTCCCCCCTCACCGTAAAACGAAACTCCGGATTTTGTGACTGGAGCCTTTGCAAAAACGTCTCAACGCCTTCAACCATGTCCGGTGCAACCCTCATCAGAATGAGGCTTTGACGCGCATGTGTTTCCAACACGTGCTCAAGGGCGCCTGTTAACTCACCAAAACCGGCTTCTTTAGCATAGTAAGGAAATAATTTTTCAAACACATGCCGGGTCAGGGCAACGGCTTCATGTTCATAAAGTTTTGCCCGCGCGGCTTCCTGAGCGAAAAGAGTCGCCATATCTTTCGACAGGGCCTCCAGAACGCTCGCCAGATTTTGAGCCCGGCTGTTTTTGGCCTCAACCGTGGCCTGTTCGTGACCGTTTTTAAAAGCCGCCTTCTTGGCCGCTTCTAACTCGGCCTCACTAAAAACAGGAACGGGTGGTTCTTCATCCTCGATGAGTTCGGATTCAATATTTCCGTATTCATCAAAGATATTCACGTCAAAAAAGAATTTTTGTTTAATATCTTCCACCGTGTTCCTGCGCATTCCGTATGCGGGGTTAGTAAATCAACTCGTCTTCGGCATCGCCGCTGGCAATCGATATCTCACCGCGTGATTCCAGATCTTTAGCCACATTGACGACATATTGCTGAGCTTCCTCAACATCCTTAAGACGCACCGGCCCCATAGCCGCCATGTCCTCTTTCATGATCTTGGCCGCGCGCTCGGACATATTCGAGAAGAACAAGTCTTTAATGCTTTCGGTTGCCCCTTTCAAAGCCGTCGGCAGCTTGTCTTTGTCGACGGCGCGAATAAGTGTCTGCACAGAGGCCGGATCGAGATTGATAAGGTCTTCAAATGTAAACATAAGGGACCGGATTTTTTCCGCCGAATCCGGAACGGATTTTTCCAGCTCTTCCATAAAACGCGCTTCCGCAGAGCGTTCCATATTGTTGAAAATATCGGCGATAACTTCATGCGAGTCTTTTTTCTGCGTCCGCGCCAGATTGGTCATAAATTCCTGACGCAGGGTTCTTTCCACCTCATCAAGAATTTCTTTTTGCACAACCTCCATGCGCAACATGCGATGAATAACCTCAAGTGCAAAATTCTCCGGCAGCATAGCAAGCACGCGCGCCGCATGGTCTGTTTGTATCTTTGATAAAACCACCGATACAGTCTGCGGATATTCTTTTTGCAGGAAGGCCGCAAGAATTTCTTCATTTACATTGCCCAGTTTCTCCCACATCGTCCGCCCCGCCGGGCCACGGATCTCCTCCATGATATTTTCGATTTTATCGCCGGATAACCCGGCCTTGGCCAGCAGACGCTCGGTGCTGTCCTGCGTCCCGATCAGGGAGTTGGTCGAGGTCATCTGCTCGGCAAAATCAACAAACAGGCGTTCAACCACATTCGGGCTGATCTTTCCGAGATTGGCCATGGTCTGGGAAAGCTCCATGATCTCGTCATCATCCATTTGTCCGAATATCTTCGCCGTTTGGTCTTCAGGCAGTGACAGCAAGAGAATCGAAGCCTTCTCAGGCCCCGTCAATGTCCGGTAATCATCGCGCACACGTATACTAATGGCTGGCCTCCATCATTTTGAAATTCTCTTCAGCAACCATATTCATGTTTAACCTTCTTGCGTCATCCAGCTCCGAATAACCGAAACGGTTTCATTCGGGTAATTCTCGACAATTTCCTCGACCTTGCGAATAGAAGACGACTTCACTTTCCCTTCAACGCCTTGAATATCGATCAGGCTCTCTTCCTCTTCTTCTCCGCCGCCGCCATAACCCATGGCGGCCATCGCATCGGGTCCTTCAAGTGCCGGAGCAGGTGGGCGCATGGTCAGCAGGTCTGCCTCAAGGTCCTCATCCATGTCGGTATCGCTGACCGCCAGAAGGCGCGACACCATCGGCTGCAGGATCAGCAAGATCACCAGAATAATCATAATTCCGACCAGCAGAACTTCCGCTGCGTCAATCAGATCGGCTTTCTGGAAGCCAAACAGCATGCTTTCATCCAGAGCGTCTTCGTTGGTGTCAATCTCGGCAAATTGCAGGTTTTTCACCGTAATAACGTCGCCGCGGTCGGCATCAAAACCCGCCGCGCTACGCACCAACTCTTCAATCTGATCAAGTTCTTCTTGGGGGCGTTCCTCGTAAACGCGTTCGCCTTCTTCACTTGTGCTGTAACGCCCATCAACTAAAACGGCAACGGACAGGCGTTTAACCTCACCGACCTCACGCACCGTGTTGCGCACCGTCCGGCTAATCTCAAAATTCGTCACCTCTTCCAGCCGACTGTTTTCCGCCGTCGGCGCGGTGTCGGACAGCAAATCGCCACCGACTCCCGGCAGGTTATTTTGTACGCTGATATCTTCCGGGGCCGAGTCACGTTCCGTATTGCTTTCCTCAGTCACCTGCGAAGAGCGAATAACCTGACCCTCCGGGTCGAACACTTCTTCATTCGTGCTGATCCGGTCGAAATTGACCTCGGCCGTAACAATGGCCCGGACATTTCCGTACCCGACAACGCGGCTGACCTGATCTTCGATTTTTTCGGTCAGGCGGGATTCGTAATTGCGCCGCATTTCCTCGGCTTTGACCGAAAGCATGCCTTGCTGGTTGTTTTCCCCGCCTTTGGCCAGCAGGTTCCCGTTGCTGTCAATCACCGTAACATTGTCGGCTTTCAAATCCGGTACTGCCGAGGCGATCAACGATTGGATAGACAGAATTTGCTCGCGCTCGACACGGGCACCGGGGCTCACGCCCAGATAAACACTGGCGCTGGAAGGGCGGCTTTCGCGGCTGAACAATTCACGCTGCGGCAAAACAAGGTGCACCCGCGCGCTGCGCACTGCGCCCAGCGAACTGATCGTGCGTGCGAGCTCACCTTCAAGGGCGCGCACTTGGTTGATGTTCTGTACAAAGTTGGTTGTGCCAAACCCGGATTGTTTGTCAAAAATTTCATAGCCTAAAGACCCGCCATTCGGCAAACCGGCCTCGGCCAGCAACAAGCGCGCCCGGCCGACGGCGTCTTCGGCGACCATAATGCGCGCGCCATCGGGGGAGACTTCATAGCGAATCTGGCTTTCTTCGAGCTTAGCGGCAATCGCGCCGGAATCGGTCGTGGAAAGATCTCCGTACAGCAACTTCATTTCCGGTGTGGAGACGCGAAACGAAACAAACACGAAAAACAGCAGCAAACCAACGAGAATCCCGCCCATAATAGCCAGCCTCGAAGGACCAAGCTGTCTCAATGTATCAACAAAACTACTCACGATTTCCGACCTTTATTCTTTCATTATGCGCCCGGCTAGAACCCCTTAGAGGGTAGGGGTAGCCATAATTATCCTCAACAGCCCGCCCGACCGAACGAATCGGAGAAACGGCTCCTCCATATAGTATAGACGTTTTTTTAACCTTTTTCCATTGGTCTGTTTTTCCGAAAAGCACGACTCATGGATGCTAAGGCGATCAGGAGCGCAAATTTTGGTTGCAATTCAGGATTGCCCAGTATTTTTGCTGTTTTTTCAAGGGGTTGTTATTATGTGCACACTGAGGATAAGTTGCTGAAAGACTTGACTTTTGCCTGTGGGTGCTGTACCATAATAGTAGGGTATTATATCTGCGATAAGCCCCTGTGGCCGCCGCAGATGGTTAGGACAAACATGATAGAAGCTGTAAATTCAGTCATATCAAATGCGCGGCTGGCCCGCTTTACCGCGGATCAGGTGGCGACGTTGAACTCTTTCGCAGCCGATGCTGAGGCTGTACAGAGTGTCGCGCGCGGTCCTGTCGCCCCGTATGTCAGCCCGTACATCTCGGTCGATACGCGCTTTGATACCGCCGTATTGCAAATTCGCGATTCAGATACCGGCGATATACTGACACAATTCCCTTCAGAGACAACGCTGGAACAACGCCGTGTTCAGGCCGCGCGCGCCGAAGCCGCACGGGCGGAGACTGCGCGCGCAACCACGGAGCCGGTAAATACCCCGTCGCAAAATGCATCGAATCTGGATGTGAGCGAAGCTGCATTTCAGGCACAGCAAGTGGCTCAAACGACTCCAACACAATCTGTTGGTGGCGCCCCGCAGGCAGCCATCGCAGCGCTGAGCGCTGGTGCGCAGTCGGGCGCGAGTTCAACAGGTACCGTCAATGTCACGGCATAAAAACTCTTTAAAGCTTAACCCAATTCTCAACGTCCCGAAAGCTTAACCCGTACAAAATTCCCGCAACCCCGGCGAAAGCCGTGGGCTATAGGGACTTACAGAAAGATTCAATAGGCCCCGGGTCAAGCCCGGGGTTGCAATTTTTTCTTCTTTTTCAAGTCGTTAAAAGAAGTTGAGAATAGAGTTATAGTCATTTTCTTTAAGAATATAGTCATTCAACTTAAGAATTATACAGGTCTGCAAACTTCGCCTCTGTATAATCCTTAATTTAAACGACTATAGGACATATTATTCCCATCGTCATCACACGCCTTTGTGCGTGTGATCTTTGATTTTCAACAGATTACACGGACAAGCCGTGCAATGATGCGTTACTGAAATATGTCCGATTTTTAAAGGAAACAACTATATAAATAATGAAAAAATGCTGAAGGGGGGGGGTTAAGGTGTGCCATTCTCATCTTGGGAAGGCTTGGTCATCAAGCCGGCGGCGATCTCGCGATTAATGTTAATCAGAACATCCAGCTTGTTTTTCTCCGGGTTGGCCATGATGTCCAGCTCTCGCTTGAATATAAAATTGGCAAGATTGACAATATTGCTACGCAAGTCATTCGGGCGGTCGCCTTCCGGATTTTCGAGCGCCGTATCGTAAAACACCATCCAGATCTGCCGGTTGTATTTCAGCGTGCTTTCAAGAAGCTCGCTGTTAATATTCTCCCAGTTATCCTGCAGGTCTTTAATCATTTTGGCGGATTTGAGCAACACGCGCCCTTCCAGTTCACGCTGGTCCGGCGTGTTTTTCTGCGCATTATCGCCATAAGCGCCTGCGGCCTGAGCGTATGGATTATTCTGCGGCGGGTTGGACGGCATGGTCTAACAATTCCTTTTCGTGGGCGATCAGTTGTCTGGCCAGCTTCAGCGCTTTGTAATAATTTCCGCTGATAATCTCTTCGTTGATTTGCATGAAGAAAAAAGAGGAAGAGGGCGAAGCGTGCTGCACTTCCCTGACCAGTTCGAAATAGCGTTTGTGATATTGATCCGGCGCATTGGCCAGATACATGCATTGCACCAGAAAATAAACTTTTTTGCACGGCGTGTCGGCTTCGCCTTCCTGCATAACGTCTTTTTCACGCAAGATAGGGGCGTCGCCGGCAATATGCAGGCGCGTACGTTGAGAGTCATTGGTGATAACCGCTTCACCAATTAAAATCTTTTCACCGGGTTTGAGATCGATAACGAGAGCCATGGAATTCTTCCTTTCGTATGGGCGGCTTTCTGCCTTTGCTCCTTAACTATAACAGCTTTACCCTTTATAAAACATAAAAATTAGATCGTAGGTATAGAAAAAAGCCCCGAACGTTCTGTCCGGGGCTTTTGTGTAATCGGGCAATGCCCTTGAATTTTATAATTAGAAGAGTCGGAGCACAGACTGCTGTGACTGAGACGCCAGAGACAGGGATGTAACCCCCAAAGCCTGACGGGTCTGCAGAGCGAGCAGGTTTGCACCTTCTTCGTTTTGGTCTGCAACAACCAAGTCATCCGCACCGGCTTGCAACGTATTGATCGTTTCTTCGGTGAAGGTTTGACGTGTCTGAATGATAGACAGGTTGTTGGCCAGCGAAGACCCGAAGTTCCGTACGGCGCTGAGCGAGTCGCGGACCTGTGTGGCACTCAACTCAATCTCCGTGCTGGAGCGGAAGGTCGCTTCGGTAATACCCAAGCCATTAGCCGTGAAGATCGAACCTTGCGTAATCAGCGAGCTGGTGTTGTTCTCGTTAAAGAACGTCGTCAGGTCATCACCGTTCAGCAGGTTGATCCCACGATACTGGGCATCGGCAACCAGATCGTCGATCTGCGAGCGCAGCGTGTTATAGTCGCCAGCCAGAGAGTCAAGTTCAGCCGTACTGTTATTAAAGCGAATAACAATATCGTCCGTACCGCCACCGGCGTTCGTAATCGGGTCAAGGTTACCTGTTGGGTCGCCAAGGCCCAGACTGACCGTATCACCGGCATCGGCAGTTACGCGCAACTCGATACTGTTAACGGTATCGGACAGCGAAGTAATGCTGAGCTGGCCTGTGGAGCTGTCGAAATTAGCACTCACCAACTGGTTAAGGGTTGTGTCTTGATTGATGCTTTCGACGAAATCCTGGAAAGATCCGGTCTGGGCTACAGCAGTAGAGGTTTGAACCGTACCGTTGTCGTCAACGGCAAGCTGGAAAGACCCGGCGGTAAGAGCCGACAGAACGGTATTCCCGTCACCATCGATAAAACCGGCGCCAAGCAGATCGCCAGCTTCAGCAATATCACCGGAGTTTTCATACAAAGAGATCGTGCTAACGGTGCTACCGGCAACGATAGTCGCTGATTGCAGGTTCGTACCACCACCGGCCGTTCTGTTTTCGGCAGAGAAGAAGTCGCCGATACCAAGAGCAGCCAAATCAGTGGCATCCAGTTCGTTCGCCGCTGTTGTGGTCAGCTTAAAGCTTCTCCCATCCGAGCTTTCGATGGACAGATACCCTTCAGCCGTTACGGACGCGGAAATCTCACCGTTTTCGCTATCGGCGAAAGTATCCGTAATTCTGGCCGCAAAAGCCTGAATGGTATCGGTTGCGCCAAAAGCAATATCCTGAGTGATCTGAGTACCGTCATCATCGGTTGTGATGATGCGAAGGACGTCGGCAGCCGTGATCGAAGTGTCGGCAATCAGGTCGCCGGTAGCCGTCGTGCTCAGATCGACATTCCCAACCAAACGGGCTTCCCCTTCAGAGGCCGCCAGCGTATCACGCGCGGACTGCACGATCGACTGAGCTTGCTCTACAAGGTTCGTCAAAGCGGTAACACCGTTGTCAGCGGCTTCGATAGTCCGAATGGACTGGCCGATACCATCCAAGAGACGACCGAGGTCGCTAGCGCGGTTATTCAAGCTTTGCGCGGTAAAGAAGTTTTGAGGGTTATCCAGAGCAGAGTTGACCTTAAGCCCCGTAGCCAGACGCAGCTGCGTGGAGTCAATCAATCTTTGCGTGTTCTGGAGAGAAAGTAGGTTATTCCGCAGAGCTGCGGTCAATACAACATCAGAAGACATAGTTTTATTCCTTTCCTAGGTTTGTGCATGCTTCCTGCATAAGCCCAATACTTGGGCCATTCTTATAGAATATATCATAAAAATGAAAACTCTGTTAACGCAATTTATCCTTTCGTTTTTACGCCATCCTTATGTGGATTAATGCAGTGCATGCGCTGCACAACCCATTATTAAACGACTTTTATCCTACAAGATTCAGTATGGAGCCCTGCGACAGTCCCGCTAGGTTCAAGGCTGTAATGCCCAGATTTAGCCGGGTTTGCGCTGCCAGTTGATGCGCCCCTTCTTTATTCATATCGGCCACGGTCAGGTCATCCGCCCCGGCCAGATTTGTATAAATCAAATCGCGCGTAAAACTATTGCGCGCCTCTACAATGGAAAGCTCGTTGGCCAGTGTGAAGGCATATTCCCTTACCACTGCACGCGCAGAACGCAATGCGCTCAAAATATCACGCACATCACCAAGGTTGTTGAATTGCAAGCGCTTGACCAGTCCCAACCCTTTTGTGCTGAAATTCTGCCCTTCCGTCAGCAGCGTGCTGGACTGCGTAGCGTTGAAAATGGTGAGCAAATCTTCCCCGGCCAGCAGGTTAATACCCCGGTAATGCGCATCGACCACGATGTTGTCGATTTGGTCGAGCAAGGTATTGTAATTCACATTTTCATAGATGGTCGTAGTTGTAGAGTTGAGGGAGTTGGCGTGGTTGGCCAGTTCGCCTTGGCCGAGAGCGCGGTTATAGATTGCCACATCCGAAATACGGCCGTCAAAATAGAAGCCCGCACCGGCTTCACCATCATGAAATTGAACGCCGTCAACCGCAGCGCCAATCCCGATATTTCCACTATGGGGAGGGAAGTTAGGGGCGCCATCGGTGGTAACGCTCCCCATCAGAACGCCGTCAAGATAGCCGCTAAAGCTGTCGGTTGCGGCATTATATACAAACGAAGCGTGGTATGTTTGACCGGTTTGGATCTGCACCCCGATCGCGCTGCTATTGATGTTTGCATTGACCCAGCGTTGCGCGCCCTGATCGTCTTCGCCTGTTACATAGAGTGTGTCGCCGTCCAGATAAATTGTGAAGCCGTTGGTTCCGGCACCCTCCTCGTACAAAACGCGTCGTCCGGTTACGCTATCGGCGCTAAAAATCAGTTCCACGGTGCGCGCCGTCGTTGTAACAAGATTAATGTGAGGGGCGTCGGTCACCAAAATGCGGTCGTTCACGCCGTCAAATTCAACGCTCGGAGCGGCGCCGTTGATGTAAAGGGGGGGCGCATCCGGGCTGGCGCCGCCCGCGTAGTTGGCCGTCACCGGTCCTTGTGTTCCATAATCCTGAATCGGCCCCGCCGTTTCATTCAGGCGGAAATAGGTATCCGGTGCGCTCAAATTGATGAGATCGCTGAGCGGTAGCGGGGTGATGTCGACAACGCGCTCAACGCCCGCATCGTCAATTTCTCCGAGCAAAAGCGCCTTTTCCGATTCGGTGACGAGGGCTTCGCCCTGATTGATCAGATGCCCAATCGCTTCAAGCCCGCTGATCGCCTCCTGAACGGTGCGAATGCTCTGGCCGATTCCATCAAGCAGGCGCGCCTGATCGCTGGCGGCGAATTGTAGACTGCGTGCGGTGAAAAAGTTTTGCGGCTGATCGATGGCGGAATTGACTTTGAGGCCGGAGGCCAAACGGCGGGTGATGCCATCAATCGTATCCTGCGTACGATTAACGCTCAGCAACGTCCCCTTCAGGGCCGATCCCAAGATAATGTCACCAAAAGCCATTTTGCATCCTGCAAATTACGTGCATGCGCATATACTACGCGCAATTCTACACCATACACTTAAGCACAAAGATTTTAACAATGTCTTGATGATTAAAAGAAAAAAGCGCGGTTTATGCCGCGCTTGTGGAAAAGGTTTTAGAAAAGAGATGGGCGCACCGGAGCGGTTGGGTTCTCCCGGTTAGGGTAAGGGGTGGGCATTGCCCGATGCGCCCGTCCGCCGGTCGCTAATCTCCATTCTGGATCAAAGCCTTTGGCGGATATTCGGACCCTGAGCCTTAGGGGTTAGGACGGTTGCGGGGTGCAAACCTTACGGCCCAGGATCCAAACTCTGTATTCTATCGCAGTCTCAGCAGGTCTTCTGTCATCTGGTCGACCGTATTAATCACCCGCGTACCGGCGCCAAACGCCCGTTGCGAGATAATCAATCGCGCAAACTCGTCGGCCAAATCCACGTTCGAGGCTTCCAGTGTCGAAGGCTCGACAAAGCCCGCGCCGCCGGTTCCCGCTTCACGCAGGTTTTCTTCACCGGAGTCTTGGTTTTCTGAGTACGCCGTCCCCGAAACTTCGGTCAGGCCGTTTGCGTTCGCAAAGGTAATCAGCGGTACTTTGTACAGATCCGCAGACGCACCGTTCGAGAACCGGGCAATCACAACTCCGTCGCGGTCGATCTCAACCCCGGTCCGCAGGCCAAGCTCGGCCCCGTTCTGGTCGGAGAAGATCACGTCAAAGTTTCCGGAAAACTGTGAGAAACGCTCAATATCAATATCGATATTCTGTGCTTCAGAACCGTTGTTCCAGTCGATCTGGGTCAGGTTGATGTCGATGCTGCCGGAGTTGTCGGGCAGGGCATTCAACGTTCCGTCACCGTTAAAGTTCATCATCCCGCGAGACAGCGACGTGCCGTCCGGATGTTTGATGTTAAGCTGCCACCAGCCGCGGTTATTGTACTGCGCATCGCCGGGCAGGAACTGGAAGGTCGGAAAGGTGTTGGTGTCCGTTCCGCCGCTGTTCGAATAGGGCGGTGAATCGGCAAACAAACCGTTGTCGTAGTTTGGCGCTGCCCCTGACAAATCATCAGACGCAAAGGCCCCGGCCACCAGCCCTAATCCGGTTAAAGGCGTCCCGACACCGTTGGCCAGTGTCAATGTGTTGGCCGCGCCGCCCGTGAATTCGTCGCGTTGGATGACCAACTCCCCATCGTTGCCGAGGAAGGCGCTGGCGCCGATACCGGCAGCATTGATCTCGGTAATGATGTCATTGATCGTTTGGACGTCACCGGCGACGGCGGGGGCGCCCGCAACGACAGTCAACGTCAGTGGCCCGCCAAGTTCGGTTGAGATGTTGAATGTATCGGCTGGTGTCAAACCCAGATCGGTGATCAGGTTATCGGTCGCCAGAAGGCTGCCGATCGAGCCGCCTGCCGTGGCTTGCGGGCCATAGGTCTTGGTGTATTCGAGCGTGAGAACCTGTGCGGATCCCAGAGAGTCGAACACGGTAATGCCCCGTGAGAAGTCGGCTGCGCCGGTAACCGCCGCCGCCAATGTCTGGTCGGGCGTGCTGGCATCAAGGTTAATCGCCAGTTCCGCATTCGATGTCGGACGGGTCAACCCGCCAAGGAAGGCCACGTCGGCCGGAACCAGCGATGTCAGGTCGCCCTGATTGGCGGGCAGTGTCCCGTTTGCATCGATCGGCCAGGCATAGAGAACAAACCCGGCGGCATTTCGCAGCAGACCTTGCGAGTCTTCAGAGAACTGTCCGGCGCGTGTATACAAGAATTCCTGCCCGGCATCGGTCGAACGCTTGACCGGGAAGAAACCGTTCCCGGAAATCGCCGCATCGGTCGTTGAAGCGGTCTGCTGCAACGCGCCTTGCTGGTCGACCCGCTGCAGGCGGTTTGCCGTAACCGTTCCCGGAGAGTATGTAGACAATCGGCTTTGCGATGTCACAAGACTTTCAAAGGCCGCTTCAGAGCGTTTAAAGCCTGTCGTTGAAATGTTGGCGATATTGTTGGAAATAATCGCCGTGTTCTGGCTTTGCGCAAACAGCGCCGATACGCCGGTAAAGAGTGATCCAAAAAGTCCCATTGTTTTTCTCCTTGCTTAAATTGTGCCTACGGTCTTTCGTGGTCTTGGGGTTGATGTCTCGAGGTTAAGGGTTCAGGTAAAACACGCGGGCCATTTGCCAGCGCTGCTTTATGGTCATTATCACCGCTTTGCTTGCGCACAGTGCGCTCAACAGCGGTGAAATCTTGCGTGCGCCCAACGGGGCGTGCGGGGTTGATGTGCTCATGTCGTTTGCTCCTCTTCAGGTGTTTCTGCCTGTGTCTGTTCGTCCGGTTGGCTGACATTCAGGATGTTGGAAATCGAAACCGCGCGCTCGCCGATCAACAGGAAGACCAGCCCGTTTTGCGTTTCGACGCCGCGCACGCGTCCTTCGACCACGACGGTCGAGCCGACCGCTTCGTCGTTATTATTCAGGGCGTCAATCCGCACGTTATAAGTGCCTTCAGGAACAGAGTGGCCGAACTGGTCGAGCCCGTCCCATATAAATTCATGACTGCCTGCGGATGTCTCAGCCGGGCCTTCATAAACCAAATCGCCGCTTTCATTTTCAATCCGTAAGGTCGCGTCAACCGCCACCCCATTGAGTGCATAGTTGATCGTCGTTTGTCCTTCACCATCGGTATAAAATTCCGAGGACACATAGCTGGCATTCATGCCGACATAGCCCAGCGCGCTGCCCATCACATTGCCGAGCTGCAACGAGACCAGAGAATCAAGCTTTTGGTTGGTGTTGATCTGCTGTTCCACCCCGGTAAAAGCGACAAGCTGGTTGGTAAACTCGGTCGTATCCATCGGGGATAACGGGTCCTGATTCTGCAACTGTACGGTCAGCAGCGTCAGAAACTGGCTGAAATCCTCGGCCAGCTTGTCCGACGCAACCTGCGTCTTGGCTTGTTGGTTCAGGGCTGTATTAACACTCACATCTGAAACCATCGGGTTTCTCCTTCTATCCTTTACGCCACAATGTCATAGCGCGTATGGCCCGTTTCCGGGTCGATCCGCCATGTCATTGTGCTTTCAATTATTGCCTCGCCGCCGCCGTCTCCCGCGCCTGTGCCGCCGGAATCATGCCCGCCGCCGCGCGGGTTGCCTTGGTCGAAATCAAAGCCATGCTCGGCCAGCTCAAAACTGAGGCCCCCGTCGCTATCCAGATTGACGCCTTGCAGCGCACGCTCCAGCGTCTGGGCGTCGCGTTGCAGCATCATGTGGGTTTCAGGCTTTTCAGACAGCAAGACGGCCTTGATCTTCTTGTCCGCGCCAAAGGTCATTTTGACTTGCACCCGGCCCAGCTCCGGCGGGTCGAGCTGCAATGTCAGGGTCTTGTTCTCGCCGTTGCCCGCGCCTTTTTGCAAAGTGGCGGCCACCAGCTGAGTAGCCGGATGAGCGGCGTGCGCGGTGCTGGCCTGTGTGAGCAGACTGGTCAAGGCCCCCAGCGTGGACGGGGCGCTCGACGTAGTGTTTAGCCCGTATTGATCGCTAGGGCCCGTGGCGTATTCGCCCGCAGAGAACAAAATGCTGCCCGCCGGGAACGGCCAGTTTTGCAAAACGCTTAAATCCATCGACGGGGCAGGGGCGGCCTTGCCCTTCGCTCCGGCGTTCATCAGCGCTTCAAAGGCATGATTGTGCGTGCCTTTGGCTTTACCGCTGCCATCCTGCGCGGTTTGCAAATTGCCGTCATAATCTTCAATCGTGAACAAAGGCTCACCCTCAGCAGCGGTGCTTTGTGCCGCACGGCTCGGTGAAAGCGCGTTCAACCGCCCGGCCAAAAGTTGCATCTGCTCATGGGCGCGCGGCGAAGCCTGTTCGGGCAGGGTGACATCAAAAGCGTTCGCCTGCTGGGGCGGCGCGCTCGCCACATCGGCCTTCGGCTGTTCTTGTGCGACTGGCGGCAGCAGGGTCGCTATCAGATTTTGCAAAACAGGATCATCGCTGACCTCTGTCGTAATTTCAAAAGCGTGCCGATTTGTCGGTGCGACCAGCTGAATAATCGTCAAAAACGGATTGCCCTGTAACTCCTCGGGTAGCGCCTCTCCATCCTGAAGGTTTTTAACGATATCAATCTGTTCCGGGGTAAGGTTAAGTGCGCTCAGGTCGATATCGCGATCTTCAAAAATTGATTCAATTTTTTCTTTTAGTGAATTGATATTGAATCTGAATTCGCTTTCAGTGTTTGAATTTTCAATGAGCAGGGCTTGCAAGATCCGCGGGCTGCCCTTGGCGATCTCTCCGCTGGTAATAATGCCGCCGGTTAACGGCTTGAGCGTATGATCAAACGCCTGTTGGTTCAGGGCCAGCACTTGCGTCAAAACATCGCCCGGGGGCAGGCCGGTGCTTTCGGCAAAGTCCTTGATCTCGTTTTCAATCTCCGGGTTCGCCGCCAGCAATTCGGCAATGTTCAACTCCGGCTTTTTCTCCAGCAGCTTATTACCCGATTGCAGCGGTTCCTTATCCTCATGGTGGGTTTTTTGTCCTTGAATGCCGGACGTCGTATTTTCGTTGGCCTGATGGAGTTGCGCCAGAATGAAATCGAGAAAACTCACGCCCTGCGCCGTCGTGCCGGGCGCGCCTTGCCCTTTGCCCGCACCTTGCGTCGGCGTGGGAGGGAAAAGAGTCTGCGCAGTGAAAAAGTTCTCAATATTCATCGTTTTGGCGTTTTCCTTTTAAGCTGTCTCGCTGATTCCGGTTGAAATGCCCTTGCGCTCATCGTGTTGCAGTTGCCCGCTCGGGGTATAGCTAAAGGCGCGCTGGCGGTTCACCGACTCTTTGGCGGCTTTTTGCACGGTCTGGCCGAGCCGCTCCATCGTGCGTTGCATGCGTTTGAGCGCCACCATGTTTTGCGAGGACAATGCGGCAAATTCCGCCTGCATCCGCTCCAGTTGCTTTTTCAGATTTGGCTGCACGCTCTTCATCTCGTTCTTGCGCTGTAAAATATCTTCGATACCCGACTTATAGATATTGGTGGCCTGTATCTTCTCATCCTGCAAAGCCAAAAAGCCTTTTGTGTCCATGTGCTCCAGCGCATCGGTCTCGCGGATGTAAACCCCGCGCATATGGTCGATCACATCCATCATTTCCTGCATGGCCTTGTTCGGGTCGGCGGAAAGAAACTTTCGCGTTGAACCGGACTGTTTGTCATGTTGCATCATGCGGCGCCTCCTGTCTTATCGGTGAGTGTTCGTGCATTTTCATTCATCGCTTTTTGCGTATTGGGCTGCTGTCGGACTTTGTAATCCTGCCCAAGTTCCTGCGCAGTCAGCAGCGAGCTTTGCGTCCGGTCCTTGGCGCGTTGATAAATCTGCCGGACGACAACATTGTTGCTCTGTGTTTTTTCGCCAAGATCTTTTTGCAAGCGCTCCAGCCGGTCGAGCAGGGCGCCATCGGCGCCGCGATAGCTGTTGATATTGGATCTGAATTCTTCAGAAGCACCCATATATTGTTCAGTCACCAGCATTTTTTCATCTTGTAAAATGGCAAACGTCACCATGTCGTTCTGTGCCAGCGCCTGAGCTTCCCGATCGGCCAGCACCGACAGATTGTTTGTCAGGCGGATCAGCATATTCAGCGCCATCGAAGGCTCTGCCGGTAAAATGGCCCCGGATTTATTTGAGGGCTTGTCCATAGACGCAGATTGCCGGGAAAGATTATTCATCGCTGATCACTCCTTGATTGATGGATTCTTCAGATAGTGCTTCACCTTGCAATTCGCTTTGCATGCGGATCATATGGTCTTTAACGTGATCGGCAATGCCAACGCCACCGGTCTGGGCGATCATCTTGCCGTATTCCTGTACCATGATGCCGCGAAAGATCTCCTCGCCTTTACCGCCGCCGAATTGTCCGTCGGTTTTAATTCCGGCAAACATCGGCTTCATCATTTCGGCCAGAAACACCGCTTCAAAATCCTGCGCGGCGGCTTCAATTTTTTCCATTTCACGCGTCTTGACCGCGTTCTTAAGCGCGCTTGAGGCCTTGCCGGGTTCAACCTGCGAAGCCTGCAATAGCGCCATATTCGTATCGGGGGTGAGGTTGCCTGCCATTACATCACCTCAATCTCGGCCTGCAGGGCGCCGGCGGTTTTAATGGCTTGAATAATCGTAATAATATCGCGCGGCTTCATCCCCAGACGGTTCAGACCGGTCACAAGATCCTGCAATGTCACGCCGCTTTCCAGCATCGCCAGTTTCACATCATCGCCCGTATTCACGTTCAAATCGGTGCGCGGCACGACAATCGTTTCGCCGCCCTCGGCAAACGGATTGGCTTGCGAGACCTGCGGGGTTTCGGTGATCTTGACCGTCAGACTGCCCTGAGCAACGGCCACATCGCTGATCCGTACATCCGCGCCCATCACGATGACGCCGGATCGCTCGGAAATAACCACCCGCGCCGGTTGGTCGGGTTGAACGGGGAGTTGCTCGATATCGGTAATCAGATCGACAATCGTGCCGTCATAGCCGGACGGGCGACGCAAAACCACGCTGGCGGAATTTTCCGCCTTGGCCAACTGGGCCGAGGTAAAGCCGTTAATCGCCTGGGCAATACGCCGCGAAGTCGTAAAGTCGGGGTTCTTCAGGGCGAGCCGCACCTGTTGGAGTTCTTCCAGCTTAAAGTCGATCTCTCTTTCGACGATCGCCCCTTCGGCGATTCGCCCTGAAGTCGGAATGTTCTGCGTCACTGTGGCGGCTTCGCCCGTCACGCTAAAGCCGGCAATGCTCACCTCGCCTTGCGCCACGGCATAAACCTCGCCGTCCGCGGCCAGCAAAGGCGTCACCAGCAAGGTACCGCCTTGCAGGCTCGCCGCATCGCCCAGCGCCGAAATGCTCACATCGACGCGCGAGCCTTGATTGACAAACGGGGGCAGGGTGGACGTCACCATCACGGCGGCGACGTTCCCGGTATTCAAATTCTGTCCGCGCACATTCACGCCCAGACGTTCCAGCATCGCAATCAGGCTTTGTTCTGTAAACGGCGAGTTTCCAAGGGAATCGCCCGTGCCGTTCAGCCCGACGACCAGACCGTAACCGACCAGCTGGTTGTCGCGAACGCCTTCAATATCGACAATATCCTTGATGCGCGAGGTCTTGGCATGCGCATTGGCAATCAGAAAAACGCTGAACAAAGCAAAGATAAAGACCGCAAACACCGCTCGGGAGGCTGTAAACATGGGGGAGGAGGACCGGCCCGCAGTCGGTGTGATGATCTTGTTATTAATAATTGCTCTGTCCAGCATATGTTTTCGTACTTTTGCTTGCTTTCAGGGCAGGAAAAAATATCCTGCACAATTCTCTATGCGAAAGCTGTGCCAGTTTTGAAAACACACAAAACCAACGGGGACACAATAGTATTGTGTCCCCTGTGCGGCTCTGAGGCTGCGCTGATGAGGGGAAAAAATGGCCGCGACCTGTATAAAGGGAAAAACTTGCCGCCCGGCGCTGCAAATCAGCTCAGATGTAAAACGGGGGGTGGTCTACCTACGGAGAAATCTTAACGAGGAGAAAACTTAATTCGCGAGTGCTGACGGGAAAGCTCTTCACAATAAAGTTCGCCGTAAAAATCTTGTTCTCCATCGGCACTGTAATCTTTATTCTGGCACGATTGCCAGTCGAATTTTAGCTCTTCATATTTTCGACAGTTCCAATCTTCTCCGCGTAACGTAAGTTGGAGGTGTTTTGTGTCCCTCATATTGGGGAATGCATCATAATACGCCAGACATAGCCCATCGAGTTGGGCTTGGCCAATCACCGCTTCTTTTATTAGGTCAGCTGCATTCAAATCGGTCACGAATGCTTGGAATGCCTGGGCCTCATCATTATCATTAGCAGAATAGCCGGGGTTGGCCCTGTCTGGGGGTGTTGTCGCGCAGCTGACAACGAGCAACGATGCGGCAGCAATAAATGTAGTTTTAATCTCTTTGGGATTTATTCCCCGCCCCTTGGGGCGTAAAATATTCGCGTGAGCGAATATATCCATAAGAGCCATAATGTTACTGTTTTGCTGTATCATCTGGTGTTTCCGGCGAAATATCGTCGCGCCGTTTTCGATGCGCAGGTTGATGAAGTGTTGCGCGATGTTTGTTTGAAGATAGCAGATCGTTACCAGCTAAAATTTTTAGAGATAGGGACAGATGAGGATCACGTTCATTTTTGTGCAATCCGTTCCGAGTTATCCATTAACAAAGCTGGTAACGATCATCAAGAGCATTACGGCGCGTGAGATATTTCGATCATGTCCTCATGTTAAAAAACAGCTTTGGGGCGGTGAGTTTTGGACCGATGGTTATTTCGCTTCTACAGTAGGAAAGCATGGTGATGAGGACATGATAAAGAAATACGTCCAAAATCAGGGAAAAGAATATCTCAAGCTACACGAAGATAGGCAACTCTCCCTGTTCTGATACCCCGCTGCTTGCGGCGGGGTAGTTCATTTGGCGATATGTTCATAACGCAAAATCCTCATGCCGTTGTAAATACGGGCCGTTATTAACATAAATATACATCTTATGCAAATAAAAAAAGAGATAGACACAGGTAAACCTGCCGCCCGCTTATCCACAAGCCGAACTTTCGAAAAGCTTAAAAACGCGCTATAGTGATCATCGGTTTTAACCAAGAGTATAAAAGAACATGAAAATTCAAGGCCCTGGCGGCACCAAAGGCCCGTCAAAAACCTCCAAAAGTGGAAAGGTATCCTCCACCGGCGCCAATTTTGGCGACTTCATGGCCAAAGACGCTAGCAGAGCGGGCGCAACGCAAAATACCCAATCCATCGCGCAGGTCGATGCGTTGCTCGCCATTCAGGGCGCGGAAGACCCGGCGCAAGGCAAAGCGCGGCGGCAGGTTCGCCAGCGCGCCGGGGTAATCCTCGATGAATTGGATAAAATCCGCATGGCCATGCTTTCCGGCAAACTCACAGTCGGCCATATGATTGATATCGCTGACGTTATCGCCTCGCACCGTGAAAAAATCATGGACCCGGCCTTGACCGATATCATGGACGAAATCGACCTGCGCGCCCAGGTCGAACTGGCCAAAATGCGCGTGGCCCTTGATGCCCGCAACTAATTGCATTGGAAATGATAGTTTTGCTTGTCAGTCCCCCTATCCGTGCATATAGTCTTCGCCTTAATTGATGTGTTTTTAGTGATAGGGATTGTCTAAACATGACTTCAACCAGCAGCGTAATCGTACCGCAGGACTATGACCCCGAAAATGACAAGGGTGACTTTATGAACCCGGTCATGCTCGAATATTTCCGCAAGGCGCTTATAGACTGGCGTGCGGAACTTTTAAGAGAATCACAGGACACGATCGCCAAAACCCTGCAAGGGACCGAATTGCAAAAACCGGATATGACCGACCGTGCATCCGAGGAAACCGATCACGCTTTGGAACTGCGCACCCGCGACCGCGAACGCAAGCTGGTGAAGAAAATCAATTCCGCACTCGAACGTATCAATGATGAAGAGTACGGCTATTGCGAAGAAACCGGCGAACCGATTTCAATCGCCCGTCTGAAGGCCCGTCCTATCGCCACCTTGACGCTTGAGGCCCAGGAACGCCACGAGCGCATGGAAAAAACCCAGCGCGACGATTAATCAAAACCCACCCATTTATAAAAAAATCCGGCCATGACGTTTCGCGCGCCAGGGCCGGTTGGGAGTTGTGGGTAAGGTAACCAGTTAAATTTTAGAATGGGAAAACAATATCGTAAAGCTGCTGCCCATAGCGTGGCTGCTGGACATCGGTAATCTGTCCTTCGCCGCCATAGCTGATACGCGCTTCGGCGATTTTCTCGTAAGATACTGAATTCTGAACGGAAATATCTTCCGGGCGGATCACGCCATCAACCTGCAAGATGCGCTTTTCGAAATTGACCAGCACTTCCTGCGAACCGTGAATGACCATATTGCCGTTCGGCAAAATCTGGGTAATGAACGCCGCAAGCTGCACCTCAACCTTTTCATCGCGCTCGACGCTGCCCGTGCCTGCATGATTGGAATCTGCGCCAAAATCGATCAGGTCGGTGTTGTCGATCGCTTCCGGCAAGATCCGGTCCAGCGCCTGCTCATAGCCCAGCAAAGAGGGCAGGGCCGCATCTTCACTGCTGGAGCGAGAGCGCTTGCTTGCATTTTCCAGTTCGGCCTTGTCGTCAATATCGATCGTGACCGTAATGATGTCGCCGACATCACTGGCGCGTTGATCTTTAAAGAATGTTGTCCGATCGGCAGCCCACAGAGAATTTTTCTGCGGCGAAACATTTTTCGGGCTCGGCATCGGCAGGCTCACCGGCTGATAACCGCGCTGTGTCGTCGGGTTGACGATTTTCGTCATCTCCGGCGCTTCGCCGATTTGCGAAATCCTGTCGGCGGCGCTGCATGCGCTCAAAGCAAGACATAAAACCGTCATCGAAACCCCGCGCTTGACGCGGGGTCCATAGAGTATTTCTATCGTTTCTATAGACCCCGTTTTAAAAACGGGGTTGCAAAATATTTTGTTGATAAAGCTTTTCATCAATTTGCGCCTTTCTGCTTCGTTCAACTATTCCTATCCACTAAAAACTCGAAACGCTGACTTCGTTTTCGCCGATAATCCGCGCCTGTAATGTCTTGCTGGAGCTCAAATTGACCACGCGGATGACATCGCCTTTCGCCCCGTTTTCCAGTGCTTTGCCCTGCGCCGTCAAAGACAGCGGGCCATGCGCAAACACCATCGTGATATTCTCGCCGCGCTCAACGATTTGCGGCTCTTCAAGCTCGTTTTCCGTCATTGGCTTGCCAGCCATAATCATGCGCCGTGGCGTCATGCCGACCAACTCATCGGCGCTCAAAATTATGTCGTGGTTCAGTCCCTGCGCGCGCAGCGTGATAAAATCCAAATCGTCTTCACCGATCACCGCGCCGTTTTTCATCGCACTGTTTAATACCGGCACCTCAACCAGCCGCTGGATTTGTCCGTTGATATCTTTGCGAAACACAGGATCGGCCTTCGATGGCGCGACAACGACCGCATCGAAACGGTTCTTTTCGGAATCAAAATTCAGGCTTTCAACTTCGACCTGCTGCGCGGCGCTGTGAGGTAACACAATCTGGTCGAGACCGGAACTCGTGACCACCAGTTCAAACTTGCCCGGCAGCCCCTGCGTTCTGAGCTCATGCTCCAATGCATCTTTGATCATCACGGCCGGAACAATCGTCGCCGCGCGGCTCAGCACAACCTGATCCGCCGCCGATGAAGGCCGCCAGCTTACATCCATCGCCCGGGCAATGCGCATCAATGTCCGCGCATTCAAGACCATATCCTTGCCCGGCTGCGGGGCGGGGCCGAGCACTTTATCGGCCTTGGCATCCAGACCCGAAAACACGTGCCCCAGCGTAATCACATCGCCTTCAATCACGCTGTTATGTTTCAAAGACACCGCGCTCATCGCATTGGCCAGACCAATCCCGCTAAAACTTAAGCTCACCAGCATCATGATCCCGACAAAGCACTCGTACAAATACAGTGTGCGTTTCCGTGTGTGTGTGACTTTGCTCATAATCTTCGCTCCTGACTTGTTACTCACGACGTACCGCTCCTATCGAAGGTTCGAAACGGTTTGCAGCATTTCATCCGAGGTCGAAATCACCGTCGAATTCATCTCATAGGCGCGCTGGGCCGTGATCAACTCGGTAATTTCTTCCACCACATTCACATTTGATTGTTCCAAAGCCCCCTGACGCAGGCGGCCAAATTCATCCAGTCCGGGGGTGCCGGTCGTCGGCGCACCCGAAGCATCGGTCTCGAGATAAAGGTTGTCGCCAATCGCCTCGAGCCCAACCGGGTTCACGAAATTGGCAAGCTGTAGCTGCCCGACATTGCTCGTCGCGGTTTGTCCCGGCAGGCTGACCAGCACTTCGCCGTTTTCATTCACGTCGATATCGATCGCATCGGCGGGGATCGTAATGCCCGGATCGACGATAAAGCCCTGCACCGTGACAATCTCGCCATTCTCATTCATCTGGAATGTGCCGTCGCGCGTATAAGCCGTATCGCCATTGGGCATTTGAATCTGGAAGAACCCTTCCCCGGTAATTGCGATATCCAGCGGGTTTTCCGTGATCCGGATAGCGCCTTGCCCGTGCTGGCGGTAAACCGCCCCGGCGCGCACGCCCAGCCCCAGCTGCAGACCCGAAGGCACGGTCGTTCCTGCATCCGAAGAGGTCGAACCCGGCCGGTCGATATTCTGATAAATCAAATCCTGAAAGGCCGCGCGTTGGCGCTTATGCCCCGTTGTAGTCATGTTGGCGATGTTGTTCGAAATAACATCGACGTTCAACTGTTGGGCCAGCATGCCCGTCGCGCCAATATCCAGTGATCTCATCTGTCTTCTCCTTTAAAAACTCAAATTATTGTCCGGTTAGTTTCTGAATGGCCGAACGCAAGCGGTCGTTCTCGGTGCTTAAAATCTGCTGCGTCGATTGATAGCTGCGCAGCGTTTCCATCATCTCTGTAATCTCCAAAATCGGCTGCACGTTTGAGCTTTCAAGCTGCCCTTGCTTCACGCGGGTATTTTCTGCCGGGGTGCCCGCCACGCCATCCGGGGCGCGGTACATATTGTTTCCGTGTGGTTCCAGCATCTGCTGGTTTTCAAATTCAACAACCATCAAAGAGCCCAGCGCACCATCCTGATTGGAAACATTGCCGAACTCGTCAATTGAAATATCTTTGGATTCAGGCGGAATAATAATTTGTCCGCCGCCCTGATCGGCCACCGGATTGCCCGACGGATCGGTCAGAATGCCGCTGGCATCAATCTGGAACTGCCCGGCGCGCGTGTACATCACCTCACCATTGGGAGCCTGCACACCAAAGAATCCCGGACCGGCGAGCGCCATGTCCAGCGGATTGCCGGTAAAGCTTTGCGTGCCGGGTTGTGTGTTCGCATACTGCCCGCGGTTGTAAACAAAGGACAGCTCATCGTCTGCCGCCTTGTCGACAGTCTGTCCGCGCGGGTCGGAAAGATATTCGTCAAACATTAAATGTTGAGAGCGATAACCGGGTGTGTTCATGTTGGCGATATTGTTCGCCACCATGTCCATATTGGTCCGCAATGCCACTTGCCGGGAAAGCGCGAGATAAATACTATTTTCCATGACGCCCTGCCTTAATCCTTACTCATATTCGTTCAGTCCTGACCTTCTTGTTTCGGCGCCGGCTTATCTCTGCTGGCTACCCGTTCCTCACGTTGCATGTGCCGTGCCAGAATCAATTCTTTATATTTTTCAATATATTATAGTGAGCTTGTGGGCGAGGGCGTCCCCGCATTCTGGAATGAAACGCACCGAAACCTGCCGGGCGTATAGGGCAAATCTTGCCTGTGACTTGTCCACAGGCACGGTGAGCCTTTTGTGTATAGTTTATAGCGGATGGTCTGCGGGGTTAGACGCTTGCTTCGAATTGATTTATAATCACAAATCGGATCTACGCTGCGTACCCGCCAACGATCAACAAAAAAGACGAAGACCGCCATGGCTGATGAAGACGACAACAATGAAGACGATGTAAGCCCCTCCGGAGAAGAAGGTGAGGGCGGTGAAGAAGAAGGCGGCGGCAATAAGAAGCTGATCTTCATTATCGCGGGCGCTGTTGTTTTGCTGCTCGGCGCCGGGGCCGGGCTGTATTTTACAGGGATGCTCGACAGCGTTCTCGGTAAAGCCGAAGAATGTGTCGAGGAAGTCGACGAGCACGGCGAAGTTATTCATGAATGCCCTGAAGAAGAAGCCCACGGCGAAGAACATGCCGCCAAAGATGACGGACACGGCGGCGGTCATGGAGATGACGGACACGGCGGCGGCGGTAATTTCATAGAAATTCCGACCATGCTGGTCAATCTCAGCTCCAACGATGGAACGCCGCGCTATTTGCGCCTGACGGTGCAACTCGAACTGCAATCTCCCGGCGATTACGGCGCGGTCGAGGCGGTCATTCCGCGGGTCGTCGATCAGTTCCAGACCTATCTGCGGGAACTGCGCGTGAAAGATTTACGCGGCTCAGCCGGGATCTATCGTCTGCAAATGGAATTGCTTTGGCGGGTCAATCAGGCTGCCGCCCCGGTCAAAGTCAAAGACGTGTTGTTTCAGGAAATTCTGATCCAGTAATGCTACAATGAAAATCAAAGGCACAATATTTGCACAGACAACGAGAGCGCCGACATTCCGGCGCGAAAAGTAAAGATAAACAAGGCGTAAGAGTATAAGACCATGAGCGATACCGAGCTCGAGGAAATGAGTGAAGAAGAAAAGGCCATGATGGAGGAATGGGAATCCATGGCCGGAGACGACGCGGGTGACGGCGGCGGTGGTGGTTCTGTTGTCGAGGCTGATGCTGTTCCGGCCTTTGATGGCTTGGCGGATGACGGTGGCGGCACCCGCATTCTAAATCAGGACGAAATCGACTCTCTGCTCGGCTTTGATGATGACAGCGCGCTGACCGAAACTTCCGGCGTCATGGCGCTGGTCAATTCGGCCATGGTCAACTACGAACGCCTGCCGATGCTCGATATCGTCTTCGATCGGCTTGTGCGTTTGATGTCGACAAGCTTGCGCAATCTCACCACCGATAACGTCGAAGTCTCGCTGGATCAGGTTTCCACCGTGCGTTTTGGCGACTACATGAACTCGATCCCGCTTCCGGCCATGCTTTCGGTCTTTAAGGCCGAGGAATGGGACAATAACGGCTTGCTGGTGACCGACTCCGCACTGATTTATTCCATTGTCGATGTGCTGCTCGGCGGACGTAAAGGCACCCCAGCCATTCGCGTCGAAGGCCGCCCCTACACCACGATTGAAACCAAGCTGGTTGAAAAAATGGTCCACGTGACGCTCGGCGATCTATCCTCCGCGTTCGACCCTCTTTCTCCGGTCAGCTTCTCGCTCGACCGTATGGAAACCAACCCGCGCTTCGCCACTATCACCCAAAGCAACAACGCCTGTGTACTGGCGCGCCTGCGTGTAGATATGGGCGATCGTGGCGGCCGCGTTGAAATCCTGATTCCCTACGCTACACTGGAACCGATCCGTGAATTGCTCTTGCAAATGTTCATGGGGGAAAAATTCGGTCGCGACTCCATCTGGGAAAGCCACCTGACACAAGAGCTCTACAAAACCGACATCCAGCTTCAGGCGATTTTGGGTGAAAAAATTATGTCGCTGGGCGAAATGCTGAACTGGAAAGTTGGCACCCAGATCATTTTCTCGACCCGCACCGAAGATGATTTGGAGCTGCGCTGCGGCGATTTTCCGATGTTCAGTGGCCCGGTCGGGCAAAAACAGGAGCATATTGCCGTACGGATTGAAGAGTACATCGAACCTGAGGAGAACGAAGAAAGATGAGTTCTGCGTTACTGAGTTTAATTTTGGATTTTGCAGTTTTGGTTGCGTTGGTGGGAACAATTTATTTCGCGTTACGCCTGTCGCGCAGCCTCGATAATTTTCGCAAACACCGCAACGAAATGAAAACGCTGATTGCCGAATTGACCAGAAATATCAACGACGCCCAGGACGCGATTGACAGACTCAAGGCCACAGGCAACATCGCGGCAAACAACATGGAAGACATCTTGCACGATTCCCGGCGCATGGCCGAAGAGCTTAAAATGATCAATGAAACCGGCGAAAGCCTCGCCGGACGGTTGGAAAAACTGGCCTCAGGGGCCGGGCGCGCAAGCTCTTATGAGGATGAGGAATATTTTGATGAGCCCAGAGCGGCCAATACGGACCGCAGACCTTCCGATTCGTCTATAGAACCGCCCTCATTTTTCATTCAGGATCGAGACTTCGAAGACAACGAAGCGGATAATGACGATAGCTTTGTCAGTGAAGCCGAACGTGAATTGTTACAAGCCCTTCAGGGCCGCGCCAAAACAGGAAAGACCTAAGCTTTATGCAACAGACCACGCCGAAATTCCGCCTCTTACCGGTGCTCATCATCGTCGCCATGCTGGCCTTTTCTGTGCGGCTTGTAGAGTTTGCCGGCGGTGTAAAGTCTTTGAGTGGCTCTGCGCTGGCCGAAAGCGCCCCGGCCGCTCATGCGGACGAGGAAAACATGCCGGATTCAGCGGCGCTGGAAGCGCCTGAACATGCTGATAAGGCTGGCGATGAACATGGGGATGGGCCAAAGGAAATGAACGGCGAGCATGCCGCCGATGAAACGGGCGAAGAAACTCCATGGCGTGATTCTGGCTATGATGATCTGGAATACTCGCCTATCACCCGCGAAGTCTTCGAAGATATGGTCGAGCGCCGCAAAAAGCTCGAAGCCCGCGAACGCGAACTGCAAACCCGCGAGGCCCTCTTTCAGGCCGCCGAACAGGAGCTTGATCGCAAATATCAGGAACTTTCCACCCTGCGCGAGGAAATTGAAGGCCTCCTGCAAAAACAATCGGAAGAAGAGATGGGCCGTATCGCCAGTCTGGTCAAAATATACGAAGGTATGAAGCCCAAGGAAGCCGCGCGTATCTTCGATACGCTGGATCTGGATATCCTGGTCACGGTCATGTCACGCATGTCGGAACGGCGTCTATCTCCGATTTTGGCGAATATGAACCCGGAACGGGCCCGAACCATTACCATCATGCTGGCCGAGGAAAAGCAACTTCCCACCTTACCTATGGGCAATTAACAATGCACTCTTCACATTCAGCCGTATTCGTATAATCTATTACCTAGGATTCTCTGCGTTTTTCACTACACTTACAAACTGTTAACATTTTTAAGTGCATAATGTTCGTTTAGAACTGAAGGCGCGATTCCGCCAGCGACCACTAAAGCGACCACTAAGGAGAAGTAAATTGACTGTCGATAAAAACATGAACGTCCTGATCGTCGATGATTACAACACCATGCTTCGCATCGTAAAAAACCTGCTCAAGCAGCTGGGGTTTAGCAATGTTGACGAAGCAACCGACGGTTCGATGGCGTTTGATATGGTCCAGAAAAAGAATTACGGTCTGATCATTTCCGACTGGAATATGGAACCGATGACCGGTCTGGATTTCCTCAAGGCGGTGCGCGGTTCTGACGCACCATACAAAAACACGCCATTCATCATGGTGACCGCAGAAAGCAAAACCGAAAACGTTGTCATGGCCAAACAGGCCGGCGTCAACAACTACATTGTAAAGCCGTTTAACGCCGAAACCTTGAAAACCAAGATGCAGGCTGTCCTAGGCGAATTTCACTAGAGCTGGAAATAGAGAGAGTAAAAAACATGTCAAGCCCCCAACAGTCCTATGGCCGCGAACAGGTCGTCCAAATCATCAATTCCGTTGTCTCCAAGATTGAAAATGTTGGCGGAGATGCAACAACGACAGGCATTTTTAAAGAGTTGAAAGCCCTTCAGCGTGTCATTGAAGAAGCCCGCGCCGATATTGGTTTGACGCGCCCGACCGATATTAAGGATAAGCATATCCCAACAGCAACGGATGAACTCGACGCTGTGGTCGAAGCGACGGCAGAAGCGACGGGAACGATTATGGATTGCTGCGAGATTATTCAGGAGCGCGCCTCTGAAGCCAGCGAAGACGCATGCGATGCCATCAATAACGAGGTCATCAAAATCTATGAAGCCTGCTCGTTCCAGGATATTACCGGCCAGCGCATCACCAAAGTGGTCAGCACCCTCAAAACTATCGAAGAGAAAGTTGGAAAACTTGTTGAGGTCCTCGGCGAAAGACTTCCAATTGAAGAAGGTGAATCTGGTGATGAAGATGACGGCAAAACAATTGAAGAGCGTCTTCTCAACGGTCCGCAAATGCCGGATAAAGCCATCACGCAGGATGATATCGACAAACTCCTCGAAGATTTTTAAGGACCTTTAACCCTAGGTGTTTAGTCCCACGTTGTGGAGGAATCATGTATAAGGAGATTCCGGCCAAGGAGGCATTATGGGACAGATATTGCACGGAAGAAGGCAAGCGTTACCTGTTTGTGGCCATCGACCGTACGTCGAAGTTTGCGTATGTGGAGTTGCACGAACGCCAGACAAAGATGATTGCAGCCCGGTTCCTGCGCAATCTGATCGCTGCCGTGCCATACAAACTCACGCATATCCTGACCGATAACGGGATCCGGTTCACCAATCGCAAATGCGACAAACACACCTTTGTCCATATCTTTGATCGTGTCTGCGCGGAAAATGGCGCCGAACACCGGCTTGCCAAAGTCAAACATCTCTGGACCAACGGACAGGTGGAACGCATGAACCGGACCATCAAGGACGCCGCCGTGAAACGCTACCATTACGGATCGCATGAAGAGCTTAAAGAACAGCGGCATGCCTCTATGATGGCGTATAACTTCGCCCGAAGGCTCAAAACCCTCAAAGGCCTCACACCCTACGAATATGTTTGCAAAATATGGACAAAAAAACCCGAACGGTTTAACGTCAATCCTCTCCTCCACAACGTGGGACTAAACAGCTATAGTCATTTAAATTAACATTTACACGTAACAAGAGCATCAAGGGTTGTTTTTTGCTCGGCATTTTTCCAGTTTGTTTTGATGGCTCCGAATGTATTTTCGATGGGGTTGAGGTCGGGAGAATATTTGGGGAGGCATAAGAGTTTGTGCCCTTTTTCTTCGAGCATGGCTTTGATTTTTGCTTTGGGGTGAAAGGGCGCGTTGTCCATGACGATGACACTGGGCTTTGTCAGGGTTCTCAACAAATGCTCCCTGATCCACCACAAGACGGTTGTGCCTTCGCACGAACCTTCGAACAAGATCGGCGCAAGCCATTGTTTGCTTTTTTCGCCGTTGCGCCATGATGAGATTCGTGCGCGTATTCTTCCCGCCCCGCACATCGCCGTAAATTTTTATCCCGCGCTCTGCCCAGCCTGCATCGCGCCGAACATCCTCCTCAAACCCGCTCTCATCAAAGTAAATAATGTTGTCGGAGCCATACGCGCAGAGCAGTTTGCGCAGGCGGCACAGATATGCCGCTCTTTTCATATTGTTTCGTTCCAAATATCGTCGTTGTTTTTTTTTAACGATTTTCATCGTCTTAAGCGCTATCGACAGGCCGGGAACGCTGATGCCAAAAATCTCAGCGCGTTCGCGTAATAGCATATCCGGATGTTGCCGCACATGACGGCGAAGCTCTTCCTTGTCCAATTTGCGACGCCGCAAACCATGTTTCTTAGGAGAAAGGTCACCGCGCAACAACCAGTTATAAACACTCTTGCGCGATACGTTATAACGGCGCGCCGCTTCCGCTTTGCTGCCGCCCGAGAGAACAAAATCCACGACCCGCTCTCGTATATCAATCGAACATGTCATACCAAAATATAACATGTGTAAATATTATTTTAAATTACTATAGTCGAAATCAAGAAATTCGAACCCGCTTTCGCAAAAATAATCGATCAGCGCGCATACATCCTCGAAAATCCCCGGCTGGTCATGTAATAGCAAAACATGCGGATGCGCGGCGCTTTGCAACCCCACATCCTCCCGCGCCCGCGCAATCAGCTCTTCACGGGTTTTGATTGGCTGTTTCCCGCGATGGATATCATTGAGCATCCAATCCCGCGCCGTGTACGTATACAGGCAATCCTGCGCCGCGCCGGGATAGTCCGGCCCCATATTCTCAAACGGCTGGGTAAAGGCCTGATCATGCAGATAGCGTTGCAGGATGCCGGTTTTATTGTTTTCCACCACGCTCGCCGCATCGATCTGTTCAATCTTCTTTCCATCCCCCCGGTCGATATAGGGAAAACGGTAATATTTCGCAGGGCGCTCAATGTCACAGCGCCGGTAAGCCGCCTCAATCAAATGATCGCACAGCTCCAGATCGTCCGCCCACTCTTGCGGCTCCATCTCACCCGCTGGTTTATGCGCATAGGAATGATTGCCGATCCGCAGGCCGCCGCGAATGGCATATTCGATCGCGCGCGGATTTTGCTCAAGCAAGGCTCCGCGGACAAACAAAATCGCCGGAATATCACGCTGGACCAAAAAATCAACCAGCCTTTCCGTATCGGGCGAGGGGCTGTCGTCAATGGTCAGATAAGCCTTAGGCGCGCTCATACATCAAGCCTTTCAGCGCCGGATAAGGGTAGGTGATGTGCGTGATCGGCATGGCTTTGAGGTCATGCGTCACCGGGGCAACACCGTGTAGTTCAAACCAGCGGATGAATCGCCCGGCGTCGAACCGCCCGGCCTCTTTGAGCCGCTCAATCACCCCGCCGGTCAGATACAATCCGCCATAGGCATGCCCGGCGATGACCGCGCTGGCGGCAAACAGGCCGAGAAATTCATGAAACAGGCGGAGCGCGGTCCGCACTTTCGCATCCTCCAAATGCGCCATCATCTCCTCAGGATTGTGTGCTGCCGTTTCAACCCCGCCAATCAGGCACAGCGCGCGGTAAATGGCATACAACCCCGGCCCGCTGACGAGATTTTCATAGACGGGGATGGTGTCATTGCCTTTGAGGCGTTGAACGGTTTGAACGACCAGAGCTTGCTCATCGCTCAGACAAGCGACTGGCAAATGCCCGCCATGCGTCGGTTGGATAAACGGCTTTTCACCCTGATGCACATAAGCCAGACCCAGCCCGGTACCGGGACCGAGAATACATTTCGAGGGGCTCTGGGAGTGTCCGCCTCTTACGGTCTGCACATCCTCGGCCTGTAAATTTAACAAAGACCACGCCGCCGCCTCAAAATCATTCAAGATGCATTCAACCTGCCAGCCGTGGCTTTCCAGCTCTTGCGGATCAATGACCCATGTATTGCAATTCACAAACCGCCACAGCCCGCCTTCTTCAGGCGAGCCCGCCACGGCCAGCCGCAGCGCCCCGCTGGCCCCCCGTCCCTGTTCGGCGCAATAGGCGACCAGCGCATCGTGCAGATTTTCAAAATCCGCCGCCTTGTATTTGACGATGGCCTCCGGGCCGCTGGCCCCGCTCAAGGCAAAACGCGCATGGGTGCCGCCGATATCTGCGAGAAGTTTGCTCATCGCGCTATCATGCCGCATGCGGTCAGGTTTGAAAATAACTGATTTGTCTTATCCGCCTTGCGCCCAGCTTTGCAGGGCATAACCGACGGCAAAGGCCATCCCCGCGGCGAGCAGACCAATGAAAAGCGTTTCGAGCCCCTCACGCATAAGCGATTTGACAGACCACAGACTCTTCAGCGAGCCGATCGCAAAGAACGTGCAGGCCGACAAAATCAGAGCCACCCATGGCTGGTACGGCTGAGCGAGAAGCGTCACAGGCAACAGAAAGGGGATCAAGGGCATGGTGCCGCAGATAAAAAATGCAACAAAAGTTTGCAGCCCTGCTTTTGTCGCTGAATTCGCCGGGCGCGATACACCGTATTCTTCCTGTAACATGAATTCGATCCAGATATCGCGATCTTTGGAGATGGCCTCCACCATGCTGTCCAGTTCATCACCGCTAAAGCCTTTGGCTCCCAATATCTGACGGGTTTCTTCGATCTCTCCGGCGTGATGTTCGCGAATATGACGAACCTCGCGTGCATGCAGACGCTTGTAATTATCGTCCTCGGCCTTCATCGCGCTATAAGCGCTGGCCGCCATCGAAAAACCGTCGGCGAGCAAATTCGCCAGCCCCAAAACCAAAACAATGGCCGGGGACAGACTGGCACCGACGACCCCGGCGACAACCGCAAAGGTCGTAACAACCCCGTCGATCCCGCCATACACCCATTCCTTCAGGTAGAATGAATCCGGCCCGGCGCTGAGGCGGGCTTTGATTTCTTCAGGATCGTGATGATGGTCTTTGAGCATGTTCGAAAGCCTTTATGCTGAATCGCAGGGCATATTGTACACGCTTAAAGGCGTAAAAAATCAAGTGCCTTTCACATCACCGTCGATGAAGCGGGTTTCGTCGATATGTCAGTGCCGGTTTGAATGACCGCCTGTTGGTTTTTGGCCCTTTAAGATTGCCCTGCTTCATGCTAATCATCATGAACCATGAAGCCTTTACTTGTTTTTGCCATGAAAGAGGAAAGTCAGGATGTCTTTGACGATTACGATGTTTTGCACTGCCGGATCGGCAAGGTCAACGCCGCTTATCACCTGATGCGGCGCATCGCCGGCAACCGCCCGGAACTGGTCGTTAATCTCGGCACCGCCGGCAGCCGCAAATACGATGGCGGCACCATCGTCAACCCGACCAAGTTTATCCAACGCGACATGGATGTGACCGCTCTGGGCGTTGAACCGTTTAAAACACCGTTTTCCGACGATCCCGTCATAATCGAGCACGGCCGCCGCTTTGCACACTTGCCCGGCGGCATTTGCGGCACAGGGGATAATTTCGACGCCAGCGAATCTGCCACCGGCTTTGACGTTGTTGACATGGAGGCCTATGCTTTGGCCCTGATCTGCCAGCGCGAAAAAATTCCTTTCGCTTGCTTGAAATATGTCTCAGATGGTGCCAATGATGACGCCCATACGGACTGGCATGAATCCCTGCACGTCACGGCAGAGAAACTACGTGAAGCACTAAAAGGAGCAAATCTGTGAGCATTCAATCCTGGAACATCCTTCTAGTCATCGCTTTGTTGATCGTTTTAAGTGGCGGCGGCTATATCCTGCTTCAGAACCACGAGCAGAAACAGGCCGAAATTGAGCAAGTCAAAGCCGAAGAAGAGGCTCGCCTCGCCGAAGAAGCCCAGCGCAACGCCGAGGAACAAAAGGCTCTTTTGCAAAGTTTCGAAGATTTTCTCAATACATTTCTTGGCGATATTTACGCCGAAGTTCAGGAATACAAACAGGCGCGCAAGGTCATGGAAGAATTGCGCAAACCGTCCAATCTGACCAGCCCGGAATACGTCGCCGAAAATACGAGTATGGCTGAAAGCACCCTGATGTCGCTCCAACTCCAGATGGATGACATTATGGCTCGCTTTGAAAAAGCCGGCACAGAACTTCAGCCCCTCATTGAACACCTTAATGAGGACGGACAAGCCCATGTCCGCGAAATATGGAACGCGGTCCGCAAGGAAAATGCCGAAAAATTCATGGCATTTTTCGCCTCCGATCAGGAGGCGTTGCGCGCCGAACTCAAACTGATGGAATTTTACAACGACTATGCCGATATCCTGCACGCCGATGCCGAAAACGAACGCATCCTGTTTGATGACATCGCGTTACAGGAACAAGAGGCCTTGCTGCGAGCGGCAATCATTGAAGCAAAAGCCGTGCAAAAAGACCTGATCGAAGAGCTGTCGGAAGCAGAAGAAGAAACAGAATAACGCTACAACGCCTATTCAAACACGCTGACGGTCACCTGATTACCAGCGGTATTATACTTAACCTCATCAAAGCTTTGCCGCGCCTTAAGCAGGCCGTAACCATTCACAAAACGCTCACGCTCTATGCTGAAAGCAACATAGGATTTCCAATCAAAACCCCGCCCCGGATCAGTAATTCGCACAGACAAACGTTTATCCTTATGGATAAATTGAACCGCAACCTCTTTTGTCTTGTTTTTCTTAAGGCCTTCCAGCCGTTCTAATTCCAGCTCTAATGTTCCGGCTTTAATGAGCGCGGCCTTTTTCTCATAATCCATCTCTAATGTCCCATGTTCGATGGCATTCATCATCACGGCCAATAAGCCGGGAAACACACGGGCAGGATTGGGAAACAACGTGGCCAGCAAAATACTAAGACTTCGCGCATTGGCCCGCGTCCTCATAACAAAAGCGGCACTGCGAATAAGATTGGCAGGCGCATATCCCTGCATCACACGATCATGCAAAACATCTATAATTTTGGATTCCTCAAGCGCGCTACTCAACACCACCTGCAAAGCCTCAATCGGAAACGGCTTACTAAGATAGTGATAAACACCACCCTCAATCACTTCGCGGATCTGCTTCAAATCCGTCGATCCCGACTGCATAATAATCGGCACGTCCGCAAGTTGTTTGCGCTCTCTCACAGCCTGAACGACCTCCATGCCGTCCATATCCGGCATGTTATAATCAAGCAGGATCACGGATATATTCCCCTGACCGACTTCTAAAAACTGCAGGGCTTTTTCGCCGCTTTCGGCGATCACAGCCTTATAACCGGCTTTTTCGACCATCCCTTGCAAGATCAATTGCATTGTCGGATCATCATCAACAATCAAGACATATTTGAGCATTTCTTGCATAAAGCGCGATCGAAAAATGAGGAGGTGAAAGAATTTAAGAATGACGCAACCAAGGCGGATCATAACAAAAAGACGATCTCAACACCATGTGAAATAAGCACCAAGGTAATACATAGATATGCTCAGGCCCGCCAGTAAGACGGAGACAACAACACCATAATTGTTAGAATTTCCAGCCGGCCAGCCAGCATCGCAAAGCACAAAATCCACTTTGCCAAATCCGGCAAACCATCATAATTCCCCGCCGGACCAACCATCTTCCCGATGCCGGGGCCGACATTCGCCAAAGCCGCCGCCGCCGCGCTCACTGCCGTATCAAAATCAAGGCCGGTCAGGGCAAGGAGAACGGTCACAAAAACATTCGCCCCGACATACAGGCTCAAAAACCCCATCACCGTCAAAACGGTATACTGATCAAGTCTACGCCCCTGATAATTCAACACGAACACTCCGTTGGGATAAAGCAGAGTTTTGAACTGCCGCGCGACCACCTTGCCCGAAATCACCATACGCATCACCTTCATCCCGCCGGATGTCGACCCCGCACAGCCGCCGACATACATCATCAACAAGAACGCCAGTGTCGTGAACCCGCCCCACACCGTGTAATCGGAAACCGTATAGCCCGTCGTGCTCATGATCGAACTCGCGCTAAAAACAATCATGCGAAAGCTTTCTTCTAACGTGTAAGACGTTTGCGCCCAGAGCCACAGCGTTAAAATGAAGACAACAGCACATAACGCGAGCACAAACGCCCGAATCTGCTCATCTCGAAAAAACAAAAAACGCCCCTGATACGCCAAGCGCAGATATAGGACAAAGGGCAACGCCCCAAGAATCATAAAAATCACCGCCACATACTGCAAAGCGTGGCTTTCAAAAAAACCGAAAGACGCATCATGCGTCGAAAAGCCACCTGTAGAGACTGTCGTCATCGCATGATTAAACGCGTCAAATCCGCTCATGCCGAGAAAATAATAGGCTGAGGCACACAGCAACGTCAGCGCGATATAAACCTTTAACAAACCGTCCATAAACTCCGCACTGCGCGCCATCACCTTGTCGGAATACCCCGAGGACTCACTGCGAAACAATTGCATCCCGCCAACCTTCAAATACGGCAACATAATCACGGCAAAAGCTACAATCCCCAGCCCACCGGCCCACTGCATCATCGATCGCCACAACAACACCCCGTGCGATACGTTTTCCAAGTCGCTCAGCACGGTCGCCCCGGTTGTCGTCACCCCGGACACGGCTTCAAAAAGAGCATCGACATAGCTCAGCCCCAAATCGGACATGTAAAGCGGCATGGCGGAGAATATACAAACAAGCGCCCATCCGCTCAGCGCCATCAGGAACACCTGTCTAGCACTTATCTGAGGGTAACCATCGCGATGTGATAAAACCAGACTGCCGCCAAAGAATAAACACAAAATACCGTTGAGGAAAAAGTCCCGTGCATTCTCGTGGCCCATACGCCAATCAACAATCGCCGGGACCATTTCAGCCAAACCGACAATCGCGATCAGAATACCCAGCATGTACCAGACAACTTGCAGCTTCATATCTCATCCATACACGATTAAGCCGCACAAACAAACACCTTAAAAACCGGAGCGCCTTAAGAATCCAAAGCGCTCTGCTCTTCTCACAGCGCAAGGTTTTCACGTACAACTCACATCTTGTGAGAGCTGAGTATTTTTGGTAGGTCATGTCAACATGATAGGCATTGTTCGCACAGATATCAAAAAGCTGACTGTTTTGGTGTTGGTCTTTGCGCTGATTTTTTCGGGGATCAGCCCTTTTTGTGTGACGCGTGCTGCGGCCTCGCAGGATCTTATAGAAATCTGTACGGCTGAAGGAATTAAGGTCATTGACCGGGAAACCGGCGCGCCGGTTTCTGGTGATGAAGCTCCGGCGGATACACAGAAAAAGAAATCCTGCGCCTATTGTTTTACAACCAATCTGGCCCGTGTTTCACCGGATATCGTGTTCTTTCCCTTGCCGCCTCCGCCTCGCGGTCCCGGCCTGAAAATCCGGGATAAGGATATTATCCCCCTTTCCCTGCGTGGTCAGCGCTACGAAGCGCGCGCACCGCCCGCGACCGCATAAATTTCCATTTGTTGTCTTGAATAAACCCGCATGCGGCTTTGAGAGCCTGCCATGCCTTTGTAAATTTGTGTAAGGAAAAAACACATGAACATCCTTTCTAAACGCGGCGCGTTAAGCGCGTCTTTACTGCTCAGCAGTTTTCTTGTAACCCCAATAACCGCGCGGGCCGAAGAGGTTTTGCAAACCGCCCCGATCACCGTCGAGGGGTTTTTGATGTCTTATCCGGCCAGCAGCTCTTATGACGCGACGCAGGAAATTATCGGAGCCGCGCCCTATAGCGATGGCGGCGATTACCTGCGCTCCGTACCCGGCGTCACGGCCAGCCGATTTGGCGGGCATGGTTTAGAGCCGTATATCCGTGGCCAGTCGCAAAGCCAGCTCAATATCGTCAGCGGCGATTCTTATATCTTCGGCGGTTGTCCGAACCGGATGGACCCGCCGAGCGCCTATCTCAATTTGCAGGCCCAAGACGAAATCACCGTCGTGCAGGGGTATCAATCTGTTCTCAACGGTTTTGGCGGTTCGGGCGGCAGCATCATCGTCCGGCAAAACGCGCCGGATTTCGGTGAGGCGCTCTCTGCCACGGGTCTTGTTCATGGCGGTTATGACAGCAACAGCGAGATGTGGGATGCGGGGGCGAATATCACCGCTGGCACATCGGCTGGTTATGCCAGCGCATACGGATCTTATAAAGATGCCGAGAATTATGAGGACGGCGACGGCGAAGAGGTCCGCGCCGCGTTTAAGGAGCGCTCCGGTGGGTTGAAGCTTGGATATACGCCGGGTGATGCGCATATTTATGCCGGGATTGATACCCACAAAATCGACGATGCGCTGTTCCCCGGCGCCGGGATGGACTCGCCGTATTCCAAAGGCGCAACCTATAAAGCCGGAATTGAAACCGATCTGAATGGCGATGTTTTCCAAAGCCTCGCTTTGAGCGGTTATGCCTCTTTGGTCGATCACCGGATGGATAATTTCAGCCTTAGACCCTTAACGGCGGCCACCGCGTTATATGTTGATTCTGAATCCGACACGCACGGCTTAAAGCTGGAAAGCGATCTGACACTGGCTGAGCAGCCGCTTTCGACCCTGCTCGAATGGAGGCGCAACAACCGCGATGCCGAGCGCCGGGTCAATGCGACCAATATCCTGCAATCGCTGCTCTGGCCGGACATCACCATCGATGAAATCGCGCTGGGCGTGGAAACGACCTATGATCTGGGCATGGAAAACCGGCTGGTCGTCGGCGGGCGCTATGATTACGTCGATGTCGATTACGGCCGCGCCAATGAGGCGTCTCCGGCGGCCGGGAACAGAACGCCGAATGATATTTATCAGCAGTTCTACGGCATCACCGCGTCTTCGCAGACCGAGCATAATCTGGGCGGCCTTGTACGGCTTGAGCATGATTACACGGCCAACAGCACGGTTTATGCGGGTCTGAGCCGTTCGGTCAGAACCGCCGATGCGACCGAGCGCGGACTGGCAAATTTCATGGGTGCGGGGGGTGCTACCTCATGGGTCGGCAATCCGGATATCGACCCGGAAAAGCATCACCAATTCGATATCGGTTTTGATACGAACCGGGCGGTATGGAGCTTTGGCGGATCGGCCTATGCCAATATTGTGCGCGATTACATCCTGCGGGATTCGGCGCGCGGACAGGAGGACATTCTGGCCAACCTGCCCAATGCCGATGTTTATCGCAATATAGATGCTTTCTTAAGCGGATTTGAAATCCATGGCGCTTGGGATGTTGCGCCGCGTTGGCAACTGTTCGGCGATGCCACCTATACCTACGGCGACGATATCGATTCCGGTCAGGCGCTGGCGCAAATTCCGCCTTTGCAAGGGAAACTCGGTGCACGCTGGCAGGCTCTGGATGCTCTGAGCCTTACCACCACCATGCGCTGGGCCGCCGAGCAAAACCGGGTTGATGCCGACGCCACAACCGGAAGCGGGCGTGATGCGGATAAGACCAACGGTTATGCGGTCTTTGATCTCGAAGGGACGCTCACCGGATTTAAACCGGCTTCGCTGAATTTCGGAGTGAGAAATCTGCTGGATACAAGCTATGCCAATCACCTCAACCGTTCGAATATTTCCGATCCGACGGAAGTGCAGGTTGAGGAACCGGGGCGCAGCTTTTATATTCAACTGAGCGTTCCGTTTTAAAGGGTCTATAAAACCGTATGAACGACCTTCGTGTTCATAAAACTTTGTGCTCTTCCCGGCTGCCCTTCATAGAAAGGGCGGCCGGGGGGGCGTTATCACTCGGCCTGTCAGTCGCGCTGCATATCGGGCTGGTCGGCGCAGGGCTGTTGATCGGCTATTATACCTATAATACCGGCAGCGCGATGCAGATCGGCGAAACCGTACCGATCTATGTGACCTTTGTTCAGGATACCGAAACAGCGGTGCAAACGCCCGAAGCGATTGAAACCGCTCCAATCCAAAAGACGGAAGGAAAAAGAGCGAAAGAAGAGCCAATGCTCGTTGGTACAGCGCCTCTGCCAGAACCGAAAAAACAGCGCGTCGAACGCAATATTGAACAGATATCTTCTGCGGCGCCCCAAAAACGCGCATCTGTGCCAGCGGCTTCGCAAGGCGCATTGAGCGGGCAATTTGCCGGAACGCAAAGCGCCGATGAAATCCGCTATATCGACCGGGTGCGGGCGATTATTGAGTCCAACCGGATTTATCCCGGCGCGGCGCGGCGGCGTAAGCTGGAAGGCACAGCTGTTATCCAAATCCGCATCGATCGCGACGGCCATATTCTCGGCCATCAATTTATCGAAAGCAGCGGGCATCACGCCCTCGATCAGGCCGTGCTCAGTATGATCAAAGCTTCCGATCCTCTGCCTGCGATGCCCCCATCCGTTCGCAAAACAACGATGTCGATCAAAATCCCAATCGGTTTCCAGCTTCAATAAACATCTGCGCTACAGCTATCATAACTACTTTGACCGATCAGATGGAACGGAATCAATTATATATAAAAACAAGCGTCTTATCGGTTTACAAAAACGCCGAATATGGTGTAGAACATCGGCAATCAAAGCAGATTTGAGAGACACATGTCCTGACAATTTGTCGCCTGTGTATCATCTCTTGAATTTTGCAAAGATCACAACTTCTTCGTAAGCTGTTGATTGCAAAATAAAAAGCGGGAGTAGCTCAGTGGTAGAGCATCAGCTTCCCAAGCTGAGGGCCGCGGGTTCGATCCCCGTCTCCCGCTCCATTTGTTTTTCCAAAATCTACGGCGTGATTTCATCCCAGTATTGCACAAGGTGCCGGGTGGAAAAGCCTTCTGTCAGTTCATAAAGCGGCAGCGGATTTTCAAGGCTTTGGCCGATGTCGCGGCCAAACGGGGCGAGGGTGAAACCGGCTTTTGTATTGCGCGGAATATGCTTGATGCCGCCGAGGGGCAGGGCGAGGCGGATGCCGTGATCGGCATGGGTGGTGCCGCCGAATAGATCGAAATCGCTTTGATCTGTAATGGTTGTATAGGCTTCGAGTTTTGCGCCGCTGCGGAAGTGCTTTTGTAAGGACAGGCTCGCGCCGAGATCTTCGGCCAGATAGCGACCGGCCTTGGCGTGCAGGGTGAGATCCCAGAGCGGCATATCATACCAGCCCTTGATATGACCGGTGAGCAGGCGATCGCCGTTGAGGCCGAGATTGAGCACGGTTTCGGGATCGCGTTTGAAGGCGAGAAAACTTTCGGCCCCGATCGCCCAGCGGGCCTGATGCGGGCGGTAGAGGATTTCTCCGCCGGCCCCGGCGTACATTTCTTCGAGATAACCGCCCATCAGTGAGAGATGCAGATCTGAGCGGACGCTGTGAGTGAAGGCGTTGAAAGCGGTATCGAGGGCCAGAGTGCGCCGGGCAAAGCGATCGACGTTGGAGCGCACGGGCAGGACTGCGCGTGGGCGAATGTTTTTCAGGCGTTCAAGGTTATCGGCAAGGTTGAGGCGCAGGCTCATGAAGTTATCGAGATAACCGAAAATCTCCGGGCCTTGGGCCCCGGCGATGAAGCCGGTGCGGTAAAGCGTGCCGCTGTCTTCTTCGGACAGGCTGGCCTGGGTGTCGAGTTCAAGGCTGTAGTCACGCAGTCCATAGCCGATATCGACCGGGGCGCGGTGTTTGCGCAAGGGGGTGTCTGTGGTCGGGGTGATTTCGGTGTTGTGCCAGATTTCTTCGGCGCTGCCTTCGGTGCGGCCCAGTGCGTTTTCGAGATCGCTGCGCAGTACGGTGATTTTGGGGCCTTTTAATCCAAGGCGGGTGGGGATGATTTCGAGGCTTTCAACGGTCTGGCCTGCATGGTTTGCCAAGTGTTTATAGGCGCGGGCGAGTTGGCGCGGTGTGGAGCGATTATTTTGCAGGGTGAGGGTGGCGCGGGCTGTTTCATGATCGGTTTGTGTATCATAGAGCATGATGTTTTCGCTGGCGGCTTTGAGTTCCATTTCCGCAGGCAGGGTCAGTCCGGTGCGGTAGGGGCGGAACGGGCTGTCGTCTTCGGCGCTGTATTGGCGGTCCTGATCGGGCCAGTTTTTGGCGTTGCCTTGCAGGGACAGGCGGGCCATGAGTTTATCGGTGCCTTGCATGGCGAGGCCGAGATCGATCCAGGGGGCGGGTTGGACATTCAGGCCGAGGGACCACAGCGCGGGGGCGTTATAGTTGAAGGCGGATTTTTCGGCCTCGTATCTGTCGGCGCCGTAATCGGCTTTGAGTGAGAGTCCTTGCCAGGGGGTGAAATATTCTATGCCGCCAAACAATCCGATATCATTGCCGGTGAACCAGTTTTCAGGGCCGTTTGGCATTTCGCCATCAAGCGCGCGGTTGCCGCCAAAGTGGCTGGAGAGTGCTTTAAGCGGGTTTTTGAAGTGGGCGTCTGACCCCAGACGGCCCCAGCCGAGTCCGGCGGTGAAATCGAAATTCTTGTAGCGCTTTGAGGCGGCGATATATTCTCCGGCCATGCGTTTATGGCCGATGGCGGATTGTGCGCCGAGTGATAATTCAGGGCGGCGGGCGGTTTCGGTGAGCAGGCGAAGTTTGAAATCCGCACCGGGATAGAGGCGGTCGGCGTCGTCATTAATGTTTGAAATTTCGGCGCTTTGGCGAAGGGTGACGGAAAGCGGTTTTGCGATTTGCAAATTTAACCAGCTATGGACATAGGGGTCGAGTGTCGAAATTCCCGTGCGGATTGTGCCCTGTTCGTCCATGCGAGCGCTGGGGATGGCGTTAAGGCCGAGCGGCCCGTAGAGTGTCGTTGAAAGTGGTGCAGAGCTTTGCGCATGGCCGGGTGATGACCAGTATAAGCACAAGGTCAGCCCACATAAAATATACGGTTTCAGAGTGTGCATGCGGTGTGGTTTTGTAAAAGAATTTCACGCATAAGGCTTTGAAGGGAAAAATAAAAGCCGCACACTATTGTAGTGTTCTGTGTGTGGATTCTCCATAGAGATCTCTGGACAAGGCGGAGTTATAAACATAAACTCAGGGTTGCATTTCTATTCGTGTGTGGGGGCGCATTGATTACACAACCTGATACCTTGCTCTTGGCGAGCGTGCTTTTTTCTGCGGCCGTGCTGGTCGGGTGCGGCTTTATGCTTTTTTTGATGAAGAGGCGCTGTAAAATAAAAACATACGCGTCCGCTCTCGAGCATGCTTCTGATTTTATCGGCAACGGCCTGATGTTTTTTGACGAGACGGGCCGTTTGGTCTCTGTGAACACTCCGGCTCGCGGTTTCCTGCCCGATATGCTGAATAGTGATTGTTGCGGTATCGACCGGTATTGTTTAACGCTGCAGGACGTTCTGGGCCATTTTTATGACATGGCTGTCGATTGCGACCAAAGTTTGATCAATGCTCTGGGGCGCTCGACTCGAAATAATGACAATATCGGGTTTCGGGAAGTTATTATGGCTTCGGAAGATCGTTTGTGTCTTGTCGAGGCGCAGACGGTTGAGGGGGTGGGGACGAACCTGATTCTTATTGATGTCGGGGATTTGAGAAACCAGGAAGAATATATGATTAAGCTCAACCGTTATAATTATGAGCTTAATCAGGCTATCCAAGCCGCAACAAGCGGGATTGCCGTTACAAAACCGGAAGGCGGCTCGTCGAAGGTTGTGTTTGTCAATAAGGCGTTTTGCGAAATCTTTCAGGTTTCACGCGATAAAGCTTCGGGGCAGGATATTACCGATATCTTCAGGCGTGTGCATGACCAGCATGTGTTAGACGCTGTTGCGGCTTTGCTTGCAGAGCGCAGCTCCGGACATGCGGAGCTTAGAATTCCCTCTTTTGAGGGCGGAGATTGCTGGTACGATCTTGAATATACCCCTGTCTACGGCCATGCGGAGGGCTCGGACTTATCGGTCTGGTTGCTGAACGATATGACGGCGTTGAAAATGCGCGAGGCTGAGCTTTCCCGCACACAGAAGCTTGAAGCGTTGGGGCAACTGGCCGCCGGGGTTGCACACGATTTTAATAACGTACTTTCGATTATCGACGGCTATGCGCGGCTCAGCACAAAGAATCTGGATGATCAAAAGCAGGTTCGGGATAATCTGGATCGCATCCGCACGGCGTCCAAGCGTGGGGCCAATTTGATCAGAAAAATGCTGACATTCAGTCGGCATGAAATTGTTGATGATACGGTAATTGATCTGGGCGCTGTCGTGCGTGAGCAGGAGGTGCTGTTACAGCCGTTGCTGGACGCCTCGATTAAGTTTAATTTTCTGAGCGATCATCAGCCTTTATATGTTGAATGCCCGGAAGACAATATTACGCAGATTATTATGAATCTGTTTGTCAACGCGCGCGATGCGATGCCGGATGGCGGGAGCCTGTTATTGGAAACACGTGCTTGTCCGCAAGAGACGTTGCCCGAGATTTTGCTCAAAGAGGATGGTCATCAGGCTTATGCTTCGATTGTTGTGTCCGATACAGGAATGGGTATTCCCGATGATGTGTTGGGGCGTATTTTCGATCCGTTCTTTACCACCAAACAACAGGGCAAGGGGACCGGGTTGGGGTTGTCGATGGTCTACGGTTTGGTGAAGCAAATTGGCGGTCATATCGATGTGGATTCACAGGTCGGGCAGGGTACAACCATGACGATCTATATGCCGATAACTGATCGGGTTCCCAAACAGGCAAGCGGCGATATCAACGATGTTTCCTCTATCCGTCTTGATGGCTATACGGTTTTGGTTGCTGAGGATGAACCCGATTTATTGGCGCTGGTCAGCGATATGCTTGCAGATCTGGGTATGAATGTTTTGCAGGCGAGAAACGGCAATGAGGCTTTGGCCGTTCAGGATGAATATGAAGGAACGATTGATTTATTGCTGACCGATGTGGTGATGCCGGAATTCAATGGTGTGGAATTGGCAGAATTGTTGAAAGAATTGCGTCCCGGTGCCAAAATCATATTCATGAGTGGTTATCCTGCCAAAGGTCAAATGGCCCGGGTCGAAATTCCAGAAGACGCGGTTTTTATCACCAAGCCGATTGAGCATGAAGCTCTCATTAAAATTATCTATGCGAAACTGGCCGGTTATGACGGTCAGGATGAGGCGCTTGAAGCTCTACACACTGCGCGGTGGACGAGTAAGGGCGATATTGGAGAAGGTAAGGAGTCGGTTCAATGAGTATCGTTTTAAGCGACTTAAAAATCTTGCTGGTTGAAGACCAAAGCGAAGCCCGGGCCATGGTCCGGAATATGCTCGCCGAACTCGGTATCACCCAGATTTTTGAAGCTTCCAATGGGCGGGAGGCCTTGACCTTTCTGGATTCAGCCTATGATTTTATCGATCTTCTGGTCTGTGACTGGAATATGCCGGGATTGACCGGGGTTGAGTTGCTTCGGCAGTTGCGCAGCGTCGATCCGACCATGCCGTTTTTGATGGTGACCGGGCGCAGTGATAAAGAGTCCGTCGTTGAGGCGAAATCCGCAGGGGTGACGGCGTATATTGCAAAGCCTTTTTCCTCCAAAGAGCTGGAGGCCAAGTTGCGGGTCATTCTGCATAAAATGGCTGCATAGATCTTTTATACTGTTCGTCAGTGAGAGAAGCGGCTTTTAAGCTGCGTCGGCTTACTGTAATCTGTTTCCTATGGATAAGACGGATTTCGATCTGTGCATTATAGGCGGGGGGATTAACGGTGCGGGGATTGCCCGTGATGCGGCCGGGCGCGGTCTTTCCGTTTTGTTGCTTGAGGCCAAGGATCTGGCGCAGGGCACATCGTCGATGAGCACCAAGCTTATTCACGGCGGTTTGCGGTATCTGGAATTTTTCGAATTTAAACTGGTGCGTGAGTCTTTGCAGGAGCGTGAGCGGCTGATGGGGATTGCGCCGCATATACTTTCACCGATGGAATTTGTTTTGCCGCATAACGCGGCGCACCGTCCGTTTTGGCTGATCCGGCTGGGGTTGTTTTTGTATGACCATTTGGCGCGGCGGCGTTTTTTGCCGGGATCGCGGATGGTGAATTTAAAGGCCAGTGCGTTTGGCGTGCCGCTTGCCGATCATTATACGCGCGGGTTTGTCTATTCCGATTGCTGGGTCGATGACGCCCGCCTTGTCGTGCTCAATGCCATGGATGCGGCGGAAAAAGGCGCGAAAATTTTGACGCGGTGCGTGTGCACGAAGATTCTGCCCAAGAGCCAGCATTGGGCGATTGAGTATCAACCGGAAGGGGCGACGAAAGCCAAGAGCATTACGGCCTCGATGGTGGTGAACGCTGCGGGTCCGTGGGTGCGCAAGGTGCTGGAAGGTTCGGGGCTGGATTCGCAGGTGAAGCCGGTGCCGAACGTGCGGCTGGTCAAGGGTTCGCATATTATCATTCCGCGGGCCTATGCCGGAGAGCAGTCTTATATTCTGCAACAAAGCGACGGGCGGGTGGTGTTTGTCATTCCGTATGAGGATGAGTATACGCTGATCGGGACGACGGAAGAAGATTACGAAGGTGATCTTTATGAGCCGCGGATTTCTGGGGATGAGCTGCGCTATTTATGTGCGGCTTATAGTACGCATTTTGAGGCGGATATTACCCGTGACGACGTGTTGTGGACCTATAGCGGGGTGCGTCCGTTGTTCGATGACGGGCACAGTGAAAACCGGGCGGTGAGCCGGGATTTTTATCTGCACGAACATCTGGAATCGCGCGCGCCGATGATTTCGGTGTTTGGCGGAAAACTGACGACGTATCGGGTGCTGGCGGAAAAGGTGATGGGGCGGTTGCTGAATCTCGATCACCGCTATGCGCCGCCATGGACAAGCGAGGTGCCGCTGCCGGGCGGGGATATCGCGGAAGGCGACCGGGAGACGTTTGTACGTAAGCAGGGACAGCTTTATACGTGGTTGCCGGCGGATTTGCTGGCGCGGTATGTGCGGTCTTACGGAACGCGGATGGAGCGATTTTTGGAAGGGGCCGAAGGCCTTGATGATCTCGGTGTGCATTATGGCGACGGGCTGTATGAGGCCGAAATGGTGTATTTAATTCGTTATGAATGGGCGCGGACGGCTGAGGATATTTTGTGGCGGCGCTCAAAGTTAGGGCTGCATGTTGATGAGGCTACGGTTCAGGCTTTGGAAAAGGCGTTGCCGGATTTAAAGAAAAAGGTGCTGGGTGATGAGTGAGGGACGGACGATTCTGGCGATCGATCAGGGCACGACGAACAGCCGGGCGATTTTGTTTTCTGCCGATGGCGCGGTTCTGGATGTTGCGCAAAAAGAGCTGGCTTTGCACTATCCCGAGAAGGGCTGGGTGGAGCAGGACCCGAAGGATATCTGGGAGGATACGCGGAGCTGCTGTACGGAGATTTTGAGCCGCGCTGGGGATGATTTTCCGGCGGTGATCGGGATTACCAATCAGCGCGAGACGACGATTGTCTGGGACCGGGAAACGGGCGAGGCGGTTTATAATGCGATTGTCTGGCAGGACCGGAGAACGGCGGATTTATGCGCCGATATGAGGGCGCGCGGGGTTGAGGAGATGGTGCGCGCGAAGACGGGGCTTTTGCTCGATCCGTATTTTTCGGCAACCAAGATTGCGTGGATTTTGGATAACGTGCCGGGCGCGCGCGGCCGGGCTGAGGCGGGCGCATTGGCGTTCGGGACGGTGGATTGTTATGTGCTGTGGAAGCTGACAGGCGGTCATGTGCACGCCACAGATGTGACCAACGCCTCGCGCACGATGCTGTATAATATTGTCGATCAGGGCTGGGATGATGAATTGCTGGCGTTGTTTGACATTCCGGCCGGTATGTTGCCCGAGGTGCGGGATAATATCGCGGATTTCGGGATGAGCACGATTGAGGCGATTGGCGCGGCGCTGCCCATCGGCGGGATGGCCGGGGATCAGCAGGCGGCGCTGATCGGGCAGGGGTGTTTAAAGCCGGGGATGATGAAATCGACCTACGGCACGGGGTGCTTTGCGCTGATGCATATTGGGGATGCGTTTAAGGCCTCGCATAACCGATTGCTGACCACGTCGGCGTATCGGGTTGACGGGCGGATGTCGTATGCAATTGAGGGTTCGATTTTTGTTGCCGGGGCGGCGGTGCAGTGGTTGCGCGACGGGCTGGGGCTGATTGATAATGCTGGTGAGACAGAAAAATTGGCGCAGAGCGTTTCCGATAATAACGGGGTGTATTTCGTGCCTGCCTTTACGGGGCTGGGTGCGCCGCACTGGCGGCCTGAGGCGCGGGCGCTGATTTCTGGCCTCGGGCGGGAAAGCGCCAAGGCGCATGTGGTGCGCGCGGCGCTCGAGGCGCAAGCCTATCAGACGCTCGATCTGCTGGGGGCGATGGAGGATGATAGCGGGTTTGAGGCGGAGGTTTTGCGCATTGACGGCGGGCTGGCGGCCAATGGGTTTGTGTGCCAGTTTCTGGCGGATATGACCGGGCGGCCCGTCGAAGTACCGCAGGTGGCGGAAAGCACGGCGTGGGGGGCGGCGATGCTGGCGGGCGTGCGGGCCGGGATTTATCGGGATTTAGAGGAGGCTGCGCAAGGGTGGCGGGCGGCGCGGCGGTATGAGCCTGCCATGGATTCAGCGCCGCGCACGGCGCTTTATGCGGGCTGGAAAGCCGCGCTGGGCATGCTTTTGCAAGAAAATTGAAAAAAGTTCTTTTATTTTCCGTAACTTTATGGCATAAGGTGGCCAGCACATGCCGGGATGCAACTTATAATCGGTTGATTTCACGGCGTTTTTAACTTAAAAGTTTTTTGAAACGTTGCGTAAATATTACAAGGAGAGACGGAACAATGGGTTTGGGTTTTAATAAATCAGCAGCAGCAGGTTTAAGTTTGTTGGCTCTAGTGGCAGCTGATGTCGCGGCAAACGAGGCGCAAGCAAGCTTGATTACGGTTAATGCGTCCGGAGTGGTTGATGCAACCACTGTTCCATCTTTGGCTGGGGAGGTTTTGAACGCGAGTATCGTTTTTCAGGATGTTCCTGATAGCCTTCCGGGCAATCTTGGTGTTGGGCAGTATTCAAATATGCCTTTGGTTTCTGGATCTGTTCAGGTCGGAACGTTGACTTTTTTAATTGATGATGTTGCAAATGCCATTGTTTTTGATAGTACCGGCAGTGGGAATGACTTTGTTAGCATAACTTATAATCTTTTGGATGTTGGTAACAATCCGGCTACCCTTAATATGTTTTTACAAGGTGATCACAGTATTTTGAGTAGTGATGCTCTTGTTAGTGCTGTGCTGAGCAGCAGTGATTTTCCGAATAGTTCCATGAATCTTACCGGTGATTTTGGTATAGCTCGGGATTTGAGTGGCGTCCAGACCAATTTTACTGTAGATGCGGGGGCTTATGATGTGCCGGAGCCGGGGACGGTGTTTTTGCTGGGAGCCGGTCTTGCCGGTCTTGGTCGTCGCCAAATTTCGAAGGCAGGAGGGCAGGCTTTGGAGGCGCACGCTGCGTAAAACGGAGTTTGTTTATGATTGCGAAAAGACCGCGGATGAGCGGTCTTTTTTGTTGTTTTTGTATTTCTTAGGCAGGAAGGCCGCTCAAGCTTGCCGCACTATTGCCGGTGCCATCTTGTTCGATCAGTAATGTAACCGTACCGTTGCTGTAGACATCGAAACTGGGCGGGCTGCCAGTGCCATCGTAGTCGTCGTCGATGGCCACGTTATCTGCGACTTTGTTCATGCCTGAAAAACCGCTGAGGTTGAGGGTATCATCGTCAGCCCGGATGATCAGGGTGTTTTTGTAATCGGTCATGTCGAGGACATCCTGATAGGTCAGGTTTAGTAATGCGGTAGCAGTACTTGCGTCGGTTAGATCGATACGCTCAATGCCGCGGAAATAATCCTGATCGTAGCTTGTGAAATCTATAGAGCTGGCATTCTCGAAATACAGCGTATCGCCATACCCGCCGGTGTCGCCGATGGCGTGATGATAGTTAGCCAATTCGCTTACATTATTTGTCTGTCCCCACGCGCGGAGTTGATCGCCGGCTTTAAAGCTGGAATGCCCGCCATCGACCACATAGCCTGCGGTGCCGATTTCACCGTTGGCGGAGCTTGTCATATCGATTTTGAAGACATCGTCGCCATCCATACCGTAAAGGTCGTTCAGACCTCTTTTGAGCAGGAAAGAGTCGTGCTGGTTACCGCCAAAAACGGTGTTGTTCTGGTTCAGACCGATATCATTGATTTGCAGGCTGTTTTCGCCTCTGCCCAGATGAATGGTGTTGCCGCCGCCTGAGAGCAGGGTGGCCGTATCGTTAGCATCAGTGTAGAAGATTTTTGCGTTCGATACACCGCTGATATCGTTATTACCCTGAGCTAGGATTACGCTGCCGCTGCCGCTGGTAATTGTGTTTGATGCGGCTTCAATGTTATCCGGAGCAAAAAGATTCAGGTTATAGGTTTTGAAACCGGTGACATTGCCTGCCAAGTCTTTAGCCATGATGTCGATGGCGATGGTCCCATCGCTGGCGGTTCCTGTATCTGAGATCATCAAATGTCCGTGGTCAGGATCGAAAGACCAGTTGCTGCCAAATTTGGCGTTTAAATTTGAAACTGTTGATGCTTTCAGGAAGAAATCCAGTGCATCACCGTTGTGCCCGGGGTCGAAGAATTCCAGATCGAAGAAATAATCGAAGCCTTGTTGTGAGGAAACCTGAAAGAAATTATCGCCGGTGAACAATGCGCTGCCGTCCGGGGCGATGTTGAAATTCAGAAGTTTGTTAATGTCACCGCCAACCAAGGTGCGGATATGCACCGGCGGGGTGGTGTCACTCGGCGGCTGGACGATGGTATTCGGGTCCTGAGTTCCGTCAGTGCTTGGCGGTGGTGGCGGCAATACTCCGTCAGTGTCGTTCGTTCCATCGGCCAGAGTGTTGAGCAAGGTCATGCCGCCCATGGTGTGCGGCTTGTCGCCAGGTCTGTTCGCCATATTGTTCATCATGTGCATGGTGCCGTCGAGCGTTTCCATACCGGCAGTGGCGGTCATGGCGCCCATCGGGTTCATGCCAAGAGTGCCGTTTACAGGCTGGAGCATCGGTTTAGGCTCAAGCAGCGGTTCGCCGATCATTTTGACAGGCTCGCCATCGACCGGCATCGCGTCTTTTACGCCGTCAACCGGCTCTTGCGCCGCTCCGTTCGCGCCTTCAACGCTGCCATCAACCTGACCGTCGTTATTCTGGTCGACGCTGCCATTGGCGTCGAAGTTTTCACCCGGCTGGTCTTGCGGGCCGTCGACCGGGGTTTCCGGCGCGGGATTGGCCGGGCCTTGGCCTTGTTCGGCGGCCGCGTCATTAATGGAAGAGAACAGCGTTGGCGAGACATTCACCACACCGGCGAAGCGCTGTGACATTTCGGCCGCGGGCAATTGGCCCAGATTGTGGATTTCGCCGCCTGCCGGGTCGAATTGCGCGGTTTCAAACTGGGTGGCCAGTGTCATTTCATTCCCGGCCAGATCGCGTACGACGATGGCGCCTTCGACAACGGTGATTTCACCCGCATTAACATCCCCGGCGATGATGGTGCCGCGAATACCGATCGAGCCGCTGGGCGTGTCGATGTTGACATCATCGGGATCGTCACGGCCGATCAGGCCGGAGGTAAAGACAAACACGCCTTTGAGGACGGAGAAGTCCTGCGTGCCGGATTCTGTGGCCGGGTCGTAAACATATTCATCGATCGCCAGACGGGCTTCTTCGGAAACGGCGAAGCTGGTTTCATCGATAAAGGCAATGTTGACCGCGCCGCCTGTGCCGGTTTCGATGACATCGCCCTGGTAAATTTCCGTGCCCATGGTGATCGGTTCAACCGAGCCGTCGAGATGGGTGACGGTGGCTTCGCCGGTGATTTCATCAACGCTGCCGACCGGGCTTTCATCGGCCATGCCGGCATTCTGTGCATATTGCGCGGGGCTGCGGGCGAAAGAATTGACAAGCTCGGGTGTCAGGGTTTCACCGCCCGGGGCGACCAGATCAGGTGTTTCAGCGGCGGAGAAGTACCCTTCAACCGTGATCGTGCCTTGCGGGCCGTCGAGGACCAGATCGGCTCCATCGCGCGTCAGTGCTGCGTCTTTGACATAGGATGCGTCGGGCAGATCGACATTCGGTCCGTCGATGCTGAGCGTTTGTCCCGCATTTTCCGAAGTCGGCGCCAGTGAAAGGTCGTCGTAATTTCTGTAAGCCATGGTCCTTGTCCCTTATTTTCTACGCGTAGTATATCCCAAATTAAACTTAAAGTATTTCATAACCTGTGGACTGCTTAAACGCAGCTCATCCTTTATTTTATGGTAAAAAGTCTTAAAAAGAGCTGATTTTTACGTAAAATTTTAGGTAATTATAGCTAAAAGGTTATATATAGTCGGGGCGTGCGCAGTTGTTTGGTCCCATATTAACTATTTGATTTACTTTGTTTTTTACGCTGCGGTCCAGCCGCCGTCGATGGAGATGTGTCCGCCGGTCATATTTTGCGCAGCAGTGGAGCATAAAAAAAGTGTTAAATCGGTTAAATCTTCGATTTTGACGAATTTTTTGGTCCATTGAGCTTTGAGCAGAACATCGTTGATGACTTCGTCTTCGGTGATGCCGCGGGCCTTGGCCGTATCGGCGATCTGGCCTTCGACCAGAGGGGTTTTAACGTAGCCAGGGCAGATGGCGTTGACGGTGATGTTATCTTCGGCGCATTCCAGCGCGATGGTTTTGGTGAGGCCCAATATGCCGTGTTTGGCCGTTACATAAGCGGATTTGTAGGGGGAGGCGACAAGGCCGTGGGCGGAGGCGATATTGATGATGCGGCCCCAGCCGCTTTTGCGCATCAGGGGCAGGGCATGGCGAATGGTGTGAAAGGCGCTGGACATGTTGATCGCAATGATGGCATCCCATTTTTCCGGCGGGAAGTCTTCAACCGGGGCGACGTATTGGATGCCGGCGTTGTTGATGAGGATGTCGACGGAGCCGAATTCTTTGTGTGCGGTGGCGATGAGATCTTCAATTTCGTCCGGCTGCGTCATGTTCGCACCGTGATACAGCGCTTTGATGTCGTGTGTTTCGAGAGACTGACGCGCGGTTTTAATTTTATCGGCGTCGCCGAAACCATTCATCATGATATTGGCGCCTGCGGCGGCCATCCCTTTGGCGATTCCCAGCCCGATACCGCTGGTGGAACCGGTGATGACGGCGGTTTTGCCTTTGAGATCAGTCATGCTTTTGTTTCCGTGTCTGGGGGTTGCGTTTTTAAATCAGGGCGACGTCAATGAATTCCCGGGTTTCGCTTTTGAGGAGCGCTTCGTTGGTGGCGTTGAGGCGGGCGATAAGCATCTGGATGAGAGCGCGGATGATCGGGTCGGTGCTTTTCAGCATGTCGTTGAGGGAGTCCTTGGTGATGACGTAGAGTTCGCAGTTTTCGAGAGCCGCAACATTGGCGCCGTAGGCTTCGCCGTTGAAAATCGCGCTTTCGCCGAAAATTTCGTCTTCGCCGAGTGTCGCCAACTCGACGATTTTGGTGCCGTCTTCCATGAAGACACGGACCTTTCCCGATAAGACCATATAGGTCTTTTCGGACTGTTCGCCTTGCGAAATAATTCGTTCGCCGGCCTTGAATTCAAGAATTTGTAGCTCGTCTGCAATACTCATATTTTTCCCCTGTCTTTGATTTTAACATTTTTTTATGCCGCGAATAAAGAAGAAGAATTTTCTCTTTACTCTTTCACCCTTCATTTTCTGAAAAGGTCTTGTTTTCCGTTATTGCGAGGAAGCGTGGCTGACGAAGCAATCCAGAAAAAACAATGGAAACTTCAGGACTCTGGATTGCGTCACTCCCAAGTCTGCCCCCGCGGAGGCGGGGGCGCTCGCAATGACGAAATTGAGGGGTGGTAAGAATTTTGCAGGAAAAGCACAAGGGGTCTGGACAAGCCAGATGCTTTTTCCTATAACGCTCTATCGTTTGAGATATTCAGGCGGGCCCGGGTAGCTCAGTGGTAGAGCAGGGGATTGAAAATCCCCGTGTCGGTAGTTCAATTCTACCCCCGGGCACCATTTCTTCTTTCATTTCCATTCATTGACATTCGCACACAATCATGTAACCTATACATATCAACGGTTACAGATTTCATCCACGTTCATCTTCATTTATTTCCGCTTGGGGGCATTTAGCCCATTTGGGGGCACTAGATGGGGTATCGTAAAACACATGGGGGTATCCAATGAAACTGACTGACATCCAATGCAAAAACGCTAAACCCAAAGACAAGGCTTACAAGCTGTTTGACGGCGGCGGCCTGTATTTGCTGGTCAAGCCCAGCGGGACTAGGTTATGGCGTCTTAAATACCGTTATCTGGGCAAGGAAAAGACCTTTTCGATCGGCCCCTATCCTGTTGTTTCTCTGGCGCAGGCCCGTGATGCGCGGCAAGACGCGAAAAACCTGCTTTCTCAAAATCCGCCGATCGATCCGATGTCTCAAAAAAAAGACAACAAGCGCACAGCCATCCGCAACGCAGAAAGCACGTTTAAGGCGGTCGCGCTGGATTGGTTCGAAAACCAGAAAGGCACATGGAGCGAAGGATATGCGCAGAAAAACAAACGCATCCTTGAAATGAATTTATTCCCCTATATCGGCAACGACCCGATTGCATCCATCAAACCGCCGGACCTGCTCGACTGCTTAAGAAAAGTCGAAAAACGCGGTGCCTTGGATATTGCAACGAAAACTAAACAGATCGCCGGCATGGTGTTTCGCTACGGCATCCAGACAGGAAAATGTGAATGGAATGCCGCAGAAAACCTAAACGGCGCGCTTAGAACCCGGAAGACAACCCACTTTGCCGCCCTGGATGACAAACAGTTACCCGCCTTCCTGAAAGCCCTAGAGCGAAACGAAGCACGGATATTTGAACGCACACGCCGCGCGGTCTGGTTTTCCCTGTACACTTTTCAGCGACCAGGTGAAATTCGCCAGGCGCAATGGTCTGAAATCGACTGGCAAGCGAAGGAATGGCATATATCGTCAGATAAGATGAAAATGCGGCGCGATCATATCGTCCCCCTATCCCGCCAAGCCCTGGAAATTTTGGAAACCCAGCGCGAAGAAGTCAAACACCTGAACACGGATTGGGTTTTCCCATCGCAGGTAAAACCTAAAAACGCCATGAGCGACGGAACCGTAAACAAGGCCATAAAACTTCTGGGCTTTGGCGATATGGCCGTCGCGCACGGCTTCCGCGCCCTTGCCCGAACCACAATCCGCGAAAGACTGAAATACGATAGCGAAGTCATCGAAAAGCAGCTTGCGCACAAAACCCGCAACCCGCTTGGCGAAGCTTATGACCGCACCCAATTTTTAGAAGAACGCCGCGACATGATGCAAGCCTGGGCGGATTATGTGGATGCGGCCGCAAATCACGGGCAAGTAATTCACGGCAATTTCCAGACAAACATGGCGTAGTCGCAATGCAATCACCGAAAACCAAAAAAAATTATGTCGCGACCATATTTACCGAAGAAGAAATCAGAAAATTCTTTGATATTGCTGGATCGTCGCCTTCAAAAGAAGATTTTGAAAACTTCTGTTCCTGGCTTGGAAAAAATATTTTATCGTTTGTCGTAACCTATAATGAAAACCACAGCCCTGATGCGAAAACAAAGAAAGAAGACTTCAAAAAATACTTTGATGAAATTGATAAACACAGCACAGAACTTATCAAATTACTGCAAGACGATGCAGAATCTACGCCATGGGCAGACTTCATTGAACAGCCCGAACTTTTACGATTTGAAGACATCGATCATTCTCGGAACATCCTTAATCACAAGTGCGTCAAGGCCCTGGAAAAAGACTTTTCTATTGAGGATTCTACTATCCTTGCAATCAATTACGCGACGACAGAAAACAATTTTGATCGAAGAAGTCTTTTGCCACAGCTTGTTGCACTAAAAATGACGGCGATGGCCTTAAAAGAGGAATTACCATCATTTCCAAAAGGACGAAGTAAAAAACTTCGCGAACTCAATGCATTTGCACTTGGGTATGCTATCCAATATAGCCAATGTTTCAAGAAACCTTTTAAGCTATACAGGCATAAGGAAAAAAATGGCCAATATAGCCGGGTGACACCCTGTCATCAAATTTTTTCAAAGATAATTGAGAAAGTGCGGTTTTGCTTCGAAAATGATCCAATTACAGATGCCAACGTCATAAATTCTTTGGAATACGCGCAAAAACAAATTAGCCGACTTAAGAAACCCCGATAAATACCGTCTGATTTTTATTTCTTTTTTCGGGGCACATTCGTTCGCAATAACAATTATTTTCTGCTTACCCTGTTTACATGGGCGCACACATGAATGCGCTTAAACACAAACAGGAGAAACATATGCAACCCGACCTTATCCCCTTCCGTGAATGGTGCAAAATCAACGGTTTTGGACTTACGACCGGATACAAAATTCTTAACCGCAAAGAAATCTCTGCCGTCAAGATTGGAAAACTAACCTTCATCCAACGTGAAGAAGCCGCGCGCTGGGCAAACAGCCTGCCTTCATATCAGCCTGTAAGGTCATAAATGGCAACAAAGCTTGAAGAATCAAGGCGCTTACAAATGTCTTCCAGCAAACAAATTTATGGATTTGTGGCTGTATTGAAGCTGCTGCAAATTGCCGCCTATGACGACAACCTTCCTAATGCTGCGATACGCATATTTAACATCATAGCCGGCCACGCTGACGAAGATGGAACATGCTATCCTTCAATCTCAAGAATTTCCGAAAGAATGGGCATTACCAGACAAGCTGTTATTAACCAACTTCGAACTTTAGAGAAAAACGGATATATGCAATCAACTGGAAGAAGCCATCCAGAAACAGGGGGAACATTATCAAATATTTATTTGCTAAACCTTGATATGGCTAGAGAATTTCAAAAAGAGCCGGATATTTTTTGTAAACGAAATGCGAATGCTATTTTTCGATACCTTGTAACCTTATTTAGTTACACCCCCCGTAATCCAATAGACTTACATAGCGGCGTAACTTCATCTGATTACCCAAAGAAACCAAAAATACAAGAAACCAATAATAAGAAACCAAGTCCTTCCAAGCTATCCAAAAAGCAAAGCAGAACAATTCAAAAAGCAAATAACTGGCAACGTGAAAAAGAACGTGAAAAGCAGACAGGTGTTTCCAAAAAAGAAGAAATTGCCCTTCAAACGCATATGGACAAATTAGAGCAATATATGAATGCAAAACAAAGATGCGCGTTTGACATTGAACTGAATAAAAGCATTCGTGAACAAGGCATTTCAGGTATGGACGCCATTCATTTCATGCATAAAAAAATTGATGAAAAGCTGTCTTCTTTTGAACAGCAGTAAATCCGCACTTTATTTAGGCATTAAAATGGACTTGATAGCCCAAAGCAGCAAATATGATGCACGCCGCGCCACGGTCGAAGAACTTCCCTGTTTCACGGTCGGCGATATTGCGCGCGGGATATTCACCCTTCCCAGCGGCCGGGAAATTAAAATATCGGAACCGTCTTATTTCTCACATGTCCCGTTCATATTGCTGTACGAAGAAGGCGGACGGTTCCGGCAATCCCTTTATCTGGAATACACAAAACAGCCTTTCGGCGGGCAAAGAACATGGCTACTGTGCCCGGACTGTGGGCGGCGCTGCACGAAGCTTCATATCTACAAAGCGAATTTTGGGTGCCGGGTCTGCTTTGGCCTTGGCTATAAAAGCCAGCAATTAACCCCTGCGAAATATCACGAACACCAAGCCCTGAAAATTGAAAGCGCTCTAGGCGAGGACCTGCATTACATGTTGCGGCAGTCTATCTTCGATCCACCACCACGTCCGAAGCATATGCGCCGTGTGACGTATGAGAAATTGACCCAGAAGCTTAATGAACACAAAGAATCCAGTCTTGCCAAGTGCTGCAAGATCATGAACAGGATCATTTGTCAGTAGAAAAATCTGTATGCTTTTTTTTGTATTTTTCGGCGTATTCCCGGGATAAGCTTTGCGCTTCAAGCAATGTTTCAACAGGCAACATTTTTTCCATTTCGTCCCTTATGTGAGCAGCATTATGGTTTCCATCAGAGGCCGCAAGGCTAAACCAAGCATATGCTTCCTTGTAATCCCGCGTCATGCCCCCAAAACCTTCAAAGTAGGCGTGCCCAAGCGCAAATTGAGAATCCGAATAGCCCTGTTTTGCTGACTTTTCAAACCAATAAACTGCATTTTTGGGGTTTTTAGGCGTCGCAACGCCTGCAAAATAATATTTCCCCAAAATATATTCGCCTGCTGCATCGCCATTTTGGGCTGACTTATACGCCCATTCAAAAGCTTGCTTATCATCTTTTTGAATACCTTCTCCCAAATAATACATTTTTGACAGGAATGTTTGAGCCATAGCGTGCCCATATTCTGCGGCTTTTTGGCACCAATAAAAAGCCTTCTCTGGATCATATTCAATGTTTGTATCTAAGCGCGCCCCCTTATAATCAGATGGAGTGCCATAAAGCGTGCATAAAGCAAATTGTGAATTTACATCCCCTTTTTCAGCTTCTTTTAGCCAGCATTCCTTGCCCCAGAAGCAGCTTTCAGAATGCTTTTTCTGCGCCTGCGCCTGTGGGCTTAGAACTGCTAAGAAAAGAAAGGATAATACAAAACTGATATTTTTCACGATGACTATCCCTGAACATCAATAACTTTATCGGCGGTTCGTGTTTCACATCTGTATGTATTGACCTTTATGCTCAAATTTCCTTCACTGACATTATCCAAAACAGCATCTTTGCCATATTTGTCGCATTCAGCCTGTGCCGCTTGAAGCATGGCAGGCATGTTAATTACCACCGGATCATATTCGATAACGACCGACCTGCTGTTTGACATGGCCACATTGTAAGATTGCCCCCATACAGCAACACATCCTGTCACCAGAAGCAGAAAAGATAATGGAATAATGCTTTTCATGGTTTCTCCAATCCCATCAGCACCAAGGGCTAATTCCCTTGGCGACTGGGTGTAGTAACCATACTGCAAGAGGATGGCGCGGCAGTCTTTAACCGCGAGGTCTGGACATCCAGTGAAATGCGCAAACGCATAACACCACTGCCGCCACCCAGTCAGACTGGAAGGCGGCATGTTTAGCGGTACATGCACGACCGCTTGCAGTAAGGGTTACTAGCCCTGGATACGTTTTTTTCGTATCCGCCCTGATATTCGCGTCAGATCACTAAAATGTCAACGTCAAGGCAACGGAAAGTAGACAAAGGTCCAAAAGTGTGAGATCATATCAATGTAAAAACTTCCCCGAAAATTCTGTTCCTTGGATGTCTTCGCAGTCTTGCGGGACAGCCCTTAACGCATGGAGTAAAACGATGGTTGCCTTTGCACCCGTACCGACGCCGGAAACCCTTCTGCCGCTGATGGAAATGGCCCTGAAGGAAGGTGGAACTTTCGCCTATCGCATGAATGAGGACAGCACAAGACCGTTCTATGTGCATCCTGACACGGTGGCGGTGGCGGTAAAAATAATGAACCTGTTGAAACCTGAAAGCCGGCAGGAACTTCTGGATAAAGTGCCGATGGAAATGACATCCATCTTTATGAAATGCTGGGAAATCGAGGACAGCCCGGAAAAATTCCAAGCGCACTTTTTGAAACCGAATAAAATGAAAGGATAAAGAATGAAAGAAAACGAAGCCATCATCCTGCTTATGAAGGCGGCACACTTTGCCGCTATGAAGCACACAGACCAACGCCGAAAAGGAGAACGGGGTGAACCTTACTTCAACCACCTTTCGGACGTAGCGCAAATTCTGGCCGAACATACGGGCGGGACCGACCCTATCCTGGTCGCAGGCGGGTTATTGCACGACACGATCGAGGACACCGACACGACCTATGACGAACTGGCCGCCGAATTTGGGGCAGAGATCGCCAACCTGGTGCGGGAAGTGACTGATGACAAAAGCTTGCCCAAAGCCGAGCGCAAGCGTCTGCAAATCGAAAATGCGCCGAAAAAATCGGATCGGGCAAAAATGCTAAAGATTGCCGATAAAACATCAAACCTGAAATCTATCCTTCACAGCCCACCGGCCGACTGGACAGAAGAACGGAAACAGGAATACTTCGCCTGGGCCGCGCAGGTGGTGGAAGGATGCCGTGGTGTAAATAAATCGCTTGAGAAAGTTTTTGATGATGCACATTAAGAACATTAGCTTCTGGACATTTGGTAATAAATTGACTCTTACACAACTTTCAGTCCTAATAAGACCCTACTTTTGAAAAATGGAGTACCGAATTTATGCGTCTGAAAAAATTTCAGGTTCAAGACTTCAAATCTATGAAGACTTTTGACCCGTGCTGGCTTGCTAATGACATTACAATTCTTGCAGGAAAAAATGAGTCAGGAAAAACAGCTGCTCTTGAAGCGTTAAGCGATTTTGATTTTGAAAAAGATCAGATACGCGAAGAAGCCATGCCATTAGAAAATGAAGACGTGTCACCTAAAATCCAGCTTTGGTTCGAGATTACGGATGAAGAATGGGCTGATTTATTTGAGGATATTGGCTTTACCCTTGATAAAGAATGTAAGGAATACTGTCAAAAGCATGGAATTCCAATCATCAAAACATCTGATGGAGAATACTCATTTGGGCCAGAATTCTTCGATCTTCTTGAAAAAAGCACAAAAGCAGAAAAACAACAAACAATAAAAAGAATTAAGGTGTCTGCTGAAAGGCTATCCAGTGAAGATTCACGTTTCTCTGAATTGCCTGTCGTAAGCAAAGAAACCAATTTTAAGGATTTCATTGCAGCCTTGGATCGTATTATTGCTCTTGCAAGTAAGCCAAACAAGAAACCAGAAGATCCTCAAAATCCACAGTCAGAAGCTAATAATCCAGAACCTTTTTCTGATCATGCCAAGGAAACGATTGATAAATTAAAAGAAGAAGCCGGATTTTTAATAAATACAACTGATTACAACGCTATCCTAGAGAGCCTATTTGAATATTTACCTGCATTTGTATTTTTCGATAGCTTCGAACATGAACTTCCCTTCAGCGTGCCTTTAGAAGATGTAGAAAAACACCCAGCCGTAATGGATTTCATCAAAGTTTCTCAGATCGATATTGATCGGGTACGAAATGCAAATGATGAGCAAAGAAGAATGAATCTGCTTAGTGGAAAATCAGCTGAAATCAGTGGCGATTTTTCAGGATACTGGAAACAAGATACCGTCAAACTTTCTGCAAGTGTTTCAGGAAGCACTTTTATCATTAGTATTTTGGAAGACGGGAAAACAACAGCATATAAACCAGAGCAGCGCAGTAAAGGTTTCCAATGGTTTCTTTCTTTCTATTTACGTCTGAAAGCACATAACATTTTAGGACAAGAGAAAAATTCTATAATTTTGATCGATGAACCTGGCCTATATTTACATGCAAAAGCACAAAAAGACGTTTTGTCCGTTTTAGAAAGCCTAGCAGAAGATGGAGCACAAATTCTTTTCTCTACGCACTCACCATATCTTTTAGATACAGATCGTTTTGACAGAATTAGGCTGGTCACTAAAGACTTCAAAAGAAAAAATGAAGGCTCTATTGTTCACAATAAAATCCATGCTCAGGCAGATAGGGATACATTGACACCTATTATTACGGCTCTTGGTTTTAATATTGCCATGGATGATGCCCTTATAAGAAAACGCAATGTACTTTTGGAAGGTATGTCTGATTATTACTTCCTGCATGCTATGGCAGAGTACATTGGTAAAGTAGATACTCTTAAAAACTTGAGTCTGATACCTGGAAAAGGAGCAACGCAAATTCATCTTTTAGCTTCGATTTTGTTTGGTTGGGGGCTTGATTTCATTGCTGTTTTAGATAACGACAAACAGGGAAAATCAGTTAAAAAAGAACTCACCGAAGAAATGGATATCGACGTATCAAAAGTACTATTGGTTTCAGAAAAAACTGATGCCAATACAGAGGATCTTTTTAGCACAAGTGACTTTATCAATCATGTGCTTTCAGATGATATTAGAAAATCACTTCCGTCAGAGGAAAACAAAGCTAATTCCAAAATTATAAAAAATGATTCAGATAAAGTTTTAGTAGCAAAGCTTTTTATGGATAAAGTTCGAAAAAAAGGCAAAGGCATCAAGCTTTCGGAAGAAACGATCAATAATTTCATTGAACTGTTTAAACGCATGCAGATTGCATTTGATGGAGAAAAAATAGAAAAACAGACAGAACAAAAAACGACCAATCAAGCATGAATTTGATTGGAGTAAACCTAATCAAGAAGGGGTATTTTCGGGGGTACTGAAAATTTATTGAACTGGCATTTTGTTTTTTAACAATGCACTAACAAATTAATTCAATCCTACCCCCGGCACCATCAGGTAAATCAAAAGGTTTTGGATTCTTTTTCGGGTTTTCAGGGCTTTGTGCCGATGATGACGCCGTGATCAGACGGCAGGCGTTGGGTTTTTATGTCCTTGAATCCTGCGGCTTTGAATCTTTCTATGTACTGGTCCCATGTATAGAGCATGCCTTTTCCTGTGGCGAGCGTCAGGAAATAGGGGGAGCCCATGGCCGCTAGGATCGGACCAGTATGGTCATTATGTTGCATCATGTTAAAGATGATCGCGCGACCGCCGGAGGGCAGGGAATCGTAGGCTTTTTTAAGAATTTGCAGATTTTCCTCAAGAGACCATATGGTGAAAAAGTGGCAAAAAAGGATTGTATCCGCTTCTTGCGGGAAGGGCGTTGTAAAGCAGTCTCCCTGAATTGCGCCCAGCCTTGAGGAGAAGCCTTTTTCAGCGATGTTTTTCTCGGCAATCTTACAGACGGTTTTCGAATCGAACACGGCGGCGCGAAGTTCCGGATTGGCCTTTGCCAGATTGATAATGTTTGTGCCGTCGCCGCCGCCGACATCAATCAGGAACCGGGACGCGCTCAGGTCCACATAAGTCGCGAAATTCTCGGATGCCCGCAGCGATATCTCATGCATCGCATCCTGAAATATCTTTTCAAGTTCAGGGTGATGGGTCAGGCGGCCGTATAGATAGGGCTCATCGCCTCCCGGAATATCTTTTAGGCCGGTATTTGTGTTGGCACGCAAGGATTCATAAAAATGGTACATGGGTTTGTAATTGATGAAATGCTGCCACTTTACGATGTCAATCATGTTTTTAGCACTACACCTGCTGTAAACAGCTCTGGCAAATTTGGAATTTTTGTAGTGTCCGGATTTCTTTACAAGAAGCTTTAAGGCTGTCAGTCCCAGAAGCAGGATTGTGCAGGGCTGCTTTTCCAGGTTCAAGGCCTGCGCAACTTCTTCTTCCGTCAGGGGGCCTTTTTCATCAAGGAGGGAAAATAAATCCAGCTGCACGGCGGCGCTTAGCGTCTGGAAATAGATGTGCCCGCCGAGGATCAGATAATTTTCCCTGTTTCTCCAGCGCCAGAACGACTCAGCCTTGAGCGAGACGAATAATTTGAGCGGGGTTAAAAATTTTGAAAGGGGTGTATCGGAGTAACAATTCATGGTTTTGAGTATATGATAAAAGCGGGGGGGGCGCAACTATTTTTAGAGATTTCGATACTGTTTATTCAACCAGCATTCCTTGAAAACGATCGGCCAGCGGCGGCGTGCGGCGCTTGCGGGTGAGCTCGATGAGGCCGAGCGCGGTGATTCCGTGGATTTGCACGGTGCAGGGGTCCTCGTCTATCGCTTTTTCCAGCGCAGCGATCAGCTCTCCCTGATCCTTGCGGTTCTGGCTTTTGAGAAAATCAATGACGATGATGCCGCCGCAATTGCGCAGGCGGATCTGGCGCGCGGCTTCCTTGGCAGCCTGAATATTCACCCCGAGATTGGAAACATGGCTGCCGCCTTTATTCACATCAATGGCGGTGAGGGCGGCGGTGTCTTGCACGATGATATTGCCGCCGCCGGGCAGGATGGCGTAAGGGTGGAACAAATCCTCGATCTGGCCGATAATATCGCGGTAGTGGAACAGCGCGAGGTCGTCGGTTGCATTGTCAAGTTCTATCGGCTCGATCTTAGTGACCAGATCGGGGGCGAAGATCGAGCACCATTCCTCGATATGATTGAAATGCTCCATGGTGACGACTTCGATATGGTCGATCGATTGACCGGCCTGATCGCTTAAGGTGCGTTGGATCGCGTCGGGACCGAGGGCAATCAGGCCCGGCTTGTCGCCTTCGAAGTATTTCTGAATTTCCTCCCACGCGCCTTTGAGGATGCGGCCTTCGCGGATCAGCACGTCGCTTTGGGTGTGGGCGGCGGCCAGGCGCAGGATGCAGCCCTGAATATCGACCATATTATCCATCATTTTATGGAGCTGTTTACGGAGCTTTTTGTCGCGGATACGCTGGGAAATGCGATTGCAGTCCATATAGGCGCAAAAAACCAGGTAACGTCCGGGCAGTGTGATATCCATGCTCATTTGCGGGGTTTTGTTTTCCGCAGGCGTGAAATCGTCGCGTTCACTGGATATATAAGCGGTTTTGGCCTGAACGGCGATCATATCGCCGGGTTGAAAGCGCTGCCCTATGCTTTCGGTTCCGCCTTTATGGATTTTGCCTTTTTCATCAATCCAGCGTACGTCAGAATTGTACAAAATCCCGGTGTTATCACTGTCGAGGTCGAGGAAGACGGCATCGAGGGCTTTGTCGATGGTTTTGACTTTGGCCCAATAGATCGAGCCCCAGCGGACTTCCTCGTACGGCGGATCGACTTCGAGGCCTTCCAACCGCCCGTCTTTCAAAGCGGCGGTCCAAAGGCTGCCTTCAAGTTCTTCAATGAGTATGTCCAAGATGCCTTCCTCCACAGCATCCCCGCATCGGCGGGGATCTTTTATATCGTCGAGATCCCAACCTTCGTGGGGATTCTATCAAGATGTGTATCCACACCCTTCTAGCATTCTTATTGTATCATAAAGGGATAGGCCGACCACGTTTGAATACGAGCCACGGATGAATTTTATATAGCCTTCCGCACGGCCCTGAATGGCGTAACCACCGGCTTTGCCTTGCCATTCGCCGGATTCCACGTAAGTTTCAATTTCTTGAGAGCTCAGGCGCTTAAACTGGATCAGTGTATCGACCAGCCGGGTGAGCGCTTTACCGTCCGGTGTGATCAGGGTGATGCCGCCATAAACATGGTGACGGCGGCCAGAGAGCGTTTTAAGACAATGACAGGCGTAAGCCTCGTCTTCGGCCTTATCAAGAATGACGCGGCCTGCTCCGACGACGGTATCGGCAGCGAGGATGTAGCTGTCCTTGTGGTTTTTAGCGATGGTTCGGGCTTTTTGAAGGGAGAGGCGTTGCGCAAGATCGCGCGGCAGTTCGCCTTTTTGCGGGGCTTCATCAATATCGGCGGGGAGAATTTCATCCGGAGTAATGCCGACCTGTTTGAGAAGGTCGATGCGCCTTGGCGATGCGGAAGCGAGGATGAGAGAGTGTTTCATTTGTCGTCATCCCTGCGAGAGCGGGGATCTTCTTGCTTAATGTTAACAAGATCCCGGCCTGCGCCGGGATGATGATTTTCTAAATGCGCTTCGCTAATATTAAGAAAATCTATCACTTTTCTCTGTAAATGATGCGGCCTTTGGTCAGGTCGTAAGGGGTCATTTCCACGACAACGACATCGCCTTGCAGTACGCGGATACGGTTTTTGCGCATTTTTCCGGCGGTATGGGCGAGGATTTCGTGGTCGTTTTCCAGCGTCACCCGGAACATTGCGTTCGGGAGAACCTCGGACACGACGCCCTTGAATTCCATGAGGTCTTCTTTCGCCATAGCGGCAACTTTCCTTTCACTGTTGCGTAGTTGTATACACCTGCGACGGGGCGGAATGCAAGAGGCTTTCAAAACAATCCCGGGGTGTGGGCGCTGTGCAGAACGCAGATCAGGGTAAAGAGCCGCCGGGCGGTGTCTTCATCCATTGCAATTTTGTCTTCAAGCCGCTCCATCAGCAGTCCCGCGCCTTCGTTATGCAAGCCGCGACGGCCCATATCGATCGCCTCAATGCGCGAGGGTTTACCATCACGCACGGCCTCGTCATAGCTGCGGACAATAATAAAATAGTCCTTGATCAGGCGGCGATAGGGTTTGAGCGAAAGCACCAGCATTGGCAATTTATCGCCGTTGGCGTTTTCGATGCGGAAAACGAGGCGGTTTTCTTCAATCGTTAGTGAAACGTCGTAGGGGCCGGTCGGGTCATTGAAGGGATGAAAATGGCTTTCCCGTTCCAGATCGCGCAGAGCGATTTCGCGATCCCGCGCGATCAGCGTACCTTGCTCAGTCTCGAGACTATTATCGATATGGATAGATTTGATGGTGGTGGAATTTGATTTTCGGGTCATCGCGACACAGCCGCATCAAAGGCGCTGACCCAGTGGCCGAGGCGCTTTGGATCGGTTTTCAGGGCGCTGCGGTTGACGACCAGCTTTGAGGAAATCTCCATAATGGTTTCTGTTTCTTTCAGGCCGTTGGCTTTGAGCGTGGAGCCGGTAGAGACCAGATCCACAATACGGTTGCACAGGCCCAACGCCGGGGCGATTTCCATGGCGCCGTTGAGCTTGATGCATTCGGCCTGAATGCCGCTGCGGGCAAAATGCCGGGCCGTCAGGCTGGGATATTTGGTGGCGATGCGGATATGGCTTTCGCGCGCGGTGTTTTGTTTTTCGGCCTCGGGCGCAGGCATAGCAACCGATAGGCGGCAACGGCCGATCTTCAGATCGACCGGAGCGTAAAGCTCGTCATAGTTAAATTCCTCAATCGCATCGGAGCCGACAACGCCGAGTTGCGCACCGCCATAGGCAACGAACGTGGCGACATCAAAGGCGCGCACGCGGATAATGTCGAGATCGGCGTGGTTGGTGAAAAAGCGCAGTTTTCTGCTGGACTCGCTGGTGAAATCATCCTCGGGCGCAATGCCGCAGGCATTCAAGAGCGGCATCAGTTCTTCGAGGATGCGGCCCTTAGGGACGGCGAGAATGAGTTTCCTGTCGGTAGTCATGGCCATTGGATAGCGTGAATGATGCGCTCGGGCAAGAGGGAAATCTAACCCATGACTACGTCGTATAACACGGGAACACCATCTGAATTGTTCTGACGTTCAAAATACGTTGTGTTGGCTTCTCTGGCGATTTTGGCGAAGGTTTTTGCCCAAGGTGTTCCTTTTTTGATATTTTGGATAACCAGTTCGATTTCTTTAGCGATTTCCCGTTCGCTGCGGTCGGCCCCAGACAAGGCGTCGACAAGGTGGTAGGCTGGCGTTTTGTAACCTTTTTCGTACGTTTGTATGATGTGCTGTACATGTTTGGGGATGGTTTCTCCGAGGGCTGCGGCGGGCGCGGGTGCGAGGCGGAGAAAAGCGGGTCTGAGGTTCGCAGTCTTATTGGCCTCTTGCAAGATTTTGATGTATTCCACCGCCCATGCCTGTTTGAGACGACCGGCTTTGATTACCAGATCGCTTTGGCGTATTCTTGTCTCTTCGGAGAGTTTTTTCAGATTGTCGACCATTGCGAAGGCTTTTGCGGGGTTGCCCTGTTCATGCATCTTAAGGATTTCAAAAATCTGGGGAACCTGCGTTTCGTAGGTTTCGCGGCAAAGACTTTGAATGTCTTTGTCGTCGGTAAGAACGTTCATGGCGTTGCGCGCTTTGCGGACATATTGGCGTAAAATGCCGTTTTCTTTGGTTTCATGGTCTTTTTTGAGCAACTGGGAAAAATCGGTTTGGGCGCGGTCGCGGGCGTGCTCGTAGGTCAGGACGTTTTCCGCCGTTCTGTCGTGAAAAAGATTTGTGAGAGCACCGGTTAGGCTGGAAAAAATTTTCCCGATCCAGCTCACTTGCCGGTGAGGTTTTCCGTTTTCAAACAATGTGTCCGGAGGGTTCAGGGCCTCTTTTTTAAAGGCCTCAGCAAGAGCGGGGTAGCGTACAGGAATTTCTATTTCCCGTACACCGTAGTTCGTATCTGTCTGTTCTTCACTATCGGGCCAAATATTGTTGAGTGCAACTGCGCTGGTCATCATATCTCCATACCTAAAACCGGGATAATTTTTAACATAACTCTAAATGTTTGTCAAATTTTTGCCATATTTATATTGTGATACGATTTTGGAGGGGGTTAGGCGTGTTTGATATTTGCGCCGACGCCGCCGAGTTTTTCGACGATGTTTTCATAGCCGCGTTCCAGATGGTAGATGCGGTTGATGGTGGTTTCCCCTTCGGCAACAAGGCCGGCGAGGACCAGCGCAACAGAAGCGCGCAGATCGGTGGCCATGACTTCGGCACCGGTCAGTTTGGGAACGCCGCGCACGATGGCCGAATGGCCCTGCACCGTGATGTTGGCGCCCATGCGGCTCAGCTCCGGCACATGCATAAAACGGTTTTCGAAGATGGTTTCGGTGACCAGCCCCGCACCTTCGGCGATGGTCAGCATGGCCATAAACTGGGCTTGCAAGTCCGTGGGAAAGCCCGGATGTGGTTCGGTCATGATGTCGATGGATTTGAGCGGGATATTCGGATCGCGGCTGACAATGATGTCGGCGCCGTCCTGATCGATCGCCACACCGGTTTGCGAGAGGTGTCCGGCAGCGGCGCTTAAGTGTTCCAGCCGAGCGTTTTTCAGCCGTAGCGATCCGCCGGTCATGGCGGCGGCGACCATATAGGTTCCGGTTTCGATGCGGTCGGGGACGATTGCGTGGTGCGCGCCGCCCAGAGAATTTACACCTTCGATGGTGATGCGCTCGGTGCCGAGGCCGGTGATCTTTGCGCCCATTTTAATCAGGCATTCCCCGAGATCGGTAATTTCCGGCTCGCGCGCGGCATTGACAAGCGTGGTTGTGCCGTTGGCCAGCGTGGCGGCCATCATCAGGTTTTCGGTCGCACCCACGGAGACTTTGGGGAAGAGGATCTTCGCGCCTTGTAGGCCGCCAGCCGGAGCCCGTGCGTTGATATAGCCTTCTTCAAGGGTGATTTGTGCGCCGAGTTCTTCCAGTGCTTTGATATGCATATCGACGGGGCGCGTGCCGATGGCGCAACCACCGGGCAGGGAGACCTTCGCCTCGCCGAAACGCGCAAGTAACGGGCCAAGGACGAGAATGGAGCCGCGCATTTTACGGACAATGTCATAGGGTGCGGTCTGAGTTTTGACCGGCCCGGCATTGATGGCCATGAGAGAGCCTTCGCGTTTGACGGCGCAGCCGAGATATTCGAGAAGCTCGGTCTGGGATTGCATATCGCGCAGAGAGTTCGGCGCGTTTTCGAAATAGACGGATTTGTCGGTGAGCAATGCAGCGCACATCAGTTTGAGTGCGCAGTTTTTTGCGCCGGAGATCGGGATATCGCCGTGGAGTTCCTGGCCGCCGATGACTTTGATTTTATCCAGCGTGGAGGGCGCGGGCCCTTTATCGGGCGCGCCTTTGAGGGACTCGGGGCTAAAGCCGCGGGAGCGTAACACGCTGTCGTTCCAAATGCTTTCTTTTGCAACGGTCATTACAGAGTACCTTCTATCATCGTTGTTTCAGTTATGCTTATACCCTCTGAAGAGAGCCAAAGAGCGCCGACAATGAATGGTGATAAGAGTTTTATGATTGCAAAAAGCACTAATAAAACCCCTGTTTTCTTGAATTTGAATTTTGTTCCAAGTGTTTCGTAGGCGGGGTCGTCCGATGTGTATCCTGTTAAAAAAGCAGAAATGATTAAGGGTAAATCAGCGTACAAAAACACCGCCAAGGGCAAAAGAACGGAAAGCACAGAGAGCAAATGCGTGCCTATGTTCAGGGCACCAAGTTTTATTTTTAATCTGTATCTTTTTAAGTTTGTAAGAAAGAGATAGCCGGCTATGGCTACTAACAACGCTGTGCTCAAGATTTCGAAGCCCAGCATAAAGTTGTTTAGGAGCCATGAGGTTTGAGCTGCCGGTTCCAGTGCTGCGCCATTTTTGAATGCCTCTAGGTTGAGGCTGCGTAGGTGGAGAAAATGATACAGGGGGGTAGTGGCGATTGTCAGCCAAAGTCCCCAAATCGCCCAATTATGTTCGGTGACAAGGTTCTTATAGACGCGGGAGCGTAACGCCGCGCTGTCCCATATATTTTCCGCTTCTGTCTGCGTAGCTGGTTTCACAAGCCGTGCTTCCTTTAAAAAATAAAAACTGCGCAATGCCTTCATTGGCGTAAACGCGGGCGGGAAGAGGCGTGGTGTTGGAAATCTCCAACGTGACGTGGCCCTCCCAGCCGGGTTCCAGCGGCGTGACGTTCACAATAAGACCGCACCGCGCATATGTACTCTTTCCGAGGCAGATTACAAGCACATCCTTGGGGATGCGGAAATATTCGACCGTGTGGGTGAGCACAAAGCTGTTCGGGGGGATTATGCAAACATCGGTCTTTCTGTCAACAAAACTCTGTGCAGAGAAGTCCTTGGGGTCGACGATGGCGTTGTCGACATTGGTAAAAATCTTGAAATCCGGCGCACAACGTGCGTCATAGCCGTATGATGACAGGCCGAAGGAGATGTTGCCCTCGCGCTTTTGCTTTTCCTCGAACGGTTCGATCATGCCTTCTTTTTTGGCGAGGCTGCGAATCTGGTGGTCGGCGAGGATGCCGGGCAATGTGGCCAGATCTTTGAAGTCTTGCGCGTCGTTGTCTTTAAGGGTTTCCATCTTTGTGGTCCTTTGCAGTGGGTTTACTCCCGGTTTTGTTGGCGGTTTTGTCTTTTGTGGGGGGCGCTTTGCGTTTGCGCAAATTATCGCGCAGGGCCGCGGCCCGCCTCTCCAGCTTGCTTTGTTTTTGATTTGTTGACATCGGAGTGAGTTTAAGCAAAAAGGGGCGTGACAGGCTAGCGTTTTTGCGTTAAGTTCGCCCCCGTTTTGGGGATATGTTTAGCCCCGTTTCGCCTTTGGTCCTCCTTCGCTAAAGCTTCGGAGGACGCAGGAATCGCTAACCGCCGCGCGGTAAGCTTATCCAGCGCTGCTGTAGCTCAGTGGTAGAGCGCACCCTTGGTAAGGGTGAGGCCGAGAGTTCAATTCTCTCCAGCAGCACCAGAGTTTCCGGGCCTTTCAGCTTTTTCGATTTTGTGCTTGGGATTGTATCCGGGATTGTAAAAACCATTTGACTAAAGCGCCTCCGCCGCAGAATCGAGGTAGTTCGGGATCAGGTGGCCGTAGTGTTTATAAACCATCTCAATCGAGTTCCCGAGATACTTGGCAACCTTATAGGGCGATACTCCATTAATGAGCATTTGTACGGCCGCGGCATGGCGCAGGTTCGGCATGGCGTTTTTCACATCCCCGACGGGGCGTCCGTTGCGGGTGAAGATATAGCCGGTTTCGGTAGCGGTGCGCTTCCATATTCGCATAAAGGTGCGCAGCTTTCTGTTCATCGGCACGATGGGCTTGCTTTTGTTGCTTTGCTTTTCATGCGGTTTGTTGAAATCGATATATTCGTCTTTTACCTGATGGGCGCGCAGGGCCAGAACATGACTTTTGCGCGCGCCGGTATAACCGGTATAATAGGCCGTCAGGATATATCTGCGTGACAGGCTGCCGGTCGCCTCACGCCGTGCGGCCAATATGCCAATATAATGTCTCGTTTGGTCGGAATGTCCGGGCGCTGATAGGCTTCTTTTTTGATCCATACGCGCGGTTTTCTGGTGATGCGTCCCATATCATAGTCACGGTTGATGGCGGCGCGCAGAACCCGTAATTCCCGGCCTGTCGATGCTGTAGAGATTCCCCTGTAGGAATAAAGCTTGCCTTCTTCCGTGCAATATCTGTCCCATAAGGCCTCCTTGGCTGGAATCTTCTTATACATAATTCCTCAACAACGTGGACTAAACAACTAAGTACGCATTCGGCTTTGTCATGAGGACGTGTTTCGGCGTATAATGAAACGCATGGCAAATCAGTTTCTTGGCCTTTCCCTGTTCGTGATGTTGTTGTCGTTTTTTATTATATTAAACGCAATGTCGAACTTTGAAGAAACCAAATCAAAACCTGTCCTCAATTCCATCGCCCTGACATTTTCAAAGAAGGAAGCAACCGACGTAACGCCACCCGGCCCGGCGCTGGTCAAAACCACGGACATAGCCATGCAGGATGGCAGCGCTCTCGATAAAATTGAGGCTTTGTTCAAATCGCAAATTACAGCGATAGATACGAAGCAAAATCGGTTAGGGACCATGATGTACATGCGCGTCCGGTTTAAGGATTTTGACAGGGCTGTCCGAAAAAGTCTGGTCATTTCGTCCGGCAACCCGTCCTTGGATTTGGAAACCGAAATGGACCTGCTGCCGATGCTGGTATCGCTGCTCGAAACCCAGCGTGATGTCACGTATAAAATGGACATTGTCCTCAATATCCCCGAAGACCCGTCAACACTGATGAGTGAAAACCCTCAGCGCTTTGCGTCGCTGAACAAATCGGTATCGGGGTTGGCTCAGATTCTCGAGGAGGCCGGATTGCCGAAACATCAGGTCACATCCGGACTGAAACAGGGGGAAGACGGAATTGCTGAACTGCTGTTTCGTCGTTATCAGCCGTTTAATCCGCTCAGGGGGATGGAAAAATCAACCGGTAATGCGTCCGCGCCATCAGGCGAAAACAACGATGCACAGGAGGTTCCCTGATGTCTGATCAAAGCAAAGATGATGATGAAATGGTTGAGGCCGGCAGTTATTTAAACCCGACTCATAGCCGCCGAGTGGAAGGGCAGGAAGATTCGACTGCCTTGTGGCTTATCACCTTTACCGACATCATGGCTCTGATGCTGACCTTCTTTGTCCTGCTCTATTCGATGAGCGTCCCGAAAGAGGAAAGTTGGGAGGAAATCACCAGCGGTCTGCAAAGCCAGTTTACCAAAACATTTTCTACGCCCAAAAGCCTTGGAGCGCAGGATACGATCAATATCGACAAAATTGACTTTTCAAAAGCCCAGGACCTCAGCTATTTGAACTCTGTTCTGACCAATGTCATCGACAGGGACGAACGATTGAAAAACATTGTTCTCATTCCACAAAGCGATCACCTGATCATGTCCATCCCTGAGGAGTTGCTCTTCGCCAGCGGGCGCGCCGATGTCGAATCAAAAGGAAAACAGGTCCTGTTTTCACTGGGAAACACCATGACCAGAATTAAAAACCGCATCGAAATTATCGGCCACACCGATCCGCGCCCCATTCAAAACACCGGTGGGCCTTTCGCGTCAAACTGGGAATTATCGCTGGCCCGCGCCGGGGCGGTCGCCTCGGTGCTGGAAAATGCCGGTTATCAGCGCCCGGTGGTTGTTCGCGGCCTGTCCAGCGCCCGCTACGACAATCTCCCCGAAGATATGGACGAAGACGAACGCCTCTCGCTCGCCCGGCGTGTTGACATCATCATCATGGAAGATGACGGACGTCTGCGCCAGTTCACGCCGATGGATTTGCCCTGATAATATGTGCGTAGGCGCGCCGCAATCTTGTTCTTTTTTTTAACCTGTGGCACGCTCGAAATGATGAGGGAAACACAAAAAATTCAACGCGTGATCTTTGTTTTTGTGCTGCTCGCTTTTCTGGGCGCGGCTCAGGTTGCCCGCGCCGAAGATGTGCGCGTGCGCACCGGCTCGCACGAATCCTATTCGCGGCTGGTTTTTGACTGGAATACCCATGTTGAATACACAATTGAAAGACAGGCCGAAGACCGTCTGGTGGTTGGTTTTGTACGCGCGGCAACACTGGATCTTTCTCAGGCCAAAGCCAACCCGGTCGCCAATATCAAAGCGCTGGACGTGCTCTCGCCCGATCCTCTGAAAGTTGAGCTGGCCATCCCGGCGCAAAGCCGCATCCGTGACCTGCGCGCCGGAAACAAGGTTATCATCGATATTTACAATCCGTCCGGCGCGGCGCGGGCAGAACCGCCACCCGCTAAAACGGCTGAAAAAATACCTCCGGAAGAAAAACCCGCCGTCGAAGAGAAACCCGCGCAAACCGCCGCCGCCGATGCACATGAAAAGCAAGAAAAGCCCGACCACGCCGAACTTCACGCTCTTGACGAAAAACACGAAACAATCAAGGTCGATGAAGCCCCAACCGAGACCGCCCACACGCGCCAGTTGAAAATGCGCGAAAAACCGACCTTGATCACCGTGTCTTCGACTCAGAATTTTGGCATGGCCGCGTTTGAACTGAATGATCGGCTCTGGCTGGTGAACGACAAAAGCAACCTGCTTACCAAGCCGCAACTGAGCGGCCCGTTGGCCGATCAGCTTTCCGAGATGGATGAGGTCGCAATCGAAAACGGCAAAGTCTTTGTTCTCCCGGCCCCGAAAGCCCGCAAAATGAGCGGGGAGGGCGGCGGCATTCTCTGGCGCATCAAAATCGCCGCCAACTCTGAGGATAAAAAAGTCACCGCCCCGGTTCGCGCCGAGGTCAGCCGCGCCGAAGCCCGCAGCGGTAAACTGCTCTGGCCCTTGAACGGGGCGCGCGCAGTTCTCGACCTTGAAGACCCGCTGACCGGCCGCGACATTAAAATTGTCACCGTTGATGATGCCCGGCAATACGCCGGCCGCGCGCGCGAATTTATCGATTTCGAGGTTCTGCATGCGCCAATCGGTTTGGCCATTATCCCCAAGGTCGAAGATTTGGAGATCAAAGTCGTGCGCGGCGGGGTCGAAATTTCACGGCGAGGCGGCCTGACCATGGTCGATGAAACCTTGCTGGCCTCGATGACCAGCCCCAAAGTCTCAGGCCATGGCGATAAAAAATCACTCGCCCATGCGGCGGGTCCGCGCATTTTTGATTTCAAAGCCTGGCAACTCGGCGGCGTTGAAACGATGTCGGAAAACAAACGCATCATTCTCGGCGGCCTCAACGATCAACCGGAAGCCGCCCAGGGCGAAAACCTGCTCACGCTGGCTAAAATGTATCTGTCCAACGCCATGGGCGCGGAAGCGCTGGGGATACTGGAATTTGCTTTGCAGGAGCGCCCCGGCCTGTCGGAAAGCCCGGAATTTAACGCCTTATTGGGCACGTCCAGTGCGCTTAGCCGTCATAACGAAGAAGCTTACGCGTATTTATCGGAAGCCGCGCTGGAGCCGTTTGAAGAAATAAAATTCTGGCGCGCCCTTATTTTCGCCGATGTCGGGGACTGGCAACAGGCGATCGAAACCATGCCCGCAGATATTTCGCCGCTCTACGATTACCCGGAGCTCCTGCAAAATCGCATCGTTCCGGACCTTGCCGAGATTGTGCTGCGTGCCGGGCATCCTGACACAGCGCGGGAATTGCTGCATATGATTGAAAAGAACGAAAAAACCCTGATGCCGCCGCAGGCCGCCGCCCTGACCTATCTGAAAGGCGAACTGGCCCGCCAGCAAAACGATATCGGAGGAACCAAAAAACTCTGGGAGCCGCTGACCTCCAGCCCGGACGATCTCTACCGCGCCAAGGCCGGACTGGCCTTGACCCGGCTTCTCGTCGGTGAAGGCGAACTCCCGACCAAAGAGGCTATCGACAGCCTTGAACGCCTGCGCTACGCTTGGCGCGGCGACCAACTCGAGGTCCAGATCAATTACTGGCTGGGCCGCACCTATTTCGAAGACGGCCAATATCTCAAGGGGCTGAAAATCATGCGCGATGCGGTCAGCTACGATATCGGCACGCCGCTGGGTCAGCGTGTCGCCGCCGAAATGGCCGACATGTTTTCCGACCTGTTCATGAGCGAGCAATTGAATAAAGTCTCGCCGATGGATGCCATCGCGCTCTATGACGAATTTAAAGAACTCGTCCCGCTCGATGAACGCGGCAATCACATTGTCGAACGTCTGGCCGAACATCTGGCTTCGGCCGATCTTTTGACCCGGGCGGGAGACTTGCTGAAATACCAGCTCGACCACCGCCTGGAAGGCGCCGATATCTACCGCATCGGTGTGCGCGTCGCGGCTATTCGCCTGCTTGACAACATGCCAGATAAAGCGCTTGAGGCCCTCAATATCGCTGCGGCCAAACTGGAAGAACTGCCCGAGGAAATGCGCACACCAGCACGCTATCGCGACATTTCACTGCTCCGCGCCCGCGCTCTGTCACGCAAAGGCCGCCCGGATCAGGCGCTGGCCTTGCTCAATGACCTTGAACGCACGCCCGATATGAACCGCCTGCGCGCCGATATCGCCTGGATGGCGGGGTATTGGGATGATGCCGCCGAAGCCCTCGGCGACGTGATCGTCGATCAGGATATTTCATTAACCCGCCCGCTCAGCGATGAAAACACCGCACTTTTGCTCCAGCGCGCGGTTTCTCTCAGTCTGGCCGGCGACCGCATCGCGCTGGCCAATATGCGCGAAAAATACACCGATCTGATGGCTCAGACCGAAAAAGCCAAGGTTTTTGAGGTGATTACCCGCCCTCGCCAGTCCGGCGCATTGGCTGACCGCGACACGCTGCTCTCGGTCGTTTCCGAAGTCGATCTGTTCAAAAACTTCCTCGACAGCTACAAAACCGCCACTCCGGCCAGTAACTAGTTAACATAAAATCAAGCTTTCTGCGGCTATAATACGCCAAGGAAACGCAAAACATGGGGTGTGGTGGTGACTTTAAAGTCCGGTTTGGATGGGGATAAAATTCCGACTGATATGGGCAAAATTTTTAAAGGTGACCTGGATAGGGCCGCCAGTGACGTCTATCTCGCGCTGAACCAAAATATAGTGCTGAATTATCAGGAAATAGAAAATATAAAAAAGGTCGTTGCCGAAAACCACGTCATGCTGAAGCTTGAAGTCATTGGCATGATCGACCGCGACGTCAGAATCGCTGAGGGAAAAGTACAGGAAATCATCGATCTTGAAAAGCAGACCTATGAACAAGATCTGGATGAAAAAGAAGTAACAAAAAGAGCGAAAGAGATATTTCGTGAAATTGATGAAGAAATAGAGGGCGATTTTTTTAAAGAGCTTGCAAAGCAAGTTATTGCGCATGCCGTTAAAGGGCGTTACAAAGAGGTCCCTTCAGAACTTAGAGAACTGGGCGATAAAATCTCCAATGAACTGGATGAAACAATACGGAGTGAGGATGAACAGCTTTTAAAGAATGAGAAAATAATTCCCGCGACGCAATTTTCTGGAAATAAGTCTCCTGATGAAAAGCCGGGGCCTATATTAATGCAAAACAACGTGCCACCTCTTAACCTCTAGCCCGGTATCGGCACATTCGCCGGGTCGAAACTGCGGATCAGCGAACCGGAAATCAAATACCACCCGTCGACCAGCACGAAGAAAATAATCTTGAACGGCAGGGAAATCGTCACCGGCGGCAACATCATCATCCCCATGCTCATCAAAATCGACGCCGTTACCAGATCGATAATCAAAAACGGCAGGAAGAGCATAAAGCCGATCTCAAACGCCCGGCGCAGCTCTGAAATCATGAAAGAGGGAATAAGCACCTGCAACGGCACCTCCATCAGATCCTTCGGCATCTCGGTCTTGTTCATCTCGACGAACAGGCGTAAATCCTGTTCGCGCACATGCGTCACCATGAATTTCTTGAACGGCTCGACCCCGCGTTCAAAGGCCTGCACCTCGTCGATCTGCTCCTCCATCAACGGCACCACCGCGCTTTCATAGGCCGCTTGCAGAGTAGGGGTCATAATGAAAAACGTCAGGAACAACGCCAAAGAAATCATCACCGTATTGGGCGGAGTTTGCTGAATCCCGATCGCCGTGCGCAGGAACGAGAGCACCACGACAATCCGCGTAAAGCTCGTCATCATGATCAAAATCGACGGCGCCAGCGACAAAACCGTCAGCAGGACGACCAGCTGGACCACGCGTCCCGTCACCGTCCCGTCGCCATCCTGCCCCAGATCAATATTAATCGCCTGCGCAAACGCATCATGTCCAAACAATACTGTCATTGCGAGGAGCGCAAGCGACGCGGCAATCCATTTTGAAACTGGATTGCGTCGCTTTGCTCGCAATGACGTCAAGAATCGGGAAATCATGTTACTCATTATTGACGGGAGCGATATTCGTTTCAACCACCGTTTCGCCATTCGGCCCGAATATCACCAGATGTTGTACATCATCCCGCTGGATCAGGGCCATCCGGTGGCGCGCATCAAGCGGCATGGTCTCAACCACCTTCAACCGCCGTTTTGTCCCCGGCGCACTGACCTTGCCGCCCAGCCCCAGCTGCTTCATCGCCAGCGCCAAGAGCCCCATCAACCCGAGCACAAACACCAGAGCCAACACCATTTTCATCAAAGCCAGACCTTCTCCGTCCACACTATCCATAAGTTTTTCTCCTTCGAAACCCCGTGTTTAACACGGGGTCTATACAAAATTCGCATGGGCCCCGGATTGAATCCGGGGTTTCGTACATTCTAATCCTCTAATTCTTCCAACGACACATTAAACGGGTTCGGTTTGCCGTTCGCCTGATAAACATAGGCCAGAATTTCCGCCACCGCCATAAACGCCTCAGACGGGATAGGGCTATCCAGCTCGATTTGCGCCAGCATTTCGGCCAAAGCGCTGTCCTCGCGCACCTTGATATCATTCTCAAAGGCCAGTTGCAGAATCTTCTCGGCAATTTTGCCCCGTCCGGCCGCGCGGATCACCGGCGCATCGCCGAGTTCTTCACCTTCCTGCAAAGCCACCGCCGTTTGCCGAATTGATTTTTTACTTATATTTAAAGGGCTTAACCCGTCCTTGTGACTAACTTTCCGCCCGTCATCATATTCATCGACCATTTGGCACGGCTTTCGCATTGATACTAATGACCGCATAAAAAACCCGCGGCGCAGCATATAAAAAGAGTAACCACTGGTAAGGTATAAAACAATGACGACGGAAAATATTGCACTTTTTAAGGCTCTGGGCGCAAAAATGGACTTTTTGAACCAGCGCCAGCGCGTAATCTCGCAAAATATCGCCAATACCGACACGCCGAATTATCGCCCGCAAGACCTTAAACCGGTCGATTTCGGCACTGTTTTAAAGAACGTCACCGGCGGTAAATCCTCCGTGAGCCTCGAAACCACCGATGCCCGACACATGCCCCCGCCAAGTGACGTGCGCATCGCCGACCCGCAAAACCAGAAAAAGACTTACGAAGTCGCCCCGGCAGGAAATGCCGTCATCATGGAAGAACAGCTGATTCAGTCTAACCAGACCGTTATGGACTACAACCTGATGACCAACCTGTATTCCAAAAACACCGGCATGATTTACACCGCGCTGGGTCGCGCGCGATAAGATAAGGAGTAGTGAGAAATGGGCAGTGAAATTCTAAACGCCATGCAAATCTCCGCCAGCGGCATGCGCGCCCAGGGCACGCGCATTCGCGTTATCTCGGAAAACGTGGCCAACGCCAATACCACCGGCGAAACACCCGGTGCTGATCCCTATCGCCGCCAGACGATTTCGTTTAAAAACGTTCTGGACCGCGAAGCAGGCGTCAAGAAGGTCGAGGTCAATAAAATTGGCGAAGACTATGAAGACAAATTCAAACTGAAATACGAACCGGGTCATCCGGCCGCCAACGAGGAAGGCTACGTGAAATACCCGAACGTTTCGCCCCTGATCGAAACCATGGACATCCGCGAGGCCCAACGCTCATACGAAGCCAATCTCGGTATGATCGAACAATCGCGCACCATGGTCATGCGCACAATCGATTTGCTGCGCCAGTAACGCTGACATATAATAATGAGTAAGGAGTAAACCCCATGGTCGATAAAATTGTAGATCCCAACATCGCGATGAACGCCTATTCGCGTTCGATGAATATCGCCCAAGGCGCCAAAGGCGCGGGGGAAACCGACTCTTCCGGTGAAGCGGGCAGCGCAGGCGGCGTGACTTTTTCCGACTTCCTCAGGCAAAAAGCCAGCCAGTCCGTTGAAACAATGCGCAAGAGTGAGGAAATGTCCGCCAAGGCCGTAACGGGTGAAGCCGATCTCACCGATGTCGTGCAGGCCGTGACCGCTGCCGAACTTACCCTCCAAACAGTCGTCTCCGTCCGCGACCGTATGATCTCGGCTTATCAAGAGATTATGCGCATGCCGATTTAGACGTTGGATGATTGGAATATTAGGATGTTGGAATTCCGAGGATAATCAAAGCATTTCCACCGAATATTCTAGCATTCCACCATTCCAATATTCTAACATCTAGCCATGAACGATGCTCAAATCCTCGAAACCGCCCAACAGGCGCTACTGATCGCCATCCAGATCGGCGCGCCGGTGTTGCTTGTCGGCCTTGTCGTCGGGGTATCGATTGCGCTGGTTCAGGCGCTCACGCAAATTCAGGAAATCACGCTGGTCTTCGTTCCTAAAATCCTCGCGATTTTCCTCGCCATGTTCCTGTTCCTGCCTTTCATGATGAAAACCCTGATCGTCTTTACCGAAGGTCTGGCCGATAAAATGATCGGCATGGGATGAATGGTGGACGGTGAACGGTGGACGGTGAACGGTGGACGGTGAACGGTGGACGGTGTAGGGTAATGGCTGTACACCGTAAACTGACAACCGTACACCAAAATGCTTGAAACATTCCTGACCACTTCCGTTCTGGCCTTCATGCTGACCTTCGTCCGGCTGGGCAGCGCGATCATGATCATGCCCGGCGTCGGCGATTCCTTCGTTTCGACCCGCGTGCGCCTGCATATCGGCGTGGCTCTGTCCTTCGCGCTGTTTCCCTTGTCCATGCCCTATATGCCCAGCCCCATGCCCTCAACCTTCGGGTTGTTTACTCTCATTCTCATGGAATTTATTATCGGCCTGTTTATCGGCACCATCGCGCGCATTTTGATGTCCGCGCTCGACACCGCCGGGATGGTCGTCTCGATTTCCTCCGGCCTTGGGAACGCGCAGATTTTCAATCCGTCGATGGCCACGCAAGGCTCGCTGATCGGGGCGCTGCTCTCGGTCACGGGGGTGGTCTTGCTCTTCCAGTTCAACATGCACCACCTGCTGTTTATGGGGATCATGGAAAGCTATGAGATGTTTCCTCTGGGCGCGATCCCCGATACCGGCTCAATGGCCGAGCTGATCTCGCGCACCGTCGCCGCCAGCTTTTCCATCGGCGTCAAAATTGCCGCGCCGTTCATCGTCCTGACGTTGCTCATCTATGTCGGCATGGGGGTGCTCTCCCGCCTGATGCCGCAGGTGCAGGTCTTTATTCTCGCCCTGCCGATCCAGATATTGCTCTCCATCGCGTTGCTCTCAATGGTCCTGTCTGCGGCCCTGATGTTCTGGATCGCCCAGTTCGAACAGGGCATGGTCTTCTTCCTCTCCAGCGCGCAATAAGCAATAGGGGGTAATTTCAAGGCAAAGTTAAATATTTGCGGTAGGAGAAGGCTCGTGATCGAGGGGTGAAAAACGTTTCATTGCTTGTTCTGCGAATGCCTGAAAACCTTCCAGTTTAGAAACTTCAGTCGTTACAGTGATGGCAATGTTTCTCATACGGTTTTGAAAACAATCGATCTTGAGATCAACAAGGCAGTCGAACCTCGTATTATGCATGTCTTCATCGGGGTTTTCGACAAGATCTACAAACGGGAACCCATAGGGATTTAAATTGTCATGGACTGTATTTTTAAAATAGGAATTCAGTTTTTCCCGGGGATGGAAAACAGACGCATCGTAGTGCCGTATGCACACGTCTTCCTTTTCGCAAAACCAAATATTCTGCGGCCGGGATTTGGAATTGCTTTCACGGCTCTGCATGCCATCGAAAGTCCGAAGAATGCCCTTTATAAATGTCGTTTTTCCCGCTCTGCCTGTGGAAGAAAATCCAGCGCGCAAAACTCTTTCCTGCTCTCGGCTCTGGCGCAACATAGCGCGCACGGCTTGAGAAAACATCTCTCCAAACCTTGTAACGCCCTCGGAACCCTCGACCGTAAAATCAGGTAACTGCACCGAGTTTTTATTAAAATAAAAGCTCTTCCGTTTCGCATTTAAAAGCATACTGACTGTTTTTGCACAGAGTGTTAATTTATGTCAATTAAATAGGGTTTGCGGTGACAGGCCGCAATTTAAACGGTTTGTACACAGTTTAACTCCCGCCGGCGACACATGCCGCTCTCGCTCTGGCCGGAATGACATGTGAGAAAGCGCATGAAAACCTTCGCATCTTCGCGTCTTCGCGGTTAAAATACGCTCATGAGTGACGAACAGTCCGACGACGCCCAGAAGACCGAAGACCCGACGCCGAAAAAGCTCGAGGAAGCCCGCAAGAAAGGGCAGGTCGCCGTCTCCAAAGAGGTCAATAACTGGGTGATGCTCTTTGCCGCGACGATCCTGATCGCGGCGATGGCGCCCTACGTTCTGTCGAACCTGATGCAGATTCTCAAAGCCTATTTCGAACGCTCTTATATGTTCCCCGGCGCGCCCGGCGGCATGCGCATAGTGCTGGGCGAGGGACTAAAAGAAGTCCTGAAAACAATGGCCTTACCGTTTCTGTTTCTGATCATGGCCGCCTTTCTCGCGCCGTTCGTTCAGGTCGGCCCGCTCTTCGCCCCCGAAGCCATCAAACCAGAACTCAGCAAGATATCCCCGATCAAAGGGTTCCAGCGCCTCTTTTCCATGCGCTCACTGATGGAATTTGCCAAAGGCGTTCTGAAACTCGCCATTATCGGCCTTGTCGGCGTGGTCATTATCAAACCCTATTTCGGCCAGTTCGAACATTTCATCGGCCTGCCGATACCGCTCTTGATGGTTGAACTCAAAGACTTGATCGTCCGCCTGATGATCGGCGTCCTTGTTGTGCTCGTCGTCGTCGCGGTCATTGATCTGGTCTACCAGCGCCACGAACACGCCAAGAAAATGCGCATGACCAAACAAGAGGTCAAAGACGAATATAAACAAACCGAAGGCGATCCGCACGTAAAGGCCCGCCTGCGCCAGCTCCGCTCGGAAAAAGCCCGCCGGCGCATGATGCAGGCCGTGCCGTCTGCGGATGTCGTCATCACCAACCCGACGCACTATTCCATCGCGCTGAAATACGACCCCGAGACCATGGAGGCCCCTTTATGCGTGGCCAAGGGAATCGACCAGATCGCCCTGCGCATTCGTGAAATCGCGCGTGAACACGATATTATTCTCTACGAAAACCGGCCGCTCGCCCGCACGCTCTATGACGTGGTCGATATCGACGAAACCATTCCCGTTGAGCATTATCAGGCCGTCGCCGAAGTCATCTCCTTCGTCTTTAAACAAAAAGGCAAATTGCATTAAAGGGATACGGAATGAACAATCCCGCCCCAAGGGGTGAGGAACCAAAAGCGTGGGGGACACAATACTTATTGTGTCCCCGTACGCTATTCTCAACTTACTTCTTTTCAGCGAAATACAAAACCCCGCGAAACCCCGCATTTGATGCGGGGTCCATACGATACATAGTCAAATCCCATGGGCCCCGGCTTTTCGCCGGGGTTTCGTTCTTCTTTTTATTTCAATCCTTTAAAAGAAGTTGAGAATTGGATTCCCCGTTGTTTTTTATACGCCGCAAGCGGCGAGGAATTAAACCTGAAAGAGATTAAAACATAATACTACGAAGAGTGGAATTAGTGTTGTCAACGCCCGGCTGTTGCTCTACGAGCGTCGGTGCTGTGTCCGGCTTCTGCTGCGGCTGCGGGGGCGTTACGACCGCAGGGTCGGCTTCGGCGAACTTCTTGAACATATCAACGGCAGGCGTATTACCGATAAGTATGCTGTTTAGACCGTTCTCGTCATAACACACTTGCGGCGTTCCATTCCCTAAATCCCTGATGTTGCCAACAGAACTCTGATTCAAAGGCTGATCAAGCGTATACGGCGAGCGGTCTGCTCCAGCGGAGTTGTTCAAAGGCGCACTGGTCTTCTCCTCCGCCTGAGGGGGTGTTCCTCTTTTCGGTTCTTCATCAGGAGCGGACTTTTCGGGGGCGGCAGCATCGGGCTGCTCCTGCTCCTGCTTCTGCTCCTGCTTCTGTTCCTGCTTCTGTTCCTGCTTTTTCTCCAGTCCCAGCTTGTACTCTTCAAGCTTTTGCGTGAATTCCTCAATCGGCATGGTGCGCAGCTGCTCTTCGGTCAAGTTCAAGGCTTCTGCCGCCTTTAACGCCGCCCCGCGGGTAAGCTCACCTTCCTGCCCGTCGGTCAATGCCTGACCGGCTTTTGGATGTCCGTCTGGATAGGTGCCGACACTAAATCCGGCCGCGACCAGAGCGCTTTGCATGTCTCTGACTTCTTCGCTGGGGGCAGTGCGCGGTTCGACAACCTGAGTACCACGCCCGACAATCGCCATCCGGCCACTGAGCTTCATCTCCGTGCCGCCCGTGATATGGATGACGAGTGGTTCAGGCGCAGACTCGGGCGCAGGCTCTACCGGTGCGGTAGGCTGTGCGCCACCGCCACCATCCGCACTCTGATCTTCAGGTGCGGGCGCAGGCGCTACCGGCGCGGCATCAGGAGCCGGGGTAGCCGCTTCCAGAGTGCCGCCGCGCATCTTGGTCAAAAATTCGCCAAACGCCATACCCGCATAGCGAGGATCACTTGAAAGATCATTGAGCTTTTCCTTGTAGCGTTCGATATCCCCGCCAAATTGTGTATTGATAACCTCCAACTGCAAAGCGGCGTCTGCCTGAATTTCCGCCGCCGTGCGGCCACTTGGATCTTTTTCAGCAGCCCGGTCGGCCATCCCCGTAAGGCCAACAACCGTATTATTAGCAATCGCTTCCATGAGAGCTTTTTCACCACCGAAAAGTCTCACACCAATCCCAAACTCAGGGCGTTGCGATGCCTCTTTCATTTCAGCAACAGCCACCGCTAAAGTTCTCCCGGCGGCAGGCTCTATCGGCACGGCGGGTTGTACGTCACCGCTGCCATCCGGTTCTTTAGACTCGGTCTCGGGCTGTGCCGACTCTACCGCCGCAGCGCTAACTCCAACAGAATCCGGTTTGAGCGTGTCAAACGCTTTGCGGATTGCGGGTCCATCGTACTTCCCAATAAGCTCGCGCACTTCACGCACAGCGCTCATAGAAGCACCGATCGTGAAATCAGAACGGCCATAGGCATTCTTGGTTACATCCGGGGCATCACCAACTTTTTTAAGATAAAGCGCGACATCGGCAGAAGAAGAGGCATGAGGGTTATCTGCATGTACTTGTTTTAACAGCGCGAGTTCTTCATCATAATATTGCTGTGCGCGGACAAGGAAATTTTTCTTGGCGTCTTGTGAAAAATCACTGATTTCACTTTCAAGTGCACCATAGCTTGTTGTCAGGTCGCCCAAATTATTATAGGGCGGCCCGGCGGAAATTGCGCTCTCAACACCCTGTTGTAGTGTGCGGGCACGCTGAGTAAGTGCATCAAAGGCATTATGATCGAAAAGCGGCTTGCCTGTATCAAAGACCTCAGGGCGTTTACCAAGAAGTGCAGACTCATATCCACCAGTGGACAACACTATTTCGTGGCCTTCAACATCGAAAAGAGTATTTTGATAACCAAAAGGCTGGGTGAGTGCGCGATCCGTGTCTCCAATTCTATGAGATAAAACCCGCAATTCATTATAGCCCTGATATTCCTGCTCTATGTTTGTGTGCGCTGTGGATATGCGGTCATAAGCTTCCAGAAATTTTGTCTGAGAATTGTTATCGGCAGGAAGCATATTGGTGAACAATGTGAAGGCGTTGATGTTATTATCCAATTGCGCTCCGTCCTGCTCCGGCATGGCATCCTCATATCGTCCCAGACTGAGGAGTATCTCTCTTGCATTAACGTCTGGGTGTTGGGATTTAATAAGATCCTGCACCCCCCTTTCATGACTATGCTTGTAGCTGACTTCTTCTTGAGGGCTTAATTGAGGTCCCCCAACAGCAGAAAATCTGTCATCAACATATGCTTGAAGATCGTTTATAAGGGATTCAGGGTCTCCCTGTCCCGTATCAATGGCGTGAAGAACCGCATTGATTTTCTGATTCAACGTGTTGTTGTTTTGCGAATCCAGAAGTCTCACGGTCGCAATTTTTACGCTTGTTTCATACGCATTGCCAAATACACCCGGATTTCGCGCGTAAAACGCCGTGAAATTATCATAAGAACTCGCCGCCATTTTTACCCTCATTTTAAATAAAACTATGTAAATATTAGAGGGAAGGGGTTAATTTTTTCTTAACAATTCCCTAAAACATTGTTCCTGTGCTAAAAAAGACCTATGAACCTGGATCACACCGAATTTATCAAACGCCACCATAAATCGGCGCAAACCCCCGCAGCCTCTGGCCCGGTTCGCCGCCGCCATGACGGGCTGTTCGCCGTGATTCTCTTCACAATTTTTACCGCGTTTCTCGGCTATATCCTCACCCTTGCGCCGCTCTCCCCGGACATGAAAATACTCACCTCTATGGCATTCGCCCTGTGCTGCCTCGTCGGCTTTATCCTTTATCGCGGCTATCACAACCACCGCCAGCTTGACGAAGAGCTTGAGTTGGTCCGCGAAGTCATGGAGGGCTCGCGCGGCGCCCGCATGATCATCGACAGCGCCGACAACACCCTTTATTACAACCAGAAATTCGAGAGGCTTTGCCGCGGCGTCGGCCCGCCGAGCTTTTCCAGCCTGCTGCGCCTGTTCGACTACAGCGACGAAGTCGCGGCCCATTTCCGCCTGCTCACCGATCAGGCTCATCGCGGCCTGACAGATTCGATCGAACTGTTCTCCCGCTACGAAGATCAGGAACGCTGGCTTCTTATCACCGCCCAGCCCATCGCCGGGCGTGCTGGATATGTGCACTGGCGCATCGACGATGTCACCGAAAAACACACCGCCGACACGGCGATCCGCGCCGAGCGCGAAAAACTCATCGACTTTACCGACAATGCCCCGGTCGGCTTTTTCTCCGTTGATGAAAATGGCCGCTTTGTTTTTGCCAACGCCACCTTCGCCCGTTGGCTCGGCGAAGACCTGCAGGTGCTTCTCGATTCCGGCCGTTTGCACACCTATATGTTGAGCCCGCCTGCCGAGGCCAATCCTTACGATCTGGTCGAATCCGGCGGCAATCGCCAGATTGTCGAAATCGAAATGAAAGGCGCTGGCGGACGGCCGTTTCTCGCCTCGATTAATCAGGTCATCGTCCGCGAAGGGCAGGGGCTTGATGGTAAACAGCGCGTACGCACCCGCGCCGTGGTCCATGACCTGACCGCCGAAAGCCAGATGCGCCAGGCCCTCAAAGCCTCCGAAGACCGCTTCCAGCGCTTCTTCGACGAAGCCCCGGTCGGTATCATCCTCATCGATGAAAACGGCCGGATTGCCGACTGTAATAACGCCTTTGCCGCGATCCTTGATTCGCCCATCGAAAAAATCGAAGGCCTCGTCTTTAACGACCTCATTGACGATGACGACCGCGACGAGGTTATCGGCGCGCTGGGCCGTATTGAAAAGGGCAAAAACCTCGATGCGCCGCTTGAAATTTCCCTCAAAGGCTCCGCAGGTCCGGTCGAGGTGCAGATGCACGCCCGGAAGTTCAGGGGTGATGGAAAAGCCGTCCTCCACTTCATTGATCTTACAGAGAAAAAATCCCTCGAGGCTCAGTTCGTTCAGTCGCAAAAAATGCAGGCCATCGGCCAGCTCGCCGGCGGCATCGCGCATGACTTTAACAATCTGCTCACCGCCATTATCGGCTTTTGCGATCTGCTCTTGCTCCGCCATAAACCCGGCGACCCGTCCTTCGGCGACATCATGCAGATCAAGCAGAACTCCAACCGCGCCGCCAATCTCGTGCGCCAGCTTCTCGCCTTTTCGCGTCAGCAAACATTGCGCCCGCGCATTCACGATGTCAGCGACATTCTCTATGAACTTTCCCATCTGATTCGCCGCCTGATCGGCACTAATATTGAGCTTGAACTGATCCATGGTCAGGATCTCGGCCCTGTAAAGGTCGACGAAGGCCAGATGGAGCAGGTTCTCATCAATCTGGCGGTCAATGCGCGCGACGCCATGAACGCCAAGGGAGAGACCGCCGGAGCGCTGACCATCGCAACTGAGAATTTCACAATCCGCAAACCCAAAAAACTCATCTCCGAAGAACTCCCGCCCGGCCACTGGGTGACGATTAAGGTCACCGATACCGGCACCGGCATTCCGCAGAAGAATCTCGCCCGCATCTTCGAGCCGTTTTATACCACCAAGGATGTCGGCGAGGGCACCGGTCTGGGTCTGGCCACCGTCTACGGGATCATTCGCCAGACCGGCGGTTTTCTCGATGTTGAAAGTACGCTCGGCAAGGGCACGACCTTCATTATTTATCTGCCGCGCGTCGGCAGGGATGAGGTCGAAGCCGAACAGGACGAGCGCCCCGAAATGGAAGATGTTGAAACCAAGGACCTCACGGGAACAGAGCGCATCTTGCTGGTCGAAGACGAAGACGCCGTGCGTACGTTCTCCGAACGGGCCCTGACCAACAAAGGCTATGAAGTCCTCACCGCCGACAGCGGCGAATCGGCTCTTGAAGTCATGGAGCGCCAGGACAATAAGAGCATTGATCTGCTGGTCACCGATGTCGTCATGCCCAATATGGACGGCCCGACGCTGGCCCAGCGCATGCGCCAGACCTCGCCGGGTCTCAAGATCATCTTCATGTCCGGCTATACCGAAGACAAACTCAAAGATCATATGGGCGAAAATATTTTCTTCCTGCCCAAACCCTTCACCCTCAAGCAACTCGCCGCCAAGGTCAAAGACGTTCTGGGGGATTAGATTCAGTCATTGCGCGCGCCTTGTCCGCCGAAGCCTTGGCGAAGGCGGAAGCGAAGCAATCCAGAATTCAAAGCATTGCCCCCATTCCGCAGGCTCACTCGTAATGATGTCATATCACACATCACCGTCATGCCCGATTTATACCCTCAGGGGTACAAGTGCGGGCATCCGGAACTCCGCATTGCTGCGCGCTCACATCATTGTCTTTCCCGCAAGCTTAAGCCGGTAAACTCTCCGTAGCAGGCACAACCAGCGTATCGATAACTCTCTCTCTACTAAAAAATCCCGTTCTTTTCTTGGCCGTTTTGTCCGCTAGCTTTTGCAATCGTTCTTGCAATTTTTGAACGTCGTTCGAGATATCATCATCCCAATAGGCGCCGGGATCGGCGCAATGAGGAAAGACCTTTTTAAGCAGAGATGTTGCCTGAGATTGGAGTTCTTCTTTGAAAGCCGTTACACGCTCATAAACATCTTTATGCGCCTCAATGTAATCGTGGCCAATATACTCGTATTCCTTATCACCTGTGCGACGGCTCCCACGGTCGTAAAGGGCCGTGGACGCAACGGTAAATTCCCCTACATTAAAATTAAAGCCTTTCTCCGCATTATCGTTAAAGTGAATAGTCAAAACTTCGCGCCCATCGCCCAAATGTTCTTTTCGGTCAACGAAAACAGAAACACACTTTTTCAAGGAAGCGTGCGCTATCTGATCATAAGATTCAGCCTTGTGAAAATAACTGCCGCGATTTCTTCCTTTCTCATCTAAAAAACCGAAATTCATTGAATTATAACGATTTAGTGACCATCCTGGAGGCATTTCAGATTCAACAAACAAATCATCTTCAGGGGAGCCAATTATAAATCCACATCTTTTAAAGTCCTCAAAATTATCCAGGCCACGGCCTGCATTACGCGGTAAGCTGAAGGGACGACGGTCTTGAAACTCTCGCATGGCCTCTTCATGAGATATTCCTTCTTTCACACGGCTAAATAGAAAGTTTCTTTGCTCAGCACGCTCGTTTGTATCGCTTGTAGTCATGTTTTCCTCTTTGATTTGATAAGGCTTGTGCAGTGTAACGATGGGCATTCTATTTATTTTTTTACATAAGTAAAGAAAATTTTTGTTCCTTTTTGTTCTTTTTGCCGTTGACATGAGAACAAAATGAGTACATCTTTGCATTATTGTCATCCCGAGCGAAGTCGAGGGATCTTATAATTCACCGCACGGATCATTGCTTGGAAGCCGAATCTGTGCAAGAAAAGAGGAGAGAACCCATGTCCGTAACGCCCTTAAGAAAAGACGATGAAATGACTCAGAATTCTGCCGAAAAACAAAAAGCCCTCGACGCGGCTCTGGCGCAAATCGAGCGTGCCTTTGGCAAAGGCTCGATCATGAAGCTCAATGGTGAGCAAAACACCATGAATGTGGAGGCGATCTCCACCGGCTCTTTAGGACTTGATATCGGCTTGGGGATTGGTGGCTTGCCGCGCGGACGTATTATTGAAATTTACGGTCCCGAAAGCTCAGGGAAAACGACGCTCGCTCTGCACGTCATTGCCGAGGCGCAAAAGGCCGGCGGCACCTGCGCCATTGTCGATGCGGAGCATGCGCTTGATCCGGGCTATGCAAAGAAACTCGGCGTGAAGGTGGACGAGCTTTTGATCTCCCAGCCCGACGCCGGGGAGCAGGCCCTTGAAATTACCGATACGCTGGTGCGTTCCGGCGCGCTGGATGTGCTGGTTGTTGACTCGGTCGCCGCCCTCGTGCCGCGCGCCGAACTCGAAGGGGAAATGGGCGATGCCCATGTCGGCTTGCAGGCGCGCCTGATGAGCCAGGCCTTGCGCAAGCTGACCGGAACGATTGCTCGCTCGCGCACCATTGTTATCTTTATCAACCAGATTCGCATGAAAATCGGTGTGATGTTCGGTTCGCCCGAAACCACCACCGGCGGGAACGCGCTGAAATTCTATTCCTCTGTGCGTCTGGATATTCGCCGCATCGGCCAGATCAAGGACAAGGACGAAGTCGTCGGCAACCAGACCCGCGTCAAGGTCGTCAAAAATAAAATGGCCCCGCCGTTCCGTCAGGTTGAATTCGACATCATGTATGGTGAAGGCATCTCAAAAATGGGTGAGCTGCTTGATCTCGGCGTTGCGGCCAATCTGGTTGAAAAATCCGGGGCGTGGTTCTCTTATGACGGTCAGCGCATCGGGCAGGGGCGTGAGAATTCGAAGAACTTCCTGCGCGAAAATCCGCAAGTCGCAGAAAAACTTGAAAAGCAAATCCGCGCCAATGCCGGATTGATCGCCGAAGACATGCTCACCGGCCCGGATAATGATGATGCAGCGCCGGATCTCGCCGTTGTCGAAGCGGAAGCGGATGACAAGAAAAAATCTTAACCTCGTAATTTTTTCCCTCTCCCCGCCGGGGAGAGGGTTAGGGTGGGGACCCCTCCCTCTCAAAAATAAAAAACAAACTGATGAACTTGAAAAGTTCTTATAAAACAGAGAGATAACTACCCCTTGTCCCGCAATATACGCCCTTTTTGCTTGTCCCAGTCGCGCTTTTTCTCGGTTTCGCGCTTGTCGTATTGTTTCTTCCCCTTGGCCAGCGCAATCTCCAGTTTAGCCATGCCGCGCGCATTAAAATACAGTCGCACCGGCACGATCGCATAGCCCTCGCGGCTCACCGCCCCCAGCAATTTATCCACCTCGCGCTTATGCAGCAACAATTTCCGCGCCCGCTTCGGATCATGCTGGAGATGCTGCGAGGCCTGGCTGTATTCAGGAATGTTGGCATTCCACAACCAGATTTCACCATCCTTTGGCCCGACATAGGCCTCCTTGATATGGGCCTGACCGTGGCGCAGCGATTTCACCTCCGTCCCGGCCAGCGCAATCCCCGCCTCGAATTTTTCCTCCAACGCATAATCAAACCGCGCCCGCTTGTTATCGGCCACCGTCGCATTGGTCGAGATCAGCCCGGATTTCTTCTTTTTACTCATCGTCGAGTACCTTCGGCAATGCCATCGCCAACGACTTCATAATTTATAAGGTTTTTCTTCGACCTCGTCCCAACTAAATTGCATATCCTCGGAAATTTGAGAGCGAATACCCAAGCTGTGAACATACTCTTCAATTTCGCGAAAGTTCATACTGTGAAGGTCGGGAGGGGGAAGGTAACCGTGAAAAGTCGGCATCTTGCCTCTGCGAAAAGAGGCAGCGCAATTTTTAAAAGCGTTTTTCTTTCTGTGTTTTTTCTTTTTTTTGGGGAGGTGAGATTCAGCAAATGCTTCTACAATGCTTTTTTGTATCCATTCCCGGTCTTTATCACTGAGACTCATATGTTTTTCCTCGCGTTATTTTTTTCAGAATTCTCAAAAATACATTCTTCCGTTCTGGTTTACTTCACGCCGCCGAAGCCTTCGACGCCACCGAAAGCCCTGCATGCGCCAGAGCCGCCTCGACCTTCGCGCGCGCCGCCGCGCTCGCCGGGATCAACGGCAGGCGAAGCTCATCTTGGCACAGCCCCAACACGCTCGCCGCATATTTGACCGGCGCGGGGCTGCTCTCGCAAAACAGATCGCGCGCCAGCGGCGCCAGCTTATCGCGCAGATCCGCCATCATCGCCAGATCGCCGCATTCCCAAGCTTCAACCATATCCGCATGCATTTTCGGCGCAACATTCGACACCACGGAAATGACGCCATGGCCGCCTTGCGCCAAAAACCCGGCGACACAATCGTCATTCCCGGAAAGCTGGCAGAAATCCGTTCCAGCCATCGCGGCCAGTTCAGCCACGCGCGCAACATTCCCGGTGGCGTCTTTCACACCCACAATATGCTTATGCCGGGCCAGCGTCGCCAAAGTTTCATTGCTCATATCCACAACGCTGCGCCCGGGAATATTATACAAGATCATCGGCAACGCCGCCGCATCGGCAATCGCGGTAAAATGCGCAATCATCCCGGCCTGTGAAGGTTTGTTGTAATAGGGCACAACGCTTAAGTGCGCATCGGCGCCTGCATTCTTGGCCGCAACGGACAATTTAATCGCCTCTGCTGTGGAATTCGAGCCGGTTCCGGCAATAACTGGAATTCTCCCCTTGACGACATCGACGCAGCGCTTAACTATGGCCATATGTTCATCATGCGACAAAGTCGGCGATTCACCCGTAGTTCCGCAGGGCACAAGCCCGTGCGTGCCTTGCTCGATTTGCCATTCCACCAGATTGTCAAACGCCTTCCAGTCAATTTCTCCGTCTTTAAACGGAGTGATCAGTGCGGTAATAGAGCCTCTAAACATTGTTCGTCTTTCATATTTTGTCAGTCAAAATCGCCTGCCAATCTATCCGCTCTGATGCGCAAATGCAAGAAAATCGGCGCGCTAGCCGCGATTATACTGCTCTTTGCAATAACACCGTCATTGGCCGTCGACAGCCCCGTTAACCGCATGCAGACCGCCCGTGCGCAAGAGCAAACCATTCGCGCGCTTCAGCTTGTCCATCAGGGCCAGTGGTCTCTGGCCCGCGATTCCTTTGCTCAAGCCCGTGACCCTCTGGCCTCGAAGCTTTATTACTGGCTGGTCTTTTCGCAAAAAGGCGATTTCGAAAATTACGGACGCCTCGCGCAATTCATCCGCACCAACCCGGAATGGCCCGGCATATCGGACCTACGGCGCAAGGCCGAAGAAGAAATGCCCGAGGGTCTGCGCCCCGACGAGGTGCTGGCCTGGTTCGCGGATTACAAGCCGCGCACCGCCAATGGCGTTGATCGTTACATGAGCGCAATGATTATGACCGGCAAGCAGGATCAGGCCAAAAAATTCCTCTCTGATTGGTGGGCAGACACCACCTTGTCGCGCGACGAGCAACGCGCCATTTTCCGCAAATATAGCGACTATCTCGATCGCGCCGCGCATCTGCGGCGTTTCGATACAATGCTCTATCGTGGCCAGGATCAAAATGCCCGCGCACTGGCACAGGTCTTGGGGGCCGGTTATCCCGAACTGGCCGAGGCCCGCATCGCCCTGCGCGCCGAGAAAAAAGCCGTCGAAGGGTTAATCAACGCCGTACCGCGCAATTTGCAGGCTGATGCCGGTTTGCTTTACGAACGCCTGCGCTGGCGGCGTAAAAACAACCTCGATATGCGCGCGGCTGAGATTCTCCACCGCCCGCCGCCGGTTGAGAAAATTCAAAATCTGGAAGACTGGTGGAAGGAACGCCACATCATCATCCGCAGGATGATGGAAAAACGCCAGTACCAAAGCGCCGCATTGCTGGCCTCTAAACATCTGCAAAAACCCGGCAGCTTTGAATATGCGCAAGGGCAATGGATGGCCGGATGGCTGGCGCTGCGTTTTCAAAACAACCCGACTGAAGCCTATCAGTATTTCGAGGCGCTCTACCAGAATGTCGAAACCCCGGTCAGCAAATCCCGCGGTGCATACTGGGCAGGCCGCGCAGCCGAGAACTTCGGCGATAAAACGCTTGCGCAAAGCTGGTATGAAAAATCGGCCAAACACCAGACCACCTATTACGGCCAGCTTGCCGGTGTAAAGCTGGGGCGCGGGGACGCTTTGCCCAATGCCGCCCCGCCCAGACTTGCGTCTGAGGAACAGGCCGGATTTGATAAAATGGAACTGGTGCAGGCCGCCAGCTTGTTTGCAAAGGCCGGTATGCGCAAGGAAAGCAGCCGCTTCTTGTGGGCGTTCGTCAAAGACCAAAACACCGCCAAGGCCTATAAATACGCCGCCGAACTGGCGATCAAAAACGGCCAGACGCACGATGCCGTGCGCATCTCAAAAGATGCGACGAAAGAAGGGCTGTTCTTAACTGCCCAATCCTACCCGGTCATTACCGATCAACTGCGCGGAGTGGATGTCGAATGGGCGCTTGTCCATGCATTGATCCGTCAGGAAAGCATGTTCGATGCCAAGGCGCAAAGCCCGGTCGGCGCTCTGGGGTTGATGCAGCTCATGCCCGCCACCGCGCGTGAAACCGCCCGTAAAATGGGCGTGGCCCATAATGATGTCTGGCTGACCACAAACCCGAACCATAATATACAGCTCGGCAGCCGCTATCTTGACCAAATGCTGGCGCGTTACAACAATGCCTATCCGCTGGCGATTGCCGCGTACAATGCCGGGCCGGGCCGCGTCGATTCATGGCTCGAAACCTTCGGTGATCCGCGCACTGGGGCCGTCGACTGGATCGACTGGATTGAAATGATGCCCATCTATGAAACCCGCAATTATGTCCAGCGTGTCATGGAATCTGTGTACGTCTATAGGTTGCGGTTGCAAAAAGTGCAAAAGCCGCCCAGCGCCCCGATCCATATCGCTTTTTCAAAACATTGATCGCCGCAGGTGAAAACACGCGCCTGAATGCATATTGAAATAGTTGTATTTTTTCCATGTTTTCTTTCCAAAAATAAGCTAAAGTATAGGGCGTGGGGTTCAGCGTTTAGTTGACTGTTTTTATGGGGGAAGACACTCTATGAAGCTGCTTTTGGCGGATGATCATACGCTTTTTCGCGATGCGCTCGTTCAATATATTGAACGTTCCAATCCCGAAGCGCAGGTCAGCATCGCAAAAGACTTTGACGAAGCTTTTAAAATAGCTCAGAACGATGATCAGCAGGATCTTGTTCTGCTTGATCTACGCATGCCGGGTATGGATGGGATGAACGGCTTTGAAAAAATGCGCCAAACGTTCCCCGATATTCCGGTGGCTCTTATGTCGGGGGTGGCTGAGCCGGAAGACGTTCAGGCGGCTTTGGATTTAGGCGCTGTCGGATATTTTCCCAAAACGCTTTCCGGCAAGGCCTTGTTGCGCGCCATTGAATCGGTTCTGGACGGAGAAATCTATGTCCCCGTCGATCATGAAACGCACCAGCCCATACCGTCATATTATGATGACGGCCCGCGCCAGAGAATAACTCCCAAACCTGCTCAGGCCGCGCCGGCCAATAAAGTCGTCAGGAACTTTAAGCTAACGCCCAGAGAGCAAGAGGTTCTAGGGTATTTGGTTACCGGGGCTTCAAATAAGGAAATCGCCAATGAACTGGGCTTGCAGGTCGTAACGGTCAAGCTTCACGTGCGCGGGATTTGCCGAAAACTGGATGCGAAAAACAGAACGCAGGCGGCGTTAATCGCCCGTGAGAACGGTTTTGCAGGCGCGGAAATCGCCGGATCTTAGAGAAAGCGAGATGCTGAAACTCTTTCGCCGATACTCGCATGTCTTCTTATTTTTACCCGGACTGGTAATTCTCGCTATGGGGATGCTGGCTTTGCACACGACGGTGAAGCTCGGCTCCGAATACGAAGTGCTCAATCATTACTACAATACACTATCCGCGCATTATGCTGACTTGAAAAATACGGCGGCAGAACACACGATGGCATCGCAAATAGAGAATGTCATAACCTATAAGCGCCAGTTATATTGGGCGGTGATTGCGATGGGACTGACCGGGTTTTTGTTGCTGATCGTTAATGCCGATCATTTGCAAAAACTCGTCAGAATTAACCGGGAAAAGCAGGATGATCTTAAATTATTAAGCCAGCGCTTGGCGGCGATTGAAGCGTCCTTCGAAGGTATTGCCATCGTCGATCCCGAAGGCCGCCTGACCTACATGAACAAGGCTTTGCTGGATGTCTACGGTGTGCCGCAGGAACAAGCGGATGAATTCATTGGCAAGTCGTGGTTTGAGCTTTATACCCCTGAAAATCGGGAATACATCAAAGAGTATGTTATGCCGATTTTTGAACGTGAAGGGTTCTGGCACGACACGACAAAGATTTTACGTCTGGACGGTAAGGCCATCACCGCTCATGTTTCGATGACACGTCTGGAGGATGGCGGTTTTGTAGGCACGGCAAGAGATGTAACCGAAGCCGAAAAGATGAGCGCCGAAAAAAAACAGATGGAGCACCAGCTTTCCCAGGCTCAAAAGATGGAGGCTGTAGGGCGTCTGGCCGGCGGGATTGCCCACGACTTCAATAATATTCTTGCCGCCATCAACGGTTATGCGGAATTTCTGGCCGAAGATCTGCCGGAAGAAAGCCCGCAGAAAACATTCGCCGACAATATTCTCAAGGCGGGGGGGCAGGCACGAGGACTTATCGATCAAATCTTGTCTTTTTCCCGCCGCGAAGACCGCAAGATCGAGCAGATCGACTTATGCGTACCGCTGAGCGAAAGTATTTCAATGCTCAAAGCCACGCTGCCTAAGAGTATAGAGGTTCACAACAACATCGAACTCAGACCCGCGCCGATAGAAGGCAATGCGACTCAGGTCGCCCAGACGATTATGAATCTCTGCGTCAATGCGCGTGATGCGATGAACAATGATGAAGGCAGCATCTATATCGATTTAGCCCCGCTCGATATCGAAAGCGATGTTCCGATGCACTGTATGGCGGATGATTTGCAAAGCAGTGAAAATATGCCGCTGATCCGCATTGAAGACGGAACGATCGGCCAGACCTTCCTGTATTTGGGAACGGTGAGCAGCAACCACGATTACGTGCGGCTGTCTGTTCGGGATACGGGAACCGGAATGAGCCGGATTATTATGGAGCATATATTCGAACCGTTCTTCACCACTAAAGATATTCACAAAGGAACTGGATTAGGGCTGGCCAGTGTGCACGGAACAATGGCTGCGCATCGCGGCGCGATGATTATCGAGAGCAATATCGGCAAGGGCACCAGATTCGACCTTCTGTTTCCCCTAAGCGCGATGAAGAAAGAAGAACCGCTCGAAACAAAAGGCTCAGTCTTTGAAGCGCAAAATGCGACAATCCTGCTGGTTGAGGATCAGGAAGACGTTTGTGAAATGACTGCCATGATGTTACAGCGTCTGGGCTATGAAGTCGAAACGGCTGAGAATGGGCTTGAAGCACTTGATATGCTGCGTGAAGCGCCGGGGCATTACAATCTGGTTTTGACCGATCAGAACATGCCGAAAATGACCGGAGTCGAGTTGATCCGCGAAGCGGTTCTCGATTTTCCGGATATGCCGTTTGTCATTCTGTCCGGCTATAGCGAAGAAAAACTCATCGATGTGATGTCCGAACAACCGGCAATTAAAGAGGTTCTGAGAAAGCCGATAAGCCAGAGAGCGCTCGGCGAGACGTTGGCAGCAATTTTATCCCGGAAAATGAAAGCCCCGGATAAATCGGCTGTAGACTCTTAAAGTCCTTAACGCCTGCGCCCTTCATAAAGCCATGTGCCGAGCATGAAGGCCAAAATCATGCTGAGCGATAACCATAGCGGGAAAGCCGGTTTTTCCTCTGCATCGACCACGTTGAACGCTTGCAGATCGCGCAAAGCGATCCAGCCTTGCCCGCCATACGGGCCGTGACGCATCATCCGCAGGCGCGGGTAGGGCTCATCGCTCAGCCATATTGCCTGCCCGCCACTGGCTTCCAATAACGGTTTAAGTGCTTCCGCCCCCGACAGCACATTGCGGAATTCCGGCGGATCGACCTCGCCCACTATGGCAAAGCGCAAATGTCCGTCCGTTGTTTCAAAACGATAAATCCCGGTCTGATCGGCACGGCGAAAATGCTCCAGCAAGCCTTCCTGCGTCGGGGTTAGGGTAAGCTCTTCCTCTCGCCCGTCCGGCGCAGTCATTTTCACAACATCCTGCGCGCGCTCGAACGCCGCCCGGCGCAGAACAAGCGTATGACCGTCCACCCGCACATCCAGAGCCTGTTCATCCAGTTCCGGCTCTTTCATCAGCCAGTGCACAACCCGGCGCAGCAGCTCCCCGTGCGGGCCGCCACCCTCATAGCCACGCGACCACAACCAGAGATGATCGCTGGCAATCTGCGCCGCGCGTCCCTCGCCAACATGGTTGAGAATCAGCAGCGGCCGATCGTTCAGCCCGTTCATCAACACATCGCCGTGCACAGTTTGTAAACCGATCTGCCGCAGCCACGGCCCCCACGGCGCTTGATCGCCGTGAGTCTTGTGCCCGCCTGTCCAGACCAGACTGCGCGTCACCGGATGCCCTTGCCCCAACGGCGTGACATGCGGGGTAAACGCGCCGCTATAAACCTGACCGCTCGGCACGCCGGGCAAAATATCGCGCAGCGCGGTGTAATAAATCGAATCCTCACTGGCATAGGCCGGGCCGCTGGCTTCCAGAAACGCCCCGCCTTTTTCGACATAGCGCGCGATGTTGTGGAAATAATGATCCGGCAAAATCCGGTTGAGGCGATAGCGGTCAAAAATAATCAGATCGAAATCATAAAGCTTGAGTTCGAACAACTCGCGAAAAGGAAAGGCGATCAGCGACATTTCACTCTGCGGCGTAGCATCAATTTTTTCCGGCTCGCGCAGAATGGTGAAATGCACGAGATCGACGCTGGGGTCGCCGGTCAGCAAATCCCGCCATGTCCGCCCACCGGCATGCGGTTTACCGGAAACCAGAAGCACGCGCAGCCGATCGCGCACTCCCTGAAAGTCAATCGCCGCGCGGTTGTTACGCTCGGTCAGTTCGCCGGGGATCGGGTCGACAAATAATTCAAACACATTTTGCCCCGCATGGCGCACCGGCAGATGCATACTCTGCTCTTCTCCCACCTGTGCCATATCGCGTTTGATCGTCCCATCGCTCATTTGCAGTGTAACAAGCGTGCTGTCTTCGTGCAGCTGGCCATGATCCTCAATCCGGAACCGTACCTCGATGGTCTGCCCGACGATGCCAAAGGCAGGGGCGTTGGTGACCACGATCCGCCGGTCGGTTTCATTCTTTTCTCCGGTAAGCAGAAGATGCACCGGGCCGTACGAATTCTGCATGGTCTCGGCGTTCGGCACGTCATGAATCTGCCCGTCGCTGATCAGGATCGCCCCGGCGCGGCGGCTTTCCGGCACATCGGCCATGGCCGTTTCGAGCAGGCCGAACAGGTCTGTGCGACTGTCCATCGCGCCACCTTTCGGCCCGCGTACCAGCCGCATTTCAAGGGACTCATTGCGCCCGATGATATTTTGCAAATGTGCCAGCGCTTTGTTTGTGCGCTCTTGGCGCTGGCCAAAATCCTGCGAGGCGCTTTCATCGACCACCACGGCGACAACGCCGGGCACAGCTTCGCGCTTTTCATTATGCACGGACGGCCCGGCCAGAATGAACACAAAGAGCGCAAAGCTTAAGGCCCGCAAAAACGGAAAGCGCCGCACCATGGCAATCTTGGTGGCCAGCAGCGCGATTGCGATGATCCCGAGCGCCCACAGCAACGGTTCAGGCGCCAGCGGGCTGAAATGTAGGCTCAAAGATTGCGCGAGGGGAGCGTTCATGGGCCGCCTCGATTTCCGCGCCCTAAACGCTCAAGGATATGCGGGACATGCACCTGATCGGCTTTGTAGTTTCCGGTGAGCGCATACATCACAAGATTGACGCCAAAACGCAAAGACTGTTCGTGGCGCGGGGTCATCCCGCTTAAATAGTGCTGCTCGCCGCGCGTCACGAGACTCAGTTCGGCCCAGCCTGAGGCCCAGTCGTGGCTGCCCAGAATGACCGGGGAGACGCCGTCGCGCCCGCCCGCGCTCTGCCCTTCAACCCACAACGTCGCGCCGTCATAACGCCCCGGAAACCGGTTTTTCAGCAGATAAAAACTTTTATTCAGCACATGCTCTTCGGTGAGCGGCGTCAGCGGCGGAATATTCAGGTTGGCCAAAGTACGGCGTAAAACTTCGGATGAACTTTTCCCATCGCGCGTATCCACCAGAATGGTCCCGCCGTGATCGAGATAGGCTTGCAAATTTGCCAGCGCCTGTGGGCTCGGCGGGTTCTGCGCGGCGCTGATCGGCCAGTAGAGCAGGGGATAAAACACCAGCGTATCGCTTTCCGGCGACACCCCGCGCACATATTTCGGCTCCGCCGATGTGCGCATATTCAGCGCCGCCGCCAGCACCTCAAGCCCCTTCTGGCTGATCGCATCGATACTGACATTGCCCGTACGGATATAGGCCAGCGTGAGTTCCTGCGCGGCCTCTGGCGTTTGCGCTTGTGCGGGTAATGCACCAAACAGCGATAAAATGCACAAGGCCACGAGGCTGGTTTTCTTTAAAGAGGGGCGCGGCCATTTGGCTCCGGATAAAAACAACATGATCAGCGCATCCAGCAGGAACAACATAAACGCCGCGCACAGCAGGGCCGGGACGAGATCCTTTTCAAACTTCCGGCCATAGGTCTTCAAAGACGCTCCCTCGCTTGCCGTAATCGCGCGCGGTGTCGGCAAGTGATCCCCGAGATTCAGCGCCTTTTGCAACCCGCTGCGTCCGTAAAATCCCGGCGGGTGCGCGGCATCGGGAATCTGTTCGTCAAACGCCGCCGCATCAATCGGTAACACCTGCGCGCCGGGGCTTTGCAACGCGCCGAACCCGTCCAGAACCTGCACAGGCTGTAGCAGGCCGTTTTGATCGAGACTGGGCGTGGACGCCCCCGCCCCGGAAAATTGCAGCAAACGTTTAAGCATCTGTACATAAAAGCCCGAGAGGGGCAAATTCGACCATTCGGGTGAGGCTGTCGTATGCACCATCACGACAAGTCCTGCCCCGCGTTGATCGGCTGTGATCAGCGGCGTCCCGTCTTCCAGCGTGACCCAGATTTTATCCCCCAGATCGGATGAAAATTCCGGCAGGATTTGTCCCGAGATGCGTAAATCCTCATCCGGGGTGAGACCGTAAAGCGGGCTGGCCGGGGCGATCGGCTGTACACTGAGCGGCCTGTCCCAACTCAGCGAGCCTTTCACGTTGCGCGCCTCACGGCGCAGGGCCACCGGCGTCAGCGAGTCAATCCCGTGCGCCTGTACCATCGTTGGCCCGGCAAAACGCAGTAACACCCCGCCACCTTCAACCCATGTGCTCAGATCATTCAGCAGGTCGGGGGGAATTACCCCGACATCCGGCAGGATCATCATCGACGGATTTTGCGCAAAGACATCGCTCAACTCGCCTTGCAGAATTGTGGCATAGGGCTCGAGGGCTTTGACCAGATAAAAACTATCCTCCGTCAGGCGCGCAGATTGCGAGGCTTCTTCCGGTGCGATAATCGCCACCGATTTCGGCCCGCCGAGTCCGTCGAGAAAATAGCGCGCCCCGGCCGTATTCTGCGCGGCAATGCGAAAACTGCCGGCATGGGCCTGTTGGACCTGCGGCAGATCAAACTCAACCTCAATCGGGAAGGACCGCCCCGCCGTTTCGACCAGCCGGTCATCGAGAATTTTTCCCGCCGCCCCGAGAAGTTGTACACGCACCGGGGCTTGCGATGAAAGATTATGCGGCCCGTCCAGAACAATTGCCGGATGCGCGCGAAAACGCTCCGGGGCTTTCAGGCTGAGCGGTAAAGCCTCGGGCACAGGCATATAAAGGCTCAGCGAACCCATGCCCTCCAGCGTTCGCGCCAGCGCCGCATGTCCCGGCTTTTCCAACCCGTCGCTGAGCCAAATGACGCGGGCATTTCTAACGTCAGGCAGAGTTGCCCGCAAAGCGCCCAGTGAAGACTCCCAAGGTGCTGGCTTCAACGCCCGCACAAAAGCCAGCGCATCGCTCATCGTGAGCGGACCATGAACTTGCGGGCCTTGTATATCGCTTTGGGCCGCTGTGGTTAAAAGGGTGATATTCTGCCCCTGCCGCCCGGCCTGTGTGATTTCATGAAGTGCCGTGTCCTGAATATCGTCCCAGCTTTGCGCCGCCCCCCAACCATTATCGATCACCAGAACCAAAGGGCCGTCCACCGCGCTGGCCGGGGCCGGATTCAAAACAGGTCGCGCCAGAGCCAGCAGCAACAAGGCCGCCATCAACAGCCGCAGCAGCAAAATCCACCACGGCGTATGGCTGGGCGTATGTTCTTTCGGCTCAAGACCGGCCAGCAGCCGCACCGCCGGAAACGCGATAGTTCTGGGCGCCGGCGGTGTGATGCGCAGCAGGATATAAATCACCGGCAAGCCGAGCAGCGCCGTGAGCGCCCACGGATTTAAAAACGCCAGAGTGCCGGGCAGCCCGCCGATCATCGCGCATTCTCCAGCCAGATTTTGAGCGCGGTCTCTTCGAGCGGCTCAGCCGTGTTATGTACGACAAACCGCCAGCCCCATCGCTCCGCCAACGCCCGAAGGTCTTCAAGATGGCCGCGCATCCGCGCCTGATAGGCGCTGCGAATATCCCGCGCGTTATCGATCATCACCCGGGATTCGCCGGCCATATTTTCAAACAGGATCCGCCCGTCATAGGGCAAATCAAGCTCCGCCGGATCGAGCACCGCCACCATCCAGCCGTTGAGGGTGCGTTCGGCCAGCGGCTTGAACGCGCTGCGGATATCCGCCACCGGTTCAAGAAAATCGCTGATCGCATAAAAATGCGCATGGCGCGGAATATTCAGCGAAACGGGCAGAGAATCATGCGCCTCATCTGTCAATAAATGCTCAAAAGCCTTCAGTGTTTTTTCCGAATGTCCCGGTCGTCCATGCCCGGCAAACCCGACCATCTCGCCGCCATGGCTGTGCAGCAGGGCGAGCGTTAAAGCCAGCACAGCACTCGTATATTTTTTATTAAAACGAGACGTATCGGATTTAAAATCCATATCCGCATTGCGCTTGGTCCAGAACAGACAGCTTTGCGCGTTATATTGTTCCTTTTGACGGATAAACACCCGGTCGGTTTTCGCGCTTTGTCGCCAGTCAATCTCGCGCGGCATATCGCCGGGCTCATACTCGCGAAATTGCCAGAAGCTTTCCCCCGCCCCGGCGCGCTTGCGCGGGTTGGCCCCATGCAAAACGTGAAAGGCTGTCTTCACGGCCCTCGCGCGCAGCTCTGGGACCTGCGCGGCGACGCGTTCGGCTTCGGGTCTGAGGGGTAGAAAAGCCATCGCTTACAATGTTTCGCTGAGGCGTCCGATCAGCTCAGCCTTGCCAAGCCCCGCACTCGCGGCCTTGTAATTCAGGGCCATGCGGTGCTGTAAAACCGGCACAGCCAGCGCCACCACATCATCAATCGATGGCGCCGCACGCCCATCCAGCAACGCCCGCGCCCTAGCCGCCAGCATCAAGGCCTGTGAGGCGCGTGGCCCAGGCGCCCAGCTGACATACTCATTGACCAGATCCAGCGCCTCATCGCCGGGCCGCCCCGCACGCACCAGTTTCAAAATCGCTTCGACGACTTGCTCGCCAATTGGCAGCGCTCGTACCAATGTCTGAATATTGATCAAATCCGCATCGCTCATTGCCGGGGCAGCTTCGCGCTTTTCCGTACCGGTTGTCGCCAGTATAATCTCACGCTCGGCCTCGGCATCCGGGTATTCAACATCAACCTGCATCAGGAATCGGTCAAGCTGCGCCTCGGGCAGGGGATACGTTCCTTCCTGCTCGACCGGGTTTTGCGTCGCCAGCACATGGAAGGGCGCGGGCAAATCGTGCAGTTGTCCGCCCGCACTGACACTGTGCTCCTGCATGGCTTGCAGCAAGGCGCTCTGCGTGCGCGGTGAGGCGCGGTTAATCTCATCGGCCATCAATAATTGCGTAAAAACCGGCCCCTTGATAAAGCGAAAGGTGCGCTGGCCCTTGTCATTGCTGTCCAGAACTTCCGAACCGAGTATATCGGCCGGCATCAAATCCGGCGTGCATTGTACGCGGTTTGAATTCAGTCCCAAGGCTTTGGCGGACGTGTCTACCAGCAAGGTCTTGGCCAGCCCCGGCACCCCGATCAACAGCACATGCCCGCCCGAGGCCAGCGTAATCAGCGTGTTGCCGACCACATCGCCCTGACCGATTACGACCTTTTCAATTTCGGTTTTTGCGGCCTGCAGCTTGGCCACAGCCTCGTCAAAATACTCTTCCGGTCTTAGGGGCGGTTTGGGGGCAGTTTTCGCCATCGTAAAACTCCTGCTTTGAATATGAACAAGAAGTATATTAAGGCTATGAGGAGATTTGAAAAGATTTGAAAAGGTGTAACGCAAACTTATGAACCTGAAATCCATATCAAAATGCGATCCGCAAGACTGGATGCGGGATCAATCTACCCGCGCGGTGATGGGTGCGCTGGGTGCTGGGGACGAGCAAGTGAACGCTCTGTTCGTTGGCGGTTGCGTGCGCAATGCCTTACTGGGCGAGCCGGTCGAAGATATCGATATTGCCTGCCTTTTGCTTCCTGATGAGGCGAGCAAAAAGCTCGCTACAGCCGACATCAAGGTCATCCCCACCGGTATCGAGCACGGCACCGTGACCGCTGTAATCGATAAAAAACCCTTCGAAATCACCACTTTGCGCAAGGATATTGAGACCGATGGACGTCACGCGACGGTCGAATTTTCCACCGACTGGGCCGAAGATGCTGCCCGGCGTGATTTCACGATGAACACGCTGCTGATGGATATGAAGGGCAATGTTTATGACCCGTTGGGGCGGGGCTATGAGGATTTACAAGCGCGGCGTGTTGTTTTTGTCGGCAAGCCATCCGAGAGAATCGCCGAGGACCATTTGCGCATCCTGCGCTATTTCCGCTTTCATGCCCTCTATGCCGAGGGTGGGCCGGATGAAAAGGCATTAAGCGCCTGCCGCGAAGCTGCCGATAAAATTGCGGGGCTGTCCAAAGAACGCATCACGCAGGAATTTTTCAAAATCCTCAGCGTCGAAAACCCGGCGGACATTCTGACGCTGATGTTCGAGAATGGCATTTTGCCGAGCTTTCAAACGCCGGACTATGATCCTGAGATTTTAAAACATCTCTGCCATTTCCAAAAAAACTACGGCCTCGAATTCCTCGCCGCACGCCTGCTGGTGCTGGCTGGATTTAAAGACGAAAATATAAAACGCTTTGAAGGATTTCTATTGATTCCCAAAGTCTTCAAAAGAGATATTAAGAATTTGAATCAAGTGCTGACACTGCCCGATCTCAATAACGACCACGCCGTTAAGGTCGCGGTCTATAAACATGGGCGCATTCCGACCGCACAGGCCCTGATGATCGAACTGGCCCTTGACCGCGTGATGAACGGCTATGCCCCTCAGGCCGTCAAAATCATTCAAAACTGGGAGATTCCCGACTTTCCGCTCACCGGCGAAGACCTGATAAAGCAAGGATTAAAACCCGGCCCTGAACTCGGTGCAGAACTAGAGCGCCGCGAAGAAGCGTGGATTAAAGGCGGGTTTTACTCACGTGTATAACGACGAACATCAATAAGTGTATAGATATTGGGGCCTTCGCCGGAAACGGTTGCCGCCCCTTTGGCGCCTATAGATTCTCCCGCACAAGCTAAATCTTCTATGGCCTGATTAGGCGCACGCCCGTCAACACATTGAAAATGCTGTGAAAGTGTCGGTAGCTCTTCATAGCCATCTGCCACTTGAAACCCGGAGGGAAGCTGGAAACCTGTGCTCATACTGGTATGCCCTTCAATTTCAGATAAAAACACACATTCCATAACACTTAAAGGGGGTGGAGGCAACAAAAAAGCATAAAAAGGTATTATTTATTAACTTTGACGCCTAGGGCCACTTCACTTCCGGCGGCATCGACATCAGGATCGCTTCGGTATTTCCGCCGGTTTTCAGGCCGAATTGCGTCCCGCGATCATAGAGCAGGTTATATTCGACGTAGCGTCCACGCTTGATCAGCTGAAACTCGCGCTCTTCTGCGCTCCAGCCCTCATTCATGTGCGCCCGCACAATTTGCGGATAAATCTCCAAAAATGTCCGGCCAACGTCCCGTGTATAGGCGAAATCCGCCTGCCAGTCCCCCGAATCGAGATAATCATAGAAAATCCCGCCCACCCCGCGCGGCTCTCCACGATGCGGCAGAAAGAAATACCGGTCGCACCATTCCTTATGCGCCTTGTAATAATTCGGATCATGCCTGTCACAGCATGCTTGCAAAGCGCCGTGAAACGCCTTGGTGTCCGCTTCATTGGGAAACATCGGCGTCAGGTCAGCCCCGCCGCCGAACCAGCCCTTCGAGGTCACGATCATCCGCGTATTCATATGCACGGCAGGCACCAGCGGGCTTTGCATATGCGCCACCAGCGAAATGCCTGATGCCCAGAATTGCCCGCCCGATTCATCTGCGCTCATTCCTGCGCCGGGCACCCGCGCGGCAAATTCATCGGCAAAAACGCCATGCACGGTAGAGATATTCACGCCGACCTTTTCAAACACCCGTCCGCGCATAATCGACATTTCCCCTCCGCCTTTCAGGACAGAGCCAGATTCATTCGGCTCATCGCTGTTTTCACGGTTCCACGGTGTATATTCGAATCGCCCGGGCTCCAGATCGGCTTTATTGCCGCCGATCAATTCATCCTCAATCGCTTCAAACGCCGCACAGACCAGATCGCGAAGTTCGCAAAACCATGCGCTGGCCTGACTCTTTCGTTCATCCCAATCGCTCACGCATCCCTCCATCGTGTCTGGCGTAGTGCTTCGCCGAGGATCATAGAGGTTGCATTGACAATATTCAATGAACGCATACCCGCCTGCATGGGAATCAGCACTCGCGCATCGACGCTCTCATGGACATGCTCAGGCACACCGGCACTCTCGCTACCGGCCAGCAAAATATCATCGCCCCCGAATTTAAAATCGGCATAGGGCAGGGCGGCCTTTGTGCTCATCAGTACGACGCGCCGCCCTTCATGCGCTTGTGAAAATGCATCCCATGATGTGTGCCGCACGATATCCACAGAGGCCATATAATCCATCGCCGACTGACGGATTTTACGTTCGTTCCAGGGAAAAGAGCACGGTTCAATCACCTCGAGCCCGACATTCATACACGCGCAAAGCCGTATCATCGCGCCGACATTTTGCGGGATGTCGGGTTGGTATAGTGCAATTGAAATCATAACGCTCACGGTCCCTTTTTTATGTGCGTAAATTCTAAATTAATTGGTGAAATAGTGATAGAGAAGGCTTGATCATTTATAAAGAGAGAAGTAAAAACAAAGGGTTCGAACGTCTTTAAATAAACACACAAATAGATACACAAACATGACAGCACACAGCAAAGATCGGCGAGACTTCCTGCAACTGACGGGGTTTGCCTTTGGAGCGGTGGGCGTAGCCTGCGCCGCCGCCCCGATGATTAATTCTCTGAACCCGGCCAAGGATACGCTGGCGCTGGCGACCACGGAAGTGGATATCAGCGCGATCCCCGTCGGCGGGTCTAAAACCGTGATGTGGCGCGGCAAACCGGTCTTTATTAAGCATCGGACAGCCGAACAGATTCAAGAGGCTGAGGAAGTTGATGTAACGACACTCATCGACAAACAAACCGATGAAGAGCGCGTTAAAAAGCCGGAGTGGCTGGTTGTTGTAGGGGTTTGTACGCATTTGGGTTGTATCCCCGGCGGGCAAAAACCCACCGATGCGCATGGCGAATATCATGGGTGGTTCTGCCCGTGTCACGGTTCGCACTACGATACGTCCGGGCGAATTCGCAAAGGCCCCGCGCCGAAAAACCTAATGGTGCCGCCCTATGAATTCATCGGCGATACGAAAATCAAAATCGGATAAAAATAAGAGGGACAAGGAGAAAACCATGGGCAGCACCGAGCGCGCAGAATTCAAAAACCCCGTCGTAAGCTGGATTGACGAACGTCTTCCGGTCTTTACGCTGATGCAAAAGGAATACGGCGTATTCCCGACACCGCGCAATTTCAACTATTTCTGGAATTTCGGCGCCATCGCCATGTTCATGCTGATCACCATGATTGTCTCGGGCATTGTGCTGGCCATGCACTATACGGCCAATACAGAACTCTCTTTCGACGCGGTTGAGCGCATTATGCGCGACGTGAATGGCGGCTGGCTATTGCGCTATATTCACATGAACGGTGCGTCTTTCTTCTTTGTCGCAGTCTATATCCATATTTTCCGTGGTATGTACTACGGCTCTTACAAGCGCCCGCGCGAACTCCTCTGGATTCTCGGTGTGGCAATCTTCCTGTTGATGATGGCCACCGCCTTTATCGGCTATGTTTTGCCATGGGGCCAGATGTCCCTGTGGGGCGCGACCGTGATCACCAATTTGTTCTCAGCCATTCCGCTGGTCGGTGACAGCATCGTGACCTTGCTCTGGGGTGGTTTTAGCGTCGATAACCCGACCCTGACCCGCTTCTTTGCGCTGCACTACCTGCTGCCGTTTGTCATCTTCGCTGTCGTGTTCCTGCATGTTTGGGCGCTGCACGTGACCGGCTCCAACAACCCGTTAGGGCTAGAGCCGCAGTCAGAAAAAGACACACTGCCGTTCCACCCGTATTATACGATGAAGGACAGCTTTGGTCTGGTCGTCTTTCTGATCATCTATGCGCTCTTTATCTTCTACATGCCCAACGCCTTGGGCCACCGGATAACTACACCCCGGCCAACCCGTTGGTGACTCCGCCGCACATCGTGCCTGAATGGTACTTCCTGCCATTCTATGCGATCCTGCGCGCGATTACGTTCGAGATCGGCATTCCGTTTACTGAAATCACTTTGATTACCGCCAAGCTCGGCGGAGTCATCGCGATGTTCGGTTCGATCTTGCTGTGGTTCGTCATGCCGTGGCTGGACAGCCACCCGATCCGTAGCGCGCGTTTCCGCCCGCTCTACCGCGCATTCTTGCTGCTGTTGTTGGTCGATTTTGTCTTCCTCGGCTATGTCGGGTCGCAACCTGCCGATGCGGAGCTGTTCGGCCTGCCGCTCAGCTATTTCGGTCTAGGCGCGACGGCATACTATTTCATTTTCTTCCTGGTGATCCTGCCATGGCTCAGCAAGTTTGAAAAAGGCCGCGAGCTGCCGCCGTCCATCCACGAAGCCGTTTTAGCCAAGCACGCAAAATAAGAAAGATTGATAAAGGATAGTACAATGAAAAAATTCAGCCTCATTCTTCTTGCCACTGTTTTGCTCAGCCCGCTGCCGATGAATGCCGCGCAGGCTTCGACTGAAACTGTACACCCGCCCAAACAAAGCTGGAGCTTCGACGGACCGTTCGGCACGTTCGACCGTGAAGCGATGCAGCGCGGCCTAAAAGTGTACCGCGAGGTTTGCGCGGCCTGTCATTCGCTCAAACGCGTAGCTTTCCGTAACCTGACCGATCTCGGCTATAGCGAAGATCAGGTCAAAACCATCGCCGCTGAATACAGCCTCACCGACGGCCCGGACGAAGAAGGTGAAATGTTCGAACGCGCTGCGCTGCCTTCCGATTATTTCCCGTCCCCTTACGCGAATGACAATGCCGCCAAGTCTGCCAATAACAATGCGCTTCCGCCTGATCTGTCTTTGATTACCAAGGCCCGTCACGACGGTCCTAACTATGTTTACGCGATCCTGACCGGTTATGAAGATGCGCCGTCTGACATGGATCTGCTCGATGGTCAATATTATAACGAATATATGCCCGGCCATGTCATCGCCATGCCGCCGCCATTATCCGATGATATGGTTGCCTATGAAGACGAAAGCCTGCAAATCCGCGAACAATATGCGCGTGACGTTGTTCAGTTCCTGCACTGGGCCGCTGAACCGAACCTTGAGGCGCGTAAGCATACCGGCGTAAAAGTCTTGCTCTTCCTGTTTGCTTTCGCCTTGATCTTCTACGGTATCAAAAAGAGAACCTGGGCGGATCTTCATTAATCTGCCGTAAGAAAATGGCTTAGCTTTTGTTAATAAATCTGGGCTATAATGAAAGTGCGGATGTTTCTGGGGCCCGTTTGCTTGTGTGCATGACAAGAGTGGAAAACGCGGGGGGTGCTTATGTCGTCCAAAGTAAAAAGTAATGATAATCAAGAGCTTATCGATAAAAGATGCGCACGTGAGAAGCTCTTGCGCTCAAAATTTTACCGCATGATGGCCTTTGGCTGTGCGCTGGCCGCCTTTGTTGTTTCCGGCTCTATATTTGAAAACCTCGGTCATCACGATTCTTATTACATTATCCGCAACCCGCTTGTAATCGCTTTGCTACTTTTACCCTTTGTTCCGGCCGCATTTCTGGCTATCCTGTCTAAGAAGAGACGCCAGCAAGCCATAAACTTGATGAAACCGTACTCTCAAACGATCAGCAAGGCTCAATGGCGTGAGCTTAAGGAACAGGAATAAAAAGCGGCTTAAATGCGCGATACACAACAGGAAATCCTCCACTTTTGGTTTGAGGAACTCGACCCGCAACAATGGTTTCAATCCAGCGAGAGCGTAGATGCCGAGATTCGTGAGCGTTTTTCCGTGACTCACGAAATGGCCGCCGACGGGCTGTGCCAGCATTGGGCCGTCGATGCCGATGGCTCGCTGGCGCTGATTATTGTTCTCGACCAGTTCCCCCGCCATATGTATCGCGGTACGCCCAAGGCCTTCGCTTCGGATGAGCGCGCATTGCTGATCGCCAAACAGGCCGTGCATAAAGGCTTTGATCAGGTTCTTGAGCCGGTAAAACGCGGCTTTCTGTACCTGCCGTTTCAACATAGCGAAACGCTGTCCGACCAGAAAAAATCCGTCGAACTGTTCGGCGCCATGGCAACAGATAACCCGGCCGGCGATATGTATGCAAAGCGCCATTATGTGCCCATTGAAAAATTTGGCCGCTTTCCGCACCGTAACGAAATTCTCGGCCGCGACAGCAGCGCAGAAGAAGTCGAATTTCTCAAAACGCATAAGGGGTTTTTGTGAAATTTATCCTCTACGTCATTGCGAGGAATGAAATGACGAAGCAATCCAGAAATCTTTCTTGCTGGCTCTGGATTGCTTCGCTACGCTCGCAATGACGTTAGGGAGATAAATATGACCGATTACACCGACATCCTCAAAAAACTCGGCGTTGAAACCGATCCCAAAGGCACGCTGGAGGTGTTCACCCCCATTGACGGCTCCAGCCTCGGCAAGCTCAAAGAACACAGCGCCGACGATATCGATGTGCTCGCCCAAAGGGCGCAGGCCGCTTTCGAAGACTGGCGCAAAGTGCCGGCCCCCGTGCGCGGCGAATTTGTCCGCCTGTTAGGCGAAGAACTGCGCGCGGCGAAAGACGACCTTGGCCGGCTAACCACCATTGAATGCGGCAAGATCCTCTCCGAAGGTCTCGGTGAGGTGCAGGAAATGATTGATATCTGCGACTTTGCCGTTGGTCTTTCGCGCCAGCTCTACGGCCTGACCATCCAGTCCGAGCGCCCTGAGCATCATATGCGCGAGGTCTGGCAGCCCCTCGGCCCGGTGGGCATTATTTCCGCCTTTAATTTCCCCGTGGCCGTATGGTGCTGGAACGCCGCGATCGCACTGGTTTGCGGCAATTCTCTGGTCTGGAAACCATCGGAAAAAACCCCGCTCACTGCGCTGGCCTGCCAGAATTTGTTTGATAAAGCCGCCGCCAAATTCAAAGCCACTGGCCATGATATCCCCGACCATCTTTCTCAAGTCATCGTTGGCGGGCGCGAGATCGGTCAGGCTCTCGTCGATCATGAAGCCTTTCCACTGATTAGCGCGACGGGCAGCGTCGCCATGGGCCGCGCCGTCGGTCAGGCGGTGGCAAAGCGTCTGGGCCGCAGCCTCCTTGAACTGGGCGGTAACAATGCCATGGTCATCGCGCCGAGCGCCGATCTTGATATGGCTGTGCGCGCAATTGTGTTTGGCGCTGTCGGCACGGCCGGGCAGCGCTGCACCACCACCCGTCGCCTGATTGTTCACGAAGATATTTATGGTTCTCTCATCCCGGCGCTGCAAAAGGCCTACGAACAAATCCGCATCGGCAATCCGCTGGAAGAGGGCACATTAGTGGGGCCGCTCATCGATCACCAAAGCCTCGATCAAATGATGGCCGCGCTAGAGCTGGCGATAGGCCAGGGTGGCAAAGTGATCACCGGTGGTGAGCGCGCCCATAGCGATTGGGAAGGCGGCGCGTATGTACATCCGGCCTTGGTGGAAATACCCGCGCAAAGCAGTGTCGTGTGCGAAGAAACCTTCGCTCCCATCCTCTATGTCATGAAATACAAGACCCTCGACGAGGCCATCTCCCTGCAAAATGGTGTGCCCCAAGGTCTGTCTTCGTCGATCTTCACCATGAATATGCGTGAAGCTGAACGGTTCCTCTCGGCCACGGGCAGCGATTGCGGCATCGCCAATGTGAATATCGGGACCTCCGGCGCGGAAATCGGCGGAGCCTTCGGCGGTGAAAAAGAAACCGGCGGAGGACGTGAAAGCGGCTCTGACAGCTGGAAAGCTTACATGCGCCGCCAGACGCAGACCGTCAATTATTCAGATGAATTGCCGCTGGCCCAAGGCGTCAGATTCGACCTGTAATAGCCTTTCCTAATAATCGTTAACAGAAAATTAGCCCTTGCCGTGCAATCATGAGAAATGGGTTTGCGAATCGAGCCTGAATGATTTTTTGTGAAAATGCACAGTACGACCAGAGAAAAAATTTCTTGTGAATAAGTAAAGATAAGATGCTCAATGAAAAGCCAAAAGCCTTTCATTAGAGAAATCTTGTTTGTTCGTTTTTTGCATTTTCATGACGATTTCAGGTACGCTAAATCCATCTCAAAACTTAAACGCCAAACGAAGGAGCTTGCGCTATGCAAAATTCAGGGTCTGTAAGTGAATTACTTTCCGCTCAACACTCAAGATTAGAGGCGCTCAAAAAACGCCACTCTCACATTTCGGACCGTATTGAACAGGCGCATAAAAGCCCTTCGGCGACAGATTTTTACCTTCGCCAGTTGAAGAAAGAAAAACTGATGCTCAAGGAGCAGATAGAAGGAATTCGCGTAAGCGAAGCGGCCTCGGTCTGAAACATCGGCTGAGACTGAAGTGGGCTCTGGCTTAACAGTTAGGGCATCCGTAAAACAAGCGGTCTGGTTGATTTCATTCTCCAGACCGCTTTTTGTTTTAAAAGCTTAATCCTACCCAATTCTAAACTTCCTTTAAGAGATTGAAATAAAAAAGAAAAATGAAACCCCGGCTTTGAGCCGGGGTCCATGGGATTTGACTATGTATCGTATGGACCCCGCATCAGGTGCGGGGTTTCGCGGGGTTTTATATCCCGGCGGAAAGAAAGAAGTTGAGAATAGCGTTAATCCTCGGAGGAAGAAGAATAACGTGCCGCATCGCCGAGGAAGTTTGAAAAGTCAAACCCGCCACTGCCGCTCTGGCTGCCGGTGTCTTCTTCCTCAGAGGGGCTAAGCGCCGCTTGCTGATCGGCCAGACGCTGGGCTTTGACAGCTTCAGGGTCTTTACCCTGCGCCTTCAGCCCCTTGTCGGAGGCTTTCTCATATTCCTGCCATGTGCACAGGCCCAGCTCGGCCGGATGGCGCGGACGCAAATTCGGCGTGTTGGGGTGGGTGCGTTCGCGCACAGCTGTGATGGTCGGTTTGGTTGTTCCAACCAGCTTGGTAATTTGCGCATCGGAAATCTCTGAATTATGTTTGAGGATATAGGCAATCGCATCGGGCTTGTCCCCGCGTTTGGATACCGGTGTATAGCGCGGACCTTTCGCGCGGGATTTTACCGGCGGCAGGCTGCTTTTCGCCATTTTCAGGCTGGCGTCCGGATCAGCCTGACAACGATCCAGTTCTTCCTGTGTCAGTTCATGATGGTCAATCGGGTTACGGCCAACCAGCCCGCGGCCGATCTCACCATCGGCCAGCGCCTCGATTTCGATCTCGGTCAGGTCGGTGAACTCGGCAATTTGCTTAAAGGTCAAAGCCGTGTTTTCAATCAACCAAACCGCCGTTGCTTTCGGCATCAAGAGTTGACCGGTAATGTTCAGGGCTGTAGCCATTTTAAATCTCCATAAACAAAATTTTTATCCGCGCCCTGTTCCTTGGGGGCCGGTTTTTTAAAACCTTAAATGTTGGGAACGCCTCCTATATAAGCGCCAGCACATAAAATTACCAGAAAAATTTTAAATTGATTTCACATGTCGCCATGCGTATCGTTTTGAGGCAATGTTTGATGATGACCTTCCAAAGCCGAAAACGGCAGAATTCCCCCGCAATTTGGAAAACATGTCGGTTTCCGAGCTGGAAGACTATATCACCGAACTCAAAGCCGAAATATCCAAGGCGGAAGGCGATATCACCAAAAAGAAAGCCTCAGCTGAGGCCGCTGATTCCATTTTCAAATCATAACCATAAAGGTTTGCCATGCGCATCGAAGAAAGTACAAAGCTCGATTTTAAAGACGTCCTCATCCGGCCCAAGCGCTCAACGCTGGACAGCCGCAAAAATGTCGATATCCGGCGCGAATTTACCTTTAAATGGAGCGGCAAGGCCTATCACGGCGTGCCGATTATCGCCGCCAATATGGACGGGGTCGGCACATTCGCCATGGCGCGGGCTTTTGCCGAAGACGGCAACGGCCTCAGTGTCGCGCTGCATAAACACTATCCGCTCAAAGACCTGCAAAAATTCTACGACAAGGCCGGTCACGCCTCGGTTTGGTATTCGATCGGCATGGTCAAGGCCGATGAGGAAAAGCTCGATGAATTTATGAAAGCTGGGCATCATCCGGATAAAGTCTGTATTGATGTCGCCAACGGCTATTCCGAGCATTTCGTGACCTTCGTCAAAAAAATTCGCGACAAATATCCCGAACTGACCATTATGGCGGGCAATGTTGTCACCGGTGAAATGGTCGAAGAGCTGATCCTCGCGGGCGTAGATGTTGTAAAAGTTGGCATTGGTCCGGGCAGTGTGTGCACCACCCGCAAAATGACCGGCGTCGGTTATCCGCAACTCTCAGCGATTATAGAATGCGCCGATGCGGCCCATGGGCTGGGCGGGCTGATCTGCGGCGATGGCGGCTGCACAGTGCCCGGCGATATCGCCAAGGCCTTCGCCGCCGGGGCGGATTTTGTGATGCTGGGCGGTATGCTCGCAGGGCATGATGAATCGGAGCAGAAAGTCGTCAAGGACGGCGGTCAGAAATATCTGCAATTCTATGGCATGAGCAGTTCCACCGCGATGACCAAGCATAAAGGCGGCGTCGCCGAATACCGCGCCAGTGAAGGCAAAACCGTGAAGGTTCCGTATCGCGGCCCCGTAGAGGCCAGCCTGCAGGACATCCTCGGCGGCCTGCGCTCAACCTGCACCTATGTCGGCGCGCGGCGTTTGAAGGAACTCTCCAAACGCACGACTTTCATTCGCGTTAGCCAGCAGCTCAACACAATTTTCGGCAACGAATAAATTACAGCTTAAGTATGCTTGCACATCGCGCCCGCTCTGGGTAGGGTGGTAGTTCGGCTTTACGGGGTAAATAAAAAAGGGAGCGCGCGAGAAATGTCAGATGAAATTCAACAACGTTTGAAAGACAGCACGGAGAAATGTCTGAAGGCTTACGAAGCCTGGCGCAAGGATGAAAAAAAGGCCGACATGCGCGAAGGCTTGCAGGATGCGGTCCATGAATTGCGTAAGGTGGCCTCTCGCCTTGAAATTGAACTGGCGATGAGCGATCGCAAAAATACCACGCAAAAACCCATGCCGATTCCACCGCACCGTGATGCCAGGGATAAAGGCCGGGGCAGAGGTGACGTCGATGGGAATTCCGCCGAACAGCAAAAACTAACCAAACCCAAAAAGCCCGCCGTAAAAAAGGAGCCGCCCCCCGAGGCTGACGAAGAATAGGGCTTAACTGCGATCTTTAAGTGCGCGCAATTCGGCAAAACGTTCGGCCGACCCGGCCCGCAAAAACACATTCGTTTCTTTTTCGGTTTTTAAGGGGACGGGGAGCGTGGGCTGGCCCTTTGCGCGCAAGGCTTTGACCGCTTCACTTCGTTTTTGCAAAGCCTGATTGTCCGGCTCAACCCGCAGGCAAAATTCTGCATTGGCCTGCGTATATTCATGACCGCAATAGATCAGCGTCTCATCAGGCAGGGCGATGATTTTTTGTAAGGAATTCCACATTTGCTCTGGCGTGCCTTCGAATAACCGCCCACACCCAAGCGAGAACAGCGTATCACCGGTAAACAACAAACCGCTCTCTGGGAAATACAGACAAATGGCCCCTCGCGTATGACCGGGTGTTTCAAGAACGCGCACCGCTTCATCGCCAAATTCAAAAGCGCTGTCCTCATCCAGTAAAATATCCATCTGGAGAATGCGTGTGGTTTCACTGAACGGCCCTGCCACCGGGCAGGAATGCCGGCCCAGCAGGCCGGGGATACCGTCAATATGGTCCCAATGATGATGTGTGACGAAAATTACATCGGGCTGAAGTTTTTTTTCCTTAAGCGTCGCAATCACCGGTCCGGCCTCGCCGGGATCGACAAGCCCCACCGAACCATCTTCAGCCTCGAGCAAATAGCAATAATTATCTTTGTGAACGGGGATCAGCGTAACGTTAATCATAATTTTGCCTCATCGGTTTCCAGCGCATCGGCCAGTCGCTTTTTCGCGCTTCCCGGTTTAAGCGGTTGCTGCTGGCTGTCATGCGGTGCCCAGCCGATGAGATAAATGACCTCAAAACTCGCCGTGATGCGCCCGTCTTTTTCCGCAAAATGCTCCTGATAATATTGCCCGGCCCGCATGAAAAACGCTTTGCCCGGATTGATGCGGCTGCGCTCGGATATCGCATTGCTTTCGCCCATGCCGCGCAAATCATGCATCAGCCGGAAGATATTCTCATAGCTCACCCGGATGATATCGGAATCCACCACAGGCAGAGCAAAGCCCGCGCGCTGGAGTAAACCGCCCATCTGTGGCTTATCCGCAAAGGGAAAAACGCGTGGGGATGCGCCGCCTTTAAGGTCCAGTTCCGCCTGCATCAGGCTTTCACGCAGCTCGTGCAGGGTTTCCCCGCCAAACATCGCGCCCAAAAATAAGCCGTCAGGCTTTAAACTTTTGCGGATTTGCACCAACAGGCCGGGTAAATCATTGACCGCATGCAAATTGAGACAACCGGTTACCAGTTCAAGGGTTTCCGCCTCAAAGGGCAGGGCCTCAATCTCATTGTCAAAATCTTCAGCTGTAAGTTCGTGGCGTGTTGCGAAGTCTCGCCGAACATCACCCAGCCGGTCGAGAATTTGCCCCCAGACCATGTCATGCAAAAACCGGTGTTCGCTAAAATTCGGTTCAGCACGGGCCCGCGCACGTTTGAGAGCTTGGCGGTCAAAGATAGGCTGTGACATAGGCTACTGCATTCGTTTTATAAAATTTACACCCCCACCCAACTGCGGCTGGGGCGCAAGCACCCAAGCCTGCGCAACCCTCCCCCCTTAAGGGGGAGGGAAGGGGTGGGGGACTTCCAACTTCCAAATATCTAACCTCTAATCATCCAATCACCCATTCGCAGGGCGCGGTGCGATATCGGGTTCGTTTTCCACCACATCCATGAAGGCGTCGAGTTCGGCCTGAAACTCTTTTTCCTGTTCTGGCGTAATTTCTTCTTGCCGGTAATCCGGCGTGCCTTCAGGAGCAGGCTGCACGTCATCTTTTTTGTTTTCCTCCGGCGTCTTCGGTGCGTACTGCTGATGGAAGGCTTTGCGGTTTTCGATCTTGGTCTCTTCTTTTTTTTCTTCCAGCCGTTCTTTCAGATGAACCTCAGCTTGGTATTTCATTTTTTTCTGAGCCTGCATTTTTAAAACTTCGAGGGAATCGTAATTGAGCGGAATCGACCAGTCGGGCTCTTGCCCTGCAAAGCGCTGTTGCAAAATCGCTTTGACCTGACGTTTCGCATCCAACCGCATTTCTTCGTGAAAATAACGATAGGCCCGCGCCACGGCGAGCATGAAATGCGGCTCTTTCGACAACAAGCGTTGGAGCAGCATGAGCTGGTAAAAGGGCAGAAACTTTGTACCCGGGCCCTTCATCGCTTCGGCGGGAGCGGCAACGACAAACGGGTGAATCCGGTGCGGCGTCATCCCGACATGGGTGAAATAGCTCTCCCCCAGCTTGACAATCTTATTCGGTGTCACCCCGAATTTATCTGCCAAAAACTTTTTCATCATCTTCAGATTGGTGACCTCCGCCGGGACGTTAAAGCTCGGCACGGAAATCGTCAGACCGTTCCCCTCATGGCGCTGGGGGACCGGAAGATATTCGGTGATGATCCCGGCATGCACGCTGTTCTTCTCATCCTTGGTCAGCGGCAGGACAACAGCGGTATTAATCGTTTTGCCGTCATGCACGACAAAATCCACATCCTCTGCCGACAACCCGGACATACTGCCGCGGCTTTGCCCTTCTTCGACAAAGGTTGAATGCACGGGGCGCAACTGCCCGGTCGTGCCTTTGACATCCTTAAACCGTAAATCCTGCTCGCCCATCATCGCCAGCAGATTTTTCACATCGGCTTTCTGGTTGATTTTGGAGACTTGCAGATTCAGTTGTTTATCCGTCCAGGTTTCGGCGCGCAAACGCAAATGGTGGAACAGCGATAGGATTTGCATCTCCAGCCGCGCATTGGGGATCATCCCCACCGTAATCGCGTTAATCACCTGCTGGGCATCCATTTCACGCACCATACCCTTGGCCTGAAATTTCTCCACACCGATGACTTTTTTCGGAATAATCGCGCCTTTGGCCGGGCGGACTTTCAGATAAAACGTATGAATGCGCTCATCGATATAATCCGGCGCCGGGTAATAATCCGGCCCGTGTTCGATGATCGCGTTATTTTCCGGCTTCAGGCCCAAATAATCGCGCGCAAAAAGCACGCTGTGTTTGACATCATAAGCCTCAATCGTCGAAATCGCCTCGCCATCAACCGTAATCGCTTCCGCCATATGCCCGGACCAGCGCCGTTCATCGATGACAACGCCACCGCGCGGCACCGCATTGGCGATAGAGCGCGCCACCCCGTCATGCAGATAAATTTTCAACCGCCCTTCTTCATCAACGCGGTAGGGGATAACCTCGCTGACATCAATGTCCCGGCTGACCACATCCACGATTTCACCGGTGTTCTCATTGCGCATCGCGGTGATTTTCAAATTCCCGGAATTAGTTGAGGATGGGCGGCGTTCTTCGATATGCAGCGATTTACGCTCCGCCATCTTATAGGACACGGCGATATAACCGGTCGGCGGATCGCCTAGCGGCGTCCCATCGTCTTTATACAGCCGGAATCGCCCTTCGAACTTCTCCTTGATCACATCGTCATCCCACTGTGGACCGGAATATTGCACCCGCGCCCCCAGCGCGCTAAGCTCCTTACGGAATTCCAGCGGGGTGAAGAATGTATATTCCTTGGGCAGTTCGGACTCCCAGTGCGAGCGATCGTCTTTACGCATAATGAACTCATAGGCCCACTTATACGGCAGGCGAAACAGCCGTGTACGTGGGAAACGCTCGGGCAGCTCTTCAAGGAAGAACCCGCCGCATCCTGCATCCTGCTTGGGGCGCGCATGCTCGGCATACCACACCAGCATATCCGGCGCAGATAAATGCGCCAGATCCTTGCCTGTGCTTGGCTCATCCGGCATCTCTAGCAATACAAACTCTTCAGGCGGAGGGTGTGCGTAGTCGCGGATAAACATCACGCCGCCTTTTTTCATCGCCTTGAATTGCTTGCCCAGCGTTTCGCTGACAACACGTTCATTATAGCGCGAGGCTGAATAAATCTCGTGCAGGATATAGGAATTGATAACCGCATCGATCGATTCCGGCTCAAAAATCTCCGAAGAGGCATCCCCAACCTTATAATCGAGATTGAATAGACGGTACTTTTCTTTGGCCTTGTTGACCTGTCGTTTTGCCTTGTCCAGTCCGGTGAACTTGACTTTCGGGTTCATCGCCGCCATAGCGTAGGTCATCGCCCCGTCATCGCAGCCCATATCGATAACATGCGCATCCTCATCCAGCAAAAGATGCGACAGCGTAAACCACGCTTTGCGGATCACTGCCGGATCAATATCCCTCAGCAATAAATTCCGCTTTTCAATATAGCTTTCCGCTTCTGTTTCTAAATGCTCTGCCATAGCGACGCACCATAACGATTTTACACAAAATATTCAAATATATAAGCGCGGTAGCGACGTATTTTTCGTCATTGCGAGCGCGAAGCAAAGCAACGCTTTGTTCGCGACCTCTAAAAAGCAAACAAATCTACGATTTGCTTTGCGCGAAGCAATCCAGCTACACATCACTGGATTGCCGCGTCAGACCTAACGGTCTTCCTCGCAATGACAACCTGTAAAAATCCGTGTTCATCCGTGTTGATCTGTGGTTTTTTAAATCCCATGAGTTTAAAGCCCTTTCAAAACATCCTGATGCAGGCAGTCGATACCGTTTTGCCGCCGCGTTGCGTAGTGACGGGCGAGCGTGTCGATGAACAGGGCATGCTGGCCCCGGAGGCTTGGGGCGCTCTGGAGTTTATCAGCGATCCTCTGTGTGATCAGTGCGGATTTCCCTTTGATTTTGAGGTCGAAGAGGGCTCTTTATGCGCCTCTTGCCTTGACCATCCGCCGCCCTTTGAGTGCGCTCGCGCCGCCCTCAAATATAACGAAACCAGCCGCGATCTGGTACTCGGCTTTAAGCACGGTGATCAAACCCATGTCGCCCGGGCATTTGTCCCGTGGCTGGAAAAGGCCGGTGCGCCCTTTTGGGAGGAGGCCGATCTGCTCATTCCGGTGCCGCTGCACCGCTGGCGGCTGCTGCGCAGGCGCTATAATCAGGCGGCGCTGATCGCGCAAGCCTTGTCAAAGCGCACAGGCATTCCTGCTGATGTCGGCGTACTCCAACGTGTGCGCGCTACGCCCGTACAGGGTCATCTCCATGCCGGGGAGCGGCATAAAAACGTCAAAAAAGCCTTCGGCCTGCACCCGGACAAGAAAGACGCCCTGAAAGGAAAAACGCTCATTCTCATCGATGATGTCTACACGACGGGCGCAACGGTGAAGGAATGCACCAAAACGCTGCTTAAAGGCGGCGCGGCCAAGGTTCATATTCTCACCCTGACCCGGGTTGTACGTGAAGGTTTTGGCGGTTAGGCGTGAATATCCGTTTGCCTTGCGCAGACGGCTGTTCTAGTTTTCTGAAACGGATAATTTTGTTTGAGGAGTTTTGCACATGGCAAAAGTGGAAATTTATTACTGGACGACATGCCCCTATTCTACCCGCGCCCGCGCGCTGCTGGATAAGAAAGGCGTTAAATACACCGGCTATGACATCACCGGCGATGATGCAGCCAGAGCCAAGATGATCGAACGCACCGGCGGGCCGAAAACCGTTCCGCAGATTTTTATCGATGATAAACTGATCGGCGGTTGCGACGATTTGCACATGCTCGATGCGAATGACGAATTAGATAAGTTATTGTTCTAATTTAGATGTGCACTTGCCGCTGTGCCTATAGGCTTGAAGTGTACAGTACCTTTAGTTTTATTAAGTTCTTTGCTGGCGGTAACAATACCATATACGCTTCTTTGCCATTCGGAAATTAAGTCCTCATGCTCATCGGGGTCAAGCTGTAGAATAATTTGATTTCCATGCTCGCTTACTGCGGTGATTAAGTGCGCACCCTCAGCGCTACAATTATAAGTTCCGGCCAAGTATTCAATTGTAATGCTTGTATTTTCTTGATTTGGTGGATTTAAATCTGACATTAAATAAGCCTTGTAATACGATACGACAAAATTTGCAGCATATAAAAATATGTAAAGTCAATAAGATGAATAAAATAAAAGTAGCCTGTATTCAACTCACTAGCAGCCCGGATATAGACGAAAATCTGGCTGCGGCGGCGAAGCTCGTTCGTGAAGCTGCCGGGCAGGGCGCGGCGTTCATTCTGACTCCTGAAAATACAGATCAAATGCGCCGTTATGTGAAGGACCGCGTGGCCGCCTCCGGCGATATGGAGACGCATAAACCCATTGCCTTTTTCGCTGCGCTGGCCAAGGAATTGGGGATCTGGTTGTTGATCGGCTCGCTCGGCGTGCGCGTCAGTGAGGATAAACTGGCCAATCGCTCCTTCCTCTTCTCACCCGCAGGCGAGATCGCCCAGACTTACGACAAGATTCATATGTTCGATGTCACCCTGTCGCGCACAGAATTTTATCGCGAAAGCAGCGATTTTCAGCCGGGCCGCCAAGCCGCACTCGCCGATATGGACGGCGTAAAGCTCGGCATGGGCATTTGCTATGATCTGCGCTTTCCTCATCTGTGGCGCGATCTGGCCAAGGCTGGCGCGCAGATTCTGACCGCCCCGGCTGCCTTTACCATGCCTACGGGAGAGGCCCATTGGGAGGTCTTACTGCGCGCCCGCGCCATCGAAACCGGCTCTTTTGTCCTCGCCGCCGCCCAGACCGGAGAGCACGAAGGCGGCCGCCAGACGTGGGGGCATTCGATGATTATCGGTCCCTGGGGCGAGATTTTGGCTGCAATGGATCGTGAAATCGGTATCATAACTGCGGATATTGATTTAAGCGAAGTGGATAAGGCCCGTGCGGCTATCCCCGCGCTGACCCACGACAGAGAGTATGAAAAGCCGACATGAGCGACAAGAGATTCAAAACTGACACGATCCTCACCAAACTGGGCCGCGACCCGGATGATTATCACGGTCTGATGAACCCGCCGATCGTGCAGGCCAGCACCATTCAATATAAAGATCTCGAAACCTATGAAACCAAGAAGGGTCAGAAATTCACCTACGGGAATATCTCCAACCCGCTCAGCGATCATTTTGAAACCGCGATGGCCGAGCTTGAAGGCGGGTTTAAGGCGGTCAGCTCATCCACCGGCCTTGCGCCGATCACCGCATCGCTGATGGCCTTCCTCAATAGCGGCGATCATCTGCTCATGTGCGACAGTATCTATCCGCCCACCCGCATCGCTTGCGATAAGCTGCTGGGGCGTTTTGGCGTGGAGGTGGAATATTACGACCCGTGCATCGGCGCCGGGATTAAAGACCTGATCAAGGATAACACCGCCGTCATCTATCTCGAAAGCCCCGGCTCGGCGACATTTGAGGTGCAGGACGTGCCTGCTATCACCAAAATTGCCAAGGACGCCGACGTGATCACCATCATGGACAATACCTGGGCCAGCGGCCTGCTGTTCAAACCAGTGGCCCACGGCGTCAATATCTCGGTCTGCGCCGCCACCAAATATATTGGCGGCCATGCCGATGTGAATTTGGGATACGCCGTCGCCGATACGCAAGAGCATTATAAACGCTTGAAAGACACGCATATCGATCTAGGGCATTGCCCCGGCTCGCTGGATTTATCGCTGGCCCTGCGCGGCCTGCGCACGATGAAAATGCGTTTGCAGCATCAGGCTGCCAGCGCCTTAAAAATCGCGCGCTGGCTGGAAGGCCGCCCCGAAGTGCAAAAGGTCTATCACGTCGCCCTCGAAAGCCATCCCACCCATGATATCTGGAAACGCGATTTCACCGGCGCCAACGGTCTGATGAGCATTTTGCTGAACAACTACCCGAAAGAGCGGGTGAGTGCCTTTATTGACGCGTTGGAACTCTTTCCGATCGGTAGCTCATGGGGCGGCTATATGAGCTTGCTCCAGCCGCAAATCGAGATTAACTGGCGCAAAGCCAACAAATGGAACGAAGCCGGACAACTTTTACGTCTGCAAATCGGCCTTGAAGATCCCGATGATCTGATCGCCGATCTCGAGCAGGCCTTCGCGAAATTAGGCTGAGCCGTCATTGCGAGGAGGGCGAAGCCTGACGAGGCAATCCATTTTTGTTTGCTTTATAAAAAAGCGAACAAATGCTATGCATTTGTTTTGCGCGAAGCAATGACGAAGGAGTAAAAGGAATGCTCAATCTCAGAGATGATGCCGTCTATGTCGGTCAAAGCGTTGGAAAAGACCCGGTCGCCCAGTACCTGCCGCTGAAATGGGGAAACCGTCACGGCCTCATCGCCGGGGCGACGGGAAGCGGAAAAACCGTAACGCTGCAAAACCTCGCCGAAGGGTTTTCCGATGCGGGTGTTCCGGTCTTTATGGCCGATGTAAAGGGCGATCTTTCCGGTATCTGTCAGACATCGGAAATGCAGGACTTCCTGACCAAACGCGCCGAAATCATCGGCTTTAGCGATGAGTACAAGGCGCGGGCCTATCCGGCCGTATTCTGGGACTTGTTCGGTGATCAGGGCCACCCGATCCGCACCACCATCTCGGAAATGGGCCCGCTCTTGCTCGCGCGCATTCTGGAACTCAACGACACGCAGGAAGGCGTGCTCAATATCGTTTTCCGTGTGGCTGATGAGCAAGGTCTGCTGCTGCTCGATCTCAAAGACTTGCGTGCGCTTCTCAACACTGTGCATGAGCAGCGTGCCGAGATCAGCGCCACCTACGGCAATGTCAGCCCGCAATCGATCGCCTCCATCCAGCGCAATCTTCTGCGCCTCGAAGATCAGGGTGCGGCTGATTTCTTCGGCGAGCCCGCTCTCGACTTGCGCGACTTCATGCACACCGATCTGGACGGGCGAGGGACTATCAATATTCTCGCCGCCGATAAGCTCATGCAATCCCCGCGGCTCTATGCGACCTTCCTGCTCTGGCTGCTCGCCGAATTGTTCGAAGAGCTGCCCGAAGCCGGAGATGCCGACCGTCCAAAATTGGTGTTCTTCTTTGATGAAGCGCATTTGCTGTTTGATGACGCGCCCAAGGCGCTGCTGGATAAGGTTGAGCAGGTTGTTCGCCTCATCCGCTCCAAAGGTGTCGGCGTGTTTTTCATTACCCAAAACCCCGCCGATGTCCCCGATAGCATTCTCGGTCAACTCGGCAACCGCGTGCAGCACGCCTTGCGCGCCTTTACGCCGAAACAGCAAAAGGCAATTAAACAGGCCGCCGAAACTTACCGTGAAAATCCGGAGTTTGATGTGGCCGAAGTCATCACCGAACTCGGCGTTGGCGAAGCTCTGGTCTCGACCCTCGAAGGTAAAGGCCAGCCCTCAATCGTCCAGCGCACGCTTATTCGTCCGCCATCCTCACGCCTCGGTCCGGCAACCTCCGATGCCAAGGCTATGCAAATGAAGGCCAGCGGTCTGGGCACGAAATATGACGAAACGCAGGACCGCGAAAGTGCCTATGAGGTGCTGCAGGTGCGCGCTAAAAAAGCGGCGGAAGCGGCAGAAAAAGCGCAAGAGGCCGCAGAAAAGACCAAGCCAAAGCGCAGTTCAAACCGTCAGAGTGTGAGCGAAGCCGCCGTCAAATCCATGGTGCGCTCGATCAGCTCATCGGTAGGGCGGACCATTGCGCGCGAATTAGTGCGCGGCGTTATGGGCGCTCTCAAGCGATAACGGCGCTCTGGCCATCCAGAGTGTACCCGCATCCTCTTGAATCGGGGCAGGGGAAAAGTCAAACCGCCCATACAGGCGTCTGGCCCTGCGATTAGACAATGTGACCTGCAGCTTGCACGCAGCGTGATTGTACGAAGCAATCTCCAGAAAATGATTGAGCAGGCTGCTGCCGATGCCTCTGTTTCTGCAATCATCCTTAACATTTAAATGACCGATAACCAGACATGGGCCTACAGGGCCGTGAACAAATTTCCCGATGCCGACACCTTCAATAACCCCGTTATTGATGTATTTGAAGGCGACAATATCGTCTGAACGGTCACTAAAACGTGAAAAAGCTCGACAAACTTCCTGCGGAAGCCAGCGCAGAGCGGCGATCTCATCATATTCCCAAGGCTGTGTTAATGGAGATATAGGCATACATATTGATAAACAATATTGTCATAATTGTCAAATTCTGCATGCGCCGGGCAAAAGTTTTAAATAGCCGCATAGAGCAGCACAGTCCAGTTGAGTAACAGCAAAAAGCCGAACGTCACCAAGGTCTTACCCAAAAAACGATGAATGGCGTGCATGCCGACAAAAACCGGAGCCAGCATCAGCAAAACAATGCCAAGCTGCACGATAAATTCGACAAAACTCTGGTTTTTTAATGAAAACTCCAGATAGAGCACCAGTTCGGCAGGCCACATAAACGCCAGTTTAGCCATCCACGTTTCAAACTGTCCGAAAGCAGGGGTGAAAAACAAATACCCGGCAACACCGATAATTTCCAGTACGGAACTTAAAAGATACAGCAGAAGAAGATGAAGCCAGATTTTCTTTTGCTGTCGTCTTCTTTGCACAGACATGATTTAAGCCAGCGTCCCGACATTGACCCCCAGCACATCGGCCAAGGCCTTCATTGCACGGATCGAGCCGTCTTTTTTGCCGGTTTCGATTTCCGTGAGATAGGGGCGGGAAATCCCGGCGTGCGCCGCCAGTTCTTTTTGTGTCAGCCCGCGAAACTTGCGCAGGATTTTAACCGGCGTGTCTTCCCGCGCCGTGAGTGCATCAAGAATATCCCCCGGCAAGTCTTCGGCATGGCCGCCGCTGACCATCGCGCGGTAATCGTGCAATGGCACCAAAACATAAGGTTGTCCTTGAATGTGCAAAAGATCGTATTTCATAAGCTATATGGTATACGCTAAAAGCTACAATGTCATCCCGAGCGTAGTCGAGGGATCTTTTATACTCAAAATAATGGAAAGATCCCTCCGTGCGCTACGCTTAGTCGGGATGACCGCGGGCCTAAAACCGCGTAGACAGAGTCATCGAGCCGTACACGCTGTTGCCGTCTTGATCGTCAAATTCCTTGCTGCGTGTATTGATAGCATAGGAGAGGCGGTAATCGCCCAGTGTAAAGGCCACGCCTGCACTGGCGTCGCCAACCAGATATTTTTTATCGACGCTGTGACTGTCGGAAAATGTGTTGCCGTCGAGGAAAATATTGCGCCCGACCAGCCGCCCGTCCAGCCCGGCAAACAGGTACCAGCTCCAGCCCTGATCCGGCACTTCAAAAAAACCTGTGCCTGGCATCGACGGACGCACTCGCGGCGGCGTATCCTGAAACCGGTCCTGATACGGACCGAATGTAAATGTAAGACCGCTGCCCAGATAGCTATAGACATTCCCCAGCGAGAAATTGACATTCGGCTGAATGCTAAAACGAAAGTCTTCGCCGATATCGGCGTAAAGCGCATCGGGCCAGCGCCGTTGCCCGGAAAGAATAAGCCCCGGCTCAAAATCCAGTTGGTTGTCCCATCCTTGCGGAATAGAGGAGTCGGTGACGTGGCGGTGAATGAATTTTTGCGCCTGTTCGCCCAGCGCTTCCGGCCCGACGACGCCCAGAGTAACTTCCAACTCGTCAATATGGTTGTTCTCGATGGTCGCTAGTCCCACCGAGCCGTAAAGAAAGGCGGCCCATGGGCGGTCGTTATCCTGATTGGTGCGGATACGAATATCTTCCGGGGTGTATATATTCTGCCCCAGTGTAAAGAGGGTGCTGGTTGTCTCGTTCAGATCAAAAGTCGGGATACGGTCTGCTATTTCGTCAATCATCGGCGGCACCGGCGTATTGACGTTGAACCAGCTTGCCCGTACGCCGCTGGTGTAAAAACGGTCCGTCCCGCCGCCGATCGAGTCATTTTCCACCGCTAGACTGATAAAGTTTTTATGCGTGGAATTTCTGATTCGCGCCGCAACTTCTTCTTCGGTCGTGGCGTTTTGTGCATAGGCGGTGTTGCCCGCAAGAAAAAGCAAGCCGCACAGCATTAGGCTTTTGATAGCGCACGTGGACATGCTAAGCGGTATAGCATGAGTGAAGGTGAAATAGACAATATTTATGAAAGACCGTCCGCAAGCGGCAAGCCCGAAGCCCTCGTGATTTTGCTGCACGGTCTGGGCTCGAACGGCCGGGATCTGATTTCGCTCTCCCCGTATTTTGCGGCCCGGCTTCCCGGCGCTGTTTTCATCTCCCCGGATGCGCCCTTTGCCTGCGATATGGTTCCGCCCGGTTATCCCGACAGCTATCAGTGGTTTTCACTACAGGACCGCGATCCGGATAAAACCCTTAAAGGTGTCGAAACCGCCGCCCCCATATTGCAGAAATTCATCGCTGACCAGATTGAAAAATACGCCGTGCCTGCAAACAAAGCCGCTCTTGTCGGCTTTTCCCAAGGCACGATGATGAGCCTTTTCTCCGCCCTGCGCTATCCTGAACCCCTTGCCGGGGTGCTGGGCTATTCCGGCGCACTGGTCGGCCGGCCCGGCCCGAATAAAATGCCCATACACCTGATCCACGGTGAGGCCGACGATGTTGTGCCGATAGAAGCCTATCATCATGCCCGCGAAATTTTGCTGGAGCAGGGCTTTGATGTCAGCGGACACACCACCCCCGGCCTTACCCATTCCATTGATGAAACGGGGATAAAATCCGGCGCGGAATTTTTAAAATCTATTCTTGTATAAAAAATTATTTTTCAGTGTGTTGCTGGGAGTTTTTTTATAAAGAGATTCAAGTTTCATGCTGCACTGCACAATTCTTTTGTGTCACTTTCACGACGCCCTGTAACCACCTGACAGACCATAAAATTATCACGTATTATAAAAAATGTTGCAATACGGAAATTGGTGTTATGCAGCATAAGATCTTCCGAAAAACTTAGGAAAAATGCGGCTTTATGGTATAATGAAAGTGTCAGATACGCGAGGTCTGATCAGTGATAGGAACCACACTTATACTATCAGACCTCCGGCCGTTGCCTACGGAAAAACGTTAGGAGTGTGGGCACATGAATGCAGCAACATCTCTTGAACAATGTCCAGCCCTTGTGCTGAATGCCGACTATAGGCCGCTGAGTTATTTTCCGCTTTCAATATGGCCTTGGCAGGAAGCTGTGAAGGCCATTTTTCGAGATACGGTCACGGTGATATCGGAATATGATCGGGTGGTCCATTCCCCAAGCCTTGACATGAAGCTGCCCAGTGTGCTGGCTCTGAAAGAATATGTGCCGATGGCGCGAAGCCCGGCCTTTACGAGATTTAACGTGTTTCTGCGTGACCGCTGGAGTTGCCAGTACTGCGGAGACAAACACAAGACACATGAACTGACATTCGATCATGTGATCCCGCGCTCCAGAGGAGGGCGGACAAATTGGGAAAACATCGTGGCCGCATGCCGGGGTTGCAACACAAAGAAAGGCAACGCCATGCCCCACGAAGTGAATATGTATCCGATCCACGAGCCGCGCCAGCCGATGCTGCATGAGCTTCGGGATCACGGACGAAAGTTCCCCCCGAACTTTCTACACAAAAGCTGGGGAGACTTTCTGTACTGGGATACAGAGTTGGTGGATAGTTGATGGTGAATGGTTGATGGTATTTTTCTAAAATCACCAAAAACCAATCACCAACCACCAAAAACTAACAGGTTTCGGCTTTGCCGCACGGAGAACGGTTTAGAAATTAAAGCTCCTGACGCAGCACTGCCGGATAGACGCGGACAAGCCCACGGTTGGACTTATGCTTCCGCTTAACCACGTGCAACGAAAGGAGCGTATTATGTTTAATCATCTTACAAATCTTGCACACACACGTTCGATCACAGGTGCGGTAGGGTTTTTCCTATTCCACGTTATGCTGTTGGTCGGATTATCAACTTTCCTGGGTCACTATTTGGTGACACTAGGTGTGATTGAAGGTTCTGTCGGGAGTTTCTTCGACGGAGGCTCAATCCATACCATGATCGGTGCGATCTGGACCTTGGTCCTGGGAAGCACGATCTTGACAGGAAAGAAACTGACAGGCGACATCATGTCCGTCGTGATCATGTTCCTCGGCGTGTATCTCGCATACACCGTGAACGTGATGCTCGGTATGGTCGTTGTGTCTTACCTGACCACATTGGGTAAGTAATCGATTAAAACGATACGAAGAGCCGGGGTGGCGTAAAGCGCCCCGGCTTTTTTTGTGCGCTCAAAATCCTTGACTTTCTGCGATATTCCGCGCTATGAACGCGTGTTCACAGCATTCTGAGTAAAGGGTTAAAGGCCATGTTTGATGATTTATTTGATTTTTCCAAGAAACGCACACTGAAACAATCCGTCGGGTTTTTCATTTTTCACTCCACTTTGGTGTTGAGTGTAATGGCCGCGTTCAGCCTGCTCGGCGTGTCCTAAGGAACGCTGTCATCCCGTTGGCGCGCCGTCAGGCGCTTGCACAAACGGGATCCAGAAAAGAGCGAAGCCTTGCTTCGCACATATGGATCCCCGCAGTTTTAGCATTTCTTCGAAATGCCGCGGGGATGACTTCGAGAGAGAAGCAGGCTCACCACGCACACCACAAATAACCCAAAGCACATCAGCGCATTGTAATTGGCCATCGACAGGCCGATGACCGGGTCCTGCCAAGGGATCTCATCGCACGATGCCGTCGGCGCGCTCAGGATATTCTCTAATATGCTCTGCGGCTCATCGCTAAAGTTCGGTACGGCGCATCCTTCGACGGCCGATTTCCACCATTTTTGCTCAACTCCGGTATGATAGCTGGCAATCGCGCTGTTCACCATAAAGGTCAATCCGCTGAGGCCGATCATCGCGCGCGCAACATTCGCGCACCGACGCAGCGCCAGCCCTATGGCGCCGAACACCGCCACGGCCAGAAACGGAAAGCGCTGGTAAACACACAAAATACAAGGCTCCAGCCCTAAATAGACTTCCGCCGTTAAGGCCATGACCAGTGAAAACACCGAAATCCCGGTAATCCCAGCCAGAACCGCGACAGGGCAGGATAGGAGTTTGTGGATAGCATCAATCATAACCATGATTTAATCCCTTCCTTCACAAAATCCAGCCCCTCGGTCCCTAAAAAGATCAGCACAAAGCTGATCATCGCCACCCAGACCAGCCCCAGAACCATGCCGCCAATCACCGCCAGCCCGTCGCGCATAATCACGCCGACAGCCATCAACGCAATTCCCATCGCTGGCACCGTATTGGTCAGCGGCAACGGAATACAGATCGACAGCGTCATGACCAGACCGGCTAGGCCGATCACATTGCCAAAGCCGCCTTGGGTCATAAAGCCAAACCGAGGCCTGACAAAAATCTCAATCTTGCGGATAAAGGGCAGAGCGCCTTCAACCGTCGCATCAAAGCGCGCTTTCGAAATCGATTTATGCTTCATTGTCTCCGGAATCCAGATCGAGTGCCGCCCCAGCGCCTGCTGCACAGTCAGGAACAATAAGGGCAGGGCGATAATCACATTCACCCCCAGCCCCGGTAACGGCAGAGCCGCAGGCAAGGCGAAAATAAACAGCAAAAACCCGAAGCCCCGCTCATGCAAAGCCTCTAAAAGGTCAAAGGTGCAAACCCGCTCGTCGGGAAGGCGCTCGCGCAAATCCAGCAAAACTTGAGAGATTGTCCTTGGTTGTTCACTCATAAAGGCAAAATAGCGAAATTGGTGTTGAAATAAAACCGATAAACGATTATTGATAACCGCTATTCTTGTGGTGCGCCTCTGTGGCGGAATTGGTAGACGCGCCGGATTCAAAATCCGGTTCCTTTACGGGAGTGAGAGTTCGAGTCTCTCCGGAGGCACCATCATAACCTTACTGGTTATACTGTGGCGATGGTTTCTGTTCTGGCTGCGCTTTTTCGTTCATATCACCAGCAGCAGGCTCAACATTTTCTACACCTGAAGTTCCGTCTCTGCGTGCCTCGAGTATGTAATCTCTGTATGCCTTGTGCTGTTTATCAAAACCGGCGGAACCAGAATATTTCGTCTGCTCTTTCACAGCCTCATAACGCTGTTCAGCCGAATATTTATCCGCAGCAAACGACACACTCGGGACCAACAACGCAACCACGACAAACGTAAATGTGTGCAAATGCATTCTAATTTCTTTCTTTTTGGATGTGGTTCCGATAGTATGCCTCCTACATGACGTTTGTCAATAAAACCACATAACACTTTAAGAAATATGAAAAAAAATCTATTCCTTTCCTCGGCCGCTTTGTGCCTATTGTCCCCTTTAAATTCATCGTTTGCGGCAGAATTTGATCCACAGTTAAACGGAATCGTTTCTTTCGAAATCCAAAATGACTGGGCTTATGATTCCGATGATCCCGATGCCGATGTGAATACATTGTTCACAAAGATTGAGCCTTACCTTATCCTTTCTTTCAACGACCGTTTGGCTTTGGAAGCGGGGCTGGTTCTCGAACCCGTGCAAGACCCCGATGCCGGGGATGACACGGAATTTTCAAATGAAGGTCTTTATGTTCAGGAATTAAAATTCACATATACGGGAGATAATTTCGGACTTTTTGCCGGTAAATATAACCCGACATTCGGAACGGCATGGGATTTGGCACCGGGAATATATGGGCCGGATTTTGCCGAAGACTATGAATTGGCGGAGCGGATTGGCTTTGGCGGAAGCTATGCTTTCGGCTCCGAGCAAGTGGGAAATCACACCCTTACAGGGAATGCCTTCTTTCTGGATACAAGTGTTCTTTCCGAATCGACCGTGACAAAACGCGGGAACACCGATAAAAGCGACGGCGGCGTTAGTAACACAGAAGATCTTTCGTCATTTTCCGCCACATTCGACAGTGAAGAGCTCGCAGGTGTTGAAGGTCTGAACACGCATCTGGGGTATTATAACCAATCTGAAGGCGATGCGGATATTGGTCTGGATAACGAAACAGGCTATGCCGTAGGTGCAAATTACACGTTTCCAGTTTCAGATGATGTCGATGTCACCGCTCTGGGGGAATGGGTCGGGATCATGAATTCTGGCGGAAGTAATGATGATCTTAACTATTTAACAACGTCTTTGAGTTTAACTGTTAATAATCACTGGAATTTTTCTGCGTCTTATACAAACCGCGACACCGATGTTTCCGGAGGCTCGGACGTTGATGATCGCGTATATCAATTATCCGTCGGCTATGCGTTTGATAACGGCCTTGCCGTTGATGTTGGTTACCGCGGAAGCGAAGAAAACAATGTCGACACCCAAATGATGGGAGCGTTGGTTTCTTATACATATGAATTTTAGAATAAAGTAAAAACCGTATCCAGAAAGGATCGCCATGAAAATCAATACACGCGTTTTAATCACGAACCTTGCCTTTGTGGGGGTTGTAATTGTTATGGCAGGAATTGCCGTTTTCGAACTCTATTCACTCGATCACATCTACAAAGAGAGCAAAAGAATTTCATCGGCTTTGCGCAATCAGGTAGAAGCTGACATGATGCATGACGGGCTGAGAGCCGACGTACTTTTTGCTATCAAGCTTGCAAGTGAACAGGATTTTGAAGGTAAAAAGGAAGCAATTGAAAGCACACAGGAACACGTCGAAAACTTCAACCGCCTGATCGCCGAGGTTGAAGAGATGAATGTTTCCGATGCTGTGAATGAAAAGCTTCAAAGTCTTAAAGAGCCACTGAATCGTTACACGACAAGCGCGGACAGGCTGACAAAACTGGTGTTTTCATATCCTCAGCAGGCATCCGCTGGCTACGACGCTTTTGAAAAGGATTTTGAATATCTCGAAGGCGCGATGGAAGAATTTTCATCTGTGATCGAAGAGGAGTTTGAACACATCAACCACATAGTGGAAGAAAAAGAAAAGCTCATCTTCGCTCTGGTGTCCGGGGCTTCTCTTGCAGCCTTTATCATAGCGTTTGCAGGGTGGGCGACATCTCGTTCCAAAATCGTAAAACCTGTCCATAAGTTTACGGAAACGATGCTGAGCCTGGCGGACGGCAATCTTGATATAGAGATTCCATACGCGCAAAATAAGGATGAGATCGGCGATATGGCCAAAGGACTCCAGATTTTCAAAGAAAACGCCCTTGAAACCGGGCGCTTGCGCGAGGAGCAAATGCGCCGCGAACAACAAGCAGAGGAAGAGAAAAAACAAGCCATGCAAGAGCTGGCCAATTCTTTCGAGAAAGAAATTGGCGGAGTCATCAGCACAGTTTCCTCCGCCTCAACGGAAATGGAGGCGACGGCGCAGTCCATGGCGAGTAATGCGGACCAAACCAGTGACAAGGCACAGATGGTCGATCGCGCTGCGCAGGAAGCCTCAGGAAATGTAAGCACCGTCGCCAGCGCCGCAGAGGAGCTTTCAGCATCTATTAAAGAGATAAGTGCTCAGGTATCGGCATCCACACAGGTTGCCAGCGAAGCGAAAGAGAAAGCCTTTGCAACCTCCCAGCGTGTGCAAGGACTTGTACATGCTGCTGATCGCATTGGCGAGGTTATCACGCTTATTTCCGATATCGCTGAACAAACCAACTTGTTGGCTTTGAACGCAACGATTGAAGCCGCCCGGGCAGGAGATGCGGGAAAAGGGTTTGCTGTTGTAGCCAGTGAGGTGAAATCTCTGGCCAGCGAAACGGCCAAGGCTACCGAAGAAATATCAAAACAGGTTGAGGATATTCAAAACGCAACAAAAGAGTCCGATGCTGCTATTCAGGAAATTCTGGAAGTTATCAACCGTATTGATGAAATTTCCAGTACGGTTGCGACAGCCGTTGAAGAACAGGGAGCCGCAACCAACGAAATTTCCCGCAATGTTCAGCAAGCTTCGCAAGGTACAAATCAGGTCACGCACAACATTTCAGAAGTAACGTCAGCCGCGGCAGAGACTGGCCAGTCAGCAAGTATGGTGTTGGATTCTGCAGGGGAACTTTCCAAACAGGCTAATGTTCTGAGTGAAGCTGTAAATGGTTTTCTTGAAAGAGTTCGCGCGGCGTAAAGAACCCGCTAAATGGCAATTTTTATTTTAGGGGTATAAATAAGATCCCAAAAGGCGGGGCCTGAAAACGCCGGTCTGAGCATTATTCTTTGCAGATCAAATTGTCATGATACCCGCATTTTATAGGGGTTAGCGAGAAAACGCATCGAGAGTTCAAACATTTTTCAAGAAGCGCGAGCCGCTGGCCGTTTTGAGTGGAATTACAAGGAAGAACGATTTGTAACCAAAATCAAAGAAAACCATGCGGCAATCAGACTTATGCCGCCCAAAGGCGTGAGGGTGGTTAAACCCGGCCATGAAAAAAGTTCCGACACATAAAGACTGCCGCTGAAAAGAAATATTCCGGCAATAAACAAACCCGCCGGGACTATGAGGCCTACAGAACACGGTTTATTCAGGGCATAAAGGCCAAACGCCAGCAAAACAACGCTGTGCAGTTGATGGTAGTGCAGCGCTATTTGCAGGCTATCCATGTTCATATCATCGCCAAGGTGCCTCAGGGCTGCGCCGATGATAACAGAAAAAGCACCGAAGATGGCTGCTGTTATTAAAACCCACCGCATTAAACGCTTTCCATCGTAACTGTGACAACCAAACCACTCGGGACATTATTGTCCAAAGAAATATCCGCACCGTGTACGTCGCAAATCCATTTGACGATGGACAGGCCGAGGCCGCTACCGTTCTGTCCGGATTTATCGGCGCGGACAAAGCGTTCAAAGACACGGGATTTATCCTTATCGCTCAGGCCCGGCCCGGTATCGGTAATTTTCAGGGTCCCGCTTTTTTCCAGTGATATATGAACACTGCCGCCAACCGGCGTGTATTTGACAGCGTTATCCAGCAGGTTGCTAAGCAAAATGTCTATGGACGCGCCATGCGCGTGGATATTCACGTCTTCGGCAATCTCCATCGTTAAATTGATCGTTTTTTCTTCGGCGCGTGGACGGATGTTCGCTACAGCATCCAGTAAGCATTCCGATAAATTCATAGTGCCCTTCGGCAAAGCCTCGTTTTGCAGGCGGGCCAGCGATAAAAGCTGTTCGATGAGATGAGCCGACCGGTTGATCGAGGATTGCAGGTTTTCCAGCCCTTCCGCACATTCCGGCACGGTCGCCGCTTTTTTCATCAAGACCTGCGTTTGTGTTTTCATCGCCGCCAGCGGCGTGCGCAACTCATGAGCGGCATGGTCAGTGAATTCACGTTCACGTCTGAAACTTTCTTCAATGCGCTTGAACAAGCGGTTAAGAGCCTGGATCAGCGGCGCGATTTCTTGCGGCAGAACATCTTTTTCGATCGAAGAAAGGTCGTCACTGCCGCGCCGGTCAACATCGGCAGAAATTTTAACGACCGGCTTTAACACTTTCCGCACCCCGATCCAGACAATCAGAAAAATCAGCGGTACAAACAAAATCGCGGGAAGGATCAGGGCGCCCATGAGCTGGATCACCAGTTCATAGCGAATATCGTAACGCTCCGAGACTTCGATTTTGATGTTGTTGGCCGGGTCGAGAAAAACAAAAAACCGCCAGTCGTGTTTGCCTATGGTCTGGTTTGAAAAACCGGGCGGTGCTTCAAATCCCGCAAACATGCCCGTGTTTGATGACTGGGTGATAATGTTATTATCAACCCAAATCCGAAAACCGAATTTCCGTTCATATTTATGTTGCAAGTCCGGGTTTTCAAGGCCGAGGTCGAACTCCTTGTCTTGCGCTATTTCATGCTCGATTAGCTGGAGCAGTACTTTGGCGGAATGGACGAGCTGCGCGTCATAGACTTCCTCGATTTCCTTCTTGGCGAAGTGATAACTCATGCCCAATGCCAATAACGTGGCAACGATGATGGGAATGCTGATCCAAGCGATGAGTCGGCTGCGAAGGGAATAGGTTTGTTTCATTTGGGAATAATATACCCCACGCCGCGAATTGTCTTGATCAGATCGCGCCCAAGCTTGCGGCGTAAGGATGCGATATGAACCTCTATCGTATTACTTTCGATTTCCTCGGACGACCAGTCATAGACGCTTTCTGTAATTTTGTCTTTGGAGACGGGCCGATCGATATTGCGGATCAGGCAATCGAAAATAGTACGTTCACGGCTAGAAAGACTAATCGTTTTCCCCTCCAATTCTACATGGCCGCTAGCCGGTTCGTAAGTTATATCCTTGTGTGTGATCACCGGGCTGGCTTCCCCTGAACTGCGCCGGATCAGAGCGGCGCAACGGGCCAGCAATTCATCCAGATCGAACGGCTTGACCAGATAATCATCCGCTCCGGCATTGAGCCCCTCAACGCGGTGGTGCACGGCGTCGCGAGCCGTAAGCAGCAGAATCGGAATCTGGCACTTCTCCTGTCTTAAATTCCGCAATAAATCCAGTCCCGATGCGCCAGGCAGGTTGATATCCAGAACAATCAGGGCATAAGAAGCTGTCGCCAGAGCTTCTCCCGCATCTTCCGCCGACTCGCACCAGTCCACGGCAAAGGAAGTCTTCAATCCCTCCACCGTGGCTTTGCCAAGCATCACATCATCTTCAACCAAAAGTACGCGCAACCATCCATTCCTTCCGTTTTATACCTTTCAGGACAGGTTATGTATGTTATATCTTCCCGCTCTTTTTAAAAACCCCCATATCCTTGCCCCTGTATGGGATGGACATAACCTCTTCATAGGCTTCCAAATCATTGTCGGGACCGTAGCGCACAAAGGCGAAACCATCAGGATGGTTTTTAAACCATTCAGGCAGATCCTTCAGATCAATACTATCGATGTGTTTTTCCACGCGCGCGACAAAGCCCAGTTCCCCTTGGTATTTATGCACGAAAGCCCAGTCTCTGTCACTGTTCTCCTGATAGATTGGGGCAAGGGTCTCCAGATGAAAATTTCTAAAGAGTGTCTGTGATGCCCCTATCAGAAGGGAAATTGTCAAAACGAGCATCCAAAGGGCGGCATTTCGTACTTTCTGCAGATTTACCGCTTCCATCGTATACGCAACCAAGATGATGGCTGAAGGAAGTAGTGGCAGGAGATAGTGCGGTTGTTTGCCGACAATCAGGCTGAAACTGATAAAGACCGGTATTGTTGCCGCTGCCAGAAATTTGAATGGCCATGCATGAATGTCGATGGACTTTATATTTTTATACAGACGCGGATACAGTGCCCAAGGCAAAAATAAAACCGGCATAATAGTAAAATAATAAAATACGGGCCGCGCGTGGGAAGAACTGAAATTTCCCGTGATGCGTCCGGTAGTTTGTTTCCAGAGCAGCCAGAAAGCAAAATCGCCATCGGTTTGCCGAAGGGTCGGGGCCAGCCATAAAAGAACGGGGATGGATGAAACACAAACCGCCAGAAAGACAGACAGATAAAATTTCGGGGCGGTGGCTGCGTGCCCCTCTGCCCTCCAGAACGGATATAAAAGAAGCGGCCAGAGAATGTACAGGTACATGACGGGCCCTTTGACCAGAACGCCTGCGCCCATACACAGACCGGCCAGCAGAGGAAGAAAAAGTTTCCCGTTCCAGGCATAGGACAGGAAGAGAACAAGGGTCAGAAGGACACAAACCGTCAGCATCATATCGAACATAACAAGCGTGCTGTAAATCAGGAACGGAACGGACCCCATCATAAGCCACGGGATAAGTTTTGTAATATTTTCCCTGTCTGGAAGCAAAATTTCAGCCAGCTTTTTTGTCAACAACGTAACTGACAAGGAAGCAACAAAAATGGGAATCAGGCCTGCCCAGCGGCTGACGCCGAAAATATTCCACATGAGATTGATCATCCAGAAAAGAAAAGGCGGCTTATGGTGATACGGTTCGAAGTTCAGGCTTAAAACAAAGTAGTTTTTTTGCAGAAACATCTCCCAAGCCACGCTCATATACCGCGTTTCATCAATGGGCATGAGAGGTTTTAAGAAATATGACGCTATGAACAGAAGAACAAGAAATCCTATATAGGAACACTCAGGAAGCCGCTTCATTTTTTTCTTTTCTGATAAAATAGATATTGCGTGCATAGATAAGCAGCCCCATGGATTGCCCCAGGATAAAAACGGGATCCTGCCGGTAAATGGCGTAGGATAACAGGATTACTCCTCCTCCAATGCTGAAATACCAGAACAGGTTCGGGATTGTGCTTCGTTTGGCCTTTTCGGACGCCAGCCATTGCACAAAAAAGCGCATAAAAAAAAGCGACTGACCAAGAAAGCCGATAACAAGCCATAGTGTTTCACTATTCATCAACAAAACCCTTTAGAGAATTTCTCTTACAGATAATTTTTCAGAAAAGCCGCGTGAAAGCAGCCATTTTACGCCGAAAAGATCCAGAATTCCAACCCAGAATCTGTTCCAGAAACCGTACTTCGACTTTCCGGCGATACGTGGACGGTGAGAAACCCCTACCTGGCAGATTTGCACATGATCTCTGTGCAAAAGAGCAGGCAGAAAACGATGCATGTGATTGAAATACGGAAGACGCAGATAATCTTCCCGGCGTATCAGCTTCAGGGAACACCCGGTGTCTTTAACCCCGTCACCTAAGAAAAATGAGCGGATACCGTTAGCCAGTTTTGATGAAATGCGCCGTAAAGATGAATCTTGGCGCTTCATTCTCCAACCCGCTACCATTATTTTTTTATTGTTCTTTTCATTGTCACGAAAACATTCGTAAAGCTGTTTGATGTCAGCCGGATTATTTTGCCCATCCCCGTCCATCAGGGCGACAAGAGAGTTTCCGGCGGCCCTGACGCCTGTCATAAACGCAGCAGACTGGCCGGACCGGACGCTATGCCGAATAATGCGCAAAAGCGGAGTGCTCTCCCTTATCTGCCTGAGCGTTTCCTGTGTCCTATCCGTGCTGGCGTCATCAACATAGATAAACTCGCTGATAGGCAGCATCTCTGACGCTGCCATCAGTTCTTTTATCAAAGGTTCAACGTTATCTTGTTCGTTGTAAACAGGAACGATCACAGAAATCATAGGAGTCTAATCTTCCTAGTTATATTTCGGTTTATCTTTCTCTTTACGTTTTTGGTCGATTTGCGCAAGAGCAGCCTTGATTTCCTGTCTGCGCCCGGCATCGGCCAGTTCGCGGCTTGGACGATCAGGAGCCTGTAACGCCCGGTTTAGATAGGTTTTGGCTTCTTCCAAGCGATCATCCTGCAACAGGAAATCACCATAGAAGAAGTTCGGGTCGATGCCGTTCGGGTTCATTCGTAAGGCTTGCTTAAGATGCTTTTCAGCTTCCTCGTCATCGCCAAAAGCCACCGGCCATCCCGGCACCTGATAATAAAGCGAACCGAGAGAGGTATGTGCGGAACCATCCATGGCTGTAGGGTTTTGCTGAATGGACGTTTCAAAAAGAGCCTTGGCTTTCTTGACTTTTCCGAGGGCGGACATGCCTTTGACAATGCCGGCATCGGTGGACAGAATAATTCCTTCCCAGATTTTAGGCTCGGCATTGGCCGGATATTTAGCACTGACAGAGGCCGCCTGTGTTTCCAGCCGATGAATAGCCTCAAGTTTCTGATCCTCGTTGCTCATCTGATATTTGATACGCGCCCATTCCTTTTGCAATGCGGCGATATCCTGATCCATGGGACTGATTGTCTCCGCCATGACCGTTTCCATTGGCTGGGCTTGATCAGGCTGTTGATATGTTTGAACGGGTTGCTCGCGCAACGTCCAAACATCTTCCGCATGCGCGGGTAGGCTGATATTAAGAAGCAGCGCGGTGCTGAACAATATCGTTGGGGGTAATTTTTTCATCATTTCTCTCCTTTGTCTGGTGATGTTTATTTAAAATCTCTTCACCGATCTCACGGTTTTTCTGCAAGCCTTGGTCGATAATTTTCGGGAACACGGCATGCATGAACGCAAAAAAACGCTCCGGCCAGCCGATACGCACATCGGCTTCTTTTTTGCAAATGGCTTCGAAAATCCGCTGTGCAACGTCTTCTGGCAAATCATCCTTGATGCCTGCGCGTTTGTTGACCTCGCCTTGCGGCCCGTGATTCATCGGCGTGCGCACCGCGCGCGGGGAAATAACCGTAACATTGACATTTGTACCGCCAAGCTCACGCCGCAGGGCATCGGAAAAGATCTTCAGCCCGCCTTTCGCCGCCGCGTACCCGGTAACATGCGGCAGCGGAATAAGAGCCGTCATCGTGCCGATATTGACGATTTGTCCGCTATTGCGCTCTTTCATTGCGGGCAGGACGGCCTGTGTCAGGCGCATCGGCACACGCAAATTGAGATCGAGCAAAGCATCGACAGGCTGGTTTTCGCAATAATCAAAACGAACAACCCCGGCCATATTGATCAAAATATCCGGTGTGTTTTTCTGTAAAGAGGCGCAGACATGATCGAGATTGGCGATCAGGTCGCCGTCTTTTGCAATGTCATAGGCGCGCACTGCGGCGCCTGCCTCAGTCAAGCGGTTGACCAACGGCGTTCCAATACCACCGGTTCCACCGGTGATGAAAACGGTTTTTCCTTTAAGCGGCATCTTTCATTCCTCCTTCATGTGGAATAGAGCGAAAGACATTGGCGAACAGCCGGAATGTATTTTGTGCGACTTCGATAATCGCGGCCCTGTCTTCAGGGTCGGTAATCTTGCCGACCGTTTCCTCAAAGAACTTCATGTGTGAAATATCCAACTCGCCATGCGAGTAAAGATACGAAAATGCTTTCTTCGGCAGGCCCAGCTTGTCCTTCACAGCCGTCGCGCCTTTATTGGCGATTTGCGTAGAAGTGCTTTCCAACATAAACACCATGCCGAAAAACCCGATCGGGTTTTTGCGGTTGATGTAATCGTAGTTATAGGCGTTCATCACCTGCGTTTCCAGGTTCGGGGTAGAATTACGCGCGGATTCTTTGTTGCCGCCAGCCGCTTCTATATCGTTTAAAATCCATTCCTCATGCCCGACTTCTTCTTCGAGATATTCAATAATGGCCTTGTGCAGCCATTTCTTTTCCTGCGGAATGCGCGCCCCCATACTCATCAGAAACGGAACTGTATGCTTCACATGATGATAGGCCTCGGTCAGATAGGCGATATAGGTTTCCTTTGAGATATTGCCCTGCATCCCGTCGATGAGTTGTGGCACGGTGTAGAGTTCTGCCCGTGCGGATTCCGTTTCCTTAACCAGTTGATCGTAAAAGCTCATAGGGCTTCTCCTTTGTATAGAGGTTTAAAATCTGTTCGCGGCGAGGACGGCCTGTTCCTGTGAGCAAGCCGCCCTCAACCGTGAACGGGGAGGAAGTCTTAAAATCTTTAATCTGCGCATAATCGGGCAAGCTATGATTGGCAGTGTTTACAGCCGATTGAATATTGGCTTGGGCCGATGAGGGAACAAGTATTGCGGACAAATGCGGTTGTGCATCACCATAGACGACAGCCTGAGCAATGGCAGGGTGAGCCAGCAACACACTCTCAACCCATTCCGGCGAGACATTGCGGCCGTAAGACGTAATCAGAACGTTTTTCTTACGCCCTGTGACAGATAGAAAGCCGTCTTCATCGAAATCCCCTAAATCCCCCGTTGCAAATACGTCATTGCGAGCGTCAGCGAAGCAACCCAGTGATTTTTCCTGTGGCCGCTGGATTGCTTCGTCGGCGTTGCCTTCTCGCAATGACGATGCTGAAACATAGCCCAGAAAACCGGGATTCTCGATTTGAATTTCACCATTAACAATCCGGGCCTTCACATGCGCCAGCAGTTTGCCCACGCTGCCGGGTTTATCTTCTTTGGGGGTGTTGAGTGAAACGACAGAAGCGCATTCGGACAGCCCATATCCTTCATATACCGGCAAGCCTATGCTCCGCGCCTGCATTACCAGCGCCGGGTCGATCTTCGATCCGCCCACAGCGATAAATTTTAAATCCGGTAATGCGCCTTGAATGGCAATTTGTGCCATCAATACCCGCAGGATTTCCGGCACCAGAATGACGGATGTTGCTTTGCTGCTTTTTAGGACATTGTGAAGATGTTCGTAATTTTGACCAAAGTTATTCAAACCAGTCAGCTCAATCGCACACCCGGCTATCAGTCCGGCATAAAGGCCCGCGACATTTTCCAGCAGCACGGCCAGCGGCAAAACACTAGCATGTGTGCCTGCAAACTCATTGCCCAAAACTTCAACGATACTGCCTGCCACATTCTCCATCGCGCTTCGCGGCAGACATACGCCCTTCGGCGTTCCGGTCGTGCCGGAGGTAAACGTCACCTTGGCCGTTCCTTTAGGCAGAACGTCCTTTCTCTCCGTCCCGGTATTACGCAGCCCTTCGGGGGAAAGGATATGCGTAACACCGGCGGATTGGAGAGAATGAAAAATCTGTTCAGGCGTAAAGAACGGCGGGACGGGCACGCAAGGAGTTCCGGCTTTCAGGGCCGCCAGATCCCACAAAACCCAGTCAACACTGTTATCCAGAGCGATCGCCAAAACCGATACGCCGTCCAGCGCTTCGACGCGATTTTGGACTTCGCGGCCCAGATCGCCATAGCGCACGCTCTGCGTTTCATCGCGCAGGGCGATCTTTTCAGGGGCATGATTTAGGATAAGCTCGAATAACATCCGCCTCATTCCCCTTTATAATGTAAACGCGGGAACAGACGTGGACGGCAATCTTCAAACTCCGCGCCGAGCATGGTTTTTAAACGCTTTACGCCGGTTTCGACGGAACCGACCAGAACGCGGGGCTGGGTATCGTAATAGCTGCCCCAGTTTTGTCCGTCCTGCTGTACGGACTTGATGTCGGCATCACAGATCTTACGCGGCTCAAGGCCCGCGCGTTCGAAATAGCGATGCAGAAAGTCCGTGCCGGTGATTGTGGCATAGCGAATGTCTTTATTGTTCAAATAGGACGCCAGAGCGGCAAACAGGAAGGCCGATGCGCCTTGCCCGGCAGATGCCAGATTGCCGATTTCCACGATTTTCTCACGCGGGCAATTCAGCAGCGTTTCTATCGGCTCTTGCGTATAATGTTCCAGAAACAGAGCCTCATCTTCGGCATACCGGAAACCGACGGCGGCCAGAATATCGCCCGACGCATTGCGCACGCTCATCAAGACCGGGTAACTGACTTCGATATCGGCGTCATAACTTTTCTTGTAAATGGCTTTGATAAAGTCCTCAACGCGGCGCCGGTCCGGCTCGAACAACCCGGTAATGCTGACCACCGAAGGCTTCAGCGGGCTTACCCGGCGCGTGCGGCCTTCCTGCAAATACAGGTTGGCCGTGTTCAGATCATTTTCCTGATAACGAAGTTTGAGCAAAACAGAAATTCCTTGATTCGTTGTCTTGATTCAAGGATGCCCCGTGAAGCTGAAGCGAAACTGAAGAAGAATTTATAGTTAGTCATCTGCTTGAAAAACCGCTTCCAGAGCTATAATTATAAAAAAACTTTGCATTACGGTAAAGTTTTGTGTAATAGTCCAGACATTACGGAGAAATGATTTGACACAAGCATTGTTCAAAACGGATGGATTGCATGCCTTAGTCGGCTATGCGCCCGGCGATCAGGGCTTTCGCCCTTGGGGATGGTACGAGGTCTTGAATGTCGGTATGGAAGGGCGCGAAGAATTCTGCGAAAAGAAAATCGGCATTCGCCCGCATCAGGCGCTCTCTTTGCAGCGTCATCACGGGCGCCGTGAAGTGTGGCGTGTTGAGGAAGGCGAACTCACGGTTATCGTTGATGGAAGGCTTCATACGCTGCACCGCGATGATACAATTCTCATCCCGCTGGCATCTGCACATTGCATGATGAACCTGATCGACCGGCCGCTTATCGTCTATGAAAAGCAAATGGGCCTGTGTCGTGAAGATGATAATGACCGTCTTTATGATTTTAACGGTCGCGAAACTGTGCCCGTAGCCGAGGACGATCACAAGGCCTTGGAGAGTATTGAACTCTACAAAAAAGTCACCGGAGCAATCAGTTAGGACGCCCTTTAAGTAACAATGACGACAATACCTGTGATTTTGTGTGGTGGTTCGGGCACGCGCCTGTGGCCGATCAGCCGGGAACAAAAGCCCAAACAATTTCTGAAGTTGATGGACAATCGCTCATTGTTGCAAAACACTGTTTTGCGGGCGCAGAGCATGACCGGGGCCAAAGGCGATGAGGTCGTCACAGTCACGCTGGCGGCAATGATCGATGAAATCCGCAGGCAATATGAAGAGCTTGAACCGTCCCTGTGTAGGCATATCCTCGGCGAACCCGAAGCGCGTAATACGGCCGCCGCTGTCGTTTTAGCAGCGATATATGTGGAAAAAACCTTCGGGCCGGATGCGGTGATGTGGGTTTTACCCTCTGATCACCATATCGGTGATGAGCGGGCTCTGGCCCGGTCTTTTGAACAAGCCCGCCAAGCCGCGCGCCAGGGCTACCTGGTTGCGTTCGGCATTCGCCCCTCCCGCCCTGAAACCGGCTATGGCTATATCAAGGCCGGGGAGGCCCTGAAAGAAGACACGGCCCACAAAATTGAAAAGTTCGTCGAAAAACCCGACGTTGCCACCGCTTTGCAGTATCTGAATAGCGGCGACTATTTGTGGAACAGCGGCATGTTCGTCTTTACCGCCAAAGCGGTGCTGGACGCGTTCAAAAGCCTCAGCCCTGAAATATACGACACTGTAAAGCTGGCCTGCCGCGAAGAGGCCGGGCACATCACCGAGCTTGATCCCGCCCTGTATGCCAAAGCGCAAAGCACGCCGTTTGACATCGCGATCATGGAAAAAACCGACAAAGCCGCCGTCGTCAAGGCCAACCCGGCTTGGTCTGATATCGGTTCATGGGAGAGCTTGCGTGAAATTGGCGAGCAGGACGCCAATGGCAATGTGACCAAGGGGCAGCGGGTCTATCTCAACAATTGCGAAAAAACCATCGTCCATGCGGAAAAGCGTCTTGTCGCCTGCGTCGGCCTGAACAACATCGTGGTCGCCGAAACCTCCGATGCGGTGTTGGTTGCCGACCAAAGAGACGGCGCATCCTTAAAGGCCCTGATCAACGAGCTAAAAGCGCACGGGACCGCCGAACTGTTTAAGCTCGCAGGCGAAAAGTAATTAATCTTTGTCGGGCAGGGCGATGTAACGCTCGGGAATTTCCCAGATGATCAGCGCAGGCGGGTTGTTTTTATAGCTCTCGCTGTCCAGATAATCCTTCATTGTCGCAAATGGCCCGCGCCCTTCATCCGCCGCGTTAAACACATCGCTTTGCAAAGCGGCCTTAAGGTAATCGGCAAAATTCCACATCTCATTCGCGCTATAACTTGTACCAACCAACGTCACAGGAATGTTAACATCGCCAAACAGGGCGCTTTGTTCAATTTGTTCCGAACTGTTGGCAATAGCATTATGCTGTGGCACCTCTACGGTGCTCAGTCCAAAATGTTCCAACACCAGCCCGGCCGGCACATATCGCAAAAGATCTCCCTTTAGAGGCTCCGAAGTGTCTTCTTCTAAAATAAAAGGTTGGGCTTCTAACTGAATTGCATCATTCGCCTTAATCGCACTGGCCAGAGCATTCGCAACCGTCTGTGCGCCTTGCGGCGACCAGTGCGTATCGGTGCGCAAGAACGCTTCCGGCCTTCCCCGCAGGGCGGAACTAAGGTCCGGCGCGATCACGTCCCGCTCTTGAATCATGCTCAGGACATCGGCATACAGCCCCTGATTATAAGAGGGATAAGTGAACCGCCCGAGTTTGTCTTGGGCTGTGCGGGATTTGGCTGGCAACAAGGCCACCGCTAGTCCAACGCCGTCTTTGTGCAGGCGCGCAATGGTCTCAGCAATAAAATCTTTATGCTGCCGGATAAGATCTTCTCGGTTTTTAGAATAAGAAAACTCCTCATCGCTGAACAGCCAGCCATCCTTGCCGATGAGCACGCCGGGGCGCCCATCGCGAAACAGCAATAACTCGACCATTCCCCAAAGCGTCAGACCGGGCTCGCGCACAGCCACAGAGTCGGCAAATTCTTTTTCATACTGTGAAGCCCAGTTCCCATTAACAGCAACCTCAAGCGCGATTTTCCCGGTTTCCCGATAGCCCTGAAAAAGTGCAGGGAGCGCCATGGCGAAAGAAATAACCATAAAAAGAATAAGAAAATAGCCTGAAATTTGTTTCATTGTGCTTATTTTTCAAAAAAACCTTTTAATACGCAGTTTTGAGCTTTATATGATGCCTACATAAACGCTGCGGTACAAAAAAGCAATGAAATGCTTTTTGGCCGCTTTTTGAGAACGGTTAAAGTAAAAATAGGAAAAATCATGAAAGTCAGTGTTTTTGGAATTGGTTATGTTGGCGCTGTGACTTCGGCATGTCTGGTGGATTCAGGCCATGAGGTCATTGCGATGGACAAAGATCCCGTCAAGGTCCGTTGTATTCGGGAAGGGCGCACGCCAATCGTCGAGCCGGGTCTGGCCGATCTGATTAAAAAAGGCGTCGAAAACGGTCAGCTTAGCGGCACCGAGAGCTGTGCCGAAGCGGTTGAGAAATCCGAAATTTCTCTGATTTGTGTCGGCACGCCGAGCAATGCGGACGGCTCTCTACAGCTGGACTATGTGTGCGATGTCTGCCGCGAAATTGGTGAAGCGATCGCTAAAAAAGACGGCTTCCATACGGTTGTTCTGCGCTCGACGATGGTGCCGGGCTCGGCCTACGGTGTCGCCTTGCCGATCTTGGAAGAAGCCTCAGGCAAAAAAGGCGGAGTGGATTTTGGCTTTGCCAATAACCCCGAATTCCTGCGTGAGAGTACGGCCATTTTCGACTATTACAATCCGCCGAAAATCGTCATCGGCGCCAGTGATGAAAAAACCGGAAAAATGGTTTCCGATCTGTATCATAATATTGACGCCCCCGAGGTCATTACCTCCATCGAGGTTGCCGAGGGTGTGAAATACGCCGATAATGCTTGGCACGCGATGAAAGTCGGTTTTGCCAACGAACTGGGCAATATCCTCAAAGATCACGGCGTCGACAGCCACAAGGTCATGGATATTTTCTTCCTCGATACCAAACTCAACATTTCCAAGGCATATCTGCTTCCCGGCTTTGCCTTTGGCGGCTCATGCCTGCCGAAGGATGTGCGGGCCCTGCGTGCCAGCGCCAAGACCAAAGGCGTCAATACACCGATCTTCGATGCCTTGCTTGAGGCCAACGTTGAACAGGTTCGCCGCGCATACCGTATGATACAGGAAAGCGGCGCCAAGAAAGTCGGCTTATTCGGTTTGTCGTTCAAGGCCAAAACCGATGATTTGCGCGAAAGCCCGCTGGTCACGCTGGCCGATATGCTCTTGAAGGACGGCTATGAGCTGAAAATATATGACCCGTGCGTATCCGAAGCGCGCAAAATGGATGGCGCCAATAAACGTTACATCGAAGAGGGCATCCCGCAGATTTCCGCCTGTCTGACCGAAAATGCGCAGGAAGTTACCGACCATGGCGAGGTATTTGTGATCGGCAACCCGACGCAGGAATTCTATACGATTCTGGCCGGGGTCAACGACAATGCCAAAATTCTCGACCTCGTGCGTCTGGACGACAGCCTGCAAGCCAAAGGCGGCTATACCGGTATTTGCTGGTAGTGCGCCGGTCTACGGGCGCAGGCTCAGACGCAGGCCGACGACATTGGCATCATACTCAACCGCGTTGTTGTTTGATGAGCGATCGGCATATTTATATTCAAAAGAAACGCGGGCCAGATCGTTGATCTGGTAATGCGCCGCCAGTTCAGGCTCGAAAATCTTATCCTTGCGATCAGTGCCGCTGAGTGTTGTGTTTGATTGGAAATCATTAATGGTGTAGCGCGCGCCCGCACTGGCCGACCAGTCCGTGTTGAACGTGTGTTCCAGCGTGGCCTCGCCGCGCGATTGGATGTAGGATGAAACCCCCGTCGAGGAACTTTCGCGGATCGTGCGGTTAAGGTCAAGAGACAGCGCGGTAGAAGGCGTAAGTTGGAGTTCCGCCTCGCCCTGCACCGCCAGCATTGAAACATCTTTAAATTCAGGCGCTTCATAATCCTGATACTGATATCCGACGGCAAGGCTCCAGAAGGCGGCGGCTGTATCGCGTCTATAGCCCAGCAGGGCCAGAGTGCCATCGGCGTCATGATCGTAAAGCAAAGTTGAATCGACGCGCTTGTCGTAACGGATCAGGGTGCCGCCGCCACGCACAAAGACCTGCGATTGCGGCGCGATGTCGTAGGCAAGCGTTGCCAGAACGCTATGTTCATCCCGGTCCTTATCGTCATAAACAGACCGGGCACCGTCCCGGCGCATGGTGTTATCGTAATCGTAAAACAGCGATTTTAGGGTCAGATCCCAATGATAGAGCGGGGCGAGAAGACCTCTTAACGCGCCGCCGAGTTCAAAATAATCATAGGTTGGCGGTTCTTTTAATGTGGTATCGGGCTGGTCCGGATCTTCCCCGACAGAAGAATGCTCATAGCGATAGCGCCCCCACAGATCGCCGCTCATTGTGTCCGAAAAATCATAACGGCCAAAGACGCGTGCATCGAAATCTGTGTAATTATTTTCGCTTTCAGAAGCAAAAACGCCAAGTTCGGTGCTGAGGTCGAAACCGAGTTCGTGCCGTTCCCACTGGCTTTTCCCACGAATACGCGGCATGACATAGCTGACGATATCGTCCGTTTCCCCGCTGCGTACGCGGTAAATGTTATCGTTGTAATAAACGCCGGCATCCCCCTGAACGCGAATAACGAAATCGGAATACGCCAAAACCTTGTTTATATAGTCTTTGTAGGTGTGATTCTGTTGCGGATCTTCATTTTCCGGGAGGGCAGCCCCTAAAACCGGCACGGTGTTCCCGTTCCCGGCAACTTCTGCCTTCAAAATGCCGGAACTCATCAAAAGACATGTCGTTGCGAGTAAAACGGGCGCAAAGATTTTCATGATTCTAGTTTCGGGCATCATTTTTATTCCTCAAGAAAGGATTGCAAAGTTTGTGTGGCCAGAGCATAGCCGTTCTTTTCCGCCTTTTGCAACCATGCACGGGCTTTGTCGGCATCTTTTTCTGTGCCTATTCCCCGGGCATACATCAACCCTGTCTGGTATTGGCCTTCGCCGCTGCCCAGTTCGGCAGCTTTCTTATAGGCATTGAAGGCTTTTTCAGGGGCATCAGGGTCATCGCTTTCAAGCATATAAAGCCGTGCCGAACGAAGGTAGGCCTCGGGGCTATCGGATTTTGCAGCTTTCTCATACCAGATCTGACTTTGCGCAGGGTCCTTTTCGACATACTCGCCAAGCTCGTAGGCGCGCGCTTTCCAGAAAATCGCATCGGCCACGCCCTTGTCGGCCAGCGCGCTGTAAATCTTCCAGACGACTTGTTCATGGCTGTTGCCATATTTTTTTTCGATTTTTTCGGCCTCTTCTAACAACGCTTCTTCTGGAAAGGAGGCGACATTTTTGTCGTAAGCCCCGGCAATGACAGCCCCTTTGGGCGATCCTTTCCGGGCCGCCATCTCATAACATTGAACGGCGCGCTCAATATTGTGGACAGAGCCATTGCTTGAAAACATCAGGCTGTCGGCGATTTTTTCCATTTCCTTACGCCCGGCGTCGAGCCCCAGTTTTTTATACCAGATCATGGCGCTGCTTTGACTGGCAGGTACGCCTTTACCGTTCATATAGGCATCAGCCACGGAGCGTATGGCCTTGGTATGGCCTTTTTCAGCAGCCTGAAGCATGAGGGCGAAGACATCCTCCGCCGGGCGCTGAGAGCCTTCACAGCCTTGCCACAGCATCGCCAGTTCATAGGCTGCATCAACCCGTCCTTTTTCGATGGCCTGGCTGTACCATTTCTCAGCCGCCGGGCAGTTCTTTTCCACGCCGTCATAAAGATAATTTAACCGCCCAAGCTCAAGCGCCAACTCGCCGTTGGGGTCGCGCTGCTCGCGGTATTTGGCCGTAACAAGGTCGCGCTGCGTACGATAATAAGCACGCGCCATGTCCACCTTGCCGTTTTCGTAGGCTGTTTGAGCCAGATATTTATTGGCCGAGCTTGAAGACCCGCTCAATTCCACGAATATCTTTTTGGCCAGTGATTTTTGCTTGGCGCTGCCATAACGCCAATAGGCGTTGGCAAGGTCGTCTTTGTACTTTTCGGGATCAATTGTGGAGGCTTGCTCTAGATAGGAAATATGCTGACGATAGTGTCCTTGCTCGCGCGCGACAAGGGAGAGCCCATGAAAAGATTCCGCCTGTATAACCCTGTCTTCCGAGTTTTCCAGAGTTTGTTGGAACAATGCGCGTGCGTCTTCGTAATTTTGTTCTTCAAGCTGATCATGGGCCTGAACCAGAGTTTCTGCGCCTTTTTTCGGCTGCAATGAGGTAGTGCAGGCCGTAAGCAATATGCAGGAAGACAAAATAAGCAAAGTTGAGAAACGCACGAAGATCTCCATTCCATACGATTTTAAAGCCCATGTATAAAATTGTTGTTCTTTACATGCCAGCATTATTTTGGTTATTAAACGCTGCAAACTAAGAAGGCCGACTTCGAGGGTAATTTCTCTAAGTCGAAGACATGGATTTGAACGACAGACAATTTATAGATATGAACGCTTCCCGGTTATGGCAAGGGCATATGTTGTATATCTTGGTGCTCGCAGCCTATGCTGCGGCTTTGCCGGCGTTGGCCTGGGATCCGAACTCTAAAGACTACATCCTGCTGATCGGGTTTATCGCCATATGGCGCTATTCCTGGTGGTTTATCAATGTTGCACGGTTCCTAATCTACACCAAGATCCGCTTCCCCAAATGGCGCAGGCAAGCCGAGGAGATGGGCGCGGCGGCACTGCCCAGCGAGGTTTATCTGCTGGTGACCAGTTTTCGGATCGACACGGAAACAACGCGGCTTGTCTATACATCCGTCATCGATGAGGCGAAGAATTTCTCCCTTAAATATAACATTCCCGTTGTCATTCTGGCTTCGATTGTCGAGCGAAGCGACGATGTTCTTATTCGCCAGCTTCTGCGGGAAAGCGATTTGCCGGATACGGTGCGCTATGTTTCGGTCCGCATTGCCGGAACGGGAAAGCGCGATGCGCTGGCCTACGGTTTTCGCGCGATTTCCAGCCAGAATCCGGCGCCCGACGCCGTGGCCGCCGTCATTGACGGTGACAGCATGCTGGAAGAAAACCTGATCGAAAAATGCGCATCCATGTTCAAATTGCATCCGAAATTGGGGGCGTTGACGACGGATGAACTCTGTGAGGTTCAGGGGCACTGGAAATTCCGCGAATGGTATTCCATGCGTTTTGCCCAAAGACATATCTATATGTCGGCGGTTTCGCTGTCCAAACGCGTTCTGACCCTGACCGGGCGGATGTCGATGTTCAAGGCCTCTATCCTGACCGATCCGGCCTTTATCGAACGTGTCGAGCTTGACTGGATCGATCACTGGCGTCTTGGCCGGTTTAAATTCCTGACCGGGGATGACAAATCTTCTTGGTATCACGTGCTTAAAGAGGGATACGAAATGATTTACGTGCCCGACGTGAAAGTGGTGACCATCGAAACGCCTCCGGACCCGAGCTTTATCAAGGCCTCAATCACGCTCATGCGCCGTTGGTTCGGCAATATGCTCCGCACCAATGGTCGGGCCATTCGTTTAGGGCCGAAGGTCATGAACTTCTTTCCATGGCTCAGCACGCTCGATCAGCGCCTTTCCATGTGGACGGCGCTGACCGGTTTCACGCTAACCGTCCTCAGCACCTTCACTGTGACGCCGCTGGCCCCGGTTTATTACATTTTCTGGATGCTCTTAACCCGCTATATTCTGGTACTGACGCTTTTGCTTTCAAGGGACCGGGTCAGTCCGATCTGGCCGTTCTTTTTATATTACAACCAGCTTGTCGGCTCGCTTGTAAAAATCTATGTTTTCTTCCGGCTTGATAAGCAAAAATGGACACGCCAAAAGACGACATTGAAATCCGACAAGTCAGTATGGCTGCAACGCTTTACGAATTTCGGTTCTTTCTATATTCATTTGTTCAGCTTCAGCCTCTTCGTGGTGGCACTTGGGGTTGTAAGCGGTGTTCTGGAAGTTCCGAGTTTTTATTTTTGGTACAATTTAACGCACTAGCATGGTAGGAAACGACAATGACAAAAACACAACCCAATATCGTTCATGAGGCAGAGTCTCAAAGACAGCACGTGCGTGTTGATCTGCCGGCTCAGGTTGAAATCGACGGCAAGCTGTTTGAGGCGGATAACTGGTCGACCGGCGGTGTCAATATCAAGGTTAAAGACAAGGCCGGACTTTCTGCATTCAAGGCCAACCACGTTTACGCGGCCACATTGATCTTCAATCTGGACAGCTATGAACTCCGCGTCCCGATGTCTATCGAGGTTCGTCACATCAGCGAAGACGATCTTTTGATTGGTGCGCGCTTTGATAAAATGAGTGCCCGGCAGATATCGATCATGCAGCATCTTGTCGGCGCCTATGTCACCGGTGATCTGGTCGAAGTGAATGACATGATCCATATTGTCGGACGTAATAACATGACAACCGAGCGCAAAATTCCCAAGCGCGAAAATGACGGCATCGTCGGCAAGGTTAAAGGGACGTTCCAGCGCATGCTGGTGCCCGGCCTGTCTTTGCTTCTACTGCTTTATGTTATCACCAGCATTTATGAGCAGAACTATATCATTTCCGCGCAATCGGCCGTGGTTACCGGGAATACGGTGGCTCTGGGCGCACCGAGTTCCGGGAATGTCAGCTATAAAGATATCAAGCCCGGCCAGAAAGTGGCCAAGGGCGAGGTCCTGCTCTCGGTCCTGTCCGCAGGCGGCGTTGTTAGCGGCGTCGATAGCACATGCGATTGTCTGGTCGAACAATTCCTTGTCGATTCCGGCGATATTGTCAAAACCGGCCAGCAACTGGTGAAGCTTGTCCCGCAGGACACGCCGCTCTTTGTCAAGGCGCGGGTGTCCTACGACGATGCCATCCGCCTGAGCAAGGGTGAAAAGGCTTATATCTTGCACAAAGGCTCTGGTCTTCAGATTTCGGCAATAATTACGAGTGTAAATTACAAAGGCGGCGAAGCGGCGGCCAGTTCGCTGATTATGCTCGAGCCGGCTGAAGAGCTATCCCCGGAGCTGATCGGCTCTCCGGTCGAGGTTAAAATTGATACGCTGGGCTTAACGCGTTAAGGATAATCCCGGGAAGGACGGAAAGTCTGCTTTGACCATGCGAGAAGGACAAACACTACTTCGAAACTTGATGCTGTTGGCTTCGGTCGGCGGTCTTTTGGTGTTGTCTTTCGTATACTGTCAAAACCCGGCGTTGGCCCAAAGAGGATCGCAGGATATGTCGTCGATTGAGGCGCTGTATCTCCAGGTTGAGCGGATTGAGATTCCAGAACAGCGGCTTGATAAATGGCAGGACCTAATCACGTTACTTGAAAGCCAAGCCCCGGCCAAGTCTTCTGGGATCAGCAAAGAGCTTATCCTTCGCAATATCATCCGCGACACTTTGCAAACCGAACAGGTGGATGCTGCGGTTGAAATTGCCCAGTCGAATTTGCAGGGTCGGGCAAGGGCTTGGGCGCTTGTCGATATTCTCAATGCTCTGATCAAAACCGGCGCTCCTCGTGATAAAAGCACAGAGCTTGTATACGCAGTCCGCGATGCGCTGGTGTTGATGGAAGAAGGTTCGCGCGGAGATATGGAGCGGCTCAATTATGCTCTGATCTTGCTCCTGACAACGCTCAAAGACGGCCAGGCCTATCTTGATCCTGCGATTGTCACGCAAAGTCAGGAATTCCTGAATCTCATTGATAATCCTGAGCGACGTCAACATGCGCTCCGTAGCATCGCTCAATTTAACGCCGTTGCAAAAATTGCCCCGACTGAGGCACATGAGCAACTCTATGATCTGCTGGCACAACAAGATAAAAAGCTCGATGCCAAGGCGCTTGTAAATTTACATCAGGACATCATGGCGCGTGATGAATTCAATGTCGCGCTGGAATGCCTCTTGGCCATCGACAAAGACAAAGAAAGAACGCAGGCGCTCAATGACTTCTTTAAGGAGCTTTTCGATAACGGCGAATATTCGCGGGCGCTGCGCGTGGCTTTCAAAGCTGATAATACGAGCAAAAGGGTCAATATGTTCTCGCGACTGGCCGCGCATTATCTGGAACAAGGCTATACACGCCGTTCGGACGAAGCGCTGTCTTTCGCCCGCGCGGAGCTTGAACAGCTTGGCAATTCCGAAAGCCGCGCCAAGGCCGAAAAGCTCATCGCTGAGCGCATGGAAAAAGCCCGAAGTAATTTTGAGAAAAAAGGTAATGACAAGCACCCGGAAAAGAAAATCCGTGAAACAGCCCTCAAACGGCTTGAAGAAGAGGGAATTGAAAAAGCGGTGCAGCATGCCCGAACGATTCAGGACGCATTATATCGTACCAGAACCTATCGGATGTTGGCTGAACATCAGATCCACAAGGTCGATGCCTATAATGTCTTTTCAGATACGGTGAATAAAGACGCGCAGTTTATCTATCACCCCGATTACAACCCAAAAAACGAGCTTGATCCTGCTTTGGTAGAGGCATTGGAGCAAGATATCGCCAAGCGCAATTCCGATACGCTCGGCTCTGCATCGCTTCTCGCAGCTCCGCCTTCGGAACTGGGTCGTAAAATCCCGGCTTTCGATATTGCAAAGCAGATGAAATATGACGCGGCCTATGTCGATACGCTTGTGCCTTTGAACACACACGCCAAGGTCAGTCAGGTTTTTTACGAAAACAACGTTTACAATTTCAAATTTTCTTCCCCATATGGCAACGCTGGATTTACCGAGAAGCAAAAAGTTTCCTCACCTGACATCCTGTTTATTCAGGAAGGCATTATCGATTTTTCGACCTTTTACGATTCTTTGGTCGCGCAAGGGGTCACCGACTATATTGTAAAAGAAGGGCGTACCTATCTGCTACGCCGGCCGCTCTTGATTGGTCGCCACGCGACACTGGTCCTCAGCCCCGATGATGTCGATACGATCCGCCTGTCTCAGGATAGCGGGGCTTACATCATCAACGCCGGACAATTCTATCTGACGGGCATTCGTCTGACCGCCTGGAATGAAGAGCAAGATGCGCCGCCTTATTATCACGGCCTTGAAAGAAAGCGGGAATTTCGGCCCTATATCACGGCCTGGAGCGGATCGGAAACCTATATTGCGGGTTCGGAACTCACCGCGCTGGGCTACAGCAACAGTAAGTCTTACGGGCTGTCCCTGACATGGGGGCCGCGTGAGGTTCTGGCGCTGAACAAAAAACTTTTGGAACGCCCGACGGGCATCGTCGTCGATAGCTCTTTTCACAACGCCTATTACGGATTTTACTCGTACGAAGCCGATGATGTCGTCGTGGTCGGCAATGAATATATCGACAACGTCATCTACGGCATCGACCCGCACGACCGCTCCCGCCGTCTGATTTTCGCCTATAACACCGCCTACGACAGCCAGAAAAAGCACGGGATTATTATCTCGCGCGAGGTAAACGATTCCTTCATTGTCGGCAATCTCAGTTTTGACAATTACGGAACGGGGATCATGATTGATCGTGAAAGTGTGAACACGATTATTTACGGTAACACCACCTTCGGCAATAAACAGGACGGCATCACGATTTTTGAAAGTGATTGTAACCTGATTGCCAGCAATGCGGTTTTTGACAATAAAAAAGCCGGTATCCGCACCCGCAATGCCATTGATCTGGGAATATTCTATAACGAATTTCGTCATAACAAACAGGCCGGAGTTTTCAGTTATCGCCTCGATCTGAAATCCAATGCCGCGCAGGAAACGCGCGATTTCGATCTCGACCCGTTCCACCGCGTTGCGGCCAATACGATTATCGGCAACACGATCAGTGAAAACGGCACAGGCGTATACAGCGATCCGATCAACGCGCTGACCATTCGGGACAATAACTTTATCAACCAGTCGCCGCGCTTTATTCGCGGGCCGTGGTTTGAAGAAAACCCGGATGCCCTGTTCCGCTTTAAAGACGGCGTCGTCATGGTCGATACTTGTCCTTATTATCAGGAAGGAGACCGCTATCATGCTTGTCCCTTGCGCGAGCAAGGTATCTTTGCGGGCGACGGACAAGAAAACGTGTTGGAACGTCTTGAGGTCAGCGCCTGTGATGCGCAGACCGTCAAAGACAAAGGCGTAGATCAGCAACAGGTCATGCAGGAGGTCCCGGAATGAAAAAAGTCCAGCGCATAGCTTTGATCATGCTGAGTGGCTTTGTCGTGAATAGCTTTGTTTTGCCTTCTCACGCCGCCGACCGTTTCCCGCTGTTCGATATCGATCAACGCCGCGAAGAACTGACACGACCGGAATTTAAAGATATTCGTGAAGGCTGTATGGCCATCAACGAGAAAATGCCTGATAGGGAGCTTGAGCCACGTAATTCACTCGTGGCTACGCAGGGATATGGTACAGATAATGGTATGAATAATTTTGCCTGGGCCATGATTTTACAGGGTGGGCGGGCACTGGCCGGAGACAAAAAGGCCGATGAGGCTGCGAGAAAACTGCTCTTGGATTGGGCAAATGCCAAGGCGCTGGAAGAAACACCCGAGCATTACGATCCGTACTATGCTTTAAAACGCGGATTGCTGCCGACAATCACCACGTTCGCGATTGTACGCCCGCAGATGAGTAAAGATGAGCAAGAAACCGTGAAAGCTTGGCTAGACGGTCTTGTGCGCCGGGTGGATGCCACATTTGATGGTGATGTCGATGAGAACAACCACCGCTATCTCGCCGATTCCGTTCTCATGCTTTGGGGCGGTTATATCGGGGATAAGAGGCTCTATAAAAAAGGCGTTGAGCGTTTCGAGGCGGCGCTTGCCGATATGCAGGCCGATGGCGCCTTGCCGCTAGAAGATCGTCGCGGTGCGCGTGCTTTGTGGTATCTGCGCCAGTCTCTGGCAGACTTCACACTCATGGCCGAAGTGGGGCGTAATAAAGGCGATGATCTTTATGCGCTGGAAAAGAATGATCGCTCGCTGGCGTTGTTGATGAACCATTTTCTCAATGGTGTGCAAAATCAGGGGGTGATGCTGGAACGTGCATCCGAGAATTATATTCCCGGTCCGTCTAATGATTTTCTAAATCCTGATATGGGCTTTCTCGACAATCGTGGACGGCGTCATCTTTTGGCCTTCGGCGAAGCTTATCGCCTGCATGCGCAGAATGAATTTTCGCGTGCGCGCCTGGAAACGCTGATGCTACGTGAGGTTGATGAGGAAAGACCGCTTATGGATGATTATATCGGAGGGAACGCCACATGTTTTTGGGCCAGACCTTAAAGTGCGCGCTTTTCGTTGCGGTGTTTTTTCTATGTTGCATGCAGCCGGTTTTGGCGGGCGACGATGATCCGGCGCGCCTGAAAAATCTTGAGAAAAACGCTACCGCTGGCAACGGTGAAGACGCCTATAAACTGGGCAAATATTACGAGTTGGAAAAACAATATGAACAGGCCGAACACTGGTTTCGCATCGGGCTTTATAATGATGATTATCTCTCGGCTCTGGGGTTGTACAAGCTGGATAAGAACCAATACCGAAAAATTCCACAAGCCGAAATGTATAAAAATCTCGGTCTGAAGCTGTTGCAAAACCAGGCGACAAGTAACCCGAAGGCGGCGCTGGCGCTCAGTGAGGCCTACACCTTCGGGGAATATTTCCCGGTCAGTTTTGAAAACTCGCAAAAATGGCTGATTAAAGCAGAATCTCTGGGCAGCGCCGAGGCCTCTTTCCGGCTCGGCATGTTCTACAGCGACGGGTTTCAGATCGCCGTCGACCCGGTCCGCGCGCTATACTATTTCCGCAGGGGGCATGAAGCCGGAGAAGAAAACGCAACGCGTCAGTTGGCTGTGGCATACGCAACCGGCATTGGCGTGAAAAAAGACCTGCAAAAAGCCAAGGAATATTTCATAGAATCGGGCAATGCCGGAAATACACTGGCGATGCGCGATCTGGGAAATTACTACACCTACCATGAAAAGAACCGGCAGCAGGCTATTTACTGGTTTGAAAAGGCAGCTGAAAAGAAAAATGCCGATGCGATGTATTTCCTTGGCGAACTGTACAAAAACACGAACTCGAAACTGGCGCAGCAATATTATGAACGCGCCGTTGAGGATCAGCATTTCTACGCCAAAGTGGCGCTGGAAAAACAAAAGCAGAAAAAGAAAAAATAAAAAAATGAAACACCGGGGCATACAGAAATACAACACCCTTGTCTTTTTCGCTTTGTTGGCGGGGATGATGATCGGGCCTATACCTGTTGCTTTTGCTGATCTGTGGAGAGGCAAACAAGAGCTCTATGATTGCCCCAATTTGCAGGAAAAAAGTATTGCAACCGGCTATGGGGAAATGTTTCAGGGCTATGATGGCTGGTTCTTTAAGCACAACGACTTTGATGCATTTTATACGCTTAGCCCGCAGACTGAGGATTACTTAAAGAGATTTAATGACGCACTGGTTAAAAATAATACGCACCTCATCATTTTTCCTGTTTTATTTCCAAAGGCTTTCATTGCAAATGAATATGTTCGCAGTGAAGAATTAGAGCGTTTTAATTATGACAAGGATGAGATGTTGCAGGCTTATGAAGGTTTTGCAGATCAGCTTAGTGGACTAGGCGTTGGTTTTGCTGATGTCTCACCCAGTATAAAAAAATTAACAAAAGATCAAATAGATAACTTATTTTTTAAAATAGATTTTCACTGGAAACCAGAAGGGGCAGCCTTAATCGCATCCTCTATCGCTGATGAAATAAAAAAACTACCCTCCTATGATAGCCTGAACAAAGCAGAGTTTAGCTCTATTAAAGATGGAGCGTTAGATCACGTTTCTACATCTCAAGAATACTTACGTCAAATCTGCGTATCCCACTTGCCTCCAGAAAAAATCAATATTTATAAATTTAACAAAGAAGAAGAGAATTCAGAAAGTATTGACGCCTTGTTTGGTGAACAAGAGTTACCACCTGTAAGTGTTGTCGGGTCAAGTTTTAGTTATGTTGACTCATTTAGGTTGAAGAATTTTATAGAGAAACAATCATCGCTAGAGGTAATGAATTATGCAATTCCTGGTGGGAGGCTCTTTACGTCAATCATTTCTTATCTCAATTCAGATGATTTCATCAAAGACAAACCGCCGATATTGCTATGGGAAGTTGCCTCTCGTTATGATTTGAATCTGGATGCGCCGACCTATTTCCGCCAGTTGATTCCGGCCGTATCGGGTGAATGCACAGGCGATAAACTCGTTGGACAAGCCAATGTCAAAATCAACAAAGACACCAGTGCCGTCACGGTGTTCTCGGCTTTGGAAGACCAAAAGATCAGTGGCAAAGAGTATTACCTTTACATCAAAGCCGATAATCCCGTGTTCAATCGTTTCCATCTCGATTTTGAATATGAGGACGGCGATGGCGAATTTTTCACCATCGATCATTCCGGGCGATATAAAAACTCCGGTCGGTTCTTCGTCGAACTGTCCGAAGATATTGATACGAACCTGTCCGGCATTGCACTGGAAAATCGCGATGACGCAGATGTAAACCTTACGAGCAAGCTGTGCAAGAAATGAGAAACAAACTTTCAAATAACTTTATATTACTCGCAGTCTTGTTAGGTCTGCCGGTATTTTTTGTCAGTGCGCCTGCATCTTGGGCACAGGAAAATTCCCTGATCCTGACGCCGCCATCAATCAGCAAGGATGTTTGCCAGCCGCTATATCACAGGGACGAATCTCTCGCCCGGCGCGATCTGTCGGCGCTCTCGGAAACGCAAAAACTGGAATTGGTCTGGTTGTATTATGGCGGCGGGGTGAATGTGGCCCGCGATTACACAAAAGCGGTGAACGTACTCGAAAACGTCCTGAAAACGACGAAAAATTCGGACATCCGCGCCAAAGCCTTGCTGCAAAAGGCCCGGATGCTCGCACGCGGGCAGGGGTATCCGCCCAATCATCATGAGGCTATCCGGGTTTTGGAATCTGCGACAGAACTTGATGAAGAAGATGTCGTTTTGGAGTTGGCGCGCATTCACTTTGCCGATGAAAATTACACCGAGGCGGTTAAGCTTTTTGAAAAAGCCGCGCGCTTCAATAACCCGAAGGCGACGCTGGCGCTGGCTTATCTCTATCAGCGCGGCAAAGTCGAAGGGCGGGAGGGGCGTGCCGATCGTCTCTTTGCTTTGGCCCAGAACCAGTTTCTTGAAAAGATCGCTGCAAGTGATTGTGCTTATATTGTCCAAATGGCCGAGCTTTACGAGCAACTCAAAACGCTTGAGAATCATAAGGTCACGGCTGCGCTCTGGTATGTTGAGGCGGCGAAGTTGGATGATGTCGAGGCCAAACTCAAACTGATTGAATATATCGAGCAAGGTTTTCTGGAAGGCAAAGAAAATATTCCCTCAGCCCAAAGCTTGTTGGAAGAGGCCGCCGCTCTCGGATCGGAAGATGCTCTCTTTCGTCTCGGAAAATTGTATCTGCAATCTCAGGATAAGAAAAACGCAGATGAAAACAAAGCCAAAGCGCTGGAAATGCTAGAGAAATCTGCGGCAAGGGGAGAATATGAGGCGATTGAGGCTCTGGTCGCAGCCTATGATGGGCGCTACGAATTTTTCCGCGATCGTGAAAAGCTTTTATACTGGCTGGAAAAAGCCGCTCAGCATAAAGATGCGGACAATGCCATGTTGATGCGCTACGTCGATGTGCTCTCCGAAGATACCGATAGTGCGGATGATGAAAAAATATTTGCTCTATATGCGCAGGCGGCCCGCAAGGAAGATGCTGAAGCGCTGTATAATCTGGGCGAAGCCTACCGCTTCGGGATCGGCGTCGAACAAAACCCTGTGAAGGCACTGCGCTATTATCGCGCCGCGGCGCAAAAGAATTACAGTTCGGCTTTTCGTCGCCTAGAACAGGTCTATGGCTGTGCTATTGGCAAACCCGCAAACGCCGAAAAATCGAACACGTGGCGGCAGCGCGCGGCTTTTATCGGCGCGGCCGACACATATGACGATATTGAACAGGAGATTGCTGCTGCGCAAAACCCAAAGGAGATCGTTGCCCATTATATTCCGATAATTCGCCGCATCACGCGCAGCCGTGATTCTCAGAAAAATATGGTGTTCTTGTGGCTGCTCTACAATGTCGCGGGGGAGCAGGACAAAGCACAAAACTGGTTGGAGCAGGCCTTTGAAAAAGATAAACGAGCCGATGGCGCCTATGCCGGGCATTATGCCTACGGTATGGCTTTGCTGGAAAGTCCGTTGATTGCGCATGATGAAGAAAAAGCGCTGGCATATATCAAGATCGCCGCCGATCGTAACCATGATTCAGCGTTGAAAAAACTCGGTGATCTTGAAAAGAACAAGGGCAATATTTCCGAGGCTATTACCCTGTATGAAAAGGCGCTTTCGAACGGCAATAAGGGTGCTTCTATGGCGCTTGCTCGCCTGTTAAAGGATGGCCGGGACCCTGAGCGCGCTGTAAAGCTGTTCACCCATGCGGCCGACAATGGCGACATTCGCGCGATGATCGCACTGGCCAAGTTGGGCAATGATCGTGCCCCTTACTGGTTTGAACAGGCGCTGGCCAATTATCCGTGCGATGACGACGATATCCTGTTTGTTGCCAAATCCTATAGCAGCGGTGAAAACGGCGCGCCGCAAGACTTAAGCAAAGCAATGCAATGGTTTGAGCGGCTGGCCGGTCAAGGCAAACAAGAACCCAAGGATATCTTTACGCTGGCAATCATCTTGCTCGAGGCTGAGGCTGGGAAAGATGAACAGGCGCTCAAACTGCTCAGTCAGGCGCATGAAAGCGGCTATCTTCTGGCAACTCTTAAACTGGCCGAATTTACGATGAACGGCCAATACGTGCCCAAAGACACCGACAAGGCGCTGTCTTTGTACGAAACCGTCGCCAAGGGCGGCAATACGCAGGCCATGTACGAGCTTGGGAAATTTTATCTGGCCGGGCATGTCACCGACGCTTCGCCTGAAAGGGCCCGTTACTGGCTGAAAAAAGCCGCTGACGGTGGCCACGCTATGGCCGCCGATATGCTCGGCGCGATGAAATAGAAAAAGCATTTCTTAGAATTGAAAATACAGGAACGGCGAATAGCTCTGGGCCAACAGGCGCGACACGGCCAGCACAAACAAAGCCATGATGCCGATCTGCATGGCGATAACGTGTTTATGCGCCAATTGTTGCTCGGACAGATTCACATGCGCGCGGTAATGGAGGAGCGGGCCGATAAAGATGACAAACAGGCCGATGCCCAGCGCGCTCAGCGCAATGCCCTTGATCTGCCAATCCATGCGCTCGCTAATGCCGGTGCCGTTAAATCCGAACATGCCTTCATACATCGCCATGGCGCTGGAAATATTGTCTGCGCGGAACATTACCCAACCCAGAATGACAAAAAAGAAGGTCAGGATTGTACGGAATATCCGCATCGGAATGGTCACGGATTCGTTTGTCCCGCCCTGAATGCCGAGCCTGCGCTCTATGGCCATAATGCCGCCATGCCATGCGCCCCAAACGACGAAGGTCCAGTTCGCCCCATGCCACAGCCCGCCCAAAACCATGGTCAAAAACAGATTGATATAGGTGCGGATTTTGCCCTTCCGGTTGCCGCCCAGCGGAATATACAGATAATCGCGCAACCATGTGGACAAGCTGATATGCCAGCGCCGCCAGAATTCTGTGATTGAACGGCTGATATAGGGAAAGTTGAAGTTTTCGATAAACCGAAAACCCAGCATCAGGCCAATCCCGATCGCCATATCCGAATAGCCTGAGAAATCGAAATAAAGCTGGACCGTATAGGCCATCGCCCCCAGCCAGCTTTCCGCCATCGTCGGATTGTCCAGCGCAAAGGCGGCATCGGCCAGCGGCGCCACCGTATCTGCGATCAATACCTTTTTGGCGAACCCGGCCATAAAACGCGTTGCGCCTTCGGAGAATTTATCCAGACTGTGCTCGCGGTGTTCAAACTGGTCGGCCAGATCTTTATAACGAAGGACCGGCCCGGCGATTAGTTGCGGGAACAGCGAGATAAAAGCGGCAAAATCGATAAAGCGCTTTGCCGGCGGGGCATCACCGCGATAAACATCAATCAGGAAACTGATCGATTGAAAGATATAAAAGGAAATCCCGATCGGCAGGATAAAGCGCAGGGCTTCGAAAGTGTTAAGGCCCGAGCTTTCAAAAACCGCATTCAGGCTCTCAACGCCAAAATTGAAATATTTGAAAACTCCCAGCACCAGAAGGTTAGCCACTACACCAGCCTGCATAAGTCGGCGCGCCCGCAACGTGCCTTCATAACGAACAATGCCTTTGGCGAAAAGGTGGTTGCCCAGCGTCACGGCGATGAGCAGGCCGAGAAAATCAATCCGCCACCAGCCGTAAAAAATATAGCTGCCTGCGAGAATAGTCAGGGATTTAGACCGCGCCGGCGTCAGGGTATACAGCCCGATAAACAGGGGCAAAAAGACAAACAGAAATATCGCGGATGAAAAGACCATGAATTTCCCTAAGGTCGGCAGAGCTTATGCGGCACAAAGCTCTGCCGTTGATTTGGCTTCAATCTATTTTGTTGTATCGGTTTCAGCCTTGACGCTTTTCAGCGTGATCTCACCTGCCGCATTCTGGAATGCAAACACGGAAAAAGCCTGCGTGCGTTCAAGCACTAAAGGCTCGAGCGCTTTTTTAACGCTATCGTCGGCATTGACAACCTCAAGATCGATTTTTAAGGCATTGATCTCGCGCGCTCCGTTTTGGCTGCTGGCAACGTCCTCGATAATCGCGATGCCCTTATCCGCTGTTTTGAGGCTCAAGGTGTCCTGATCTGTTAGGTTATACAGGCCGATTAAGGATTTTTGAATATTCTCAATCTTCTGGTCTTCCAGAATATGCAGCGCTCCGGCACTCAAGATCACGCTGTAATAATGATCGGCTTTCAGCTCTTCGGAAGATGTTGCCTCGTTCATCGTAAAATTGAGTGTTCCTTCGGGCATAACAAAGTACGCGCTAACGCCTTCAAAGGCCAGGGCATCGTAGCTCTTGCCACCGGCTTGCGGTATAACGGCATCCGCATTGCCATCGGCCTGCACAAAGCGGAAAAAGGTCGAGCCGTCCGGTGCAGGCGGGGCATAAAGTCCTTCATCGTCCCCGGCAAAGGCCTGCAGGGAAATCAGCGGCAGCAAACATAGCGCAAGAAATAAGGTTTTTAAATGTGTCATGGGTTCTCCAAAAATTTTGTAAATCTATTTCCCTGCACTTATAATGCCCTATATCACGGGCTGTCCAGTGTATAGTTGCGACGTTTCTGTAAAATCAGACTATTATGCTCAAGGTTTGACATATGAACGCTGCGGGATTATAGATAGTTACTTGAGTAAAGGCGCGCGCAAAAACACAATCATGAGGCGTGCGAAGTGGGCAGATGGGTATAAACACCACATTGGATTATGACACAAACACCCGCGGTTGCGGCTGCCCGATATGCATGAAGGGCGGCGATGCACAGGCCGATCTCAAAATCTTCAATGAAGGTTTTGATACAATCCAGTCAAACGCGCCGACCACAGCCGCCACGAAAGAACAATTCGCCGATTACCTGATCAACGGCTATTGGGCCGATGTCGGCTTCAGGGCTCACAAATGGTACCAAAGCAATGTGACTTATTCGCTGTCCAGCGAATTTTCTACATCGGAAAAAAATGGTTTCCGCATGGCTTTCGATCAATGGGCCGATGTCACAAATCTGACCTTCTCTGAAGTTTTCAGTGGTGCCGACATCATTATCCTTGAAGGCGATGATTTCAGCGCCTATTCACAGCCATTCGTCTATATTGGCACCGATCAATTGGCGCTGAGCATTATATCAATTGATGCGAGTTCGGGCTTTTTTGGCTCTAACATCGGAGAGATTGGTAATTACGGCCTTCTCACCGCAACGCACGAGATTGGCCATTCACTCGGACTTGGCCACAGCGGGAATTATAACGGTACAGCCACTTATGAAACTGATGCCATGTGGACGAATGATACGCGGCAATATTCCCTGATGTCGTATTTTCAAGCCTCAAAGAGCGGCGCCGACCATACGCATATTGAAGGAATATATAACGTCACTGAGTACGCAGCCACTCCACTCTTGTTCGACATTTACGCAATCCAGCAAATCTACGGCGCCAACATGTCGACCCGCAACACCGATACGGTTTACGGGTTTAATTCGACTGCCGGGCGCGATCAGTTCGATTTTACCCTGACGCCATTTCCGGTAGCGGCGATTTGGGATGGCGGAGGCACAGATACGCTGGACCTGTCCGGCTTTACGAATACGCAAGTGATCGATCTGCGTCAGGGCGCGTTTTCGAATGTCGCGGGGCTGACCGGCAACATCGCCATTGCCTACGGCGCGGTGATTGAAAACGCAAAAGGAGGCAGCGGCCAGGATACGTTCTACGGCAATGATTCCGATAACATCCTGCTCGGCAATGCCGGAAACGACTACTTCTTCGCCAGCCTCGGTAATGATGAAATCGACGGCGGAGCCGATACCGACACGCTGGAATACAGCTATGATCTTTCAGAGTTTATCGGCACGGTGATCAACGCCGCCAGCATGACATTGAACAATATCGTTCAGGGCTTTGTAGATACGCTGTCCAATCTGGAAATGGTGATCTTTAATGCCGTGTCCTACAGCTGGTCGCAACTGGTTGCGCAATTTGGCACGATTTACGGCACGTCCGGGGACGATAATCCGCTTAACGGCACGCCTTATGATGACACGATCAAGGCTAGAGCTGGCAATGACGTGGTTTACGGCCTTGACGGCGATGACCTCCTGCGTGGGGAAGAGGGCAACGATACGCTTTATGGCGGTCTCGGTGACGATGATTTGCGCGGTGAAGACGGCGATGACACCCTGTATGGGAATGAAGATCATGATATTCTTTATGGCGGTGTCGGCATGGACTATCTCGACGGCGGTTTGGGCGATGACCGTCTTTACGGCATGGAAGATAACGACGAACTTCATGGCGGCGCGGGTAACGATATGCTGTTTGGCGGAAAATCGAGTAATGACATCTACGCCAGTGATGACCTGATTTACGGCGATGCCGGAAACGACAGTATCTATGGCCGCAAGGGCAATGATACGGCCTATGGCGGTGATGATGACGATACCATTTACGGCGAACAGGGCGATGACAATCTTTATGGCGATGCGGGCGTCGATATCCTGAGAGGCGGGTCGGGTATGGACTATCTCGATGGCGGTTTGGGCGATGACCGTCTTTATGGCATGGAAGATAACGACGAACTTCATGGCGGCGACGGCAATGATCGTCTTTATGGTGGCTATTATGCGTCCGATGCTTACGCCAGTAACGATGTGCTTTATGGCGATGCGGGCAATGATAAGCTCTATGGACGTAAAGGGAATGATATTCTCTATGGCGGTACAGACGATGATACTCTGTACGGCGAAGAAGGGAACGATACGCTGTATGGCGAAGACGGCGCTGATATCTTAAAAGGCGGCGATGGCAACGACAATATAATTGGCGGTGCAGGGGTGGATACGCTCTACGGGCAGGGTGATGCGGATACGTTCGTCTTTGATGCATTTGCCCTTGATGGCAGTATCGATGTGATTAAAGATTTTTCGCTACTCGAAGGGGATAATCTGGATGTTTCAGATATCTTAATCGGCTATAACCCGCTGACCGACGCTATTTCTGATTTTATCCAAATCACCGAAAGCAGCGCCCATTCATTTTTGCATGTTGATGTTGATGGCGGGGCGGATAATTTTGTTCAGATCGCCCAGATCAGAAATACGAGCGGGCTGACCGACGAAGAGGCCCTCGAAACCGGCGGCACTTTAATAACCGTCTAGGCAGCAAAGCCTGGGTTGCATTCTTGGAAAAACGGCGAGATGTAACCGGTAGTTTTTTAGGGGATGAGCTTTTCGGCTCCAATGTGCACGACATCGCCAGCAGCACCTAACGCGGTACCTGCAAGATCAAGGCTCGCCCCAGCCCCTGCAGCCCAAGTACCGCCCTGTGCAACTGTGTAAAACATGGGGCCAAGAACAGCGGTCCCCGCTGCGGCATAAACACCCAATTTTATAACACCAACAACTGAAGGCATATCTGTTCTCCACTACCGTTCGTTTTTGATTATGCATAACATTAACAAAAAATTAACGGGAATGCAATTATTAAAATTAAAGTGTTGATTTTAAATCTCTTTGGGATTTATTCCCCGCCCCTTGGGGCGTAAAATATTCGCGTGAGCGAATATATCCATAAGAGCCATAATGTTACTGTTTTGCTGTATCATCTGGTGTTTCCGGCGAAATATCGTCGCGCCGTTTTCGATGCGCAGGTTGATGAAGTGTTGCGCGATGTTTGTTTGAAGATAGCAGATCGTTACCAGCTAAAATTTTTAGAGATAGGGACAGATGAGGATCACGTTCATTTTTTGGTGCAATCCGTTCCGAGTTATCCAGTAACAAAGCTGGTAACGATCATCAAGAGCATTACGGCGCGTGAGATATTTCGATCATGTCCTCATGTTAAAAAACAGCTTTGGGGCGGTGAGTTTTGGACCGATGGTTATTTCGCTTCTACAGTAGGAAAGCATGGTGATGAGGACATGATAAAGAAATACGTCCAAAATCAGGGAAAAGAATATCTCAAGCTACACGAAGATAGGCAACTCTCCCTGTTCTGATACCCCGCTGCTTGCGGCGGGGTAGTTCATTGATTTTATCGTCATTGCGAGGAGGCTGAAAGCCGACGCGGCAATCCAGAATGTGTTGCAGATGACTCTGGATTGCTTCGGTCGCTGCGCTCCCTCGCAATGACGGTTAGAGGTTTATGCCGCTTTCGCCTTCTTTTTCTTCTCCAAAATCGGTTTCAGGTACGCGCCGGTGTAGCTTTCCTTCACCGCGCAAATCTCTTCCGGCGTGCCGATGGCTACAATTTGTCCGCCTTTATGCCCGCCTTCAGGGCCGATATCAATGATATAATCCGCCGTCTTTATGACATCCAGATTATGCTCGATCACCACCACGGAGTTGCCCTTATCCACCAGCGAATGCAGAACCTCCAAAAGCTTGCGCACATCTTCAAAATGCAATCCCGTCGTCGGCTCGTCCAGAATATACAGCGTCTTGCCGGTCGAGCGCTTGGCCAGCTCCTTCGACAACTTCACCCGCTGTGCCTCACCTCCCGAAAGCGTCGTGGCTTGCTGCCCGACCTTAATATAGGTCAGTCCCACATCTTTCAGTGTCTCCAGCTTGTCACGAATCGATGGCACGGCCTTAAAGAAATCCGCCGCTTCCTCAACGGTCATATCCAGCACATCGGCAATCGATTGGCCTTTATACTGTATCTCCAGCGTCTCGCGGTTATAACGCTGGCCGTGACAGATCTCGCATTCCACATACACATCGGGCAGGAAATGCATCTCGATCTTAATCACCCCATCGCCCTTGCACGCCTCACAACGCCCGCCCTTGACGTTAAAGCTAAAGCGCCCCGGCCCGTATCCGCGCGCCTTGGCTTCGGGCAGGCCCGCATACCATTCACGGATCGGCGTAAATGCGCCCGTATAGGTCGCAGGGTTTGAGCGTGGCGTGCGGCCAATCGGCGACTGGTCGATATCGATCACCTTGTCGATAAACTCAAGGCCCTTAATCTCTTTATGGGCCAAAGGCTGTTCCTTCGATTTCATCAATGTGCGTGAAGCCGCGCGGTACAACGTATCCAGCGTAAAGGTCGATTTTCCCGACCCCGAAACGCCCGTCACGCAGGTAAACGTGCCCAGCGGGATTTTCGCTGACACGTTTTGCAGGTTATTGCCGCTCGCTTCAATCACTTCGATGAACTGCTTGGCCTTGCCTTTGCGCCGCTTTGCAGGAATCTCAATCTCCTTCGTCCCGTTCATATAGGCCGCCGTCATCGATCGGGCGGACTGAAACACCTCTTCCGGCGGCCCTTCGGCGACAACGCGCCCCCCGTGCACACCTGCGCCGGGGCCCATATCGATCAAATGATCCGCCGCGCGGATCGCGTCTTCATCATGCTCTACTACAATCACCGTGTTGCCCATATCACGCAGGCGGGTGAGCGTTTCCAGCAAGCGGTGGTTATCGCGCTGGTGCAGGCCAATCGACGGCTCGTCCAGCACATACAAAACCCCGGTCAGGCCTGAGCCAATCTGGCTGGCCAGACGAATACGTTGGCTTTCCCCACCCGATAGCGTGCCCGAAGAGCGCGACAGGTTGAGATAATCTAGGCCGACATTACGCAGGAAATTGAGCCGCTCGTTAATCTCTTTGAGGATTTTTTCGGCAATTTTGTATTGCTGCTTTGTCAAATAAAAGCTGTCATCCCCGCGATCAGCCGCAGGCTGATTTAAACAGCGGGGATCCATATGTCGGCCAGCTTGCTGGCCGTCTTTTTCTGGATCCCGTTCGTGCGAACGCGCTTCGCGCGCGCCAACGGGATGACGTGTAAGTTTTGCAAACCACTCCCCGGCCTCTTCAATACTATAGGTCCCAACCTCGGAAATATCTTTGCCGTCAATCTTCACCGCCAACGCCTCAGGCTTCAAACGCGCCCCTTCACAGGCCTCACACGGCGCGCTGTTCTGATATTTCGACAATTCCTCACGCGCTGAGTTACTGTCGGTTTCAATCAGCCGCCGCTCTAACGAAGGAATAACCCCTTCAAACGGCTTGTTCGATTTCCACGTGCTTTCGGTTTTGGTGTTATAGGTGATCGCAATGACATCGCTGCCCGACCCGTAGAGGATTTTGTCCTGATGCTCGCGTTTGAGTGTGTCCCACGGTTTATCGATTGGAATGCCGTAATAGGCGCACACCGCTTCGAGTGCCTGCATATAAAAGGGCGCAAAACCTTTCGACCATGGCTCAATCGCGCCTTGTTTGATTGATTTGGAACCGTCCGGCACCACCAGCGCCTCGTCCATATACATCCGTGCGCCCAGCCCGTCACAGTTTGGGCATGCTCCGTGCGGCGAGTTAAACGAAAACAACCGTGGCTCAATCTCGGGGATCGTAAAGCCGGACACCGGGCAGGCATATTTCTCACTGAACAATTCCCGTGCGCCGGTGTCGGCATTTTCGACCAGAAGCAGCCCATCGGCCAGCCGCAAAGCTGTTTCCACAGAATCCGCCAGCCGGTTGCCCATATCCTCGCGTACGACCAAGCGGTCAACCACCACCTCAATATCATGCTTGAGCTTTTTATCCAGCACTGGCACATCGCCGATTTCATACAGCGTCCCATCGACTTTGACGCGCTGGAAACCCTTGGCCTGCAAATCCTTAAACTCTTTGCGGTACTCGCCCTTACGCCCACGCACGATCGGGGCGAGCAGGTAAAGGCGGACAGGCTCACCGTCTTCCTTATAGTCCCCTCCCCATTGTTCCATCACCCATCGCCGGGGGAGGGGATGTTTTTCATGGATGCGATCGACAATCTCACTCACCGTTTGGCTGGTAATCGGCTTGCCCGTCGCGGGCGAATAGGGCACACCGACCCGCGCCCACAGCAGGCGCATATAATCGTAAATCTCGGTCACTGTCCCGACGGTCGAACGCGGATTGCGGCTGGTCGTTTTTTGCTCGATGGAAATGGCGGGCGATAATCCCTCGATGCTGTCCACATCCGGCTTTTGCATCAGCTCCAGAAACTGGCGCGCATAAGCCGACAGGCTCTCGACATAGCGCCGCTGGCCTTCCGCATAAATCGTATCAAACGCGAGAGAGGATTTTCCCGACCCCGACAGTCCCGTAATGACAATCAACTTGTCACGCGGCATATCGACATTGATATCCTTCAGATTATGTTCCCGCGCCCCGCGTACTGAAATGGTCTTCAAGCTCATAAAGCTTTATATGGGATAAGCGTCGCCGGAAGTCCAACATTTATTTGCAAAGCCTGCCCGGCCCGTTATAGTGACTCTTCAGTTTCAATTTCAGGAGTAAAAACGTGGCTGGTTCAGTAAATAAAGTAATTTTGGTGGGGAATCTCGGTGCGGACCCGGATGTGCGCACCATGCAAAATGGCGGCGAAGTCTGCAATCTTTCGGTGGCGACAAGCGACAGCTGGAAAGATAAAAATACTGGCGAGCGTCGCGAAAAAACCGAATGGCACCGCGTGGTAATCTTTAGCCCCGGTCTGGTCACGGTCTGTAAAAATTATCTGAAAAAAGGTTCTAAAGTTTATCTCGAAGGCGCTATTGAAACCCGCTCATGGGAACAGGACGGTCAAAAGAAATACACCACCGAGGTGGTGCTGAAAAACTTTGACAGCAAGCTGGTGATGTTGGACGGCCGCAGTGGCGGCGGTGAAGCTGGCGGCTATAATCAGGGCGGTTCGTTCAATGATAGCGGCTCTGGCGGTTATTCCCAAGGGGCCCCGGCGCAGGCGGCTTCATCCGCCCCGGTTGATGAACTCGAAGACGAAATTCCGTTTTAGGATATGCTTAGTCTCTCCAGACGTCATTGCGAGTACCCTCTGGGGCATGAACTTCGCGAAGCGATCCAGCGCTATAGGGGAAGAATATGGATTGCTTCGTCGTTGTTGTTCCTCGCAATGACGGTGTTTCTGTGCTGGCCAGCCTATGCACAAGAGGATGACTTTACGCAGCGTCTTGAACTCGCCAAGCAAATGATCGAAATCCGCCCGGCCAGAGAGCAGCTTGAAAAGGCGCTGGATATTTATCTATCCCGTTCCATGGCCAATGCCTCGGCAAATGATAAAGAGGTCGTGCGCTCTGCTCTCATGCAAATGATGAACCCGAAAGCGCTGGAAAAATACACAATTGATGCTTACGCCGAAATTTTTACGGCCAAAGAACTCGAGGCTATGGTCGCCTATTACAGCCTGCCCGAAGCGCGCAGCGCCAGCGATAAGCAAAATGACTTGAATGCGCGTTTGGGTCCGGAAATTGTCCGCATGCTCGATCAGGCGCTGACGCGGTTTCGCACGGAGACGCAAAGCCCATAGATGTGCTTAAACTAAAGGATTTCCTGCAATGAACATGATGCTGATCAGCTTTCTCGCCTTCTTCATCTTTTTTACCGCCGTAGGGCTGGCTTCATCGTTCTTCCGCAAAGACAATATCGAGGATTATTTTCTCGCCTCTCGCTCTATGCCCGCATGGCTCGTCGCGTTGTCTTACGGGGCGACCATCTCAAGCGGCGCAACCTTCATCGGTTTTGCCGGTCTGGCGTATAACGCAGGCCTCACAGCCGTTTATGCGGTTGTCGGCCTGACGATTGGAGATCATTTGGGCTGGATTATCGCCGGGAATAAAATCCGTCGCCGCGGCATCGAAACCCAGGCCCATACTTATCCCTCGCTGGTCGGTAAGCTGTCAGGGCAGGATTTTCAGGTCGTCACCGTCGTCACCGCGCTGCTCACCGTCGTTTTTCTTGGCACCTATTGCAGCGCCCAGCTGGTTGCCGGGGCGAAGATCGGCGCCGCCCTGTTTGATTGGAACTACGATATGTTCATCTATATCGGAGCTTTCGTGTTGCTCGCCTATTGCTGGGCCGGCGGCATTCGCGCCTCGATCTGGACCGATGCCGTGCAGGCGATCATCATCATGGCGTCGCTCATCGTGCTGGTCTGGATGGCGCTGGACCAACTCGGCGGGCTCGGCGCGCTGTATTCTCAGCTCAAAGCCATCGATCCGTCTTTGGTCGATCCGTTTCAGGTGAAGTTTATCTCGATCTTCATCGGCTGGCTGGCCTTCGGCGTCGGCGTTCTTGGCCAGCCGCAATTGATGGTCCGCCATATGGTCGCCCGTTCGGATGAAGATTTGCTCGCCGCCCGGCGCATTTATCTCGGCTGGCGCTGGAGCGTCCTCATTCTCGCGACGCTAGTCGGCTTTATCGCCCGCGTCATGATCCCCGAAATCGACGGCAGCTTCGATGCCGAGCTTTCAATCCCGGCCCTGTGGGAAGATCTTCTCCCGCCCGTACTGGTAGGTCTGCTGGTCGCCGGGCTGTTCTCCGCGACCATGTCGACAGCCGACTCCCTGCTGCTCGCCGCATCTTCTGCACTAACCCAGCATGTTTTTCCGCAGTTGCGCAACTCTTACGCACTGGCGCGTCTGGGTACGGTCGCCGTGATCATCTTCATCGTCGCGATCGCCACGCTGGCCAGCCAGAACGTGCTCTCGCTGGTCGTTCTCGCTTGGGGTGGGATGGCCTCGGCTGTTGCACCCGTGGTTGTGCTGATGCTGTTGGGGGAAAAGCCAACCCAGCGCCTCGCTGTAACCATGATGGTTGCGGGCTTTGGTGTGGCTATCTACTGGCGTCACGGCCTTGGCCTGCATGCCGAGCTTATGGACCTCGTTCCGGGGATGTTGACGGGCTTTAGCATCTACGCGATTTCGTGGCTCCTCGAGACCTATGTGCGGAAGGAAGAAAAAGTTTAAAAATTTTACGCGGAGGCACGGAGTTGCGGAGTAGATAATATATCTCCGAAACTCCGAATCTCCGCGTATAAAAATGCAGTTTCCCTTGCTTTAAAACCCCAGAATTGCTACAAATTCTCATGAAAAATTCCAATGAAAAGTAGCTTGATTCTATGACTGATTCCACCACCGTCGAAGACGAAAAGTTCCCGACCATTTCCCTTGAAGAGGAAATGAAGCAGTCCTATCTCGATTATGCGATGAGCGTGATTGTATCGCGCGCTTTGCCGGATGTGCGCGATGGGCTCAAACCGGTTCACCGGCGCATTCTCTATGCGATGCGCGAGGGCGGTTACACCTCGGACAAGCCGTATAAAAAATCTGCCCGCGTTGTCGGGGATGTCATGGGTAAATATCACCCGCACGGTGACGCTGCAATTTACGACTCTATGGTGCGTATGGCCCAGCCTTGGTCGCTGCGCCTGCCGCTGATTGACGGACAGGGGAACTTCGGTTCGATGGACGGCGATAGCCCCGCAGCGATGCGCTACACCGAAGCGCGTATGGACAAGGCTGCCGAGGTTCTTCTACAGGACATCGAAAAAGAAACCGTCGATTTTCGCCCGAACTATGATGAATCCTTAACTGAACCGACCGTTTTGCCCTCGCGCGTGCCCAATCTGCTCGTCAACGGGGCAGGGGGGATCGCCGTGGGGATGGCCACCAATATTCCGCCGCATAATCTGGGTGAAGTCATAGATGCCTGTGTGGCGATGGTCGATAACCCGGATATCACCACCGAGGAAATCACTGAGATCATTCCCGGCCCCGACTTCCCGACCGGTGCCAAAATCATGGGCCGTAACGGCATTTATAAGGCCTACCATACCGGCAACGGCTCGGTGGTTATGCGCTCTAAAACTTCGATTGAGGAAATGGGTAAGCGCGAGGCGATCATCGTCCATGAAATTCCCTATCAGGTGAATAAAGGCAAGCTGCTCGAACGCCTCGGCGAAGTGGGCCGTGAGAAAATCGTTGAGGATATCGCCGAAATTCGCGATGAATCCGACCGCGACGGCGTACGGATCGTGATTGAGTTGAAAGTCGGCGCGATCGCCGATGTTGTGCTCAACCAACTCTTCAAACACACGGCCTTGCAATCGAATTTCGCCTGCAATATGGTCGCCCTGCATAACGGCAAGCCGCAGATGATGCTGATCCGCGACATGATTAAGGCCTTCGTGAAATTCCGCGAAGAAGTTATTACACGCCGCACGATCTATGATCTTGGTAAGGCCCGTGAACGTGCCCATATCTTGGCCGGTCTCGCGGTGGCTGTTGCCAATATCGACGAAGTCATCGCCCTGATCCGCAACGCGCCCGATCCGGCTGCCGCCCGTGAAGGATTAATGGCTAAGGGCTGGCCCGCCAAGGATGTAGCTCCCCTGATCGAATTGATCGACGACCCTGAGCATCCGCTGAACGAGGACGGCACCTATACGATGTCTGAGGCGCAGGCCAAGGCTATTCTGGAACTGCGCCTGCACCGTTTGACAGGGCTGGAGCGCGGTAAAATCGCCGATGAACTCAAGGAAATCACCGATAAAATCGCCGAATATCTAGAAATTCTCGCCAACCGTGAGAAAATGCTCGAAGTGCTGGTCGAAGAACTCAAAGAGGTGAAGGAGCGGTTCGATACCCCGCGGCGCACCGAATTGTGCGAGGCCGAGTTCGAAATGGATATGGAAGACCTGATCCAGCGCGAAGATATGGTCGTCACCATCACTGGTCAGGGCTACGTCAAGCGCGTACCGCTAGAGACCTACCGCGCCCAACGCCGTGGCGGTAAGGGGCGCGCCGGGATGAGTACCAAAGACGAGGATTTCGTCTCCGACCTGTTTGTGGCTTCGACCCATACGCCGATCCTGTTCTTTACCTCCCGCGGCATCGTCCACAAGATGAAGGTTTACCAGCTTCCGCTCGGCAACCCGCAATCCAAGGGCAAGGCTATGGTCAATCTCCTGCCGCTGGAAAAGGACGAAAAAGTCAGCGTTTACATGCGAATGCCCGAAGATATTGATGTCATAGATAAGCTCGACATTATGTTCGCAACCTCCCACGGCTCGGTGCGGCGAAACAAGCTTTCGGACTTCGCCAATATCCGCGCCAACGGCCTGATCGCTATGAAGCTGGGCGAGGGGGAGCAGCTTGTCTCGGTTAAAATTTGTACCCCGGATGAAGATGTCATGCTGGCCACGAAAATGGGCAAAGCGATCCGCTTTCCGGTGGCCGATATCCGGGTCTTTGCCGGGCGTAACTCCACCGGTGTGCGCGGTGTTAAACTGGCGCAAAAAGGCGACGAGGTAATTTCAATGTCGATCCTCAAACATGTTGATATCACTCCGGATGAGCGCAATGCATACCTGAAGGCCGCCAGCCAGATCGTCGGTAGTGATGATGAAAGCTTCGAATACGAAGAAACGACGCTGGAACTGTCTGAAGAGCGCTTCCGTGAACTGCTGGATAAAGAGCAAATCGTTCTTACTGTCTCAAATAAAGGTTTTGGAAAACGGACCTCAGCCTATGAATACCGCACCTCCGGGCGCGGCGGACAGGGCGTGGCCAACATGTCGCTGACCAGGAAAAACGGCGGCGAAGTCGTCGCGACTTTCCCGGTCACCGACAGCCATCAGATCATGCTGGTCACCGACAAAGGCAAGCTGATCCGCACACCCGTCGAAAATATCCGCGTCACCGGGCGTAGCGCCCAGGGCGTCACCATCTTCAAGGTCGGCGATGACGAAAATGTCGTCTCCGTCGCCTGGCTGGTTCAGGGAGATGATGACGAGGGCGAGCTTGAAGGCGAAGCCGTAGAAGCGGCGGAATCTACGGAAGAAACCGCCTCAGCCGAAGATGTGCAGGAAGATGCCGCAGAAGCCGAAGGCGATGACGCAGAATAACGGAAAAGCCGCATCGGCAGTTGTTTTTGCTCTCCGACGCGGCGACTAAAGAGCCAGATAAACTTCGGAGCGGCCTGAGATCTGCGTTTGCCCCTCAGCGGGCGGAGGCTGTGAACGACCGAGACTTTCTGCCCTGAAATTCACCCACTGTGGCAAGCTGTCCAGCACAGGCATATGGCTGAATGCCGTACGAAATTCCGGTCTCGCGGCAACGCCATCCTCGCTCAACTGAATGAGGTGACCAGCCAGCATGGCGACATTGCCCAGATTGAGAATAACGCGCCGTTGTTCCAGCGACCCCTTCTGTAATAAGGGGGTCATAGATTCTCTTGTTTCACGAATTCTCTGTTCGCACATATACAAAACGCCACGATCAAGTGACGTATCCGGAGGATTCCACTCATGGATATGATTGCTCAATATCATTAACGTATCAAACGGCAGCTGGTTCCCCAGACCGTTAAAAGGGCTAGAGGTTGCATGCTGAAACACCATGCTCATCGTCCCGCAATCTTGCGCAAATTGAACCTGTGGCTGCGGGGTAGAGCCCTTCGTGAAAAACCCAAGTGAGTGGACCCCGGCCGCAAGCGACAACATCACATCGCTATGCACGCCAAAACTCGAAAAGTCATTCCAATGCTGTGAAGGAAAGGCCAGCCTAAACGCCGCTGAGAGATTTGCAAAAGCAGGGGTAAATGCGCCTTGTGCCATATAATTCCATTTTTAGCTCCTTAAAACATATAAAAAATCGCTATCAATGTAAACTACGCATTATTTTAACCGTTGCAATTCCTGTGGACATTTTCTATTCATGCAGGATGTCTAAGAATAATGGAAAATATCTCATCGGCGTGTATCCCGGCACCTTCGACCCGGTGACCAAAGGGCATTTGCACCTGATCCGACGCGCCAGCCGTATGGTGGATAAGCTGATCGTCGGTGTGGCCGAAAATAGCCGTAAATCCCCGCTTTTTACCCATGAGCAGCGCGTGGACATGGTACGCGCTGACATCCAGAATATGCAGGAAAAAGGCTGCGAGATTGAAGTCCGCTCATTTGGCAACCTGTTGGTCCATTTTGCCAGTGAAATGCAGGCAAACTGCATCTTTCGGGGCCTTCGCGCCGTATCCGACTTCGAATATGAGTTCCAGCTCACCGGCATGAACGCCAAACTCGACCCCGAAATCGAGACGGTTTTTCTGATGGCTGCGGATAAATGGCAGTTCGTTTCCGCCAGTTTTGTTAAGGAAATCGCCTCTTTGGGCGGCGATATTGCCGAATTTGTCACCCCGCAGGTGGCAAAAGCGCTAAAAGCGCAATTCAACGCTTGACGAAGAGCTTTGAAATCCATATGTTTCCGCGAGGCCTTTAACAGGTCCGATACATCCCCCGTGCGATCGCGTAGCTCAGCTGGTAGAGCAACTGACTTTTAATCAGTAGGTCCAGGGTTCGAATCCCTGCGCGATCACCATTTTATCAAAAAACCGGGCTTGTCCCGGTTTTTTGATAAAAAGATCATGTCAAACATTCGAGCCCGGTTCGACAATAAGCTTAACGAGCCGCAGGCGAGTTTAGCGTTTGCCACTTTGCTTAGAGGCGCAGCCTCGTAGCAAAGAAATCCCTGCGCGATCACCACTCACAGCCACTTTCTGGAGGTGGTTGAGAGAATTGCCGCGTTAGGCCTGTCGGACTTCCTCGCAATGACGGGTGGGATCTTCAAAATAAAACCCGCCAAACGCGGCGGGAATTAACGTTATGCTATGCGAAATTTTGGGTGGCGTCAAGGTTTATGGTTCTTACGGGAGGTATTCCGCGATGAAAGATGAAAAGGTTTGTTCGCCAATATAAAGAGTGTCTCATGAGCTCCTGACCTTTTTCAGATAAATCCAGAGGCTTAATCTGGCGACCGGCAGCCATAATGGCATCGGAAAATTGTGCGACAGATTCGAGAGGGACAAAAATAGAATCTTGAACAAAAATAGATTGTCCTGAGAATTCTATAGTTGTACGCCACTTCTAGTGGCCGGTTGAGTAAAGGCGTTTACGCCGCGTTTTTCTTCGCCTTGGCCCCAGTCGGAAAAAACTCCTGCAACGGCGCGACCTCGATATCCTTGGCCTTAATCGCCGCAATTGCTTTGACTGCCGCGCTGGCCGCCGTCAGTAGCGTGTAATACGGAATCTTGTTCATCAACGCCATGCGCCGGATCGAGCTGCTATCCGCGACCGCTTGTGAGCTTTTCGTCGTCGTATTGATCACCAGCGCAATCTCGCCATTGATCATCGCATCCAGCACGTGAGGCTGGCCTTCCAGCACCTTGTTAATGCGCTTCACCTTCACGCCGTGTTCATCCAGATAACGGCAGGTGCCGCCCGTCGCAACCAGATCAAATCCCATCGCCTCCAGCTCTTGTGCAATCGGCAGCAACGCCTCTTTATCAGTGGTTTTAACCGACAGGAACACCGTCCCGGATTTGGGCAACAATGTACCCGCAGCCAACTGCGATTTCGCAATCGCATGCGCCAGATTCTTGTCAATGCCCATCACCTCGCCGGTCGATTTCATCTCAGGGCCGAGCAGGGGTTCAACGCCGGGGAAGCGGTTGAACGGGAAGACGGGTGCTTTGACCGCACTGTGGCCGCTTGGCATACCAACGAGAATATCTCTAAAGGCGCTGAGCTTTTCACCGGCCATGAGGCGCGCGGCAATTTTCGCCACCGGCACACCGGTCGCCTTGGCGACAAACGGCACAGTGCGTGATGCGCGCGGGTTCACCTCAATCAGATAAATCACCAGCTCGCCGGTTTCATCATCCGGACGCACCGCAAACTGCACATTCATCAGCCCCACAACATTGAGCGCCTTGGCCAGTTCAATCGTCTGGCGCTCCAGTTCTGCCACGGTTTCTTTGGGTAAAGAATGCGGTGGCAACACGCAGGCGCTATCGCCGGAGTGAATACCGGCTTCCTCGATATGCTCCATGATCCCGGAGACATAAACTTCGTCACCGTCACACAACGCATCGACATCCAGCTCAATCGCGCTTTTGAGATAACGATCCAGCAGGACAGGCGCATCGCCCGAAACCTTCACCGCAATATTGATATAGCGTTTCAGCTCATCCATGTTATGGACGATTTCCATGCCTTGCCCGCCCAGCACATATGATGGACGTACCACCAGAGGGAAGCCGATGCCCTCGGCCTTTTCAAACGCTTCCTCGGCGGAAGAGGCCAGCCCGTTCGGCGGCTGTTTGAGGCCCAGATCATTGACCAGCTTTTGGAACCGCTCGCGGTCCTCGGCCAGATCAATCGCATCGGGCGATGTGCCGAGAATGGGAATGCCGGCTTCTTGCAGCGCGTCGGCAAGCTTGAGCGGCGTCTGCCCGCCAAGCTGAACAATGACGCCTTTAACTGGACCGGACTCTTGTTCGGCGCGGATCAACTCAATCACATCTTCTTCGGTCAGCGGTTCGAAATACAGGCGGTCGGACGTGTCATAGTCGGTTGAAACCGTTTCCGGGTTGCAGTTGACCATGATGGTTTCATAGCCCGCCTCTTTCAGCGCATAGGCCGCATGCACGCAGCAATAATCAAACTCAATGCCTTGGCCGATACGGTTCGGCCCACCGCCCAGAATAATGATCTTTTCTTTATCGCACGGATCGATCTCGGATTGTTTCCACATGTCATCCCGAGCGCAGTCGAGGGATCTTTGATTTTTATGAGAGTCAGAAGATTCCTCCACTCGCTTTGCTCGGTCGGAATGACAAATGGGAAAAAGCGGTGTCTCATACGTCCCGTACATATACGGCGTGCCAGACGGGATTTCCGCCGCGCAGGTATCCACGCGCTTGTAAACCGGATGCACATTATGCGCCCAGCGCGCCTTGCGCACATCGGATTCTTCAACCTTCATGATCTTGGCCAGTTGCGCATCGGAAAAGCCGAGTTTCTTGATCTTTATCCAGCCTTCGGCCGTTGTCGGTAAACCGTTTTCACGCATCGCGCGTTCGGTTTTCATCAGATGGTCAATGCGCTCCAGATACCATTTGTCGAATTTGCACAAGCTGTAAACTTCATCGATGCTCAGCCCCTGATACAGGCCCTCGGCCACGTAAAGAAGACGCTGCGGCGTGGCGCGGGCGATCTCGGCGCGGATTTCATCAATCTCCATGTCCGCCACCGGTTCAAGACCGGTTAAGCCCTTTTCAAGGCTGCGCATGGCTTTTTGGATGCTTTCCTCAAAATTGCGGCCGATCGCCATCGCTTCACCCACGGATTTCATCGCCGTGGTCAGCGTCGGCGTTGCGCCCTTGAATTTCTCAAACGCAAAGCGCGGAATTTTGGTGACGACATAATCGATCGTCGGTTCAAACGACGCCGGGGTCTTCCCGCCGGTAATGTCGTTGCCCAACTCATCGAGCGTATAGCCGACCGCCAGCTTCGCCGCGATCTTGGCAATCGGAAAGCCTGTGGCCTTTGACGCCAGCGCGGAGGAGCGCGAAACGCGCGGGTTCATCTCAATCACCACCATACGGCCCGTTTCCGGGTGCATGCCGAACTGCACGTTCGACCCGCCGGTTTCCACACCGATCGCGCGCAGCACCGCAATACTGGCATTACGCATGATCTGGTATTCCTTATCGGTCAGGGTCAGGGCAGGGGCGACGGTGATGGAATCGCCCGTATGCACGCCCATAGGATCGATGTTTTCGATGGAACACACGATGATGCAGTTGTCGTTCTTATCGCGCACCACCTCCATCTCATACTCTTTCCAGCCCAGCAGACTTTCATCAAGCAGCACTTCATTGGTCGGCGAAGCGTCCAGCCCCTCGCGCACGATCTTTTCAAATTCGTCACGGTTATAGGCCACGCCGCCGCCGGTCCCGCCAAGGGTGAAAGACGGGCGGATAATCGTCGGTAGACCAAGGGTCTTAAGCGCTTCACGCGCTTCTTCCACAGAATGTACCACCGCGCTTTTCGGGTTTTCCAGCCCGATGCTTTCCATGCAGTGCTTGAACCGTTCGCGGTTTTCGGCTTTGTCGATGACATCGGCCTTCGCACCGATCAACTCAATCCCCAGCTCTTCGAGCACGCCCATCTTTTCCAGCTCCAGCGCGGTGTTCAGCGCCGTTTGCCCACCCATGGTCGGCAGCAAGGCGTCCGGGCGCTCCTTGCGCAAAATCTTGGCCACGACTTTCGCGGTAATCGGCTCGATATAGGTCGCATCGGCCATTTCCGGGTCGGTCATAATTGTGGCGGGGTTAGAGTTGATCAGCACCACCCGATACCCTTCCTCTTTCAGCGCTTTACAGGCTTGCGCGCCGGAATAGTCAAACTCACAGGCTTGGCCGATAACAATCGGTCCCGCGCCGATAATAGCGATGGATTTTATGTCGGTTCTTTTAGGCATGTCTCATTTCTCTTTCATAAATTCCCAAAGTCCAGCCGTCGTGCTCGACCTCATCCTGTAGTTCAAATCCTAAATTTTCAAAAAAAGGCGACAGACGCTTCATTCTTGACTGGTTTATGCACAATGTCAGTGACCCATAAATCGCTTTGCGGAGCATGCGCACGCAAAAACGCATCAAGCATCGACCCAATTCCCATTCCATGATGATCGGGTTTGATTGTAATCTGATCTAAAAAAATGGAAGTATCTGGATATTCTTTGTATTGGTGTATGGGGTTTTTACTTCCGGACTGGCGGGCTATTTGCTTAAAGACTCCCCCATGTCATACGCGAGAATATGACCGACAATTTTACCATCGGCATCCTCAGCAACCGCCACGTGAGAAGAGCGGCCAATGCAATTTGCGTAGTCGTTTTGATCTCTTGGCCAGATTGTAAAGCCTTGATGCGCACGTTCGGATAATTTCTCCAAAGGGACAAAATTACTGTTCGCAACATTGCTCATCTGCTCCGCATCCTCCGGAGCGGCAAACCTGACTTTTATGTCAGTTCTTTTAGGCATTGTCTTCTACTACTCTCGCAATAAAATAAGAGTTTCCTCCACATTCATATCCAAAAACGGAGAGGTTCTGCGAACTTCTAAAAGGTCATTAGCAACTTTTGTTTTCCTTTTTGCGTAAGCTCCAATAATTTCATTGAGGTCTAAGCCTTCTTTAGCTGCCAATGCTTTTAAAGCATTGGTAATTTGACTGTCTGTCATACTACCTACCGGTATTTTTCTTTCGTATATTCTATCTAGGCTATCATAGCCCTCTATTAACCAGTATTTTTTTGTCATCTCGCCTCCGTGTCCTCCGCATCTCCGCGTTTAAAAATATAACTCATCTTTCGCCTTAATATACCCAATCGGCTTTTTCTCCGACCTCGCCCCATTCACTTAAGGTCACAATTTGTGACCTTAAAAGATCATATTCTTCCGTAGAAAGCTGAAACATGAAATGAGATGGAAAACGTTCAATATTGCGTTTTACAGCCTGGTTTAAAACCTTTGTTTCCACCCCGTACAACTCCGCCAGATCGGAATCGAGCATCACCTTTTCCCCCCGGATGAGGTAAATCGCCGCCGCGATCCGTTCCACGGGGATGACAGTTTGAAGGGTGTTCGCGCGCTCAGCCATGGCTTTCCTCTTTTCGGCTGTCTTCAGTTTTATGAGAGGCGGAAATAATTCTAAAATCCTTAGTCTGAATATTGTATTCGAGCAATTGTCCTTCTTTCATGTCAAACAGCCATGCCTTGATGTTCAGGCGGTTTTCGGCCAGAGCGCGCTGCACGCTGGGATAGGTTTTTAGATTTTCCGCACTTTGCAGGATGGTTTCCTTTTCGGTCATGGCCAGTATTTCATCATGATCCGAACAACAGGCCTGCGCTTTTTTGAGTGAGGCTTTGGCCATGCTGATGAAGCCGGTGATCTCATTATCTTCGAGGTTATTAGCCAGGGCTTCAATAGCGCCGCATTGCGTATGCCCTAAAACGATAATGTTCGGGACGTTATTGTATGTAAGCGCAAACTGCAAAGAGGCGGCCAGCGCCGTGCCTTGCTTGTAAGGGCGCACAAGAGCGCCCATCGCTTTATGGGCAAAAAAAGTGCCCGGGCGGGCTCTGAAAATTGTGCCGGGATTGGCGCGCGAATCGATACAACTGATGATGAAGTATTTCGGGGCCTGACCATCCTCGACCAGTTTAGGCATCAGGGCCGTCCCGTTCTCATATTGATAATGGGCGAAATCTTCAAATCCGTTTAGCAAGTCTTGCGTCATGCGACCTTGACCTTCTGAATATTTTCTCTGAACCGCTCAAACGGAGAAACATGAGGGCCGGTAATGCAGATGCAGATGGACGTGATGTCAGCGCGCGCAGGCATAAGGTCTCTCGTTTTGTTAGTGGTACCGAGGATGATTGTGTATCTTAACTGCGCGAAGAGTTCAATAGAAAAAATATGTAAGTACTTTTCCTGCGCGCCATTACGCCAGCTCAAAAGCTAGATTCTCTTTGCGGGGCAGGATTTTCATCTGGCAGCAGGACTTTAACAAAACAATTTTATCCCTATCGGGAACGAAAAGCTCTCTTTTTCAGGATCTTCGTAAAGAGATAAAACCGAAAGCTTCCCGGCGTCCAGAGCTGCCTGAACACCGTCATAGAGTTTTAAATGTTCAATGCTTTTGAGCATACAGTGCAGGCGCATCTCATCCAGACTCACTCGATCATTTTTCATCTTTGGCAAATCTGGAATGCAGTGCTCAAGCCATTGGGTGGAGTAGGGCGGAAGATCGCCTTTTGTGTATTTTTCTAAGGTACCGTCCGCATGAAATTTATGGATGAAGACCTTCACACCACTGTGCAAAGACAAAGCAATCGCGGCAGCCAGTGGGTCCGGCTGTGATGTGTTCTGTCTTGGGGGAGGGATCAACCCGAAAGTATGTCTGTGGACGAAGGCATCGCCGATGCGAACGCTGAAAACTCTGCCAAGATCTCCGCTCAGACCGCTGATAAAAAGGGTTTCGGGGTGCTGTCCGTTCAAAACAAGCTCGGGCATGCGACCACCGTTTTTAGAATCGTATAATCCCTCTGTGGCATTTTTATATCGGCGAAGGAATCTCTCTATAATATTCTTTCCTTCACTGTGTCCATCCATCTGAAAAGAGATATTGTCGCAGGCGATATCATCAAGCCCCGTTAAAAGCTTAAATTTTCCGCTCTCCAGACCTTCTTTGATCTGAGGGTATTTTAATAAATTGTCACGGCTTACATCCATGCAGGCTCTTTCCGCGCTTCGCAACACGGCGTGCCGCACTCCTTCATCGAGATCTCCTTGCCTTAAAATCTTCCTGACACGGACAGGATCGGAAACAAGTTTAAATTCCGGTGTCATTATGCTGTCCGAAATGCCGATGAAATTTGTAGTGCCGCTCATGGCCGTTAAGAGCGCCTTTGGCCCTTCTCCCGTCATATGTGCTTTTACAGCCCCGCAATGGGTATGCGGAATAAGAAGGGCAATTTCAACCTGATGAGGATTTTCAAGAGCATGTTCAAGCGTAGCCTTTATCGGAAGAGAAGCTATTTCATCCTCAGGATCGGGTATAACCGCGCCGACGGCCCTGTAGAATAAGGCTTCGCCATAATTAAGACCAAACTTGACCTCCATATCTTCCGAGAATCGGCGCAAGCAAAGATGAGCATTAATTTCTCTGGAATACGGTCTATATCTGTGTGTCTGGAATAACCTTCTAGAAAATGGCTTACTTTACCGGGGAGCAATCATATCTTGACTAAGGTCACCAACGGATACGGTTTCTCGAGATGTAATTTGACTCATATTTAAAGTGTCTTTCCGTAGTTTTAAGGACTCTGTTGATTAATTTTAAGCGGCTATAACGGTTTCCAGCGTGCTTTCATTCGGAAAATTTGCAAGAAATTGCCATAACTTTATTTTTGTGTCCAGCTTTTTGTCAAGCAGCTTTCGCTTTCTGAATATTCTCTTTAAACCGTTCAAACAAATAATAACTGTCCTGTGGTCCCGGTGAAGCCTCGGGGTGATATTGCACAGAAAAAGCAGGTTTATCCTTCACTCTTAAACCTTCATTCGAGCCGTCGAACAGGCTAAGATGACTCTGTTCCGTCCCTTCAGGCAGTGACTCGGCAATCACCTCGAACCCGTGGTTTTGCGAGGTGATTTCAACTTTGCCGGTCAGCAGGTCTTTCACCGGCTGGTTCGCCCCGCGATGCCCCAAATGCATCTTGCGGGTTTTCGCACCCAAGGCCAGCGCCAGCAATTGATGGCCCAGACAGATCCCGAAAATCGGCATCCCTTGGTCCAGCAAAGCGCGGATCGTCGGTACGGCATATTCACCCGTCGCCGCCGGATCGCCGGGGCCGTTGGACAGAAAAACACCGTCGGGCTTATGCGCCAGAATATCTTCTGCGCTGGCTGTAGCCGGGACGACGGTTACGTCAAACCCGGTATTAGCCAGACAGCGCAGGATATTGCGCTTTGCGCCGAAATCGACAGCGACAACTTTATACTCAGGATGGTCCTGTTCTGTATAACCGTCCTCAAGCGTCCAGCATTTTTCCTTCCAGCTATAGCTCTGGGTGCAGGACACATCTTTCGCCAGATCCATACCTTCCAGTCCCGGCCACGCCGCGGCTTCCTCTTTTAAGGCATTCAGATCGAATTTGCCCGACGGGTCATGAGCCAGCACTCCGTTCGGCGCGCCATTGTCACGGATATAACGGGTCAACGCGCGCGTGTCGACGCCGCTGATCCCCGGCATGTTATGGCTCTTCAGCCATGCATCCAGATGCCGGGTCGCGCGCCAATTCGACGGGTCGGTCACATCTTCACGCACGATCAGCCCGCGCGCGGCGGGCTTAAGGCTTTCGATATCTTCCTCATTCGTGCCGACATTGCCGATATGCGGAAAGGTAAAGGTAATGATTTGCCCGGCATAGGATGGATCGGTCAGCGTTTCCTGATAACCGGTCATCGCCGTGTTAAAGCAAATCTCGCCAACCGCCCCCGTATTTCCGCCTGTTTCAGCGCCAAATCCCCGCCCGAAAAATACGTTTCCGTCATGAAAAACAATAACAGCCGTTGCATCGGAGGGCTGTTTTAGGGTAGGTAGTTTCGTCATAAGAGATGATCTTTCTAGCTTGGGTGTCGCTAGAAACAAAGTATCTAAAGAATTTACCGGCATATGCCAAGCAAAAAACGACGAAAAACGAGGATAAAATGGAGAAAAGGGAAGAATTTACCGCTGCGCTGAAGGAAGCGCTCAAAGCCAAAGACCAAACCGCGATGTCAACCATCCGTCTGATACTGGCGGCGCTCAAGGATCGCGACATTTCCGCGCGCGGACAGGGCAAGGCTGACGGTATTGATGAAAGTGAAATTCTCTCCATGCTGCAAAGCATGATTAAACAGCGTCAGGAATCGGCCAAGATTTATTGTGACGCAGGCCGTGAAGAGCTCGCCGAACGTGAAGAAGCCGAGATCGAAGTGATTCAACGCTTCTTGCCCAAGCAAATGAGCGAAGACGAAGTCGCCAAAGCCATTGATACGATTATCCGTGAAACCGATGCACAGGGGATTAAGGATATGGGTAAAGTCATGGGGCAGCTCAAATCCCAATATGCGGGTCAGGTTGATATGGGCAAGGCCGGTGCGCTGGCCAAAGCCAAACTGACCTAGGGTCAGGACCTATAAATTATGGTGATTCTGCGCGTGTCAAATTTTTGATGGATGGCGGTAAAAATTGCGCAGAGCATAGCCAATGCTACGTTCAAGCAATTTTTACAATCAGACACAAAAATTTGCCGCGCCCTTCGGGTTTTGAAATTATACGGCATCTGCTGCGTCAAACAAGAACCTCCGATGCGCAAAGCAATCCTGAAAGGATTGTTTGCTTCTAAAAACCGAACAAATTTTCGATTTGCTTCGGGGCATCGCAAAACCTTGTTTTCCTTGCATCTACCGTATAATTTCAAAACAGCATTCATCATAATTTATAGCTCCTGACCCTAGGCGCCCAGTCCAAAGCGCACAATAAAAAAGGCCGCACAATGCGGCCTTTTATTTATCTTATTTTTGTCTGAGACGCCGGAGCATTTTGACCAGCGTGTCTTTGATATCGCGTATACCGTTAAATCCGTGGTGGGATGATGATCCGTATTCGACCAGTTTGAACTTGGTGCCTGTGGTAAATATATCCGGCATAAACCTCCCCCTGTACCGTTCTTAACATTACTGAGGAAAATATACACGAATCGATGCTGCGGCGCAAATTTACATAGATAAGGGCCTGAAAAGACTCAAAAAACTGGAAATTTTACAGGCGTTATATAAATAAACAGTTGGGCAGATCTGTGTCTACAACCGGCAATACCACCGTTTCCGATAGTATCGGCTGACGCCCCTGATTGAATATCCGGGCGCGCCGGAAACGGCACGAGCCGGAATTGATAATGTGCACACAGGAATCAAAACAATGCCGACTCACGATGACGCATAAAAAACAATAGATTTCATGGGAAGGGCTTGATAAAACCCTTCCCATGACACAGACACACGCTATTTCCGAAACACAGACAAGGGCTGGGCACGACCACATCCTGATCCTCGATTTCGGCTCGCAGGTCACCCAGCTCATCGCCCGGCGTGTGCGTGAATCCGGCGTTTATTGTGAAATCTGGCCATTCAATCACGCCGACGATGACAAAATCAAAGCCTTCGCCCCCAAAGGCATTATCCTCTCCGGCGGCCCGTGTAGCGTTCTCGATGAAGACGCCCCCGCCGCTCCGGAAATCGTTTTCGAAATGGACGTCCCTGTGTTTGGCATTTGCTACGGCCAGCAAACCATGGTCAAACAGCTCGGCGGCCGCGTCGCGCCGGGTGGAGGAAGTGGTGAGTTTGGCCGCGCCCATGTCGATGTGCTCGAACATTCCGGACTCACCCAGGGCATCTGGGACAAAGGTGCCCACGAACAGGTCTGGATGTCCCACGGCGACCACGTTGCACAGTTGCCTGCTGGCTTTACCGTCATCGCCGCCTCCGAAGGCGCGCCCTTCGCCGTTGTCGCCAATGAGGACAAACAGTTTTACGGTGTGCAATTCCACCCCGAAGTCATGCACACTCCCCATGGTCGCGACCTGCTGAAAAACTTTACGCACAAGGTTGCAGGCTGCGCGGGTGACTGGACCATGCAATCCTTCCGCGAGGAAAGCATCGCCAAAATCCGCGCTCAGGTCGGCGATAAAAAGGTTATCTGCGGCCTTTCCGGCGGCGTCGATTCCTCCGTCACCGCCATCCTCCTGCATGAAGCCATCGGCGACCAGCTCACATGCATCTACGTCGATACCGGCATGATGCGCGCGGGCGAGAGCCAACAGGTCGTCAGCCTGTTCAAAGAACACTACCGCATCCCACTCATCCACAAAGACGCCTCCGACCTGTTCCTCGGCGCGCTCGAAGGCGTCACCGACCCAGAAACCAAACGCAAAACCATCGGACGGCTTTTCATCGATGTCTTTGATAAATGCGCGAAGGAGGTCGGTGACGCTGCGTTTCTGGCCCAGGGCACGCTCTACCCCGATGTCATCGAAAGCGTCAGCTTCACCGGCGGCCCGTCCGTAACGATTAAATCGCACCACAATGTCGGCGGCCTGCCTGAACGCATGAACCTCAAACTGGTCGAACCGATGCGCGAACTCTTCAAAGACGAAGTCCGCGATCTCGGACGGGCACTCGGCATGCCTGAAGACTTCATCCGCCGCCACCCCTTCCCGGGGCCGGGGCTGGCCATCCGCATGCCCGGTGAAATCACCCGTGACAAACTCGAAATTCTGCGTAAGGCCGACACCGTCTATCTGGACGAAATCAAAAAGGCCGGGCTCTATGATGAAATCTGGCAGGCCTTCGCCGTCCTGCTTCCCGTGCGTACCGTCGGCGTCATGGGCGATGGCCGGACCTACGACTATGTCTGCGCCCTGCGCGCCGTCACATCAACCGACGGCATGACCGCCGATTACTACCCGTTTGAACATAAATTTTTGAGCCGCGTCTCCACGCGCATCATCAACGAAGTCGCCGGCATCAACCGCGTCACCTATGACATTACGTCCAAACCCCCGGGAACAATAGAGTGGGAGTGATTTATACGGTTTTTGGGTAGCAGATTCTACCACCTCGGCGCAGGCGCATTTTGGACAAGCCATAGACAGCCATAACACTATCTATGATTATTGACCAAAATCGAAAATTTTAAAGATATTAAGAGAAAGACTACTTGAAAAAATAACCTAAAGTCTTTGAAATATAAAAGCGAAGGTCTTTCAGGCTCATCAAATTTTGACTGGAGCCGCCATATTCAACCACCGTAATTTTGCAGTCCTTTTGAAAAACCCGAAGCATAACCGTTTCCGTACATGTATAGCAATTAAATTATAGATAGTGATCTATATATTATTCAGACCTGACGCAAGTTTAATTATGATATTTTTTGGAAAAATAATCTGATACCCTGCACAGCATGTCGATTCCGCCGCCAAACACCACTGTCATCCCGAGCGTATGCGAGGGATCCAATGAGATTCCTCGGCTTTGCCTCGGAATGATGCGAGGGAGGTAGGTCATGTCAATTCCGCCGCGCTTTTTAGATGAGATCAGGGGCCGTCTTACCCTGTCCGATATTATCGGACGGCGCGTGAACGTGCAGCGTGCCGGGCGGGAGTTTAAGGCCTGTTGCCCGTTCCACCATGAAAAAACCCCGTCTTTCACCATCAATGATGACAAGCAGTTCTATCACTGCTTTGGCTGTGGCGCGCACGGCGATGTCATCGGTTTTGTCATGCAGCACGACAATCTGTCCTTCCCCGATGCCGTGGAAATGCTCGCCGCTGAGGCGGGTCTGCAGGTTCCCAAACCCGACCCCAAGGCGATTGAAAAAGCGCAAAAGGCCAAAGATTTGCACGATCTCATGGATGAGGCGACCGCTTGGATGCAGGCGCAAGTCAATGACCCAGTCAACAAAGACGTGCATGAATATCTCGAAAGCCGCGGCATGAATGAGGATATCCGCGCGGCCTTTCGCATTGGCTACGCCCCCGCGGACGGGCAGGCTTTGCGTAAAGTACTCGCCGATAAAGGTTTCAGCGATGTGCAAATGCGCGAGGTCGGCTTGCTGAAGGATTCAAGCCGCAGCGGCCAGCCTTATATCTTCTTCCGCGACCGCGTTATGTTCCCGGTCTGTGACCGCCGGGGCAGGGTGGTTGCCTTTGGCGGGCGCATATTGCCGGAAGCAATCCGCCCGCAAAAAGATGCGAATTTCAAACCGCCCAAATATATCAACACCGCCGATACGCCGCTCTTCGACAAGGGCCGCATGCTCTATGCGGAATCTCTGGCCCGCCAGGCCGCGCGCGAAGGCCACACGCTGATCGTCACCGAAGGCTATATGGACGTTATCGCCTGTAACAAATTCGGCTTCAAAGGCGCGATTGCGCCGATGGGCACCGCCTTGACCGAAGAGCAGATCCTTTCGCTGTGGTCGATGATGGTCGATGAAAACAAAATCCCGATCCTGTGCTTTGACGGCGATAACGCCGGGCGTAGCGCCGCGTCCCGCGCCTGTGAACGCATTTTGCCCCTGCTCAAACCCGGCAAGAGCGCGCGCTTTGCGTTCCTTCCCGAAGGCGAAGATCCCGACAGCCTGCTGCGCAATGCCGGGCCGCAGGGCTTTAAGGCGGCGCTCGCCAGTGCATTGTCACTGTTTGATTTTCTCTGGGCGACCCACACCGCCGGGCGCGATCTTGAAACGCCCGAAGCCCGCGCCGGGTTGTCCAAAACCTTGCACGGTGAAGTGTCCAAAATTGCCGATCCAGAGGTGCAAAAACATTACCGCGAACTGGTCCGCACCCGCATATCGGAAAAATTTTTCACCCCGCGCCAGAATAAAAACCGGCAAGCCCGGCCCGCTGGCGACACGCCAAAGCTCAAATCCGCGATGCGTCTGCGCCCCGTGCTGAATCGAAAAAATGCGCTCTCACAGCGGATTTTGCTGGCATGCGTTCTGAACAATCCGCAGATTTACCACCGCATCGAAGAAGAGTTCGGCCGCTTCCATATTGACGCCCCCGGGCTCGACCGATTGCGCCAGCAGATTGTACACGCGCTTATCGAAGACGATACGCTTGACTTTCAGGCGCTGCAGGGCCATTTAAAGCTCTTGGGCTTTGAGCAGGAAATGCATGACATATTAAACGAATCTGTATATGTTCATGCGGCTTTCGCGCGCCGCATGGCGAGCGATTCGCCGGACGAACCGCAAATCGTTGAAAACTGGCTGACGCTCTACGCTGAGCTGTGCGGCCACGGGGAAAACAGGCAGGTGCGGGCGCAATGGCAGGAAGCATTCGCAACCTCAAACGAGGAACAGGAAGACAGGTTAAGGGATTTGGTGCGAATCAGGGGCTCGGAATAAAGAGCAATGCGGGTATAACTTGCACACAGGCTTATCTAACCCCTTTGAAGTGCAGGAACTTTAGGATTTAATCGAAAAGGCCGAATCGACGGCAAACAGAGCTGTATTAAGGACGTGGAACGTTGGCTGTGACTGAAAAACAAAGTGAAGATAATCAGGAAGCGCAAGGCAAAGGCTCACTGGCCTCTGTCGTAAAAAAACTGGTCAAGGCCGGTAAGGATAAGGGCTTCCTGACCTATGACGAAATCAACAAGGCAATCCCCGCCAGTGAATTTTCCTCCGAGCAGGTTGATGATGCGATGGCAACATTCTCCGATATCGGCATTCAACTCGTCGAAAGTGAAGACGACGTCGCAGAAGAGATTACCGATAGCGACGATGATGACGACGATGACGATGACGACAAAAAAGGCGGTCATGAATCCGGCGGGAATATTGCCGACGATGATACCGGCCGCACCGACGACCCTGTGCGTATGTACTTACGCGAAATGGGCGCGGTGGAGTTGCTTTCACGCGAAGGCGAAATCGCGATTGCCAAGCGCATTGAGGCTGGCCGTGAACTGATGATCGGCGGGATTTGTGAATCCCCGCTGGCGATTGAATCGATGATCGCGTGGTATAAGGCATTGCAGGACGGCGACATCCTGCTGCGCGAAGTGATCGATCTGGACGCCACCTACAATGAAGACCCGGATGCGGCGGATGAGGACAGCGAAGAAGGTGATCTTGACGAAAATGCCGACGAAAGCGATGAAGACGGTGATGAAGCAGGGGGGACCGGCGACGATGGTGATGATGAGGTGAATATCTCGTTGGCCGCCATGGAAGAGGAGCTCGCTCCGCAGGTTTTCGAAACCTTCGGCAATATTCAGAAAACCTATAAGAAAATGCAAAAGGTCCAGACCGAGCGTCTGGAATCTTTACAAGGCGGGAAAGAGCCGCCCGAAGCCACCAACAAAAAATACAACAAGCTGAAAGAGGAAATGGTCGAGCACATGAATGCGGTGCAGCTGAACAACGCCCGCATCGAGCAGCTCCTCGACCGCCTCTATTCGATGAACCGCGAACTGGTCAGCATCGAAGGCAAAATGATGCGCATGGCCGTCGATTGTAAGGTCAAGCGCGAGGATTTCCTCGAAAATTACTACGGCTCTGAGCTCGACCCGAAATGGCTGACCAAGGCCAAGAAATTCAAAGGCAAAGGCTGGGATAAATATCTCGAGAAACATAGCGACGATCTTCAGAAAATGCGCGAGCAGGTCTCTCTGATTTCTGAAGAGGCGATGCTCCCCATTTCCGAATGGCGCCGCATCATCGGCACCGTGCAAAAAGGCGAGCGCGAAGCCGCCCGCGCGAAAAAGGAAATGGTCGAGGCCAACCTGCGTCTTGTGATCTCCATTGCCAAGAAATACACCAACCGAGGCCTGCAATTCCTCGATCTCATTCAGGAAGGAAATATCGGCCTGATGAAAGCGGTCGATAAGTTCGAATACCGTCGTGGTTATAAATTCTCCACCTATGCGACATGGTGGATCCGTCAGGCGATCACCCGCTCTATCGCCGATCAGGCCCGCACGATCCGTATTCCCGTGCACATGATCGAAACGATCAACAAGCTGGTGCGTACATCGCGTCAGATGATGCACGAAATCGGCCGCGAACCCACGCCGGAAGAACTGGCTGAACGCTTACATATGCCTTTAGATAAGGTTCGTAAGGTCTTGAAAATCGCCAAAGAACCCGTTTCCCTCGAAACCCCTATTGGTGACGAGGAAGACAGCTCTCTCGGCGACTTCATCGAAGACAAAAACGCCATCGCCCCGATCGACAGCGCCATCCATTCGAACCTGCGGGAAACAACCACCCGCGTACTGGCCTCTCTCACCCCGCGTGAAGAGCGCGTCTTGCGGATGCGTTTCGGGATTGGCATGAACACCGACCACACGCTTGAGGAAGTAGGGCAGCAGTTCAACGTGACCCGCGAGCGTATCCGCCAGATCGAGGCCAAGGCGCTGCGCAAACTCAAACACCCGAGCCGCAGCCGCAAACTCAGAAGTTTCCTCGACACGTAGAAACGTTGTGGTATAAGCTTTCCATGGTCAGGGCCTGTAGCTCAGCTGGTTAGAGCAGTCCGCTCATAACGGATTGGTCGGGGGTTCAAGTCCCTCCGGGCCCACCATTATCCCAAATATTTACAAATGAATGATTTCCAGCGGCGTATTCCACTGGTTTTGAAGATATTCAGCCAGCAACCGCCTGTGGCAATGATGCTCCGTTTTACAGGCACACAAAAAGCAAGCCTCATGGACTTCATTCGGGCTTAGAATATGGGCTATATTTCGATGATTAATAAGGTCAATATATTGCACCTCATAATCGTCCCAACTGATGCTGTTATTTTTGTAAGCTTTAAGAATCTTATCAGATGGTGCGAGTTCTTGCCGATACTCATAATCTGCACTGACAAGCTCTTCTAGAAAATAGGGTAAATCCTTTTTCTTCGCAAAACCGGCCAATTGAGAACTGGCCCACAAGCGCGTATCGATCACCTTTTTTACGCCCGCGCGTTTCAGTCTCTCAAAGAAATGCTCCGCACTGGAGCCAGTGAATCCGATGGTGAAGATTTTTATAACATGTTTATTCATCATAGAAAAATACGCCATTACACATCAGATAACAATTGCTGTCTTTATAAACATACGGTTTTGCCAGACCAACACGAACATGCGCTTTTTGTCTGCTGCTTTGCATCTCGGCGTTAAACCCCTCAAATTCTTTGGCCGACATCGGGTCGAGCAAGTCTCGAAGGTATTTGCACGTGACGCGCAGATCATATTCCGAAGCGTCCTGATCGAGAAGATTAACGCGCAACTTCCCCTCTTTTTTGAAGAAATTAACATTCTCGGCCGGAAGAATGACTGCGCCGAGAGAAGAACATTTGGTTTCAAACGGCACATAGGATTTTTTCTTAATGTTCCCATCAAAAGCTGTATCAATCGTTCTGGAGGCCGAAGGCCGCAAATCTTTTGCAAGAACTGCCGGATCATCATAATGCCGGACAATCCGAAAATTTTTATCAATGCAGGTGTCCTCGGTCTTGTGCGGATAATTCCGGCCACCTTCTTTGGGAATCACATTGACGTTGAGCGAAGCGTATTTGCCGATCTTCTTTAAATCTTTATCGCTCCAATGGTTGCTGTTGATCATAAGCCGTTTCATCTGAGAAGTGGACGGGCACCACCCAGCGACACAAAAAGTGTCTTTCATATAGGTAATATCAGATGTAATGACATTGATTTGGTAAGGATCGTGATCTGATCCTCTTCCTTTAAAACCGGACATATGTAGCTTCCTTTCAGGCACAAAAAAGCGGCCTCCTCCGGTGTTGTCGGAAGATGCCGCTTGGGTTAAATCATAAAAACGAAAAACGCCAGACAGAGTCATGGCGTTTGTACGGATTATATTCCTATAAAATCAGTACTCTGTCAAGACCGAATGATTGTTAAAAGAAGTGCCTTGCAAGACCGCTTCCCACTCCGCTAAAACATCAAACAAGTGGTTCGAACTTATTTTGTTCAAGTCCACCAAACTTTCTTTCACTAACATTCATTGATATTCGTATACGATCACAGACCCCTTGAAAAACAAGGGGTTTTATTTTTATTTGGGCTTATCTTCATTCAGCATTATTCGTTTGCAACCGGAAAAAATGGGGGCGTATCGTAGGGTATATCCCAAGTTGAGAAATAAAGATGCCCCAAATGCCCTTAACGCAAAAGCCAAAGCCAAGAAAAAGCCGTATAGCCTATCCCCTAATAAAACGATTCAAAAAACACCTTTCCTGCTTTCTCTGTGTATATCCTTTGGGGTACAAGAGCAGAAATCTTTTAAAATCAAGTGGTTAAATCCAGTTTTCACGAGGGAATGAATTTGATTTTTTTCAAGATGGTTGTTAAAACTAAAAGAGGTACTATTGTGTGTCCACGTGTAAAGAAACAGGAGTAAACTAATGAGGAAGATTTTACTTGGAAGTTGTGCGGCATGTCTTTTACTGGCTGCTCACGGTGTTAGCGCTGCAACCCAGAGTGTAACGGCGAATATAGCTTTTGATGCCGTTGTAGCTTTAACTAAAAACTCTGACATTGATTTTGGAATTGTGCTTGCGGGAACAGCCGATACTTATACAATTTCGACGGCAGGTGCTGTTTCTCATGCAGGTGCCGGTTCTGAGCTGGGTGGTACACCAGCGGCAGGTGACATCACAATTACAGGGTCCCCGACGCAGACGATTGACATTTCTGTTGGTAGCTACTCGGCCGACAATGGTGTGACGCCGTCAAATGCCACTTGTAACTACAACGGGGGTGGTGAAGTTGCGTGTAATACATTGACGGGCGCGGCTGCGCCTGGAGCAGGTAAAACCTTGCTTTTGGGGGTTGATGCTACTGTCGATGGTACACAAGCTGCAGGTTCGACGGCAGCTCCGACATTCGTTGTGACGGTTGTCTACAGCTAGATTATGAAAGAATATGAAATCGCGAGTGGTGAAGAATTATAAAACATTTTCTCTGAAAATATTTTTTGCGGCGGGTTTTCTTATGGCTGCGGTGCCAGGTTTGGCCGCTACCGCGATTTCTCAAAAAAACATAGCAGGGGGAGGGCGCGCAGCCCTCTCTGGTGCTGTCGATGTCAGTGTTCATATGGGATTTGAAAAAATTTCGGGGCTGGCTTCCACAAATGATATTTCGTGTCGTGACATTCCGGCAAAGGCGAATGACAAGGTTGTTATAACGCCGGACGGTAGTGTTTACATCGAAAATAACAATGTAATTTATATGAGCAGAAAGGCTGATCCGGGGGAAATAAAAATACAGGATGGCCGGGCACAGCAATTTCGTTTAATGGCGAGTGGTTATATGTCCAACGGTGTTATTAAACCGGTTAATGCGTTATGTTCTCTAGGAGATGTAGAAAACATTTCATGTGATGAGATCAATAGCGTAAAAGGAAAAGAGGAAAAGACTCTCCGTCTGGGTATGTTGATGAGGGTGATTGACGTCTTGAAAAGCAAGGAAATTAAAACACAGCCCTCGTTTGATTTATCTGTCGTTTATTTTTAATAGTCTAACGATCCCATTTTGAAAAGAGTTGCTTTGATTTGAAAAATATCATTTTTTTCTATTTTATTATGTTTCCTTGTCTTTGGGTAAACTACGGACATGCGGCCGAAAATATATCGATAACCGAGCAGACGCAGCTTAGCTTTGCCCAGCTCGAAATACCGGTTTCTGGCTCGGAGACAATAACGATAGATCCCGGTACAGGTTCCTATTCCGGAACAGGAACTGTCCAAATTGGCGTCCCAACCGCCGGGAGTTACAAAATAAAACGTTCCGGGAACGGCCCTTCAACCAGTTGCACAATTGATATACAGAACATCAACTCAGGCGATGCCGCGTTAACAATAAATAACTTTACCGGGGTTTACGACACAACGACAATTGCCAGCTTTCCGCGCTCCGAGCTGCCGAAGCCGTCAGGCGGGCAAGGAACAACGCTTTACCTCGGGGCAACGGCGCAGTATACTTCATCTGTGCCGACAGGTACGCTTACGCCCAGTTTTGATATTGTTGTAACTTTACAGTAAAGAAGAGCAGACATGGCACGTATTTTTTTGATTTTTATTATGGCGTTCGTCGCCCTGCACGCGTTTGGCTCGACGGCGAACGCGGCGGATCGTGCTGAAATTATGCTTATGCCAACGCGGGTTGCGCTGGCTCAAAATGAGCGTTCTGCGACAGTTCAGCTTAAAAACACGGGAACGGCTACGGGAGCTTTTTCGGTCAAACTGGTTGATATGACGATGAACGAAGATGGGACTGTAACCCCGGTTAAGGACGGTGAGGTTGAGCCTTTTTCTGCCATTCCTTATCTTCACGTTTCTCCCAAAAGCGTAACCGTTAAGCCGGGAGAAGTTCAGGCTATACGTTTGTTGCAAAAACGCAATGTTTCTCTAGAGCCTGGTGAATATCGCGCCCATTTAAGAGTGAAGATGGAGAACGATAATGTTGAGGGTACGAGGGTATCAACTTCTGATCAAACCGAGAATACAACGATCTCTATTAAAGCTAATTTGGTTCTGATTATACCTGTTATTTTCCGTGTCGGTGAGACTGACTATAAGGTTTCAATAGAAGAGCCGCGACTTGTTCGCACCTCTGCAGGCCAGACGAAATTGGATTTGACGCTGGTGCGGGAAGGAAACCGTTCGTCGATGGGGGATTTCTCAGTTTCTTATAAAAAGCCGGGAGAAGAGCTAAAGCTCCTTACGTTTTATCCGGGAATTCCGGTTTATCGGCCAACTCCCAGTCGTCACGTTTCTATTCCGTTGGATATTCCTGAAGGTGTATCTTTATCCGAAGGGACACTTGAAATCACCTATACTGCTCAGGAACAGGAAGGAGGAGATATACTTGCGCAGACATCCCTTCCTTTAAACTAGATTATTTCTAGAATTCAAAACACATAAGAAGTGAAGAGCTATGGAAAGGCCAGGGAAGAGCAGGCTTTTGCTGGGGGCGATATTATTGGTGCCCATGGTCTCCTATGCTCTAAAATCTTCTGCTCATGCAGAGACCATAAGCACAAAACAACGAAGCGTATTTTCTCCGTATGCCGCCAAAGATGCTTATTTTTCACCGTCAAATTTGAGGGAAATAACCCTCCTCAGTGATGACGGTCCTCTTGGGGAGATGAGCGTTTACCAGAGCCTTACGGGTACGATTATACCGATAGGCCAGCTTTCATCGCTTATGGGATGGCACATTAATCTCGACCAGAGCAACAGGGTTGCGCAGGGGAGCAGTCCCGTAAATGGCAACAAAGTGCTCTTCGCTCCATCCATACATACGGTGATGGTGGGGGCTGAAAGCTACAATCTGGACCAAAACCAGATTTTGTTCTATCAAAACGACATTTACCTCGATATCGACGCATTGCAACGGCTTTTGGATATTGAGATTCTGATGAACCGTAGCACGGCAGAAGCGCGCGTAAGCTTTGTAAAAGCCATATCTGAGAATAAGGAAGCTTTCGATCCTCAGAGCGAAGCTTTCGGCCCTGCTGTTCCTGAACCGGACTGGGTGATGAGTCATACGGAAGAAGATGTTTGGGTTCTGCAATTACAGATCAATGACATATTAATGGTCGATTTTGTTGACGCTCTACAACGGGGAGACAAAACCTATCTTCCTTTTTCTGGCATCACAGAAATCCTTGAGTTTCCCATTCAAGTAGACATCGAAACCGTGCAAGCACACGGCTGGTTTGTCCGTGAACATAATACAGTAAATGTCAACGGGCACACCGCGATCATCAGCGGAAAAACGTATCATTTAGGCACGGAGCAAATTATAAAAAATGAAGAGGACTTTTATATTGAGAAAAATCTTCTGGCCGAATGGTTTTCGCTGAATTTTGAGATTGATCCCCAGACAATGCTCTTATCAATACACTCGGAAACTCCGTTTCCTTTTGAAGAAATCTTCAAGCGTCAGCAACTCTACAGCGTTCTTGGACGAAAAAAGGCCCTCAAGGAAAAAGAAAAAAACTATCAGCCCTACGAGATACCCTATACGATCGCATCCTCGCCTGTCGTAGATGTTACACTCAATTCTGCTTACGATAAATTATCAGAGCAAAAGGTCACGAGCACGTATAATATACAAGGCTCAGGAGATCTCGCCTATCTGACCTCACACTTTTACGCTTCAGGCGATCTCCATGATCACGCCCTTACGGATCTGCGTTTTAGTTTAGGGCGGGATGATTATACAAAGAACCTGCTCGGTCTTTTGGGCGCATCTTCCTTCCGGTTCGGTGATATTAACTCCATCAGCATTCCGCAAATTGCCCAAACAGGGGAAGGTAGGGGACTTACGGTTACAAATCGTGACCTGAACCGCACAGATAAGTTTGATACGACGGATTTCATTGGAGATAGCATACCCGGCTGGGATGTAGAGCTTTACCGCAATGATGTATTGATCGATGCGCAAGTTGTCGAAGCAGACGGGCGGTATGAATTTACCGATGTCCCTATTTTGTTTGGAAATAACATTTTCAGATTGCTGCTTTTAGGGCCGCAAGGACAGATCGAGGAAGAGGTGAAGCATATCAATGTAAACAGCTCAATATTGAACAAAGGGCAGTTCACATATAATGTTTCAGCAGATCAAAAGTCCCAGCGTCTGGTCGAATATAGGGAGTTTGAACCGAACCATCCGAAAAGTACGCGTGTGGCCGCAGAGGCCGAATACGGAATCACGAAGTGGCTCACAGGCGCGTTTGGTTTTTCTCAAACCCCTCTTGAAAGCGGAAACCATGAGTATGTGAATGGTGGGCTGAGAACATCTCTAAAGGGGGTCTTGTCGAGTTTTGATTACGCTTATAACACGAAAACACAAGGCCATAGCGGACGCTTGATAAGCTTTGCCAATTTCCTTGGCACGAATCTTCGTTTTACTTACAAGGCCGCCAGTAATTTCACGAGTGAAGAAGCTTCAAATTTTAACGATCCGATGAAAAGAGAAATAAGTCTCGATCTGGATCGTACATTCAACATTCCCAAGGTTGGTGAATTGGGTGCGAGTGTTTTTCTGCAGAAAAACATGCACGAGTCCAATTTAAGTGAGGAAGTTATCAGAGCGCGCCTGAGTAAAAGTTTTAGAGGTTTTAATATCACGAACACATTGGAGCAAAATACGAGCGATAACGCTGAAAGACGTGTTTCGGGTTCGTTTTCCGCGCGCGGCCGTGTTCATAAAAATGTCTTTGCGTTGTCCTCCGATTATACCTTGAAACCCTATAAGGAACTGAGTCAGCTTAAACTGTCATGGTTGCGGAATTGGACGTCTTCTATCCTTAACAATCTCGCACTCACCAGACGTTACGGGAGCGATATCAATTACGAGCTTGAAGATACGATTACGTTCGACATGAACAAATATAAATTCTTTGTCACGGGCCGTATGGACAATGATGCCGAAAAATACATCGGCGTAGGTTTGAATTTCTCTTTAGGGCAATACCCTGACGATCAGTGGCGTTTTTCAAGTAGAGCGCGTTCAAATACTGGTGTAGCCGTTGCCAAAGCGTTCATCGATGATGATTACGACCTTCAACGTGACGATGGTGAAAAATCTGCCGAAAATATCGTTTTGAAAATTGGTTCGCGCTACTATCAAACGGATGAATTTGGAGTGGCTGTTGCAGAAAATCTGGATACAAAAAGTCCAATATATCTTTACGCTGACCAGACGAAATTTTCCGATCAGGCGATGGGGCCAGGCGTAGAAGGTTATCGTGTCAATCTTCGGCCCGGCTATCCTGCAAATATTGATTATCCTATTTTCGTTACGGCAGAACTTGAAGGGTTTATAGAGCCGCCTGAAGACATACAGATGCCCAGAGAAATGCAGATCAGCCTTGTGAACACGGAAGGGCAGAATGTCTCAACAACAGGCGTTCAATTTGATGGCTATTTTCTTTTCAGGAACGTTTTGCCGGGGGCTTACTATGTTAAAATTCCGGAGAACGTTCTCATGAAAAAGCAACTGGTGTATGAAAATGAGGCCCCCGTCATCATCACTAACAAAGACGATTTTGTGACAACGATTGTGCAGCTTGTTTCAGAAAAATCCGAAAATGCTGACGTTTCTGATTAAGCGTCGTCGAACCTGGCTATAGAAAGCAGGATTCCTTTATTGTAATGAAAGAATCTAAAAGCATAACCTATCCCCTATAAAACGATTCAAAAAATACATTTTTTGCTTTCCCCGCGCATACCTTCTGGGGAACGAGAGCGAAGATCTTTTAAAATCAAATGGTTAAGCCCTCATTTTCACGGGGGACGCATGATCGTTTTGTTCGAGGCAGGCTATACGTACCAGCTAGTTAATTATTCAATCCCGGTCCCTCCGGGTCTATTTTCTTTGACATTCCCCGAAAAATCGCTATAAATCCGCATATTCCTGAGAAGCGGTCAAAATCCGCGTTGAGTGAAAACTCAATCCCAAAAGGGGAATCGGGACATAAATGAAACCAAAGTCAAAGCAATTTGCCTTTTCACCAGGCGCGAGGAGCGCCGCGTACGAATGCTACGGAAGCGACGAAGCAACGCAGTGAAAAGGCAAAGCGCAAAGACTTTAAAGTGTCTATGAAAGGACTTGAACTATGAGTGGTAAGCGCATTTCCGCAAAACACAAAATCGACCGCCGTTTGGCTTGTAACCTCTGGGGTCGTGCAAAATCTCCTTATAACCTTCGCCAGAAAGGCCCGGGTATGCACGGCGAACGCCGCGGCAAACTGTCTGACTACGGTCAGCAGTTGATGGCCAAGCAAAAGCTCAAAGGCTATTACGGCAATATCGGCGAAAAACAATTCCGCCGTTACTATCAGGAATCCGACCGTATGCGCGGCGATACCGGCCAAAACCTGATCGGCCTGCTTGAGCGCCGTCTGGATGCGGTTGTTTACCGCGCCTCTTTCGTGCCGACCGTTTTTGCAGCCCGTCAGTTCGTCAGCCACAAGCACATCACGGTCAACGGCAAAGTTATCAACATCCCGTCTTACCAGGTCAAAGCCGGCGATGTGATCGAAGTCCGCGATTCCGGCAAGAACATCCCGATGGTGATTTCCGCGACACAACAGCCGGAGCGCGAAGTGCCTGAATATATCGATGTTGATCTTAAAAACATGAAGGCGACCTTCATCCGCATTCCGTCTCTGGAAGATGTTCCATACCCGGTGCAGATGGAACCGAATCTGATCGTCGAATTCTATTCAAGATAATCCAAAACTGTATCCCCGGCGAAAGCCGGGGCCCATAGGGATTATCGACAAAATTGTATGGACCCCGGTTTGCACCGGGGCTTCATTTTTTACGAGCGGCTTTTTTGTGCGCCGCTTTGCGCCCGATCAGGGCCGAGACAATCCCTTGCAGCGTATTGACCTCCTGTAGACTCAGCTCCGCACGGGTGAAAATACCGCGAATATTGCGCACGATCGTGGGCTTCAACCCTTCGGCGGTGAAGAACCCGCCATCCTCAAGCTCGGCCTCCAGCCGTTTGAAGAAATTCTCGAAATCTTCCTGTGGGGCAGGAGGACTGTCGCCGGTTTCTAAAATACGCTCCGGCGTTTCATCACCGGCCTGAAACAGCTCATGCGTAAGCAGCAACACGGCTTGCCCCAGATTAAGCGAGGAAAAATCAGGATTGGTCGGCACTTGAATAATATGCGAACACAGCGCAATTTCATCATTGGTCAGCCCTGTGCGCTCCGCCCCGAACACGAAACCCACCCGCTGCCCGGCCCGCAGGCGCATATAAGCCTCATTTGCCGCACTGCGCGGGGTATAAACCGCTTTAATCAGCCCGCGCGGCCTCGCCGTGGTGGCATAAACCAGTTGCAGATCGCCAACAGCCTCGGCCAGCGTTTCATAGATCTGAACCGTCGGCATTTTCTCCAGCGCGCCGGATGACATATCGAGAGCCCGTTGGTTCGGCCAGCCGTCACGCGGGTTAACCAGCCGCAGATCGGTGAGGCCGAAATTCAGCATCGCACGCGCTGCCGCGCCGATATTTTCCCCCATTTGCGGGTTTGCCAGAACGATTGCCGGGCCGTTATGCACCACTTTTTACTCCAGTTCCAATAAGCGTTTATGACGCTTAAAATATTGAAAAATAAGAGAAAATCAAATTAAATTTTACAAGTTTACATAAACTTGATACTCTTCCTTAACAATTCGTTAAGAATTACGGTTTAGAACGCTGTACCACTAAGGCAGAAGCGTAAAGGAGTAAAGAGGATGTACGCCACAATTAGAGATTTGCTGAAAAGCGCAGAGCAGCCTTTGAATATTATCGAGGAATATGCTGCGCTCAGCCCGAAACGCAAGGTCTTGCTCTGCGATCATTATTTTGTCGAAGGACGCGAGACATACGAAAACACCGTGCGTTTGCTTTGGCCGGAAGCCACGAAAAAGGACATGAAAAAGCTCGGAAATTTTCTGGTGCTTTTGAAAAATACATCGCATTAAAAAAACATGGTTTCACCTGATACGCTTTTTAAGAGGCGAGGTTTTTCAGGGTTCACATAGAAAAAGGTGAAACCAAACCAAAGCCACCTGCCGCCCCTATCCCCACAGTTCCCCAAGGCAGGTGGCTTTTTCTTTTCTTGTGTGTCCGTCCGGAAACATAGTGTTCAATAGTGATAGCTTACGAAACCCCGGACAAATTTTCCCTCGTTTTGACGAGGGAAAATGCAGATCCGGAGCCTATGCGGTTTTGCTATAAAATCGTATGGGCCCCGGCTTTCGCCGGGGTTACGGCTCAATCTGGAACCATTTGTTAACCTTTTGTAATAAACGGAAAACTTTCCGGACGGACTCTAAGACCCATCAGTGGGGAGTGTCATAGTTATGAAGAGAATTGATAAATAAATAACCAGAATAAAAACTGCGATACAGGAAATTGCTAACATAAATTGCCAGAATATAGATACATATAATTCTTTTTCTGTTCCATAGTCTCCTTCAGAAAGTCTTTGTTTTTTATAATTTTCGGAAAGAAAAATACGAAATGGCGCAATAATGGCTTTTACGAGCCAGCCATAAGGGGCGGTAACCCATAAATATATGTACCTCAAGCTAACTATAAGATCAAACATAGTTCACATTCTATTTCTTTAGCGTACTAAAAACCCAACTACACAAATGAGCTTTATCTGTTTGGTGTTAAGCCGCTTTTTTATGGGATAAGCGTTCTTTGACCTTATCCGGGCCGATCAGGAGCAGCAGCTTGTCCAGCTCCGGCCCGTGATCCATCCCGGTAATAGCTTGGCGTAAAGGCATGAAAAGCTGCTTGCCCTTACGGCCCGTTTCCTCTTTCACCGCGCTGGTCCACTGGCTCCAGGTTTCCGGTGACCACGGCGGCTCAGGCAGCAGCGTTGCGGCTTGGGCGATAAAGTCCGGCTCTTCAATAACGGGCTGCACCGGGCCGTTGGCCACGCTCCACCAGTCTTGAATATCGCTGATTTTCTCGAGGTTGGCTTTAACAGCGTCCCAGAAGTCCTCATCCAGATCCGGCAGGCCGATCTCGGCCAGACGTACATTCACCGCCTCAAACGGCGTGTCGTGAATGATCTTGGCATTCAAGCGGAAAATCTCGACCGGGTCGAACTTCGCGCTGGCCCGTGAAAATTTTGAGAGCGCAAAGCTTTCAACGAGCGGTTCAAGACTGGTATAGGCTTCAATCGGATCGGACGTGCCCAGACGCGCCAGCAAGCTGCTCACCGCCATCGCCTCAAGCCCCTCAACCTCGCGCAGATCGCGAATGCTCAAAGACCCCAGACGCTTGGATAGCTTGCCGCCTTCCGCATCGGAGATCAGCGCGTTATGCGCAAATTCCGGCGGAACCGCGCCGAGCGCTTCAAACATCTGGATATGCGTCGCCGTGTTGGAAACGTGGTCCTCCCCGCGAATGATATGCGTAATATCGAAATCGATATCGTCAATCACCGAGCATAGGTGATAAAGCGGGCTGCCATCCTCGCGGATGACCACCGGATCGGACAAATCTGCGCCGTTGAATTTCACTTCGCCGCGAATATGGTCGTTCCATTCAATCGGCTCATGATTGAGCTTGAACCGCCAGTGCGGGCGTCGCCCTCGGCCTCGTATTTTGAGATTTGAGCATCGGTCAAAGACAGAGCCGCCCGGTCGTAAATCGGCGGCTTGCTCCGGCTGAGCAAGGTCTTGCGCATCAAGCCCAGCTCTTCCGGCGTTTCATAGCATGGATAAATACGCCCGGCTTCCTGCAGCTTGGCAATCTGTTCCTGATAGCGCGCCAGACGGTCTTTCTGGTTGGCCTTTTCATCCCAGTTCAGCCCCAGCCACATCAGCGAATCTTCAATCGCCAGCTCATATTCAGACCTTTGAACGCTCTGGGTCCGTATCATCAATGCGCAGCAGGAACCGTCCGCCTTGCGAACGGGCAAACAGCCATGTCATCAAGGCCGTACGCGCATTGCCAACATGCAGCATACCGGTGGGGGAAGGGGCAAAACGAACTTTTACAGACATCTTTTTCTTTCTTTTTATAAGAACACAGCGATCACAGCGCGTTCAGAGACGGTCTTTGCATTGACAGTTTAAAAAACAAAACCTTATTCCGCATTCTTTTATTCTTTTCGGACTCCAAATACAAGGAAAAGCGCGCTGTGTCTTCGCTGTGCGCGCTGTGTTTTTTATTCCCCTGTTGACAGAATGTCGCCGCACCTATATTTGTCATAGTGCAGAGTTGGCGAGGAAGTAAGTGAAGTGGTGCAAGAAGAACTCATAAGAATAGCTGGTAACGCGTTTGGCCCAGTTACGGATGCGCATCCTTATGGTTCATACGGTGTTCTGAGGCTTGATGGAGATAAAATTTTTTCGCCAGTGCAGGTCAGTGAAGAATTGACCCGTTTATACAATCAATTTGCACGCATGAAAATTGTAAGTACATCACTTAAAACCAAAGCGGGTGGGCTTTTCTGTCGGATCATGTCTGATGAGCAATCAGTGGAGTTGTTTGATAAAGACTCTCCACCAAGTCACACAATGATTTTGAATGCGCGTAACGGGAAAGGTTCAAGAATATATCTATTTCGCGGAAAAGCGGGAGATGTAGCACTCCCTCAAAATATTCTGGGTATGGCTGCATTCAATTTTGTTGCGCAACTGGATGCGAACGGTCGTCCTGAGGGGTATCGTTCCTTTGACCCCGTTGAGCAAGGGCAGGCTGTGGCAGGCATTCTCGAAGAAATGCTCGACATTGCCGAAAACGCTCATTCCTGATTGGAAAAGAATTTATTCGTAATAGGATAGCGGCGGTCACGGCCAAAGGCGCGGGCGGTAATTTTCACGCCCGGCGGGGCTTGGCGGCGCTTATATTCCGCTCGGTCGAGCATCGCCCAAACCCGCTTAACGGTCGCCTCATCATGCCCGCGCGCGCAAATCTCGCTGAGCGCCATATCGTGCTCGATCAAACATTCAAGAATATCATCCAGCGCTTCATACGGCGGCAGGCTGTCTTGGTCCGTCTGGTTTTCTTTCAGCTCGGCAGTAGGAACCTTGGTCAGGATGTTTTCAGGAATAACAATCCCATCCGGCCCCAGCGCGCCGGCAGGCTTGTGCGTATTACGCCATTTCGAAAGCGCGTACACCTGCATTTTATACAGGTCTTTCAGCGCGTTAAACCCGCCATTCATATCGCCATACAGCGTCGCATAGCCCACGGCCATCTCGCTTTTATTGCCTGTCGAGAGCACCATATTGCCCGACGCATTGGACAGCGCCATCAGGATAAGCCCGCGCGCCCGGCTTTGCATATTTTCATGCGCAATGTCTGACAGGCCGGGAATAATGCTGGTAAACGCATCCATCGCCGCATCAATCGGCATCGTATCATAACCGCAGCCCAGCGCCTCAACGCATCCGCGTGCATCCACCAGACTTTCCTCAGAGGTAAAAGGCGAGGGCATCATCACGCAATGCACACGCTCTGGCCCCAGCGCATCCACCGCAATCGCCGCAGACAGCGCGCTGTCGATCCCGCCCGACAGACCCAACAACACGCCGGGAAAACCGTTCTTTTCGATGTAATCGCGCAGGCCAAGGGTAAGGGCGCGGTAAATATCCTCACACCCCTCACTCAACCCTCTCCCCAAGGGAGAGGGCAACGGAGCTTCGCCGTTAGGTGTTAGCGTAGTGGGTGAGGGGATTGTGATGATATCTTCTTCAAAGCTTTTCAGTTGATGAACAATTTCGCCACACCCATCCATCACAAAAGACCCGCCATCAAACACCAGCTCATCCTGCCCGCCGACCTGATTGACGTAGACCAGTGGCAGGGCGGTTTCGTGGGTGCGGGCGCGGGCGATTGTCTCGCGCGTCTCATCTTTGGTTGTTTCAAACGGGCTGGCATTGGGCACGACCAGCAACTCAGCCCCTTGCGCTTTTAAATGCGCCGCCACATCCGCATACCACATATCTTCGCAGATCATCACGCCGAGCTTCACCCCGCGAAAATCAATCGGCGCGGGCAGGGGGCCGGCCTTAAAAATACGCTGTTCGTCAAATACCCCGTAATTGGGCAAGTGGTGTTTGGCTTGAACGGCGATAATCTGTCCGTTTTCAATCAGCAGTGCGGCATTGTAAACGCCATCCCCGATGCGCCACGGGCACGAAAGCAGCGCCGCCGATTTGCAGTCTTTGCTTTGTTCGCAAATTGATTCAACAAAAGAATATATAGAATTGATAAAGCTGGGTTTTAGAACGAGATCTTCCGGCGGATAACCGCACACCGCCATCTCGGCAAACACCACCAGATCGCTCTCGGCTTTGCCCCATACATCAAGGATATTTTTAGCATTGCCACGCAAATCCCCGACGGTCGGGTTGAGCTGGGCGATGGTGATGGTGAGAGGTGAATGCGCCATAGTTTTACCAATGTGTCATTGCGAGCGTAGCGAAGCAATCCAGTTTTTGCGTTGATACGGATTGCTTCGTCATTTCATTATTTCATTTTTCGCAATGACGTTGGTTAAATCACTCCGCCGCCGCCGCAATCGGCTTGGACAATCCGTCATGGCGGATCGCTTTGAGCTCATCGGCAATCAGGAAGGCTAGCTCCAAAGCCTGATTAGCGTTCAGACGCGGGTCGCAGGCCGTATGGTAACGGCTGGAGAGATCCTCGTCACCAATTGCATGCGCACCGCCGACGCATTCCGTAACGTTCTTTCCGGTCATTTCAAAATGCACCCCACCTGGATGTGTGCCTTCAGTCTTATGTGCGGCAAAGAACCCGCGAACTTCTCCCAGAATATGTTCGAAATTGCGGGTTTTATAACCGCTCGAAGATTTGTACGTATTGCCGTGCATCGGATCGCAAGACCACACAACACTGCGCCCCTCTGCTTTGACCCGGCGCAGCAGCGGCAAAAGCTTGTCTTCAACCTGATCATGCCCCATCCGCGCAATCAGGGTCAGGCGCCCCGGAATATTCTCAGGGTTCAAAATATCAATCAGGCGGATCAACTCATCCGGTTCCAGCGCCGGAGAGCATTTGAGCCCCAGCGGGTTTTTGATTCCGCGCACGAATTCAATCTGTGCATAATCTTCCTGATGGGTCCGCGCCCCGATCCACAACAAATGCGCCGAAGTATCGTACCAGTCGCCGGTCAGACTGTCCTCGCGGGTCATCGCCTGCTCGTAATTCAGATGCAGTGCCTCGTGCGAGGTGTAGAATTCAGTTTGCTGAATGGCTGGAACGGTTTGGGATGTCACCCCGCACGCCGCCATAAACCGCAAGGCCTCGTCGATGCGGTTGGCCAGATCTTCGTAACGCTCTTTCAGCGGGCTGTCCGAGACAAAATCAAGGTTCCACCCATGCACCCGGTTCAGATCGGCATAGCCGCCCTTGGCGAAGGCGCGCAGCAAGTTCAGCGTCGCCGTGGCCTGATGATAGGATTGCACAAGGCGTTTAGGGTCTGGGATGCGGGCTTCAGGTGTAAAATCCAGAGAGTTAACATTATCCCCGCGATAACTCGGCAAAGTCACATCACCTTGCGTCTCGGTGTCGCTGGAACGCGGTTTGGCGAACTGACCGGCCATGCGGCCAACCTTAACCACCGGCAAGGACCCGCCATAGGTCATCACCACCGCCATTTGCAACAACACGCGGAAGGTGTCGCGAATATGATTGGCGCTGAATTCGGCAAAACTTTCGGCGCAATCCCCGCCTTGGAGCAGGAACGCCTTCCCTTGTGCAGCATGCCCCAAAGAGTGCTGTAATTGCCGCGCTTCCCCGGCAAACACTAGAGGCGGCATCGCACGCAGGTCTGCTTCAACGGCTTCCAGAGCGGCTTTGTCGGTATATTCCGGCATTTGTTGAACCGGTTTGGCACGCCAGCTTTCGGGACTCCAGTTCTGTGTCATGATGAGAACTCCATTTTCACAATCACATAAGACAAAAATTTATAAAGGAAACTGCGCCTTACCGCAAAGCTTAACTGCACAATCGTATGTGTTCTTGTCATTAATTTTTACAAATCACGAAAAACAACGTAGAATGTAGGTTAGGTCAAGATTTACAATCAAAGCGGTTTCTATGATCGGTTTTTTTCGCACAAAAACATCAAAAAACGTATATATACAAGCACTTAACGCTCTAAAACCTACCCTTAAGGATAGTGGTGATGGTAGTTGGGCACGCGCATCTGAACTGGTCCCGACCTGCGAAATTATTTGCAAAACCCTGCCAAAAGATATCGAACAACTTGAAAAACAAGAGTTTTTGTTTGCGACGTTTGAAAATGCGTCTTCCGGGACGCAGGAAGTTGTTGAACATCTGCGCGGCTGGCACGTGATGGGTAATGCGCCGTCGCTGGCCGCAATGATGGCCGTGTCTTGCGAAAAATTCGATATAGATCAACCCGACGATGTGCAGACCCTGATGATGGCCGCGCTTCTGGGCGAGGTTGAGAACGATTTGCCGTATCACAACAACCTGCATTTCAAGAAGGTTGTGCTGCAAACTATACGAATGATCGCCGTGCATAATGATATTTTTGCAGGGACCTCGAAGGCGTTCGGTTCTGAGCAAATCACACTTTTGCTGACCGCAGCCTGCATTCACGATCTCGATCATGATGGTCTCGGTAATATGATTAAAGGGAATTTTTATCAGGGGCGCCTCGAACGCCGGGCACACGAAATCACCGCACCGTATTTGCGCGCAACCGGGATGGATGAAAAGAATATCCGGCTTTTAAAATCACTGCTGCTCTCGACAGACGTTTCGCCACTCGGCAATGTTGCAAACCCGATGAACCAGATGAAAGCCGCATACCGTTTTCATTTCAAAGGCGAAAAAGAAAAATACAACACGCTGCATCTGGATGAGGATCTTGAGGTCTTCGAACTTGATTCCATGGCTGCGCAAATGGCGTGTTTACTGCAAGAGGCTGATATCGCGACATCAGGTGGTCTGGATTATGCTGTGACTCAATATGAAACAGCCCGGATTTACGAAGAAATCAAACTTTACGAAGCTCGGCCTCATCACGTTTTGGATTTTCTGGATAAAGTATGTCAGCGTTGCTTCCTGACCGATGCTGGGCAAAAGCTGTTTGGCGCAAATATGGCACGTATCTGCGCTCTGGCGGAAGAGGATTTGAAAAACGGCGATGAGCCGTACCCGAAAGCTCAGCACACCGATTTCATTCTCGGAACAGTCTCTGCACAAACCGATCCGACCCGGCTTAATTAACCCTTTTTCGTGCGCATCAGAACGAACTCTTCTGCCGCGCTCGGATGAATGGCCATGGTCCGGTCAAGCACGGCTTTGGTTGCCCCGCAATTCACCGCCACCGCAAACCCCTGAATGATCTCCGGCGCATCCGCACCCATCATATGACAGCCCAAGACTTTATCACTGTCCTGATCGACGATCAGCTTCATAAGGCTGCGCTCATCCCGGCCGGTAAGGTGGTGTTTCATCGGTTTGAAAGAGGACACATAGATATCGATTTTGTGCCCATGATCCAGCGCCTCCTCTTCGCTGAGGCCCACCGTGCCTATGGGTGGCGCGGAAAAGACCGCCGTGGCAATGTTATCGTAATTCACACTGCGCTCAGGCTGGTTGCCAAATAGCCGGTCGGCCAGCACATGCCCTTCCTGCACGGCGACCGGTGTTAAATTATGGTGATTGGCCACATCGCCCAGCGCGTAAATGTGAGGCGCTGAAGTCTGGTAATCCTCATTAATCGCAATGCGCCCGGTTGCGCACAGATCAACGCTAGCCTTTTCAAGGGCCAGCGGTTCGACATTCGGATCGCGCCCAATCGCCGCGAGCGGTAAATCACATTCCAGCGCTTCCCTTGTGGTCGTATGCACGATAAAGTCATCTTCGCCTTTGCGTTCGACCCGCGCCACATCGCAGTTAAAGCGCAAATCAATGCCTTGCTTGCTCATCTCATCGGCCAGGCTTTTCGCAATATCGCGATCAAACCCGCGCATAAACAGCGCCCCGCGATAGAGTAGGGTGACGTGCGCACCGATGCCGTGCAAAATGTGGGCAAACTCCACGGCGATATATCCTCCGCCTTGAATCACCGCCTTTTTCGGCATGCGCGGCCAGAAAAACACATCATCCGAGGTGGCCATCAATTCACCACCTTCAATGTCGGGAATGCGAGGCCGTCCGCCTACGGCAATCAAAATAGTGTCCGCGCTGACCTGTTGCCCGCCAACTTCTAGCGTATGATCGTCGATAAACCGTGCTTCACCACCCAGAATCTCTACACCGCTATTTTCAAGTAGAGTCTTATAAATCCCGTTGAGTCTGCTGATTTCATTGTTTTTATTGCGGATAAGGGTTGGCCAGTCGAACGCTATTTGCTCCGGCGTGGCCCAGCCAAACCCGCGCGCATCCGCGAACGCCCCGGCATAATCGGCGGCATAGGCAAACAGCTTTTTCGGAATGCAGCCCAGATTCACGCACGTTCCTCCCAATGCCGATTTTTCGGCCACACCGACTTTCGCGCCATGCCCGGCGGCAATCCGCGCCGACCTCACCCCGCCGGAGCCCGCGCCAATCACAAAATAATCATAATGTTTCTCAGCCATTACCCATTCTCTTTCCATTTTTCTCAATCGTCATTGCGAGCGCAGCGAAGCAATACATAGCAAACAAGCCATACCCTGGATTGCCGCGTCGGCTTTCAGCCTCCTCGCAATGACAAACCTGTTAATCCTTCCATCGCCGGTGCAGCCACAACCACTGTTCAGGCGTTTCACGGATAAACTCTTCGAGCAAGGCATGCGCCTCGGCAATCACCTCTTCGACCGGGCGAGGGGCACCGTCCTCATCAAACACCGCCAGCGGCTTATAAACTGTAAGGCTGAAACTCGCCCCGTCAAGGCGACGGTTGCGGATAGGCACCAGCGCGCAGCCGTATTTCTGCGCCAATTGCACAAAAAACGGATTGGTCATCGCCGCCAGCCCGAAGAACGGCACATCAACCCCCTGATTATATTTCTGATCGATCAGAATGCCCAAAGCCCCGCCATCCTTGATCCTATCCATCATGTGCTTGCCGCCCTGACGTGATTTCGGATAGGCGCTCAGCCGTCCGCCGAGTGTCCGCGCCCACATCAACAGCTTATCGCTCCACGGATTGTTCGGCGCGCGATAGCTCAGCGCCACTTCTCGTCCGCATTGCAAAAGCACCGCCGCGCCGTTAACTTCCCAGTTGCCCAGATGTGCCCCGAAGAAAATCGCGCCTTTGGGGTTGTTCAGGGCCGTTTCTAGATTTTCCACCCCCAAAATTTGCGTACGGTCCAGCGCCAGCGTTTCCAGATGCGGATACTCGGCAACCACCCGTCCCAGATGCTCCCACATTCCGGTAATCGTTTCATCACATGCGGTCGCATTAAGCTCAGGCAGGGCGCGTTTCAGATTGCGCCGTGCCTTGCGCGAGGCGGCCAGATGAGGGCCAATGCTCCGGCCAATCCACCCGCCAAGATTCGACGCAATTGAGGCCGGCAAGATCCAGAACACGACAAACAACACCCCGAGGCCAATGGCCTCAGCTCCATAACGCAGGTATTCTAAAAAATCATGTTTCATGACGGGGGGTGCAGACGATTTTGTAAAAGTTTGACCAGCGCCTCCTCGTTCTCCCAGCACATCTCAATCGGCAGCGTTTCGATATGAATTTTTTTCAAATGCGGCAGGCGCAAATAGTCTTTCTCGGTCGTAATCAGGCGCGCCCCGAGTTCCTGAGCCTGTTCGTGAAGGTCCTTGATGTCGTGGCGGGAATAGGGGTGGTGGTCGCTAAACGGTACGCAGGACACAATATTCATTTTTAACGTATCTTTGAGATAGCGGAAGAATTTTTCCGGGTACCCCAGTCCGGCAAAAGCCAGATACGGGGTTTGTGTATCGATATGACAACTGGCTTGCGCTTCAAGATGCGCCCGAATAAGCGGTTTGTCCTCGGGAAAGGCATCAAGCGCCCCGCGCGTATCCCGCCCGATCAGGATAACCCCGTCCGCCATGGAGTAATCCTTATTCAACGGCTGGCGCAATGGCCCGGCAGGCATCAGCTTTTTATTGCCAAACCCCATCTCGCCATTGACGACCACAAGCCGCAAATCCTTGTGAATGCCGGGGTTTTGCAACCCGTCATCCATAATAATTATATCCGCGCCGTTTTCCGCCGCCATCTGCGCACTGGCCGCTCGGTTGCCGCCAATATAGGTTGGAGCGGCTTGCGCCAGAATAAGCGCCTCATCTCCGACATCCCAGGCCGTATGCATCCGCGGATCAACCCGCAGCGGCCCGGTTTCCGCCCCGCCATAGCCGCGAATAAGAAACGCCGGATTTTGGGCGATATTATGGCCTTTAAGGGTTTTGAGCAGGGCCAGCGAAGTTGGCGTTTTGCCGGTTCCCCCGGCGACCAGATTACCGATGCACAAAACCGGAATGGACGCCTTATACGGGTTCCTAAGCACATGATGCGCATCGTAAAGCAGTTTATAGAGCGCAGAAACCGGAAACAGAAGCTGTTCCTTGAGTGGAGGCGTGCTGTCCGCTGGGCGATACCAGAAACTGGGGGTTTTGAGCGTCATGCAGCCTTCCTGGGGATTTCAAGAGCATCAAGCGAAGGCGTCAGAGCCTCAAGCACCGTATCCAGCACCTTTTCCTTGCGCCGGGCAAAATCATACGCCTTTTGTTGCCGCGCTTCAATTTCCTCTGCCGAATGCAAAAGCGCGTGAATTTGATGGCCTAAATCCTGCGGTGAAGTGCATAAACGCGCCGCGCCCGCCACATTCATCTCATCAAAAATCTCCTGCAGATTCTGAATATGCGGGCCGTGCAATACGGCACAATGCAATTGCGCCGCTTCAATCGGATTGTGACCGCCGCCGCCATCGTCGCTGAACGAACGGCCAATCACAGCGACCGGACACGCCCGGTAAAACAACCCCAATTCGCCCATCGTATCGGCAATGTAAAGATCGGTGTCATCGCCTGGCAGGGCTTTATCCTTACCGCGAAAAAGAATATTGAGGGAAAACGCCCCTAATTCCTCCGCCAGCGCTTCGCGTCGTTCAGGATGGCGCGGGACGATGATCGTGAGCAATTCAGGCGTACTGGCCTTCAAATGCGTGTGAATCCGCGCCGCCAGCTTTTCCTCGCTCTCATGCGAACTGGCGTAGACCCAACAGGGACGGCGGCGCAATGCCGCGTTCAAGCGCTGTAAATCTCCATCGTCACAGGGCAGGGGGGCTGCGCTATATTTTAAATTATCGCTCACCTGCACGTTTTGAGCCCCTAAACGCCGGTAAAACGTCGCATCTTGCTCTGTTTGGCATAGAATCAGAGCAAAACTGTTTAAAATCTCCCGGCTTGTGCCTTTAAATAGCCGCCAAAGACCAAAAGAGCGCGGCGAAAGCCGGGCATTAATCAAGATAGATGGGATTTTACGCGCCTGAATCGCCGTCAGCATATTCGGCCATAGCTCCGATTCCATCCATAAAATAAGGTCCGGGGCCCAATGATTCAAAAACGCCTCGACCCATTCGGGCTGGTCGACCGGATAAAATTGATGAAAAGCCCTGTCAGGCAGTGCATTTTCCATCATTTTCGCCGATGTCCGTGTCCCCGTCGTGACCAGAATATGGAGGTCCTGATAACGCGCCAGTAGGCTGCGGATGAGAATAAGCGCGGATTGTGCCTCACCGACACTGGCTGCATGCACCCAGATGAGTTTCCCGTCGGGGCGGTCGCGCCCGGCTTCACCCATACGTTCGGCAAATCGCGAAGGGCTTTCCTTGCCGGCTTTTTGCCGTTGGCGCAAAAACGCACTGAGCAGAGGACTGGCCAAACGCATGCAAGAGCTGTAAAAAGAAAGCATCATGAAAACCGATATACCCCACTATCGTAACAGTCTGTTAGGACCTTTGCGCTAGAGTGAAGATATAAGGGTTACAGCCCTTTTTGGCAATTCTTAACTGTATTTGGGACCTGAAAAAGACGGGATGGACCTGACATGAAACGGATTATCCGCAAACGAAAGTCGAATAAATTGCGCGAGCAAACGCTGGAGCAGGTTAATAAAACCCGTCAGCAATTCGATGAACAATATCCGGAGTTAATGGAAAAGGCCAGAAAAGCGATAGCAGAACCGTCCGACGGGAAACAGCCGGAAGCATCAGAGCAGGTGGATCGGAAAAAGACGCTGGAAGTCGTTTTAAAATACGCCGCGCTGCAGACCAGCGCGCAAAAAGACAATCTTAAAAAAGAACTGCTGAAATTTTTGAATTAAGGCATTTTAAGGCAAGGACCTAGTTCTGGCAATTCCCGGCATCCAGCTCTGTCGGGTTGTAATAACAGCCCGGTGCCACGCAGATATACTCATTATACTTAGAAACGCCGCCCGACGTTCGCTCAACCAAAAGGCCGGTTTTGATTTTTGACGCAAAAGGCCCGCCAGCAGGCCCGCACCCGCCGCCAGTGAAAATGAGATCATAATAGGTAATAACCCCGTCTTCTTCCCAAGGGGTAGAGGCATCGACGACAGCATTATCCTGTTCAGCCTTGAAGTTCGCTGTTTTTCCGCAGCGGTTGGGAAGAAAGCGCTTGTCTTTCTGCGCGTGATATTCCTCAAAGGTGAAAAAACCGTCTTCGGCCGGTGTATGGATAAAGTCCATACACTTTGCTTGCTCCCAAACCCGATCCATTACGTTACAGGCATAGTCCCCCGGACCGACCGCCGCCGGTAAATTTTGTCCAAAGTTAGCGCGTCCGCCTAAAAGATTGTGGTTAAAATTCGCCTCATCATACTGATCCATAGCGACACCAACCAGATTGCTCAGCGTCGTGCTCATATTCCCCGGTACCCCGCCCCAACGGTTGGTTCCTGTGAACATTTTCTCCGCCGCAACCGGCGGGCCGCCATGATCGGCAAGTTCCCTTAAGAACCCTTCAAAACAGGTATATTCCAAAACACTGTCGGGTTTAAAAATAAGGTTCTGGTTTTGCGTGATTTCACGCTGCGCCTCGAGCCAGGCGCGGGATTTAAGGGATTCGTAATAGGCCGGATCGCAAGGGTCAGGCGCAAACAAACCCTCAGCCTGCGCACCGGAAAAGCCAAATAAACCAACCAGAACAGCCGCAGCCACCCCTCTAAATGAAGAAGCATTCAAATGAACCATAAGTTTAAAGAACTTCGCCATGCACTCTCTACCTCTGATTATTGTACGCTATTGCGGCATTTCTTAGCAAATAGCTTTTTAAAATCTCACGCTTTATCATGTTTACGGCACCGCCTTACATACGTCATCAGCCGGGTTCGCATTGCCTTTATTGTCGAAATAACAGGCCGGGTTGGAGCAGACTTTATCCTGATATTCAAACTGGGCAGCGCCCATAATCGGGTTTCCTGCAATGTCCTGAGCGTATTCGGCCTGCTTAACCATAACACCGGTCGGGATCGGCGTGGCGTTTTGACAATTCGTGTCATCAGCCGCCCGAAAGCTGGATAGATATGTATCGACCCGGTCGAATGACGCCCAGTTCCACGCGGCGTTTTTGGCGATTTCTACCTGAAGCGGGGTGATTTGATGCGCCGCCGGGCAAACTTTCGGGTTTGTCCTGGGATCTGTGTTCAACAGTGCAGGCACTGAGAAATAATTTTCAAAGGTCATGAAGGGCACACTGAGGCCGAAATCTCCGCATTTAGCCAAAAAATGCATATTGAACATATGATCGCAAACACCTGCGGCCCCGGCCACGGTGGGAGAAAAATCATGATTGTCACCGGCCGCCGCCCCGGCCAGAAAATCATAAGGAAAGTTTTTGTCGCCGTATGCATCAAGGCTTGCCAGGACAAGTTGTTCTATGGACCGGTCAAGGTGTGTGTTCCCTAAAGAAACATTGAGCGGCACCATATTGGGTGAAGTATTCACATTCATGATCCACGGCCTTTCGGAAAAAACCGGTCCGGCAATCGTGGCCACCCGCGCCGCCAGATAGTCAAAACAGCTATATTCCAGAACGCTGTCAGGCTTGGTGATGGTTGAATTTGTTATGACCATTTCGCGCTCGGCCTCAATAAAGGCTTTCGCGTAAATCTGGTTCATAAAGTTAGCATCGCAGGCCGCTCCCAGACCTTTGTTGGCATTTGGGCTAAGGGCTGGATCGTTTAACTGCGCTGGCGTAGGAGGGGCTCCGCAGGGAATTCCCTGAGGATTGGCCGGATTGGCCGCCGCACCGCCCACGCCACAGCCAATACCGGCCGCTTGCGCATCGACAACAAAACCAACTCCTGTGGCGCAGAAAAGCACAGAAAAAACAAATAACAGCAAACGGCTTATGCTGACATGCTTCATGGGGCGGCCTCCCCATATCGGGATTGCTCATCATCCCAACGGTAAAGCGTGAAGGCAAAATCATTTTCGGGATTGTCAAAAACCAGCAGGTTGCGGACCCCATGCTCGTAATCATTGCCCAGCATAATCCGCAAGGCCTCAATTTTACCCAAATCAAGAACGGTATCGTCGGTTTCACCCAAGATTATGTGATTGCAACGTTCAGTTTGTGCGCAATCTTTCGTACGAACGATAAACTCATTCAGCCCGTCACCATTCAGGTCGGCTTCGGCGATATCGAGTCCGCTAATATCTTTGCCCAGATGGGCGGCCGTAAAAGCATTGATTTTTTCAGCGCTGCTGCGTGATAACACGTTGTTATAATGGAGGTTTTCCATGGCATGGGCAGCCGATGCTCCAAGCATCAGCACAAAAAGACCCTGAATGTAAAAAGATGTATGAATTTTCAAATTCATCGCCCCAATTTGCTCACTCCTATAATTTTAGCAAATTGGCGCTAAGGCTGGCAACAAACGCTTTTGAAAACGTACAGGTTGCTCGAAGATTTTTAAGAAATCTGGCCCGGCAGATCCATTTCAAGGATCGCCATATCGAAGTTAAAGTCGCCGTCTTCATCCTTGTAAATCACGCCGATAAACTCGCCATTCAGCAGAACTTCGACGGAATCTTTAGCTTTTTCACGCATTTTGAGCGCAAAACCGGTGTTTTTGAACATATTTTGCAGATAAGCCTGCAAACGGGAAACTTCTTCAGCTTGGATATCGGCCATTATATGCGCTCCTTATTTAATTTCATGCGGCTTGTGAATAGTCCAGCCCCTTGGATACGGTGTCATAGCATGCTTTGGCAAGTGTTTTTCGGTCGGAAAAATCCTTCACGTTCAAAACATCATGAAATGTAATTCTCAAAACCGAACCTTCGGTCTGCGCAAACCCCCACAGATGCGCAGGCAATTCGGTGTCCATATTCAGATGCCAGGCATAAATATCACGATCGTCTTGCGTTTGCGGAACGCGGCCGTCAGAGCTGAGAACCTGAATGCTCACCGGCTGAATCACCAGCATATCTTTAACGCCGTCCTGCACGGCAATCGAAAATAAACTCGATTTAAACGGCACAACGCTTTGCCCGTCCGTTGACGTGCCTTCCGGGAAAATGATCAGGTTTTTACCTTCGCGTAGCATGGTATCAAGCGCTCCGGCCTCTTTACGGGCATCGCCGCGCGAACGGCTGATAAAGGCGGTTTGCTGGAGTTTGGATAAAAAACCGAAGACCGGCCAACCGGCCACGTCTTTCTTGGCGACGAACGATCCGTAACGAATCACCGAAGCCAGAGCAGGGATATCGAGATAGGAAATATGATTGCTGGCATAAAGAACCTGAGAATCGGTATAAGGTGCGCCCTTGACTTGAACGCGAATGCCGAACACTGCGCACACGCCTTTATGCCAGACATGCGGCAGGACATAGGCTCCGCGCCCCTTATGCACAAGCATCAACAGGACCTGTGCAGGGACGATAGCCGCGCACAGCAACACAAATCCGGTCATCTTAAGGGCGGCGCGCGTACGCTTCATAGTTTCTGCTTTTTGTAGGCCGACAGGTCTTGGACATTATCATCATCGCTGTCTTCAGAACCGGGAATCGATTTCTGAATCTTGCGTTCATAATGACGGCGATAGCGGTCGGTCAGCAGATGCGTTTGCACAATGACAAACACATCCGTTGTGTTGAACTGCTCGTCGATCACCGCACCGTCGCCGATGCACGAACCCGCGCGCAGATACCCTTTAATCAGCGGCGGCAGCTCGGAAAAAACCCGCCGGGCGTTGATATCTTCCTGCGGGATAATGTCCATATTGATATATTGGCCTTTCAGCGCCCGCGGGCGGATTTTTTCCGGCGCGAGGTGGTAATGGTGCAGATAAGACAGTGGTTTGGAAATGCTTTTAATGTCGGTGCTATGCAAACTGGCGCAGCCGAACATCAGCTCAATATCATGCTCGCTGATATAATCGGCAATGCCCTGCCAGAGCAGTTGCAAAACCGGGCGGGTGCGATAATCGGGAAGAACGCACGAACGCCCCAGCTCAAGAAGGCTGGACCCGGACTTCAGAAGGGGGGAAAGATCATACTCGCTGGAGGAATAAAACTGACCGACCTGATCTGCGCCCGAGCGCTGCAACATGCGGTACGTTCCGACGATTTTGTCGCTCGCCCCCGATGAATCGACAACGATCAGGTGATCGGCATAGGCGTCATATTCGTCGAAATCACGCTTTTGGGCTATCATCTCTGCATTGGGAAGCGCGTCATATTCCTCGTAAAAAACCTTGTAGCGCAGGGCCTGCGCCGCCTCGACCTCGGCTTGCGTTTCGGCAAGGCGTACAGAGACGGTGTCGAGTTCGGTATCAATCTGGGACATAACAACTCTGCATCCTAAGCATTACGGAAGAGCGGTCAAGGCTTCCCTGCCTGTTTCACATGGATAAGTAGGCTGGATCATTTCACAAACAGGTGAACTTCGTTGGTTGCGGCCTGCGCACTCTTGCTGTAGGACAGGTCAATCCGGTCGTGCGGCAATCCCATCTGGGTCAAGGTCCGCAGGACCTCCTCGGCATTGCGGCGCGCCTTGGTGCTCTCAATAGCGACCTGCGCGGCATTGCCCTGCGTCGGTGTAACAGCAACCAAGTCGAAACGCGCATCGGGATAGCGTTTCAGAGCCTCGTTCACCGCCAGATAAACAGGCTCTTCATAAGACACATCCGGACGATCAAATTTGATTTTAGCCAGCGGACGCGGACCAGAAAGCTCTGCGGAAGCCACCGGTGCAACAGGAGCCGCCATCGCCCCGGCAGAAGCCGAACCGCTATCATAGGCCGGAGCGCCGGAAAACGGACGCTTGGCCAGACTGCGACCGTAGAAATCGCCATTGGCCACCGCCAGTCCCAAAATACGTAGGTTCTCGCGCTCGGAGCTTAAATAAGTGCTGGTGCGCGTCATATCGTCATTCACAGTATTTAAAACGCGCTGGATCAGTGTCAGCGTATTATTAATCGCATCTTCAACCTGCGCCAGCTGCACATGGTCCTCCTCAATCGCGCCGGAAAGGCTGTAGGTTGCGCGGGTTTCTTCGAGCAGGAAAGAGGCTTCCGAGGCAACGTTCGAAATCTCAACCGCCAGACCGTTCAACTGGGCCATGCTGCCATTCAGAGTCTCAAGCTGGCCTTCCGCATCGTGCAAACGCTGGACGAGGCGCGGATTGCCCGGTGTTGTCCCGGTCTGAAGCTGTGTGTTAATCGTCGCGATATTCGCATAATACTCAGCGGCGCGCTCCTCGTTCGTGCGCTCCAGCCCGCTAAGGCTGCCGGAAAGTCCGGCCACAGAATTTTGAATACGTCCAAGCTCGTTGGTGATATCGCCGATCTTACGCCCGACCAGAGTCTCCGACGGCGTAAAGTAGTTCTGACTCATCACCTCTTTGGGGCTGATCGTCCGTACTTGTGTCGGTTTGCTGTATATCTGGCGCTTGAGGTTGTCCGGCACCGGATCGTTTGTCACAATCAAAGAGGGCAGGGAGCTTTGCTTTGCCGCGTTTGCATGTACGGGAGCCAAAGCCAGAAAAGCGGCGGCTAAGACAACCGGTTTAAAGAAAATCGGAGAGGGCTTAATCATGATCTGTACAAATTCTTCTTACTTAAGTGCGCCGCAAGCTTCACACAAGCTCCACAAGCGCACCAACCTTAACCATGCCCAAACATCACCATTATTATAGAGAGAGTCAAGTGAAACCCCTGAAATAAGATGAGTTTTACAGTGTAAAAAAATTACCCTGCTAAAATTTGAGGACAAGCTTGCAATCAAAAATGAATTCGTCTATGTTCGGCGCACTTTTCAAAGTGTGCGCCCGTAGCTCAGCTGGATAGAGCGTCTGACTACGGATCAGAAGGTCAGGGGTTCGAATCCTCTCGGGCGCGCCATCTTGTTTTCACCACCGGAAATATCGGCTAAGAGTTTGAAGGGTAAGGACAGAATCGGAGTTCTAAGCCCTGAATTCCGCACGTATTCCAGCCTTTGTGGAAAGACGAGTTTCAGGACGGTTTGACGGTCGGAAAGTTGCCCGGAAGACCACAATTTCCAAGGGTTTCCTAAAAAGAGCAAGGCAGTTCTAAGTGCATCGTCGAAGCTGCGGGCGGGCTCTCCCGATTTTGCCATTTTTTCCTGGATCAAAATCTTCTCCGCATGGAGCTGATCTATCTGCGTATCCAGAGCCTGAATAGCTCCCTCGGAGCGGACATTCAGGATTTGTTTCGTGTATTGGGTGATGTCCTTTTCCACCTGGAGCAGTTTCGCAGCGAGCGCTTTCTTGCCCGCCTGCGCCTGCGTGAGACGATAGGCCCAAATATCGGCGAACATGGCGGATGCGAGCTTGAACAGTCCCTCGCTCGGTTGAACGGTTTTCAGAAGCTCTTCAAACTCACCTTCCAGTATCTCCCGCCGCGTGGACTTGCCGTAGCTTTCGCAGCCGCGTTTGGGACACAGGTAATAAGCGTAACGGCCTCCCATGCCCTTGGACCAGCAAGAGGTGAGCGGCGTTCCACAATCGGCGCAGACGACATGACCGCGCAGGGGGAAATCCTCCGCGATATTCTTTTTGCGCGGCACTTTGATTTTCCCGTCCAGCTTTTCCTGAACGCGCATCCATGTTTCAAAGCTGACGATTTCTTTGTGTTGCGCTGGACGCAATGAAATATCCCATTTTTTATGTTCCAGATAACCGGCATAGAGAGGCTGGCGCAAAATATCGGTCACGCGCTGATGACGAACGCGCCCGTATCGGTCTTTGGGGAAATGCGGCTGGCTCTCCAGAAACCGCACGACATCGGCCTGTGTTTCCAGTGTTCCCCAGGCAAAGCCTTCCAGCGCTTGCCGGATTATGGTGGCGAGAGGTTCGACAGGAGCCAGAATTTTCCCCGGCCCTATATCATCTCTATATTCGTATCCGATGGGGGCCTGAAACACGGAGTAACCGTTCAGCATCCGGGCTTTCATCCGGCTCAGTGTCTGTTCGGCGTTTTGATGGCGGTGATAGTCGGAGAAAGTCGCCACCAGCTTGTCCATCAATTGTGCTGCTGCCGTATCGGTCAAGGGCATGGACGGGCATTCCAGTTTGACGCCCCTGTTCCGCAATTCTTCCCGAAGCAAAAGATAATCGAGCAAATCGCGGCTGAGCCTGCTCGTGTGGTCAACGATCACAATGAGGCCTTTGTGCTTTTTGAGATAGGCGCGCAGAGCGACTAGTCCGGGGCGTTTCATGTCGCCGCCAGTCTGGGTGTCGGTGAAAACCTCAATCACCTCATAGTTATTGCGCAGGGCATAGTCGCGGCATGTTCGTTCCTGCGAATGCAGGCCATCTCCCCGGATGCTGGCTTGTTTCGGGTCGGACACGCGGCAGTAGATTACCGCCAGTTTTTGAGAATCCGTTTTCATGGCTGAATCTCCTTTTCGCCAGGCTGTGGGGTTGTTTGTGTTATGGAACCATTCGAGGATAATCCGTTTTCCTCTCCCATGACAGCCCTGATGTAAGTGCCGACCAGTTGTTCACCGATATTTCCATTGAATCCGCAATCGACGAGGTGCCACATTTGCGGCCACATGGCCAGAAGGAAATCGTTTTTCTCCGCCTCTGTCATATCCATATCCTTTAGATAAATCAGGTATTTGCTGACATCCGGCGCGAAGGGTATTTCGTTGTTTGCCGCCCACAGGGGGAGGGTTGTTTTGCTGTCCTGGCTCATGGGCTTTTCCTCCTTTTCTGGCTAGGCATGAGAACCCGCCAGTATATAGAACAAATTAAGAACAAGCAAGGAATAAAGTCCTAATCTATTTGCCTCCTCCCATTAATTGTTAGGGACTTCTTATATTCAGAAATCTTTACTTGGCGTTGCGAAAGTATTGTTGTATGGATAATGTCCCATATTTTCGAGATTGATTGCGATAACGTAAAATTTGATTTGTCTGATAATTTTATGATTTCGCAGGAAAATTTCTGACAATCAACCAGGCGCCCTGAATTGCCATACGTAAAAGATGATGAGCATTGCGATGTTTTGCGTCACGCCATACGGGCGCTGGAGCGCGAAGGCGTTACCTTGCAAAAACAGGCTGAAAATTTTCAGGGAGAGAAGAAATATACTTTTGAGCCGTCCGGTGTGAACAAGTTTTTGTCTTATCGGGAGACTACCAAGAATGAGACGTCGCCGAAAAGCTCTATACGTTTTCCAAATTGGGGAGAACATGCCTGGGATTGGTTTGACAAAAATCGCCCTGATCTTCTGGGCGGATACCAGACGATTGGAATATCGCCTTTTATCAGAGAGTTGAAAAAATTTTTCGGCATCCTTTCCCACTCGTCGGCTGATGCTAAAATTTTAGAAAAGATAAGGGGGGAGTTCGCGCTTTACCGCTACCACTTCTTGTTTCCAGAAAAAAACCTGCTGCTCTGTGCTCTACAATGCGGCGAGGATGGCGATCTCAGAAAGTTTCGGATCAAATCACGTTATATCCTTGCCAACAAGACAATGGATGAAACGACCGAAGGCGAGGTTATGGCTTTTGGAAACTCATTGCATTTCTATGGCAAAATCAAAGAAGTAAATGCAACATTTCAGATGGTTATTGATTCCAATGCCAGCCGGGTCAGCGAGTCTATACATAACTGCGCCGGGGCTCTTTTGATCCAAAGCGCGGACGGACTTCCTTTTTGCTCTGCGGTTTGCCTGATCCGGGATGAGGACGGTGAGACGGTTGAGCCCGGTGTTCTTGGCATACAGTCCGCGCAGGAGCATGACAAGCACTCCTTCGCCCTTCATTCCCTTGCCAATGGCTTTATAGATCGCATGCCGAAAGTATGACTGGTTGTATCTCCACGTCCGTTTCCTGCATTAGTTCTTCGAAAGCTTTTTGATCTTGGAGTATTTTTTTTAAAGACAATTGCATGTTTTCTCCCAAACTTTGGCTCATCAATCTTTCGCTATTCCTTTGTAATTAGAATTGCTGTAACCTGCAAAGGATACTGCGCGGATGGTCGCGCAGTGCCGGGCTTCAAAACCCGTTTGTCTAGGCGGCTGGCATCAGTCGTCATTTTGGTGCCGTTTCTTCAAAATTCGGCACCTGGAAGATGTCGCCCTCGGTCTTATGGCCGGGTGGCGGTGGCGTATGTCCAAGGCTTCGGCCTAAAGGCTATCGCGCCGTGTCCTAGACAGCGGTTTTGAACACCCGGTCGCCAGAGCCATCTCTGGCGGCTTTTTGTTATGGGAGTTTGATACCGATGGAAAATTATCACGGGGACGATAACCGTTCCGCTTTTGTGATTGCATACATGTTTGTTGGGATGAGCGGCGCTCTGGTCGGCCTCCTGGCCGGTTGGCTGATCTGGGGATAGCAGCAGCGCCGATCCATCCGCGCCGGGACTTTACGCGGGATGGGCTGGCCTGTTTTGGGGCGCGCTCTGAGTTTTGGCGGGCGGGCAAGGGGCCTGCTTTGCTGTCCTTGCTGCCGTGGCTTCCCTGTCTTTTCCTGTTTTTGACCGGCGCAGTTCATTCCAGCCAAAAGTGCAAACTGCCAGTCACGATTTTTTATACAAGAGGTTTTTCCCCGTAAGCGCGTTCCAAAGGGTTCGCCTGCCTTTGGCGCGAACCCAGGAACGGCTAACGGCCGCCCCAGAAAACCTCTTGTATAAAAAAATTTCGGACCGGCGGACGTTCTGCACGGCTGGAATGAACCGGCCCTTTTGAAAACAAAGGAAAATACGATGAAACTCAAATCGTCACAAAACGCCAAACGCAAACCCGACTTTACCGCGCGCATTCAAAACGACCCAACGGACACCAAAAGCGGCTTTGTCACCATCGGGGCGGCATGGCGGCGCGACGAAGGCGGGCTGTATATCCGCCTGACAGGCAAGCAACTGGTGGATGCGCCCATTTACCTCTTTGCCAACGAAAGCTGATTATCGCAAACGTCAAACGAGCCTCTGCCGGAAACGGCGGGGGCTTTTCGCATGTCTGGTTTTGGAGGGGAGAGGGGCGGATAAGTATGAGGGAAAGAGGCAGGGAAAAGGGGTAAGCGGACAAATCGAACCGGTGAGAGAACCGGAGGTTTGAGGGGGCGGAAAATGCGGTTAAGGCAGAATGGCAAGATGTGCGCGGGTAGTACCGCGCCATCCTGGCAAGGGGGCCCGCTGCGCGCCCCCGTTGCATCCCCCCGGCCATTGGTGCTTCCGTTCGTCACTCTCGCACCATCAAAACGTATCGCCGTTTTATCTCTCTTCCAGCCCGCAAGAATGTTTTTAGTCTTGCAGGTGCCGGGCAATCGCGCCGAGCGATTTGAGACATGCGGCATAATCCGCACGGTCCCCGTACACCATATCGCGCATGAACTCCTCAAACCGGGCCGCGTAAAGCGGATCGGCTGCCAGCGCCTCGACCGCGTTCAGCGTTTCCCTGAGCGGGTCGTCGCGGTAGGCGGGAAACTGGTTGCCGAACTCTTCCGCGTCCTGCGTCATGATCTCCCGCGCCAGTATGGCCGTCCGGGCCGGATCGTAATGATCCCGGATCATGTGCAGATCGTAAATGTGACGCACGAGCGTTGGATCGCGCGGGCCTCTGGCGTCCGCGATTTCAACGGCGGTGCGGCGCGTCAAGGCGACGAATTTCTCCGCCGCTGTCTGCGTGATGGACACGCAGGCGATCCGGGGAACTTCCGCCGGACGATTGTAGGCTTCCGCCACGAAAGACGATACGGACAGATCAACCGTGGCGTCCCGCAGCGGCCAGAGCGCCGTTTCAATCTGGATTTCAGGGCGCAGAACGCCGCTGCCGCCCGTGATCGGCTCGTAGGGAAGCTGGTAGATCGTATAGCGGCTCTCATTGAGCGAACGGCGGTGGTCCGGGTTCTCCGGGTCAAAGACAAACCCGGCTTCCAGCAGCGCTTTCGTCACCCTGTCGCGCAAGCGCCGCAGGGCGGAGCGTTTCGGGGTTTCATCCCCGACAATCTTGAGGTCGATGTCTTCGGACATACGCCGAACGAGTTTACTCGCCCGGCTGAGCGCCGTGCCGCCGCCGAAGACCAGCCGCAAGGGCGCAATGTCCGCCGCCGTTATGGCAGCCAGCGCCTTGACGACGTACCAGTCTTTTTCCACCAGCGCGGGGCTCGGCAGTCCGAAATACGCCTGCACTTCCAGCAGTTCTTCAAGGGAAGGTTTATCGTTCAAGGGTTAGCTCCGTGCCGTTGTAGGACAGTTTGCGGGAGAAGCGGTCTCTGACTTTGACGACCGGGTTGACGGGAATCTGCGTCGAACGTCCTTCGTTATAGGCGCGCTCCGCCGTGCCCGGCTCCCAGTCCACGCCCAGCTTGTCCAGCGCTTGCCGCGCCGCGCCGGTAAATCCGTTGGCGTTGTATAAAATCGGTTCTCCCGACAGGCGGGAGGTCATGGCGCGGCCATAGACGCCGTACCCCAGCCTGACCAACCGGCCTTCGCGCACCAGAGTGCGCAGGGCGCGCAGCACCTGATCCTCTCCGCCCAAATCCATGAACTCGCGCGTGAGGAACACATCGTCCTTCTTGCGGACGATCCGCTGTTCCAGCCTGTCCTGCAATGTTTTTCGCCGTGGCATGGCTCTATTCCCTGTATTCAAAAACCCGACACTTATATTATACAAAAACCCGACAATAAATCAACAAAAAACTATTTATATCAGTGTTATGAGATGTTTTTAGAGCGGGCGCGCAATTCCGCGCGACTTGTCGGCTAAGTCTATGATTCCTAAGGGGCAGTCGCCCCTCGCGCCGCAAGGGTCTTCGATAAACGACAAAGGCCGTATCCCCGTTCTTCCGCGCTGCGCTTGTGCAGAAGCGGGTGATCCCCCTCGGCCTTTTCCGCCCTTGCGTTTGCTACCCCCACCCTCGGCGGGAGCCAGGGTTGCATGTGCGCAACCCAGTTCCAAAAGAGGAAAAGAAAATGAGCAATCAAGACATTTACCAGAGCGTGACCGATGCGATCATAGAGGCGATAGAAGCAGGCCAGACCGCAGAAAAATTCCAGATGCCCTGGAGCGGGTTTTCATCCGTGCCGGTGAACGCGCAGACGAAAAACACCTATCGCGGCATTAACATCCCGATCCTGTGGGCGAGCCAGTTGCAGGCCGGTTTTGCCTCCGGCTATTGGGGAACCTACAAGCAATGGCAGGAGCGCGGCGCGCAGGTGAAGAAAGGCGCGAAGGGAACGAAGATTGTTTTCTGGAAGGAAATCGAGATCGAGCCGCAGGAGGACAACGCGGAAGGCGAAACCCGCATGTTTGCCCGCTGGTCCATGGTGTTCAATGCCGACCAGGTGGAGGGCTTTGAAATCCCGGTTGCCGGGGAAGGCAAGGGGAGCGCGGAAATCCTGGCGGAGGCGGAAAGTTTTCTCAGCGCGACCGGCGCAGCGATCCGCCACGGCGGGGATCGGGCCTATTATGACCGGGCGGGCGATTACATTGCCTTGCCGGACAGAGACTTGTTTCACGACACGGACACCAGCACCGCCACGGAAGGGTTTTATTCAACGGCCTTTCACGAACTCACCCACTGGGCAGGCGCGCCGCAGCGTTTGAATCGGGAGAAAGGCGAGCGTTTCGGCGATCCCGCCTATGCGTTCGAGGAGCTGATTGCCGAACTCGGCGCGGCGATGCTGTGCGCGTCCCTCGGCATCACCGGCAGCACCCGCGCCGATCATGCGCAATATATTGACGGCTGGCTGAAAGCCTTGAAGAACGACAAGAAGTTTATCTTCTCCGCCGCGTCCCAGGCGCAGAAGGCAGCGGATTATTTGAAATCGTTCAGCACCCCTCCAAAGGAGGCGGCCTGATGGCCGCCCCGATTTTTGCGCCAGAAAAATTGTGCGCGCACGGTTTTTCCGTCATAACTGATTGATAAAAGGAGTTTTCATCATGGCCGATCAAACAGACTCTGTTATTTACTGCCGGACCGCCTCTAAAACGGGGAACGACGATCCGCATATCGCTTCCCAGGAAATGGAATGCCGCGCCTATGCGGGCCTGTATGGGCTGAAGGTCCGGCAGGTTTATGCAGACGATGGTGTTTCCGGTATGAGTTTTCAAAGGCCGGGGCTGGACGCCATGCTGGCGGCGCTGGAAGCCGATCCGTCTTTGCGGCATGTTATCACCCTCGACATGGCAAGGCTGGGCAAGGATTTAAAATGGACTCACGATCTTGTCGGAAGGCTGCAAGATATGAACAAAACCGTCCATTTTTTGAGCGCGGACAAGCTGCTTTCCACGCAGACACAGAACAGAAAGGCGAATTGAGGAATTGGCACAGGTAGGAAGACCGTATAATTCTCAAGCACTCGCCAAGGGGTTTTATCGAACCCTTTGCCACGCCATTAAAGCATTTCGCTGGTTGGTTTCCGTTTTTCTTGTGAATTCAGGAAACTCCTAATTTTGCTTTGCAGTGTATCAGAATCGCAAATTTCACATTCCCAGATCGTGAGCACTTGCCATCCGAGCACGGCTAGATTGCTGTTGTGGTTTGAATCGCGCTCTTTGTTACGGGCAATTTTCTCTAACCAGTAGCCTCTATTTGTTTTTGGGATTCTTGCTCCCCGTTTGCAATCGTGCCCATGCCAGAAACAGCCGTTCACAAAGATAATTTTGCGAAGTGCCGGAAAGGTCAAATCTGGATGGCCTGGTAGGTCCTTGCGATGAAGGCGGTAGCGGTATCCCATCGAGTGGACAAGTTTCCGAACAATCATTTCCGGCTTAGTATTTGTGCTTCGAATAGCGCGCATGGTGCGGCTTCGAATCTCGGAAGTCGTTTCGGTCATGATCGCCTGATGGCAATATCCTCCGACACTTTTTGAGGTTCGCCATCTCTCATTATGCTTGTGCGCCGTACTGTTTCTGAGCCCCTATGGCCCACTTCAAAATCGACAAAGTTTATTTCTTGATTTGTTCCTCCAAAACAGGAGTGAAATGCTTGTAACAATTCAACTTCCTCCAACTTATGCGGGGCAGGGTGAGGGTTGTTGCGCGGGCTGGGAATTGTGCCAGGAAGCAAATAGATGCACGGTGGGGGGAGCGTATACGGCCCGACTGAAGTTGTTCTGGAGGGGGAAATTGTCAGTTTTGGGCAGGGGCGTGCAATTGTGCCACAAAGCCAGTCCCATATCATGATTCCATCAACGAGTTTTCCTCCTTCGATAATCTCAGGACTTAGTCGTGTGTGAATACCCGACCACGCGTTGTGACGTGGGTCCGCCGCTGCGTTGCTACAGACGCTCCAAATAATGAATTCCTGTGCGTGGGGTGGGCGTTCAAAGATTGTGGTATTGTTCCCGTCTAGGCAACCTTTAAGTTCGATAACGCTTACTTTTCCGGAGGGCATGACCACTTTGTAATCATGTCGGTTGGATTCTCCTGCAGACTCCCATTCGGAGATGAAACCTTTGTCCTGCATGTAGTTAAGAATGTGTCGAACAAATACACGTTTCTCGCGCATCGTGGCCGAAAATTGCCCGCGAATGCGCTCAATTGCGCCACGAAAGACTCCGCCTTGATAAAAGTCTGTTTCGGATAGGCCGTGGTTCCCTAATTTGTGAGCTTCGACTTTTAGTATCTCTGCGTACTCGTCGATTTGCTCTTTTAGCTTTGGGTTGCGCTCACATGGAATTACGGTCATGCAGCCTCCCGTTTCGCGTTGACTTGGCTATCTAATATTGGTTCAAGTAAATTCTCTGCAAGATGGCGAACAACATTCACGACAACGCCATCACCTGTCAGGTGATATGCTTCGTTATAACTGTCTGGCAAAATATACTCTTCCGGTAGCCCCATCAATCGGGCCGTTTCACGAGAGGAAATCAAGCGCGATCTGACAGATTGTCCATCCACAACCATAATCAGTTGTCGACTCGATCCTCCGGCAGGTGTTCGCAAACAACCGGCGACGTCATCAAACCGAACCTCGGCTCTTTGGACTTTAACCCCATTCTCATCGACCCTAGTGCGTTTGTAAATTGTGCCAACCATTCGCCGACCACTTCCTTTTGCGTTCTTGACCTTTTTCAAATTCAGATCACTCATCATGGACAGAAGCCGCCTAGTTTCTCCTGGGGTGTGCCATTCAACACTATCTGGTTGAGCCTCAATCAAATCAGAAAGGGTTTGTTTCCGTCTGGATGGAGCTGAAAAATTCCACCAAATCCAGCGTGCTTTTGCTTTCGTAGGCAATTTGCCATGGGCTGTGCGCAATGTTCGTGTATGCCAGAGGTCTGAAGGAGAATCAGACTTCGCCTCGTCCGGAATGATAATGTCATCGTTAATGCCAATAATGAATAATCGGGGGCGCGACTGTGGAACAAAGCGCACGGCATCAATAATTACTGCACCGTAATTGTAGTTTGCTTGCGATAATGCCCCGCATATCGCTGCAAAATCCTTGCCTTGGTGGCTGGTGAGAGTTCCGCAAACATTCTCAAGAACTATCATCCGCGGAGCCCTTCCTTCGTGAATAAGAGTTTTTATCTTATCCCAAAATGGCCAAAATGTCCCAGACCGATCTCCTTTTAACCCCGCACCACCTCCCGCTAGAGAAAGATCTTGGCAAGGGAAGGAGCCCCAAACCAAATCAGCGTGGCCAGGAAGGTCAGCGGTTTTTACATCTCGAACGTCACTGACCTTCAGCCTATCTGCTTCATCGGTCCCCCAATTCGTCCTGTAGGTGTGTCCCTTTTTATGATCAAAGTCGTTTGCAAATAGGCAATCCCAGCCCGAACCGAGTCCAGCTCTGGCCATTCCTCCTCCGGCAAAAAATTCATAAAAACTATACATCACGGCTATCTTTTCTCGTCATGTTGCCTGTTTTCGATTCATCGCGGGCAATTTTTTCGAGGATTGCCTCAGTTATCCATGTGTTTCTTGAAACATTGCCGGCACGATTTTTGCGCGCGCCATCAATGGCCCGCCATACGTCTGGTTCAAGTCGCAGGCTCTGTCTTGGGCGCTTATCCGATTCTGTCACTCTGGGTGCTTTCGTCATCACAAACATATTAGGCGCCATTTTGGCGCCTAATACAAGAATAAAAAGAGAACAAAATGACTGGAAGGGCAGAGTTTTTCCAAGTGTGCAACTTTTTCGTTGACTCCATATATGAGTACAATGTAAAAACTTGTGTAATTTGTACACAGCAAGGAGCGGGAATGGCGAGCGATATTGTTGGAATTAATGAGATTGCGGAGATGGCGAGTGTGTCGCGCCAAGCTGTTGTGAATTGGCGTTCGCGGGCTGCTGACTTTCCTAAACCGATTAGTGACTTGGCTTCGGGGCCGGTATTTCGGCGTTCGCAAGTACGTACTTGGCTACTTCGCAACAATCGGAAGCTCGACTCTCTCAAATCAGAGTCCCCGTATTACTCACGCTTGAAGGGGTTTCGTGGAGATAGTGATGAGCTTGAGAATTGTATAAAGGATGTGGTTGAGCAGCTTGGGGGCACAACGAATTCAAGCAAGCCAGGAATGCTTCTCGGTCAAATTCAGTCGGGAAAAACCAGGGGATTCGTTGGCGTCATCGCCGCAGCGTTCGATAAAGGGTTTGACATTGCCTTGGTCGTGACGAAGGGTACAAAAACCCTTTCTGCCCAAACTGTTTCTCGCCTTAGCGCTGATTTTTCAGAATTTATCGCGGAAGATGAAGTGCTCGTTCTCGATATTATGAAGTTGCCGGGAAAACTCACCCGCAGCGAATTATCTCGAAAGATTATAGTGGTTGCCAAGAAGCAGAAGCACAACTTAGAGCGACTTATCGAGTTCATGAAGAGCGAGGAAAGTTTAAAAAACAGAAAAGTATTGCTTGTTGATGATGAGGCCGACCTTGCCAGTGTGCGTTTTGTAAAAAAGCGCGGCGAAAATAGCGTAAAGCAGGGTGCGATTGCTAGCCAGCTAGACGAATTACGTGACTTGGCAGACAGTGCTGGCATTGCTTTTCTTCAGGTTACAGCGACGCCATACTCACTTTATCTTCAACCGGAAGATTATGAAGACCAGCAAAGTGGCGCTAATTTTATATTCAAGCCCAAGCGTCCAGCTTTCACCGTTCAACTGCCTATTCATAGCGGTTACGTTGGTGGAAACCACTATTTTGGAGATCATGAGCCTGGTCATCCATTGACGTACTTGGTTGCATTTGTTTCAGAGCAAGAGCAGGACGCGCTTCGAAGAATGGATCGTCGCCGTATTACTAAAGAAAACGTGCTTGAAGGACCAAACACCATCGGCCTCCGCCGCGCGATAACAACTTTTGTGGTGGCCGCAAATGTGCGGCGTTGGCAGCAACTTGAAGCGGGTGATAAAGAGAAGAAATATTCTATGATTATTCACAATGACACGCAGAAATCCGCACATGCTTGGCAGGATCAAGTTATCGAGTGGGTTTTTTTAGCAATTCGTGATGCTTCTCACGATTCGCCACAAAAATTACGTCCGCTTTTTGACCAAGCTTATGACGACCTATCGGCTTCAGTAATCGCAGACAATGCGGAAATGCCACCACGTGAAGAAGCATTCGAACTGTTTTTGAACGCCCTTCAGAACGACGATGTGGTGGTTGCGAAGGTGAATTCTGACGAAGATGTCATGGCCTTGCTTGATGACAAGGCAGAGCTGAAACTTCGTACTCCATATAACATCTTTGTTGGGGGAAACATTCTTGATCGTGGAATCACCATTCCCAATCTGATCGCGTTTTATTACGGGCGGAATCCCAAAACTATGCAGGCAGATACCGTGCTCCAACATTCGCGCATGTATGGCAATCGTGAATGGGGCGATTTGCTAGTTACTCGTTTCTATACCTCTCGTGGGGTTTATAACCGTCTACACGCGATAAACCGCGTTGAAAACGCCCTGCGGAGGGCTTTTTCGTCTGGAGCCCATGATCGCGGGGTTGTGTTTATCCAATCTGATCCAAGTACGCGCGTGCGCGCCTGCGCGCCAAATAAAGTCCTCTTGAGCGACACTGTTTCTGTTTCCTCTGACGGTATGTTCTTACCATCTGGGTTTATGACGCGTGGTGGCGTTCATATGGCAGGTGTTCAAGCCACACTGGATAAATTGATTAAACCCGAATGGCGAGACACGGGTGATCTGGTTTCGGTCAAGCCAGAAGTCGCTGTTGCAATCATTGATGCCATTGAAAGCAGCATGGAATTTGACGACGACGAGTTCGAATGGGATGCGATGCGCAGTCTCATTGACTACTATTCGGATATGGAGAAGGGCGGGGACGGAAATATCCAGTTGATTGTTGAGACTGGCAGGCTGTTGTCGCGCGAGGGTTCTGGTGATAAGTCCGGGCGCTCGATCCTAGGCACGGCTCTGCGTTCAAAGTTGCTGAATTCAAACCGCTCGAAGCCAATTCTGGTTTTACTGCAACAGGAGGGGGGGATTGACAGGGGGTGGACTGCGCATCGATTCTGGTGGCCGATTTTTATCGCGCCAAGTGATGCTGAGCCTTGTGTGTTTGCGAAAAAGACGATGGCCTAAGGGGTTTTTCCCCGAACTGCCTATGAACGCTTTTTCTTGTGTTAAGAATAAAAAATCCACAATATGCACTATATGGTTGCAACCAATAAAGGTAATGAAAATCCGAAAAGGAAATTTATATGACCAAGAAAACGGTAGATGGGCAGCTTCAAACTTCCGTTTATAAAATGGAGGATGGGAAGAATTTACAGGAATTAGCAAAAGAGGTAACCGAAGAAAGCTATTCGGAGCAACAATTAAACAATAGCCTTCCCGATGATTATAATTTTCAGCTTTTTTACAACCGCTACACATATACGCCTAAATGGAAATCTTTCATTGAGCCGTTGGCCGAGAAATCCCAAGCTATCTTATTTACTGAAAATAGCGCTCAACAAAATTATGTTCTATTCATAGAGACAAAAGACACAAAAAATATTTACGCTGTCACTGGCGGATACGGTCACAATGCTATCAGGAAATATATTGATAATGATTTTGGGTTGGATGTCCTCTCAAGACTCATAAAGAAGGAGGACAAAATCCTGAAATCGGCCAGAGAAAGAAATTTCGTTGGCGGAATTCCTCGGTGTTTCTGGAGCGGCTCCAGGGTTTCCAGCCCGGCATGGCGGCCCGCGAAGCAACGGATCGCAGCAGCTTCGACCCGGCGGACATGAAACGCGAACGCACGGCGCTGTTTATCATCGGCTCCGCCCGCAGCGAGAGCAGCCGCACCTTTGTCGGCGCGATGGCGGCGGCGGTAATCGAGCGGTTCGCGGACGCGCACGGCGATCTGCGCGCGCTGGTGATCGGCGAGGAATGGGGCCAGCTTTTTGTCTCCAATTTCCATGAAATCCTGACCCTCTACCGGCAGGGCGGGATCAATTTTCTTGGCGTGTTCCAGAATGCCGCCGCGCAGATCGAGCACCGCTACGGCAAGGAAACCGCCCGCATCTGGCGCAAAGCCGTCGCCCACACGCTCTATCGCGGCCTGCCGGACAATGAAACCTGCAAGGAAATCGAATACCGCTCAGGCCGCACCTCCGTCATGGTGCGCGGCTTCAACGTCAACAACAATCAGGTGAACGGATCGGGCGACAACCTCTCCGAACAATCCCGCCCCCTTCTCCAGGTTGAAGACATCCGTATGGTCACCGGCGGCGAAACCGCCCTCCTCGAATCCCGCGACCACGGCCACTTCACCGTCCACCTCCCCAACTTCTGGGAAAGACCAGAATTGAGCGGGTATTTGAGAGATGTGAGGAAAAAGCCGGGGAGGCATGAAACAAAATAATTTGAACTTAGTTTGCGCCTTTTTTAATTTGTCCTATTTGCAGGTTTTGGCCTATTCCGGCCATTTCTTTTGTAAGCACATCCAACGAGAATTTAGCTATATTGGAATTAAATTCTTCTATGTTCTGAAGCTCTCTCTCCGAAGTGCTCGTATCTAAAACCGCCAAAACGAAATGCTTTTGTTTATCAAAAAGCTCTAGGAACTCATCTTCCATCATATTATTCGTCTGAGCTCCGGCCAGCCCGTAATAGCCTTCGCCGCCGTTCTTATTTTTCAGGCTTTGATACACTTTTTTCACAAACTCTTTTGAGGGTGTTGCCTTTCTATCCTGCACCAGTCTATTTGCTGAAATTGAAATTTGCGCACATAAATCCCTCATCGTATTCCCAAACCCAGATTTTACATGAATGAGATACAAGTTATCATTATCCCACTTTAGCATATCGCAAAGCTCAATATTTTCCGGGGTGATTTTATCTAAAACCATAGTGTTCGGTTCACCAATATATTGCGCATTGTAGTCATTCTCTTCTTGCTTACCAACATCTCTCGATAAATTTTATGGACTTCTTCCGCTCTTTTCACAGTTTCACAGCGAGCCATCATCAAATGGTCATAGCCATTTTCAATATTTTTATCGAGGGTCGTTACGGCTCTTCTGGCAATTTCTTCGTCGCCCTTTTCGGTGTTCAATTCAAACAGCCAATTGAAATCTATTGGAGTAAAATATCCATCTTCATAAGCTTGCGCCAATGGATAGTTAAAAATTACCTTTCCTTCCACCACCCCCCGTCCCGACGAAATGGGGTGGCCGTAAACTGAAGCAAAGGCTTATTGCCCAGATTTTCTTTGAATCTAGACCAAGTTGCAGCAGGCGTATGGTGCGCTTCGTCTATAATCGTATGAGACACAATATCGGATATCTGGAAAGCGAAATCGAGTGCGGTGCCCTGTGCCATGGTACCCATAGGCGCAATTAAAACGTTACACTGCTTGAAGATATCCAGGTCGATTTCATTTTTGGGTCTATGTTTGATAATTCCTACAATCGGGTTTCTTACATCGGCGGAAATGTTTCCCAGTTTTCTCAAGAGCCCAAGGGTAAGAAACTTCTCGGCGGTTTGCTCCCGAAGGGCTTTCCACGGAACCGTCACAAGTAAAGTATCCGGCATATAGGCTATCATTGAAGCAATCATTGTTTCCGTTTTGCCTGTGCCGGTAGGCATTACAACGGTTGCCGGAGCTTTCGACATCATCCAATGAGCACCTACAGCGTGAAGTGCACCGAGTTGCGCAGGTCTTAATCCCAAACTCAACACGTTTCCATCCTTATCGGTTTTTTCCGATTTGAATAAAAACTGCCCGTCCCACGATTGACAAATTCCGGCTTTGACGGCGGTCAGTCCTTTCGAGGATTTTTGAGCATCGAAAGCAGTCAATTTCTTGTGATGAAGCCAAGATACTTTTCTGTCATCTCCAAATAACAGAACACCGTCAATACCTTCTGGCATAGGACATAGGCGACGCGCCGTAACGACGACTTTTGGGCCGTCCTCCAAGACCAGTACCTGTTCTTTAATTCTTTGCGAAACATTTATAAGCCCTACAGCCTCGATCTTGGCATCTCTCCGGGCCATTAGAACATGCCTGATTTGCCCAATTTTTGTTGAAATTGGTTTTATTTCGAGTCTGGGGAGAGCAATAGTCTCTCGTTAGGCTTAAAAAGGTGCATAAAACGCCCTTGGCAAATTTTAGTCTACAATTCAAACAAGTAACTGAATTGTAGAGCATAGAGCGGTTTTCGTTAAGTTTAAAAGTTTTTTTGAATTGGTTTTTGTATGCCGCAGGAAAATCCGACAAATAGCATCTGCGTGATTGGCCATCAGCTGCCCAGCCACGGTTGCCGGTCGATAATTTCCAGCAGATTCTGCTCCTCTTCCGCCGTAACGTAATCCGGCGTGTAAGACAGGCCGGAAATATCAATGGCGGTGTTCGGTTCAATTTTGAAGAGCAGGTTCATCCTCACAGCATATATCACATTGATAAAACATGCATTTACGAATACGATCCAATAATGAAAAAATGTTTTGCACTCTTTGTTTTCCTAATATTAGCGGCCATGCCCTTGGAAGGACAAGCACATCCTTGCGATGCTTATCTGACCGGCCCTGAAGCGAAAGACGAAGATAAGGCTGACGTCATTGCCGCCTATGATTTCGGCTTGAAAATACAAGACGCCATACGCAATAAGGATGCTGAAGCTTTATTGGCATTGATGGAGGGGGAGCTTATTCACAACGGCCCCAGGCGTTCCGTTATCAAATCGCAGCCATTTGATGATATTTTCCCTGCAGGCTGGCAGGAAGCTGTTCTGGCCGGAAAGCCGGAGTGTGGAAGGATTGGATGGCGAGGATACATGGTGTCTCGCGGCTTTATTTGGTATGAGAAAAACGACACGTTTCCAGCGCAATACACAATTACAGGTATGAATATGCCTTTCGATGAAAATAAATATTTGCCGGACAAAGACTTGCCGCAAGGCTGGTCTGTGGACGGAAAATTAATACCGCCGCAATGTCTGCCGCACCCTTTTATTTCCGAGGATAATTTTGAATCCTTTGCCGATTACTACAAGCTTGACGTGGGCGAGCTTGAAAAAGAGCCGGGAAAGTTTTTTGGGAATCCCATAAAAGACCTGAATTATCTGCCCGATAGCTGGGCTGTAAAAGTTATAGCGCCACTTGATACTTGTGGAAATAATGCTGACAAGCCCGTTATGCAGGAAGATGGCAGCATCCTTTCAGGGAAAATTCCGGATGCCGAAGGTTACAAAATTCTCGGCAAACTGGATCGGCAGGAATGCGCCAAACTCATCCCAAATTATCCCGCAAAGCCTGAGACATGCTACGCCATAAATGTTACTGAGTATACGGACGGCACTATGCGACAATATGATAACAATTACATTTACGGCCTTATCAGAGAAAGGGATAAAAATTATATCCTGCCGCTTCTCTCCTTTGACAGCAGCAACGACATGATTGCCTATATTGAAAAGTACTTGTGATGGTTGGAATCTTCCATGGCTCGTAGTCAGAAATCATATTTATTGCTGTACTTGTTCCTCCATTTCCGCCGCGTCAATGAATTGATTATGGGTGTCCCGATTCCGGTTGCTTTTGTCGTTTGGTATTTTACGGTGCGACTGATTTGCCGCCGTTCTCCAGTCTCTTTGATTAACGGCCTTAAACAGGTTAGGCCAGTTGCCGCGTGAAAACTTTGTTTCCCCCAGATTAAAAATCATATCCATAAGTGCAACTTTGGCAGGAGGCGGAAAGCAATCAAAATCGGAAAACTTGCCCGGCAAGGCGTTTTGAAACATGTTGACTATTTCCTGAAAAAGATTGGCACGCTCTTCATCCGGCAAATAAAGATTTGTCCAGTTATCCTGATTGTCGGCGCTTACATTAAAATTGCCGTCCTCATTGAGATTGCCAAGTTGCGTTTTCTGATTGACCAAAGCCTCATACCCGTCTTCAATTTCCTTCCTGGTCGCATCCGGGCCGCTTTCAGAGCCGGTTTTCCAAGGCAATCCCATAAACTTGCCTTTCCCATCAATATTAATGCCGATACCGACAGTAATTTTGGAGGCCGTGTCGATATAAGGATACGGAATGTCATCTTCATGGCTTTCAATATTCGTTTTTGCCTCGTCCTCCCACGGCAATCCTGCAAAGCATTTTTGTTTCTTTTTCTTGTCAATTTGCTCCGGCGTGGCTGGAATCGCCCAGCAGCGGCAGTTAAATTCTTCGCCGGGATCGGGCGCATCGTCCCATGCCCGCGTTTCCCAATCATGCGCCGAGTGGCTGGCACGAACGCGATCATCTCCCACCGTTCTCCACACATAATACCCTTTGGGTGTTTTCGACGCTTCCCGGCTTAAAGCTGAGACGGTTTCATCTCCGGGTTTGGCCGTCCCCGTTGGCTGTAACCCCTGATTCTTTTGAAAAGATTTGAGGGCATCGAAAACAGCCGTATCGGGAATGCCAATAATGCCGACTTTTTCGTAAGGCGTGTAATAGCCGAGGCGGTTGAGTGCTTTTTTCATCTGTTTGACATCGTATTCATCTACCGCGCTGTTGCTGGAAAACGGTTTGCTCAATTTGATTTTCATGGGAACGGGCCTTTCAAATAAAAAAGCGGCCTCTCCCGGTAAAAGCCGGAAGAGGCCGTTTGGTTAAATCTCGAACATAAAAAAACGCCAGACGGAGTTACGGCGTTTACAAGGACTATAGTCCTATAAAATCAGACAAAAGTCAAGGCCCGGCTTTTACCCTTGCCGGGCTGGGATCTGGTTGTTATTGAAAGAGGAAACAATCAACGCGCGCATCTCCGGATCGGTTCGCAGACTGTCAACCAGGGCGCGCCATTTAAAAAACAAGGTCCCGCGAGGGGCCCTTTTTATTCAATCCGCCTTATAATTACAACGCTGCAGTGCAAAACGCTTGCAAAGCCTCCAAAAACGCGCTTTATTGACGGTGTTCACCACCTTATTAATGCTGATAACAAGGAGTTTAAAGGCATGTCTACCAATTTCGGTTTAGCGGAATATATCTGGCTTGACGGGAGTATTCCCACACGTTTTGTGCGTTCGAAGGCGCGCGTTGTTAATCCCGGCTCTAAGCCAAAAATCGCGGATTTCCCTGAGTGGAGTTTTGACGGCTCCTCAACCAGGCAGGCTGCGGGCAATGATTCCGATTGTATCTTGCAACCCGTATCTTTTTTCCCGGACCCCATCCGCGGCGAAGGCAATTATCTTGTCATGTGTGAAGTCAACAATCCTGACGGCACGCCGCATGAATCCAACTCTCGCGCCCAGTTGCGCGAAGTTCTGGACGCCGGTGCCGGTAAACAGGACCCTTGGGCCGGTTTTGAACAAGAATACACAATGTTCCCGCAAGGTCATCGCACCCCGCTGGGTTGGCCGCAACATGGCTATCCTGCACCGCAAGGCCCCTATTATTGTGGTGTCGGCGCGGAAGAGGCGTTTGGTCGCGAAGTCGCCGAAGCACACGCTGAACTGTGTCTGGAAGCGGGCCTGATGTACTACGGCCTGAATGCCGAAGTGATGCCGGGGCAGTGGGAGTTCCAAATTGGCTATCGCGGTGATGATTCAGAAGACTCCGGTGTTTTGAACATGGCGGATCAGACCTGGGTTGCGCGCTGGCTGTTGCACCGCGTTGGCGAGGAGTTCGAGGTGGCTGTAACGCTGGACAACAAGCCGGTCAAAGGCGACTGGAACGGTGCCGGTATGCATACCAACTTCTCAACCAAGGAGACGCGTGACAAGTCAAAAGGCCGCGCAGCCATCGATGCGGCAGTGCAGGCGCTGAGCAAGAAACATGCTGAGCACATCGCATTGTACGGTGCGGGTTTGTCTGATCGTTTGACCGGTCTGCATGAAACGTGCGACATCAACACCTTTAAGGCTGGCGATGCCGACCGCGGGTGTTCGATCCGGATTCCGAAACCGGTTGCAATCAAAGGCTATGGCTATTTTGAAGACCGTCGTCCCGGTGCCAACGCCGATCCGTATCTGGTTGCGGCCCGTCTGTGCGCAACTGTGTGTGGCGTCGATGAATCGGTTATGAAATTTAGCTCATGGCCGCGTCAAAATAAGAAAATCACGGCTGTTGCCGCTGAATAATCGTTTCCAAATACAAACATCTAAGACTGAGGAAGCGCCGGGTGAAAACCCGGCGTTTTCTTTTTTAAATCAAGATTTTAATTATGTTAAATTACGTATTTGTTTTGTTAACTTTTCTGCGCTATTCTAAGAACACGAACGGCGTAACTCTTCTAAAACACTCAAAAAACACCATCTTCTTAGGGGTAGTAAGTATAAGAGAGCATAAAATGATCCAGAAGGATGATAAAGGCACCATTGAAGGCGTTATTATTGAGGATTCCAAACCTAAAAAGGCCGGGGATGCCTCTGCTGTGGCCAGTTTTCAGGATATGACGCTTGAAAATAACGCGCCGATTGAAGCAGAGAGTGTTAAAATCGGGCTGACTCCAAAGGCGGCATATACGGTAAGTCCCGAATCGCTGAACCCTAGAAATGAAGAGGCCGGAGACCAGCTTCCCGCCCGCTTTGTACCTGCGCAGCAGCGGCAACAGCAACAGGGCACGGGTAGGGCGCTAAAAACCTACAGTCGCGATATCACGGTGAATGAAGCTGATGAAGACAGTGAACTGCGCAAAAAAGGTCGCATAGGCGACCGTATGGTTGAAATGGGCATTATCAGTGAAGATCAACTGAATGTCGCCCTGCAGGAGAAGAAAATTTCCGGCAAAATGCTCGGTGAGGTTCTGGTCGACCTTGGCTTTATCGACGAAGAAACATTGAGCGCCTTTATCGCCGAAAGCTCGGGTGTGGAATTATTTGATCCGCAAAGCACGATCTTTGACGGCGAGGTTCTGGCGCTGATTACCAAGGAAGATGCGGCCAAGCATAAAGTCTTACCGGTCTCAATGGATGAACACCGTATCAAGGTCGCCATGGCCGACCCGTACGATATTGTCGCATTGGACATGCTGCGTCGTTTTATCCCCAAAGGCTTGATCATCAAGCCTATGGTCTGCACGCCCAAGATTCTCAGTGAAGCCATTGACGCAGCTTACGGATACGCAAGTTCCGTCAACGCAATTTTGCGGGAACTGGAAGAAGGCAAAGAACAAAAAGACGTTGCCTCTCTCGATGAAAGTGAGGCCTTTTCGCACCCGATTGTCCGTTTGGTCAATGCCTTGGTTTTTGAAGCTGTAAAAATCGGCGCCTCTGACCTTCACTTTGAACCGGAGGAAAACTTTATTCGTCTGCGCTATCGTAAGGACGGCGTGCTGTTTACAGCGCAAATTTTGCATAAACAACACTGGAGCGGAATTTCGCAGCGCATTAAGATCATATCCGGCATGAATATCGCCGACAAGCTTTCCCCCCAGGACGGGCGCTTTAGCATGCATGTCGGTGGTCGCGAAGCGGACTTCCGCGTATCGTCTTTGCCGACTGTGCATGGTGAAAATATTGTCCTGCGGGTTCTTGATCAGTCCGAAAGTATTATGCCGATGGCCAAGCTTGGCTTTAGTGAGCATAATCTGGCCCTTATCAAAAAATCGCAAAGCAAACCTGAAGGCATTATTATTGTGACAGGTCCGACCGGTTCCGGGAAAACAACATCGCTCTACTCGATGCTGAACGAAATCAATGACGTTGAGGTGAATATCCAGACGCTCGAAGATCCGGTTGAATATTCGTTGCCGATGATTCGTCAGACGCATGTGCGTGAGGGTGTTCTGGAATTTTCCGACGGGATCAAGGCGATGCTCCGTCAGGACCCGGACATTATCTTTATCGGGGAAGTTCGCGATGGCGAAACCGCCGGCATGGCTTTAAAGGCAGCGATGACGGGCCACCAGGTTTACACCACCTTGCACACCAATGATTCTTTTGGCGCGATTCCGCGACTTTTTGATTTAGGATTGAAACCGGGCATGGTGGCTGGCGCAATTGTTGCCGTATTTGCCCAGCGTCTGACTCGCAGATTGTGCCCGAGTTGCAAAGAACCCTATCGTCCAAGCATAGAAGAGTGCGGGGTTTTAGGTGTTGATCTCGACAATGCGCCGACGATCTTTCGGGCTAAACAAGGTGGTTGTGATGTTTGTGCGGGTAACGGATATAAAGGGCGAACCGCTGTCGTTGAAATTCTCACATTCGACGAAGAAATGGATGAATTGCTGGCCCGTGGTGCAAATAAGGCTGAGTTAAAAGCGCTGGCCGTAAAAAAAGGCTTCAAAAGCATGAAAGACGATGGCATCCTGAAGGTTCTGGAGGGGGTCACCTCTCTGGAGGCGCTCGCCAAGGTTGTTGATACAAAGCGTTAATTTTTACAGGATGTAACTAAGGGGTTCTGGGGCTATTCCACGCTATAAGTACAAAGCAATAAACTCAAAAGGACGGCCTATTCGCGGGAATATTGCGGCCAACAGCGAGGTCGACCTTTACAAGCAACTCCAGTCTGCCAGTCTTGAGCTGATCGACTGCTCCGTGCAATCCTCGAAAACCAAAGGCGGCTTTCATCTCGGTCAAAAAAAGATCAAGCTGCGCGATGTTATTCAGCTTTTCGTCCAGTTAGAGCAAATGCAAAGTGCTGGTGTGCCGCTGCTCGATGCGCTTTCGGATGTTCGTGACTCGACAGAGCATGACGGTCTGCGCGATATCATGTCCGAAATTTTCCGTGATGTGTCTGATGGGGCGGCTTTGTCGGAGGCCATGATAAGACACCCGAAAATTTTTAAGCCACTTTACATCTCTCTGATCGAAGCCGGTGAAGAAACCGGGGATATGACATCATCATATTTGCAGTTGGTGAAATACCTGAAGTGGGTGGATGTTATTCAGGGAAAAATCAGAAAGGCGACTCGCTATCCAATGATCGTGACCGGCGTTGTGATTCTGACAATCGTGTTTATGATGAGCATTGTGGTGCCGCAAATTGTGGGATTCTTGGAGTTTCTCGATCTTGAATTGCCGATATATTCTAAAGCCCTGATCGCCACTTCAAATTTTTTCATTGAACCGCAATTTAATCTTTTAGGGTTTCCGGTCTACGGATCAATTATTGTGATCATCGTGCCGATTATTCTTATTGGAACATATCACACGTTGAAGCGCGGTTCTGACACGATGGCCTACAGGTTTGATGCATGGTGGTTGCAGGCCCCGGTTTTCGGTCCGTTGATTCGTAAGATTTCAATTGCTCGTTATGCACAGACCTTTGGAGCGCTCTATGCAAGCGGGATTGATGTAATTAGCGCGCTGGAAAACTCACGCGCAACAGTGAATAACCTGATGATGCTTGATGCTATGGAGAGTGTGGAAGGGCACGTGAAAGCCGGGAGTGCCCTGTCTGAAGCCTTTAACGCCAGCGGCGAGTTTCCCAGTTTGGTTGTGCGTATGGTCAAGGTTGGTGAAGAGTCAGGGAATCTGACGCCGGTGCTGGATCAGGTGTCGGATTTTTACACAAATGATGTGAATGAAGCGATTGAAGGTTTAATTGAGATGATTCAGCCGACATTAACTGCTATACTGGGTCTCGTTATCGCCTGGATCGCTGCAGGCAGCCTTGGCCCCATCTACATGAACCTTGGAAACTTTATGGATTTTTAGTATCAATGACTTTGCCTTTTCTTACACCCAATCGCACTGTGCTGCTTGTTTCCGACGAGTTTCTGTCCATCTTCATGGTGAACTCTGGTGGCGTGAAGTTGATAGAATCGATGCCTTGGGAAGCGGAAAATTTCGAAAAAAATGTCGCGAGCATCATTGCCAAGGACTGCGGTAAAAAATCTGTCCTGATACTCAATGATATGGTCGAGCAGCACTATCGTAAAGAGCGCGTTGTACGCACCGGTGTTGGCATGGTCGATAAATCTGCGATGGTGAAGCGTAAGTTGAACGTAGCCTTCCCGAATTATCCCGTGAGGGCGGCCTTTCCGCTAAAAGAAAAATTGCCCAAAACAGATATGCAACCGGCAGCCTATATATACATCTTCGCTGCTGTAGCCGGGAATGATCAGATTACAAAGACCATGGAATCAACGAAGAAGTCCATGGCGTCTGTGGCGGCGTTTTGTTTGTTGCCCGTTGAATCCTCCGACATGGTTAAGGCGCTCTCGCTCAAGCTTGGGACTAAAAAGGGCCGTAAGAAAAATATCTGGTCGGTCTTTATCGGTCAGCACCGCAACGGGAGCTTGCGTCAGGTTTTGACGAAAAACGGCGAACTGGCTCTGACGCGGATGAGCCCCGTCCGTGACAAAGACGACGACCCACAGGCTTGGGCGCATGATTTGTATCAGGAATTCCAGTCAACGATCAGCTACCTTTCACGTTTTGGTTACGACCCGTCCGACGGACTGGATGTTATTGTTATAGCTAATCCCGCTCCGGCCGAAGCGCTGCGTAATATCTTTGATGAAAAATATGATTTGCACATTCTGGGGGCAAGTGAGGCTGCCAGAACTCTGGGCATAAATATTGGTCGTCAGGATGATGATCGTTATGCTGACGTTCTGCATGTGGCGTGGGCCGGGCGCAAGGGGCGCTTTATCCTGCCAATGAAGGCGACGCAGGTTGATGAGGTTTCAAAACCGCGTCAGGCTGCGATGCTTGTTGGTCTGGCGATGTTGGGCGGCACGGCTTTTCTTGGCTATCAGGCGGCGTCAAGCGCCAGTGATATGGCATCTTTGATGTCGGAACTTTCCGATGCTAAGCGCACGAAATCACAGTTGGATGCACAATATCAACGCGAGATTCAACGTCTTGATGAAGTCGGCTTCGATGCAAAGTTGGTGCAGGGTGCATTGGCGGTTCATAAAGAATTTGAGGATGACCGGATCCCCGTACTCAATATTTACCAAAAGGTCGGTCTGGCTCTGGGTAAGGATTTGCGCATAGACAGTATCGAGGTTGAAAAAGTTAAACCCACAGTTATTCAGAGTGCGTGGGGCGCGGTTAAAAACGAGCCGCAGCCGACCTATGAAGCACGTTTGAAAATGACCTATCCGGCGACGGCGGATGTGGATAAAGGAAATCAGGAAGTCGCGGATCTGCGCGGGCGTATCCAAAGCGTGTTGCCTGATCATAAGGTTGAGGTCACCAAGTTCCTCAAAGACTATGAATACACCGAAGGGCTGGTTGTCGAGGCAGGGGATTTGGATAAGCAAAATCTTCAACAAGACTTCGTAGCCGAAATTCTAATAAAGGGGCCGGCACAGGAATGATTGCAGTTCTGGGCATAAAACGCGTGATGATTTTGCTGGCGCTTCTGGCGTTAAACGCTGTGCTCGGCACGGCCGTTTACATGTATCTCATTCCTGAAGTGCAGGTCAAAGAACGTGAGTTGCGATCCTTGCGCGGCAATGTTTCAACGTTGCGCGCGGACATTGATCGTATGCAGGTTGAATTTGAACAGCTTGAGGACCAGAAGGAGGAATTTGAAACGCTGGCCAAGCACGGCTTCTTTAAAGATCAAAGCCGCCGTCAGGCTGAGAAGGTGTTTAATGCCATCCAAAAAAGCTCCGGCGTGTCCAGCGCAATTGCGAGCGTAAAGTCCGGAGATATCGAAGATAACCCGGAAGCCAAAAAGGCCGAACACAAGATCATCAAAAGCCCGATCGAAATTCGCCTTGAGGCCTTTGATGATATCAATATTTTCCATTACCTGTTTCTCGTTGAAAACTATTTCCCCGGACATTTGTCTGTCGAATCTATTCGTCTGGAACGCGAGGCTGATGTCACAGGAACGGTTTTACGGGCAATTGCCAATGGGGATAAGCCGCCATTAGTCAGTGCGAATGTTGAGCTGATGTGGCGCACCATGATTCCCGAATCAAGCGTGATTAACGGGGGGGATAAGCCATGAAAAAGCTGGTCCTTTTACTCGGCGGTTTAATGCTCATAACGGCGGGCCTGTCGGGGATGGTGCAGGCGCAAAATGCGGCGCCGACTTCCGGTATGCCTGTTGCAGATGATCAGGTTGCAGATGATCAGGATGTTGTAGCGACTCCGCAGGTCCGGGATGGAACGATTGAGGCTCGGGATGGAGTGATCGAAGCTCAAGAGGCCGGTCCTCGGTTTGATCCGGCGCAATATCAATCAATTCTGTTTACGCATTGGGAACACATCGCCATTCAGGATGCGCGCAAGTACATCGGTCAAACCCGCGGGGTCACGGATTCTGAATTGGCCCGTGACTTGAAAAGCCGTGATGACCCGACAACAAAAACCAAGCCGCCTCCGGAAGAGCGTGAAATCCGTCTGGCTGGGATTGTTTATCGCGGCAAAGCTGACTGGACGATTTGGCTGAATGAAGAGCGCGTAACCCCCAACGCTATTCCGAAAGAGGTCATGGATTTACGTGTCTATAAAGACTATATCGAATTCAAATGGTTCGACGATTACACAAACCAGATCTTCCCCATTCGTCTGCGCCCGCATCAGCGTTTTAACATTGATACGCGCATTTTTCTTCCTGGCTAATATTCTCTTCACGTGATGAACAAGCAAACACTCACAAAAGATGACAAAACACCAGCCTTGTCTATTCGGGGAGTAGGGGTGTCTTATGGCGATTTTCAGGCCATACGGAACGTGGATATGGGTGTGGAGACTGGAGAATGTTTCGGATTGATCGGACTCAATGGCGCGGGAAAAACCACACTCATCAAGGCGATTTTAGGTCTGCGCAATCATGAAGACGGTGAAATCAAAATCTTTGACAGGCCGTTGGGAAGTAAGGCTGTCAAACAACGTCTGGCATTCTTGCCTGAACGTTTTGAACCGCCCTGGTTTTTAAGTGGTTTGGAATTTTTAAAATTTTCCGCCCGTCTTTACGGCGTCGATATATCGAAAGAGACATGCTTTGAATATGCTGAGCGTGTCGCCTTGGATACCGAAGCGTTAAAACGCCGCGTACAAACCTATTCAAAAGGCATGCGGCAAAAGCTCGGCCTGCTGGCCACGATCCTGACCGGCTGTGATCTGCTGATCCTTGACGAGCCGATGAGCGGCCTTGACCCGGTGGCCCGGGCGTTGGTCAAAAACCTTCTGCTGGAAACAAAAGCCAAGGGCTGTACAATATTTTTAAGCTCGCACATCTTGGCAGATATGGATGAGATATGCGACCGCGTTGCGGTGATGAATGAGTGCTCGGTCCGGTTTGTCGGAACGCCGAAAGAATTTAAAGTCCGTTCCGGCGATCAGTCGCTGGAAAGAGCCTTTCTACATTTCGTTGAGCAAAAGCGCGTTGCGTGATACATTGTTGAAGTGCGTATTCAGCTGTTGATTCGCATCCTGTGTTTTCTCACCGCTGTTCGAACCAGCAACAGTTCAATCGATAGGTCTAATCATGAAGTGTCGTTTCCAAAATCCTGTACTCTCTGGGCTAAATAAATATGGCTTGGCCGCCTGTTTGCTGACGGGCATCGCATTTATGCCCCTTACGGCGCATGCTCAATTCGACGAAGCCTCTCCGTCTTTGCAGGAAAGTGTGGGAGCCGCCTCGGTGTTGGATAGGGCGCAGGACCTTGCCGGTGAAATTCAGGTGCAGGAAGAAACTGTAATTCAGAATTTATTACCCGAAAGCGAAATACAGACCGAACAGGAAGCTGCAGTTGATTTGGAGTCGCCACTCCCGGAGCAGGAAACGCCTGTCATGCAAGAAGTTGCAGAGCCTGCTGTGCAGCCGGAAGCCCAAGATCTGTCTCCAGTTAGTTCTGGAGTCGCTGACGTGCCTGATATGCCTGCGGCACAGGAAGGGGGGCAAGGCGAATTTAATGAAGATCTGTTCTTTGACGCCGAAGCGCTGGTGCCGACCAGCGACCTGTCACGTCAGGGAGCGCCGTCGACGGTCAACCCGGCCACAAGCCCCGGCTCGCGCTTGATTGTTACGCGTAAACAAGCTAACCCCGGGAGTAAAGAGGCTCGCCTCATTGCAGCTGAACGCGCAACCAGACTCGGACGCTATGAATCGGCGCTGGAGATTTATGAAGGACTTTATGTCTCGAACAAACGCGACCCGAATATTTTGCTCGGACGTGCTACAGCATTGCAACGTGCCGGATATGATGATGAAGCGATCGCTGCCTATGAAGAGCTTTTAGAAATTCGCCCGCATAATGTCGAGGCTCAAATCAATCTGCAGGGGTTGATGAGTAAACGCTATCCGGCAGTAGCTCTGAGAAATCTGAAAGATCTTAACGAGGACCAGCCCGGTAATTCTGCCGTCATTGCCCAGCTTGCCGTGGTTGAAGCGCAACTGGGGCATTATGCCGAAGCCATCCGTTATCTCGGTGTTGCCGCCAGTATGGAGCCGAACAATGCCAACCATGTGTTCAATATGGCGGTCATTGCGGATCGCGCCGGGGATAAAAAACAGGCGATTCGCTTTTACGAAGAGGCCCTTGAAGTCGATACGCTGTATGGAGCGGGTAAGACCATTCCTCGTGAGACTGTCTTTGAGCGCCTTGCGCAGCTTCGTTAATTCATGCCTGGCATTGCTTATGTCGATACACAGATTCTCGGCATTTTAGGTGCGGTTGAGTTTTTACTCTTTGCTGTTTTGGGGCTTGTGCTGGGCAGTTTTTCCAGTGCCCTTATTCATCGAATTCCGGAAGGACAAAGCGTATTTGCCGCGCGTGCGCGTTCCGCTTGTCCGCATTGCGACCATACATTGGGGCCGCTGGACTTAATCCCGTTATTCTCATGGCTCTTGGCGCGCGGGCATTGTCGCTATTGTGATGCGAATATACCGCTCCTCTACCCGGTCTTAGAGCTTACCGCCGCCATCATGGCCATTGCGATCCTGATGTTCTATCCTGCCGAGAGCTTGCTCCAAAGCCTGATTGCACTGGCCACCTTGCCGTTCCTTCTGGCGCTGCTGATTATCGACATCCGTCATAAAATTTTGCCGAACATCCTTGTCGCCATCGTTTTTGGGTTAGGACTGGTAAATACGGGCTATGCGCTATATCTACACCCTGAAGGTTTCGAAGATATCGCCCTTGCGCACCTTGGAGGGGCTCTGGTTTATGCGGCTCTGGCCTGGGGATTGGCAATGATAATGGCCAAAATCCTTAAAAAACAGGCCCTTGGCATGGGCGATGTGAAGTTTTTTGCGGTGGCTGGGGTGTGGTTGGGGCTGGGCAGCCTGGGCGCGTTTTGCATCTTAAGCGGTTTTCTTGGTATTTTGTTCGGCGCTGCTTGGCAAAAACTAAAAGGTGAGGTGCTTTTCCCGTTCGGCCCGGCCTTAATTGTCAGCTTTTTTATACTTTTATTGATGAACGGTTCTCATTGGTTCTAAAAAACGCTAAAATCTTTGGGTGAAAGTGTGAATATTTACGTTCCGTTTATAAATTTACGCTAAAACTATCTATAGACAAAGGAATCACTTTGTCTTTAAGCTTTTAGAATAAAGGAGAGTATCCTTGGACCTCACTCAGCTGCTTGCATTTACCATGCAAAATGACGCTTCCGACCTGCACTTAAGCGCCGGAAGCCCCCCGATTATCCGTGTCAGCGGTCTTTTGAAGCGCGTAAAAGCCGACCCGCTCTCCAGCGATGATATCCGCACCATGCTCTATTCGGTGATGACGGAAGATCAGCGTGCCGAATACGAAAAGAACATGGAGCTGGACTTTGCCATCGCTCTGGGTGAAAAAGCCCGTTTTCGTGTCAACGGTTTTACATCGCGTTTGGGAGCTTCGGCTGTGTTTCGGACTATCCCGACCGAAGTGCCGACCATGGAAGAGCTCGGCCTGCCACCGGTTATGCGGCGTTTTTCTGAGTTGGAAAAAGGAATCATTCTGGTGACCGGTCCGACCGGTTCTGGTAAATCGACCACATTGGCTTCAATGATCAACCATATCAACTTGACGATGTCAAAGCACATCCTGACGATTGAAGACCCGGTCGAATTTTTCCACACCTCGCAAAAAGCGCTAATCAATCACCGCGAAGTCGGAACAGACACCAGTTCCTTTGCCCGCGCCCTGAAAAGTGCTCTACGGGAAGACCCTGATGTGATTCTGGTTGGGGAGATGCGTGACTACGAAACAATTTCTCTGGCGCTCACCGCCGCCGAAACGGGGCACCTGGTGTTTGCGACGCTGCACTCAAACTCTGCGGCCAAAACCATCGACCGGGTGATCGACGTGTTCCCGACCGGGGATAAGGAAATGGTCCGCGCGATGCTTGCCTCTTCATTGCAGGGGGTTGTGGCCCAGACACTGGTGCGAAAGGCCGATGGTAATGGGCGTGTTGGTGCGTTTGAAATTTTGGTGGGAACGAATGCTGTGCGCAACTTGATTCGTGAAAACCAGATTCCCCAGATGTATTCAATGATGCAAACCGGATCGCGCTACGGCATGATCACCATGCAGGACGCAATTGCCGACCTTTTCGAAGCCGGAATTATCGGCAAGGACGAAGCGCGCCGCGCGACGCTTCTCACGACGAACGATGATGGTGATGGTGATGAACAATATGCCGCAGCAGCCCTTGGTGGCGCAAAGTTGAATGAGAATGCACCGGTGCCCGGCGGCGCTAAAAATGAAGGATACTCATTTTGATCCACCCGGACGCGCCACCAGCCATATTGAATTATCTGTTGGCTATGGGCCAGCACAGTGCCAGCGATTTATATCTCACTGTCGGGCAGGTGCCGACCATACGCGTTGAAGATAAAATGATTTACCTCAGTGAAACGCCGCTCAATCTAGAGAATATAGAAGATATTTTGGCCAATATTCTAACCACGCGTCAAAAGCGCGAATTTGAAAGCAAAATGGAACTGAATACGGCGTTGGATATGGGGCGGCAAGGCCGTTTCCGGGTCAATGTCATGAAGCAACGCCAGTTTCCGGCTCTGGTCATTCGCCGTATTGTCTCGAAAATTCCATCTTTTAAAGAATTAAATCTGCCGCCAATCCTTGAAACGCTGGCGTTGGAAAAGCGTGGGCTGGTGCTCGTTACCGGGATCACCGGTTCGGGGAAATCAACAACACTGGCCTCCATGGTTGATTACCGCAATGCGCGGAGTGAAGGCCATATCATCACCATTGAAGACCCGATTGAGTATTATCACGAGCACAAAAAATCGGTCGTGACCCAACGCGAGGTCGGTGTCGACACAGAATCCTACGCAGTGGCGATGAAAAATTCTCTGCGTCAGCGCCCGGATGTTATCTTGGTCGGAGAGATTCGAGACCGCGAGGTGATGGATCAGGCGTTGATGATCACAGAAACCGGGCATTTATGTCTGGCCACAATTCACACAAGTAATGCGTATCAAGCCATTGAGCGGATCGTGAACTTCTTCCCGGAGGAAATGGCTCCTCAGGTGCGGCTCAATCTGGCAATGAATCTTAAGGCCATTATTTCCCAGCGTTTGATTTCCGGCACCGACCAAAAAATGGTCCCGGCGATTGAAATTATGCTCAACCAGGGGCTGGTTCGCGAATTGATTCTGAAGGGCGAGATCACCAAGATCAAAGATGTTATGGAGCAAAACACGACGCTGGGCATGTGCACATTCGATCAGTGTCTGTTGAACTTATACGCTCGTGGTTTGATCACCGAAGAAACGGCCATATCGAATTCAGACCGACCCTCAGACCTCAAAATCAAGTTGCGACAGCACAAGTTGTCAGTTCGAAACGAAGAAGGGAAAGAGGGGCTTAGGCAGATTGATACCTCTTTAATCAAGTTTGGTGAGTAACCCCTGAATAGTCCAAACTTATCGCTACATTCTCCCTTGAAATATGCTATGATCAGTAAGAATCGCGCAGTGCGTTCGTACCGCGCATTACTGTTCAAAAATGAGGCTAGGGTCTATGACTGTTTTTCATTCGGTTCGCAACCGCACTTATCTCACCATCTTTTCAACCTGTTGCATTGCTTTTTCTTCATTGTTCCTGAGTTCCTGTGACTTGGCGAAAAACCAACTCAAAGCTGAACGCGAAGGCAGCATGGAGTTTCAGGATTACCGCGATGGTATGGCCTCTCGCCTGCCAAGCACGGAAAATGATCAAACGGACACCGGATCGATCCCCGATTTGCGACCCTACGTCGCACAGTCTGATACACGCATGAAACCGATGCCTCTGGTTTCAATTAAGGTGAACCAGTCTGTGCCGATTCGTGACGCCCTCTATGAACTCGCTGAACAGGCCGATTATGATATTGAGTTGGACCCGCGCATTCGTGGTTCGATTATCTTCACGGCGACCAACCGTCCTTTCGATCTGGTTGTTGAGCGGATCGCGGATATCGCCGGGCTTCGCTACAAATTCGAAGACGATATTCTACGCGTTGAGCTCGATAAGCCATATAACCAGACATATAAAATCGATTACTTGAGCTACATTCGTAAATCTCAAGGCAGTATCAGTAACAACATCTCGGTTGTTTCGGGTGACGGGACGGACTCCGGTTCAAACTTCAAGGCCGACTCCGAAAGTGAGGCAAACTTCTGGGGCGAGTTGGAAGTAAACCTCGAACAAATAGTCCGCGGAACCCAGACAGGCGCGTTAAAAACAACAAAAGATCCTCGCATTACGGCGGCAGAGCAAAACCCGGATGTTCAGGCGGTTGCCCCGACATCTGCGGATGGAGAGACGGTGAATGTACAGCCTCCGCAGGCGACGTTGCGCGTTGAATCTCTGCCGATTGATGATGATGATACGGGAGCGTCAAATTCAAACAACAAAAAGGATGAGCCGGAAGGCACCTTCACTATTAACAAGCAGGCCGGTTTGATCAATGTCTATGCCAGTGAAAAGGCCCATAAAGAAATCCGTGAATATCTCAAATTGCTGAAAAAGGCCGTCACATCTCAGGTCCTCATCGAAGCCAAGGTCCTTGAAGTCACGCTGAGCGATGAATACGCCACGGGAATCAGTTGGGACTTTCTGGGGTTGTCTGGTGAGTTTGACATGAACTTTATATCGAATACCGGTAATGGTTTATTAGGTGCTCTTATAGGTGGCGCTTCTGGTGTGACCTTTGCGCAAGCTGGTGTGACAACACCTGACTCACAGGCTTTTACGGCATCCTTTAACGGTAATGATATTCAGGCCCTGATCGGCGCAATTTCCCAGTTTGGCACGGTTAAAGCATTGGCCAGCCCGCGCTTGACAGTCTTGAATAACCAGCCTGCGGTGTTGAATGTCGCGACCAATAGAGTGTTCTTTGAAATTGATATTGATGTTACTCAGGATGGTGTTACGACTCAAACCGAGGTCGATACTGAAATCCGCAACGTACCGGAAGGTGTTCTCGTGAATGTGCAGCCATCAATCAATCTGGATGAGCGCACCGTATCGATGGCGGTCCGTCCGACAATCACCAGCATTACCGGCACAGTTAATGACCCCGGCGTCGCCTATATCGTTGGGACATGTGGCGCACCTTGTGCGGGGATTAGCTCTCCCGTGCCTGAGTTGAATGTGCAGGAAATCGATTCGGTGATTAAGGTGCGCTCAGATCAAGCCATCGTTATGGGCGGCCTTCTTCAAGATCGAGTCCAGACCAGCGACTCAGGCGTCCCGATTTTGAGTGAAACGCCGGTTCTGGGCAATCTGTTCAAAGACCACGATGACACAGTCAGAAAGACCGAACTGGTGATCTTCTTGAAGGCGACCATTCTGGATAGTCCGTCTGACAGCATTCATAGCACGGACAAAGATCTTTACCGTCAGTTTTCATCCGACCGCCGCCCTCTGAGATTCTAGGGGGGTATAATGACGGCCTTTCCTCTGATCAGCTATGTGATCACGGCCGCAATCCGTGACCGGCTGATCGTCGGGCTTTGCATCCTCTTGGCGGGCGCGGTGTCCCTGTCTATTTTTATGGGTGGAGCGGCGATTACCGAACAAGACCGGTTTGTCGCGGTATTTTCAGCCGGTTCAATCCGCATTCTCAACATTGTCGGCCTTGTCCTGTTCATTGTCTTTTTCATTCGCCGCAGTTTCGAAACCCGCGATGTCGAATTTATGCTCTCGCGCCCTATTGGACGAACACAGCTTGTCCTGTCTTATGCCATCGGTTTTTCATTAATCGCCGTCTTTATGGGCGTGGTTTCAGGCGCGTGCATCATGGCGCTTTCCCCGCATTTAATCTCAGCCGGGCACGGCCTGTGGATTCTCAGCCTGATCGTTGAGAATATCATCATGGTCAATGTTGCGTTGTTCTTTTCGATGATTTTAACCAGCGCGGCAAGCTGCGCCTTTGCGACATTCGGCTTTTACGTTCTGGCGCGGATGATGTCGCAAATTTTGGGAATCATCGATTCCGATAAAGGTGTTCTGGATGCCGACGTCCTCGAATTCACGATGCAGGTAATTTCAGCCCTGATGCCGCGTCTTGATTTAATGACCCAGACCTCGTGGCTGGTTTATGGTCCGACCGAAAAAATCGACGCAGTGTTTATTCTGGTCCAAGGTGCGATCTACACGTCATTAATCTTGTGCGCTGCGCTGGTCGATATGCGCCGCAGGCAGTTCTGAGATGACGACCGCCTTCATTCATAAAAAAACGTGGGGGCTATTGCTGGCCTGCTTTGCGCTGACCATCACCTTAAATGTAACCTTGTGGTCCTCGGTCCGGAATATCAAGGTCGAATGGTCAAATGTCCCTCCCACGCCCGGCCTGACCGGTGCCCTGTGGAGTTCTCTCGGTGATCCGCAACTGGCCTACCGCGTCTATGGCATCATGATTCAGAATATGGGCGATACTGGCGGACGGGTCATTAACCTCAGAAAATATGACTACGATGCCCTGGGGCGGTGGTTTCACCTGCAACACGAACTTGACCCGCGTTCTGATTTCACGCCGTATCTTGCCGGGTATTTTTTCGGCGGGGTTAGAGAAGCCCCGGAAAAGGTCAAACCGGTGATTGATTACCTTGAACAGGCCGCCGGAACAGGGCAGGGGGAAAAATGGCGTTTTCTCGTCCATGCGATTTTTCTGGCCCGTTACCGCATGAACGATATGGATAAAGCGCTTGAATTGGCGCAAAAGCTGGCAAGCTTTGACAATCCGGATATGCCGTCATGGTCGCGGCAAATGCAGTTTTTCATCATGAATGCCAAGGGGGAAAAACAGGCCGCCTACGAAATGATGGTAAATCTCTTGAAAACCGAAGGCGCAAACTTGCATCCCAACGAGGTCAATGCCACACTGGCCTATATCTGCGAACAGATTTTAACCCCCGACCAAGCGGCGCTCGACCCCATTTGCCGGGATATGAAATAACGAATGGAGCAGTCTTAGTCTGGCAAAATGAATCAGATCAGCTTTTCACTGCCGGAAATTCTTGCCCTCATTGGCGTCATCCAATGCACCTATTTAATCGTGCATATTGTGCTGCGCTCGGGCATGGTTTTGCGTGCGGGCTTACCTCTGGTCTATTTTTTGGTGCTGGGCGCGGCATTCACCGCCGATCTGGCGCAAAACCGTCTTCAGTTTGAAGGGGATTATTACTTCCTCGTGCAGTGGTTTTTATGGTTTTCCGGCCCGCCGTTAAGCGTCCTGCTGGTTGTTCAGCTCGCCGATATGACCAGAGCGCCGCCGTTGCGCGATTATTGGGTGCTGCTGCTGCTCCCTTTAAGTTTCATACTCTCGGTTCTCTCCGTCGATGCCGCGATGGGCTGTGAAGATTTCAAAAGCTGCGAATCCACGCACGAGCTTCTGAAAGTGACGGGTTTGATGGCCGGAACCATCAGTCTTTTGGTGATTTTCAGCAAAAAAGAGCTGATGAAAACCCTCCACCGTCAAAAATTCGGTAAAGAACGCTATTGGCTGATCTTCTCTCTGATTGTGCTCAATGCGCTCTTCCTGCTTGCTATGTTGCTCAGCCTGACCAAATATATTTCACCCGACGAAGCTCTGATGTTGCGCAATATCCTCGGCATCGGCTTTGCTTATCTGGTCAGTACCAGCCTGCTGCGGATCATTCCCCGCGCGCAAACCGGGGCGTCACAGGCATCCGCAGCCCCTGAGAGCCTGAGCACTGAGGAACAGGCGCTGGCCGAAAAAATCGAGGGGCTGTTACAATACGAAAAGGTCTATCAGGAGCCGACCTATTCTCGCGCCGACCTCGCCCGCGAATGCGAAACATCCGAAACGCTGGTTTCAAAGGTCATCAATGTGCATTTTCAAAAATCGTTTCCACAATTGATGAACGAATACCGGATCGAAGATGCAAAACGCCTGCTGCGCGAAACCAATGCAACAATTCAGACGATTGCCAGAGATGTCGGCTTTAACTCGCTGCCATCCTTTAATCGGGTGTTTAAAGATCTGACAAGTCAGCCGCCCAGCCAATACCGCAAAAAACCTTCTTAAAACACAAATTGATCAGTTTGTTTTAATAAGGATATTAAAACGTACATTGAGCGCAAGTGGTTGGTGTTATTAACAAAATATTTATCAAATCCGGGCGATCCTGAAGCCATAGGGACTGTTTTTACGGGCGGATGTGTGTATACTATTTCACATGATTTGAATCGGGGGATTCTGGATCAAATCATCTCGCCTAAAACATTTATCTTTTGCTTTCATTAAAGGAGATTTTTACAATGCAAACAACTTTACAAACAATGCGCAAGGACGAGCAGGGTTTTACCCTCGTCGAACTTGCGGTCGTGATGATCATCATCGGTCTGTTGATCGGGGGGATCTTGAAAGGTCAGGAACTGATCACCAACGCCCGCATCACCTCCACCATCGGTGAGATGGAAGGGCTCGGCGCGGCCTATAACGACTTCCGCAACCAGTTCAACGCCCTTCCTGGGGATATGGGCACGGCAACAACACGCATTGCCAACTGTGTGAATATTCCTGCTTGTGCCAATGGTGCAGGAGCAAACGCCGGCATCATTGACGGTGTTGTCGGTGGCGCAGCCGGTAACGATGAAACCGTGTTTTTCTTTGGTCAGTTGCTGGCTGCCGGTTACATTTCATCAATGGATGGTTCTAATGACGGCACGACCCCCGAATTTGGGGTGACCAACCCAACGTCTTCTATTGAAGGTGGTTTTCTTGTCGGGGATACCCGTGCGGGCGGCATGGTAGGCTTTGCCGCCGGCGAATTCCGTCCTGGGGTCTATTTGGTGCACAACGGCTCAGTTGGAGCTGTTGCCGCCGATGGTGGCGGTCTGACCGGTCAACAGGCTGCGAATATCGACCGTCGTCTGGATGACGGGATCGCCGGCTCAGGCTCTATACTGGGTGATACAACGGCTAGCTGTGACGGCGCTGGTGTGCCGCGGGCATACGACCAAGCTGCCGGTGACTCATCTTGCGCGATCGCCTACCGTCTCTAAGGCCTAAAAATAAAAATCAACAAAAAGCCCGGTCCTCGCGTCCGGGCTTTTTTATGCGCTCTACGTCATTGCGAGCCGAAGGCGAAGCAATCCAAAAGAATGCATCCCAAACTTGATTTAGGATATCCATCGGTAGATCCTGACTTTCGTTAGGATGCACAGTGTGGTGGATTGCTTTGTCACTGCGTTCCTCGCAATGACGGGTATTTTAAGCCGCCGCGGCCTGCGCTTTCGAAAGCCGGGCGACCAACGCATCGCCCATATCGGATGTCGAAACCTCCCGGAATCCTTCGCTCATAATATCCGCCGTGCGAGCGCCTGAATCCAGCACAGCCCTCACGCTCTGCTCAATCAAATCGGCAAGGTCCGCGCGCTCCAATGAATAACGCAGCGCCATCGACAGGCTCAAAATCGTCGCCAGCGGGTTGGCTTTGTTCTGCCCGGCAATGTCCGGCGCGGACCCATGCGCCGGTTCATACAGCCCCGGTACGCCCGGCGCGCCCAGCGAGGCCGACGGCAACATGCCCAAAGACCCGGTCAGCATCGCCGCCTCGTCGCTCAAAATATCGCCAAACAAATTATCCGTCACAATCACGTCAAACTGGCGCGGACAGCGGCACAGCTGCATCGCGCAATTATCCGCATACATATGTTCTAATTCCACATCCGTGTAATCGGAGGCATGCAGCGCCGTAATCTCTTCCCGCCAGAGCTTGCCGCTCTCCATGACATTGGCTTTTTCCGCCGAGGTGACGCGATTGGAACGCTTACGCGCCAGCTCAAACGCCACGCGGCCGATCCGTTGAATTTCGCCGGTCGTGTAGACTTGCGTGTTAAACCCGCGCCGCTGCCCGTTCCCTAAATCCTCAATTCCGCGAGGGTTCCCGAAATACACCCCGCCGGTCAACTCGCGGACAATCAATATATCCAAACCCTTTACAATCTCAGGCTTCAACGACGACGCATCGACCAACGCGTCAAACACTATCGCCGGCCGCAAATTGGCAAACAAATCGAGTTCCTTGCGCAAACGCAGCAAACCCGCCTCCGGCCGTTTATCGTAATCCACGCCGTCCCAAGCGGGGCCGCCGACACTGCCCATCAGGATGGCGTCCGCGTTACGGCATTTTTCCAGCGTTGTATCGGCAAAGGGCGCGCCATATGCGTCATAGGCCTGCCCGCCGATCAAATCATGCTCCAACGCAATATCCAGCTCGGCATGCTCCTGCGCCCATTCAATGACTTTCAACGCCTCACCGATGATTTCCGGTCCAATTCCATCCCCGGGCAATATTACAAGTGTCTGTGTCATTTTTTACAGTCCTGTGTTTTTAAACGCGCGTTCAAGCGTAGTGTTGATCTGGTTTATAAGGGGCATATCCGGGTTTGTCAGCTTATTTTCAAGAGATATAAGGTTTTGATCTTTTATGTTTTCGATTGTAATCGGCGCTGTCTCAGCACGGTTAACAGCTGAAAAGTAATCGAGAAACTTCCAGTCTGATGTATGAAAATTGTCCCGTACGCGCAGCCAGACATTGGGAATCCCCCATGAATCCGCAGCAATCAGGCCATGCAGGCTTGTTGAAATGATAAAATCACAATTGCGTATCCGGGCCATTGTTTCAAAGAGGTCAGGCTGCGTCAGGTCAATGACCTGCGCGCCGGGGGTTGCATCACAAAGCTGCTTGAGAGCTTCCGAATTGTAATTGTGAATATGCGGGATAATCCCCCAGCGATAACGCTTTTGCCGCGAAGGGATATCAAACCTGTTGAGCAGCAAGCCGGGGTCCCCCAGCGGGGTGTCCAAAGGCGCGCCCATCGCATCGCGGGTGTAAGTCCCGCGCAGTGCTTGAAGGTTGAGAAGGCTGTTTGGACCAAGATGCGCCGTAGAGAAAGCCCCTGATCCCCAAACCGCGATCTTTCCAAACCGCAATGTGAATAACCGTTTCCATGCTTTTTTCGAAACCTTGCCCAGAACGCTGCCGATAGAAACGATGTCGCACGCCGGAATGTCGGCATAGGTCACGGACCTACTGGCCAGCAGTTCAACAATCAGGGGGGAAATACTATCGCCGAAATTGATTTCATTCCGGTTACCGCCGGACCAATAAAGCTTAATCGGCATGTTTTTTCTCTTAAGCCCAGGGCTGCTCTTGGCTGCGTTTTTCTTCAAAGGCATCAATCGCCGCCGATTTTTCCAGCGTCAGCCCGATATCATCCAGCCCGTTCAACAGGCAATGTTTGCGGAAAGGATCGATCTCAAATTCAAAACGAAACTTGTTGCCGCGCGTAATCGTTTGTTTTTCAAGGTCGATTTCAATCTCTCCATCCGGGTCGTTCTTGGCGCTGTCCATCAACTGCTCCACCTGATCCCGGGGCAGGGCAATCGGCAAAATCCCGTTTTTAAAGCTGTTATTGAAGAAAATATCGGCAAAAGACGGCGCGATGATGCAGCGAAACCCCATATCCAGCAAGGCCCATGGAGCGTGTTCACGGCTGGAGCCGCAGCCGAAATTCTCACCGGTAATCAAAATCTGCGCGTTCTTATATTCCGGTTTGTTGAGCACAAAGTCGGGCAGGGGAGCACCGTCATCGTCATAGCGAATGTTATAAAACGCGCTCACCCCCAGCCCCGTGCGTTTCACGGTCTTGAGAAACTGCTTTGGGATGATGATATCCGTATCGACATTCATCATCTCCAACGGCACAGCAATGGCCTTAAGTGTACTAAATTTTTCCATGATGCCTATTTTTTCTCTGTTAATTTTTGCAACAGCTCAATTTGCTTTTTTTCAAGTGCCAGAGATTGTTCGGCAATTTCAAGACCGCGTTTTTGTTCTTCAATCGACTCTTTTTGCCGTTCCATAGACAAGTCGTATTTCGCGATCTGCCTTTTTTGCAATCTACGCGACCATAGGATAAGCGGGATAATGATGAGCAGGAAAATAAAGATCGGCAACAAATCCGATAATAACTTTTTGTATTTCGCAGAAGGAGAAGGGGCTGCACATGCGCTGCTATTCTGGGCGCTGTCCTGATGGTTTTCTTCCCATTGTGCGTCGCTGAGCCATTCCCCGCCTTCAGCTTTGGAAAACAGGAAATTCTGTTCATTCCAAAGGTTGTAACTGTAATAAATACGATCGCGAAAATCCTTATCCACATCCAAAAGCTCGACTTCCGCCAGGCCGATCAAAGCATCGTCCAGATCAAGGTCGTAATTGTAATAGTCCAGATCCTTGCTGATAACGATATTCAGGACTTTGAGTTTTCCTTTATAAGGAAAAACGGTGGTTTCGTAATTATAAACGCCAGGTTCTGCAGTCTTTTCGAAAATCACAGTTGTCGGCAAATTCTTTTGATTCTCTTCCCAGGCAGCCAAAAAAACCTCTTTTGGGGTCGGGGCAGGTTGTCCTTGTTCCTGTGCAAATATGCCAGGCACAGTGGTAAAAAAGAACAATATAAAAAGAATGGTACGGGTGACAAATTTAATCATGACATGTTTGTATCTCTATTTTTGTATATCCTGCCCTTCTTATAATCATCCATCATCACCTTTGCAAAGACTTCGAACAGGTCCATGTCAAAAATCTCCGCCCCTTTTTCCTCACGCATTCGCTTCAGCACGCCGGGCGGAGAAATATCACGGTCGCCAAAATGCGGCCGCCAGATCCGCCAGCCGTCATAGGCCTCGACAATCGCCACTAGCCTTACGGCGGTGGAGAGTTGATCGCCGGGCGCTTCATGCGGGCCGCACCCGTCCATTTGCTCATGGTGATAGCGCATAATCTCGATCATCAGGTCTTTGAACGGATGGTCAATATCCGGGAACATTTCTTCAACGATCTGCGCACCCAGCAACGTATGTAACCGGCGCACTTTTTTGACTCGCCCCGAAGGTTTTTCCTCCTGATCCCACAGATCGACGGGCAACAGGCGCTTGCCGATATCGTGTGGCAGCACCGCCCAGCGCATCGTATTCGCGTCTGCCTCGCTCATTCCCAGGGCCAGACAGGTGCGATAGATGTTTTCTGCTACGCGCTGTGCATGTTCATGGAAAATATAGGTGATATCCCAATCGGTCGTATCTTGGCGCTGTGCATCATAGGCGGCTAGCCTGGCCAATTCTTCCTCGATAAACGGTTTGAACACGGTTTGGCATGTCTCATCCGTTGCAAAATCAAAGTCAAAATGAATAAAAAGTCCTTTTTCCATAGTATTTTAATAAAATTTTATGTATATTTCGATATGCTTGGGTTTATTTGCTGCGTTACAAAATCATAAAACTGGGGCAAAACAAATGAAAAACTGGACCGGAATATTCACGGTTCTGGCCTGTCTGATATTATGTATGCGCACACAGGCCGGAGAATTAGACACCTATCAGGGATCGGAAATACCGCCTGAGCGCAGCATATCGTTTCATGAAGACCACAAAAAGCTGATCATGCCTTTTGCCGGTTCTGATGAAGAAGAAGGGATGCTGGAGCTGTTTGTGACCAATGCCAAGGTCGAGCATGACAACAGTGCGAATTCATCTCTGGCCGACGATTTAAACCGGATTTCTCCGTCCGCAGGCGTACAGTTCCGCCTCGAATTTTAAAAAAAGACATTTTATGCGACCAACTCGTGAACGGGGAGGTGCTCGGCTTTCCGATTTAATGGTTTGTCTCCTCCACCGCATTGGCGGTGCATCACTATTACATTTCTGGGGCTTTCAAACGGAGTAGGATATCCGAAAGCAAAGGATTGATGGAGAATATTTTGTATTCCCAAATCTTCGAATATCTGGTTTATGTGCGCAGCCTCCTTCCTGTTTTTGGTCTGTTCGGCGACAATTTTAAAGTCTCCGCTCGCACATCGCCGAAGCAAACGCTTAAAAGGCACTTTTCGTCCTTCCATGAGATCGTCAATAAGGGGTCGGTCGAGTTTAAGGCCGGTAATGGCCTTGGCTTCAAAAAGTGCCCTCAGGCGTCGGTTTTGTGCATTGGTGTCTGTGTAATCATCCATAACCACCAAATGACCTCTGTCCCGAAACGTTTTTAAGCGGTCAACGATGAGATCGCCTGTCATTCCGGGATATGGATGTTCAAGCAATTCAAACTGAACGAGTTCTGGTGGAATTCCCAAAAGCTGCACAATTTCGGTCAATCGATCAGGGGAGTGCGCAACGATTGTATTAGGATGCAGATTGAAGCTGATAAAGAAATTTTCTGCCAGGGTATCAAGAGGGATACCGCTGTCCGGAAGTGTTTGTATAAAACAGCAGGCATTCCAGAGCATCTGTAAATCGTATTGAGGGTCGCGTCCGGACATGAACTTGTCAGGCGTCAAAACAGCGCCGTTAGGTTGCCGCATGCGCGCCAGCAGTTCAACGCCATGAGTTCTCATATTATTGGTGGCCACAACAGGCTGTGCTGCCGCAAAAAGGACACCCTTTCGATGATGGTGGTTAGTGTACGAATTTCGATTGGCCACAGCGCTCATAAACCATTTCCTGCCTTTCGTTTCTTGAAATAACAGAGGGCGATGGTTATGTCAACTCTATAAGGCCTCTATCTCCCTAACATCCGTCAGTTTACCGGTAATGGCCGCCGCCGCCGCCATCGCAGGCGACAGCAGATGCGTCCGTCCGCCTTTGCCTTGACGGCCTTCGAAGTTGCGGTTTGAGGTCGAGGCGCAGCGTTCTCCGGGCTTGAGCTGGTCCGGGTTCATCCCCAGACACATAGAACAGCCCGGCTCGCGCCAGTCAAAGCCTGCCTTTTTCAAAATATCGGCAAGACCTTCTTCCTCGGCCCTAGCCTTTACAAGGCCCGAACCCGGCACAATCATCGCTTCCACGCCCTCGGCAACTTTTCGGCCTTCCGCAATTCGCGTAACCTCGCGCAAATCCTCGATCCGCGCATTGGTGCAGGAGCCGATAAACACCTTATCGACCGGGATATCGGTCATCTTAGTACCCGGTTTAAGCCCCATGTACTCCAGCATCCGCTTCACCGACGCGCGTTTATTCGGATCAGAAAAATCATCCGGGGAGGGGACGCATCCGGTAATCGCCACCACATCCTCGGGCGTTGTTCCCCATGTCAGGGTTGGTGCGATGTCAGCAGCCTCCAGAACCACTTCTTTGTCATGCGTCGCGCCTTCATCACCGGGCAGAGTCTTCCAATACGCAACCGCCTTGTCAAACGCTTCGCCCTTAGGCGCCAGCGGACGCCCCTTGATATACTCAAACGTCGTCTCATCCGGCGCGATCATGCCGGCGCGCGCCCCGGCCTCAATCGACATGTTGCAGATTGTCATCCGCCCTTCCATGGAAAGGTTGCGCACGGCTTCTCCTGCATATTCAATCACGTAGCCCGTGCCGCCCGCCGTGCCGATTTTCCCGATAATCGCCAAAATCATATCTTTCGCCGTCACAAAGGGCCCAAGCGCCCCATTCACGGTAATGCGCATTGTTTTGGCCGGTTTTTGCAGCAAAGTCTGGGTGGCGAGTACATGCTCAACCTCCGACGTCCCAATCCCGAAAGCCAGCGCGCCAAACGCCCCATGCGTCGAGGTGTGGGAATCCCCGCAGACAATCGTCATGCCGGGCAGGGTAAAACCTTGCTCCGGCCCGATAATATGTACAATGCCCTGACGCGTATCGGTCAGATCGAACAAGGTGACGCCAAATTCCTCGCAGTTCCTACGTAACGTTTCAATCTGTATGCGGCTGTCTTCCTGCTCAATCGGCTGACTGCGATCCGTGGTCGGCACGTTGTGATCCATCACCGCCAGCGTGTTTTCGGTGCGCCGCACGCCGCGCCCGGCCATGCGCAAGCCCTCAAACGCCTGTGGAGAGGTGACTTCATGCACCAGATGCCGGTCGATATAAATCAAACACGTCCCGTCTTCCTGACGGTCGACAACATGATCATCCCAGATTTTTTCGAATAACGTACGGGGCTTCATAACAAAACTCCGTCATTCCGGCGAAGGCCGGAATCTTTAAATTGCGTCTTGCAAGACCCAGGCCTGCGCCGGGGTGACAGCTGGTGTGGCGTACGGGGGTTCATGCGTGTGCCTTTCCGGAAATGCGCTGAGAACCGTTCCCTAAGCCTTTGTTTTTATAGGGGTGTTTCGGGTTCATCACTTTGTTTTTCAATTTCAGAGGGGGGAGGGGGGAGGTCCCTTTTACGCGAAGAAGAAGGCCCTTCCCTTTGGAAAAGGAAACAATGTTCATCCTGGTGTCTGTTGTTTGTATTCGTGGCATCTTTCGTCCGTCTTACCGTTAGGTCTAAAATGATCCATTATAGGAAAAAATTCACATTTAGTCAAAATATTTCAGTCAGGCCATGCAATAAGCCGCTCGGCTCGCGCCGCCAAGTTAAGTTTTTTTTAAGCTCTGAACTTTATACTCTTATGTAAGTAAACAAGGCTGGGCATTTAAACAAAGAACATCAGGCCCGTCAATAAAAGGGTATACGCAAGGAACAAACAACAAGAGGGTGTGAAAAATGGATTTAAGTGATTTATTTGGTAATTCCGTCTCTGACAACGGTCCGGGAAATGAACCTCTGCTTGTGCAGACCGTTTACGGTGCCGACGATAATCCAGTCACACGTATCGTACATGAAAATAACACATGGTCTACCGATGGTCTCTACGGTGACTTGGTTGACTACTCAGAAGCGGAGTTTCAGGAAAAATATGGAACGGCGCACGGGCAATCGGTCATAAACTCTCTTGAAGACTATTTGCGCGAACATGCGCAAATGCCCGCCCAAATAGAGGCAATGGCAAAAGAAGCGTGGAATATTTACACGAATAATGGCGAGAAAGATAATCGCACTAATTTTGAAGGCCCGGAGTTTGTATCAGACGTACAAGCGAATCTAAGAAGGATTGTCGGTGAAGGTATATTTTCGGAAAATGATGAAAAACGTCTTACAGAGCTTTCCAATCAGATCGAAGAGGCTGTGACGCATTATGACGTGATGGGTTCCAGGATAGACGAGATAAAAGAAGACATGCAGGAACGAAATTTGGACTTCCCGGAAGTGCAAAGTGATGACGCCGTTGTGGATGCTCCATACGAACCTGACGGTGAAAGCGCAGGGATTGGGTCGCCAAGTAATCCATAGACCAAATAAAAAAAGCCGCCCAGATGAAGCGGCTTTTCTCATTCAACGGGGACACAATACTATTGTGTCCCCCGCGCGTGGGGAAGAAGCTTACGCCTCGCCGCCGCCCTCGGCAGCAGCTTCAGCCGCAGCAGCCTTTTCAGCTTCTTTAGCTGCAGCCTTTGCCTTGGCGGCCTCATCGTTGGCCTTGCGAACTTCGGCGCGCTTGGCGTCTTTTTCCGCTTTTTTCTGCGCACGTTTTTGTGTCTTGGTCAGCGCTTCAGCGGCCTCATCAACCGTAGAATCAAAGCCATGACCGGTTGTACGTTCAGCAATACGGGCTGATTTACCGCGGCGATCACGCAGGTAGTACAGTTTCGCACGGCGCACGTCGCCTTTGCGAACCAACTCGATGCTGTCGATACGAGAACTCCACAGCGGGAATACACGCTCAACGCCTTCGCCAAAACTGATTTTGCGCACGGCGAAACTTTCATTGATGCCGGAACCGCTGCGGGCGATACAGACGCCTTCATAGGCCTGAATACGCTCACGCGTGCCTTCCTTAACGCGGACATTCACTCTAACAGTGTCGCCGGGGCTGAATACGGGAATTTTCTTGGTATCTTGCAAAGACGCCAGTTGCTTGGCTTCAAATTTCTGTAATGTGTTCATAATTTCAATCCTTTTATCAAAGCCCGAAAATCAAAGGCCACATGGCCCAAGGCGGCTTGTTTCTTAATTGAGGGGCTTTATATCGGCCAAGCGGGCTTTTTGCAAGCTTTTTCAGCAATATCTTTTATAGGAATGGTGCGAAATAGAGTATGCGGGCTTTACTGGCCAGTGTAGTGGTCTAAAAAAGTTGACAGAATAAATATTTTCATATAAGCGCTGTTTTGAAACTGGAGAATGAAATATGAAAAAATTAAGTGTAATTGCTGCTGGTGTGTTTGCGGTAGCGTGTTCACAGTCACCGGATTATGAATATCAGGTCAATGTTCCTGCTAGAATTGGAGGTTGTGCTCTTGATGGTCACCAAGTTATCGCGACACTTTATTCAAAAATTGATTTGAATGGAAGCGATGAACAGATCGCAAAAGTAGTCCAGCAAAGTGCATATACAGTGAATTTCATGGATATGGGCTTTGAGTCTGCGTTGGAAAATACAGATCCAGAAAGGATCAGGCAGTTAGTTAAAAACATAGATTCATCTAAAGAGCAAACAGATGCTTTGTCTGTTTTTCTTCAGAACGGGATGGTTGATGCACGCAAAGCATTTGCAGATGCGATAAGAGATATCGCTCCTGAATCGCAAGTGTCGAAGAATTTTTCTATTTTGAATGTGAGTATTTCAGAAAAACCGTCTGATCCTTGTCAAAGAGAACTTAATATTATTTAACTTTAACTAAGCAAGTCTGGACGAATTTTCTTAGTCAGTTCCAGCGAACGTTCCTCGCGCCAGGACTTGATCTTGGCGTGATTACCCGATTGTAAAACCTCCGGCACATCGTATGTTTGGCCATTCGCAGCCTCCCAGACGGCAGGGCGCGTATAATGCGGGTATTCTAACAAGCCGCTCGAAAAGCTTTCCTCATCCGGCGTGGCTTCATTGCCCATGACCCCGGGCAGCAGGCGAATACACGCATCCATCAGGATCAGTGCCGCCGGTTCGCCGCCCGAAAGCACATAATCACCAATTGAAATCTCTTCGAAATTATGTGCATCCAAAATCCGTTGGTCCACCCCTTCATAGCGCCCGCACAGCAGGGTGATTTCATCGCAAGCCGCAAGTTCCTTGACTTTGGCCTGCGTAAGCGGCTTTCCACGTGGGGACAGGTAAATTTTACGCCCCGGCGTCTTCACGCTTAGCAAAGCCTGCTCAATGATATCCGCACGCATCACCATGCCCGCACCCCCGCCATAGGGCGTGTCATCCACGGTCTTGTGCACGCCGTGGCCAAAATCGCGGATATTGACGCACTCATAACCCCAAGCCCCGCGCTCCAAGGCTTTGCCCGCCAAGGACAGCTCCAGCGAGCCGGGAAACATTTCGGGGAAAAGGGTGAGGATGTTAAAATGCATTTATGCTCCTTCGTCATTGCGAGCGTAAGCGAAGCAATCCAGAGCTACAAGCACGTATTTCTCCGGCTTGCCGCCCCCGTTCAAGCCGGGGGCAGGCTTCCTCGCAATGACGTTTGGGTAAACTGTTCAAAGTTTCGCAAAGTGATAGCCTCACCGACGTCAGGGACATACTCATCGGTAAAGGGGATGAGAACCTCTTGCCCACCTTTCAAGCGGATCTCCAGCAAATCTCCCGCGCCGAAATTCAGTACGGCCTTGACCGTACCGACCTCTGCGCCGCTCTCATCAACCGCGATTAAGCCAACCAGATCATCAATGTAATAGGTGTCATCCTCCTCAATCGCGGGCAGGGTGCTGCGATCAACCGTGAGGTCGGTTCCGGCCAGCGCTTCGGCGCTGTCACGGTCATTTACCCCTTCAATGGCCGCCAGAATATATTTACCGTTGGGGTTTTTCAGGGTGATTTTGAAGTTTGCGGCCTGTTCAATCAGGCTGACATCTTCGCAGTAAGGCAAAATCTTGACCAATCCCTTCACACCATGCGGCGCGGCAATGCGCCCCACACAAACTAAGCCTTCTCCTTGGGGAGAAGGTTTGGATGAGGGGATATGAGATTTAATATGTTCCAAAATACCGTCAATATTGTTTAAAACGTCATTATTCCAAAAACGTAAAACCGTACACCCTTGGTCTTCAATGTATTTTTCACGCTTAGCATCCTTTTCGGGCGTATGCTGTCCACCATCAAGTTCAATGAGCAGCTTAAGCTCTTCACAGAAGAAATCAGCAACATAAGGTGGAATTGGATGCTGGCGCCGGAATTTGAGATTTTCAAATTGCCGGTTACGTAACTTGGACCACAGCAGCTTCTCCGCATCAGTTTGATCACGGCGAAGTTTACGGGCATTTGGAACCAGATCAGTCATATATTCATTTTTCCCCTCACCCAGCCTCAGCTAAACTCACATAGGCTCGTTAAGCTTCGTCAACCCTCTCCCTAAGGGAGAGGGATATGTTGAGCTTGCCTGAAAGGCTTAGCGAAACTTGGGTGAGGGGGTGAAGATTACTCTGCTTTCTGTTCTTCTTCAGCCGGAGCTTCTTCTGCGGCCGCCTCTTCGGCAGGGGCTTCAGCAGCAGCATCTTCAGCCGGAGCTTCGGCCGGGGCCTCTTCAGCAGGAGCTTCAGCAGCAGCGGCCTCAGCAGGCGCTTCTTCAGCCGGTGCAGCCGCTTCGGCTTCCGCTGCCGCTTTAGCTTCTTCCTCTGCCGCTTTAACCGCTTCCGCAGCCGCTTTCAGCTTTTCTTCCTTATCGGCAATCTTCAGCTTGGTTTTTTCAGATTGCGCGGATTTTTTCGGACGAACCGGCTGTGCAGGCATGTCGAGTATGCCGGCTTTACCCAAAAACAGGGCAACGCGCTCAGACGGCTGGGCCCCCTGGGACAGCCAGTATTTGATGCGGTCTTCCACCAGTGTCACGCGGTTTTCGTCCGTATCGGCGAGCAGGGGGTTATATGTCCCCAAACGCTCAATATAACGGCCATCGCGCGCCATGCGCTTGTCCGCTACAACGATACGGTAAAATGGACGCGCCTTTCGGCCGCCTCTGGATAGTCTCATTGCAAGTGCCATTTTTCGTTCCTTTCAGTCACAGTTTCAAGTTGCAAGTTGCGAGGTACAAGATCTTGAACCTTGTACCTTGAATCTTGCACCTATCTTTTTTTCCCCTTCTTGCGGTCCTTTTTCTTACCGCCATGCGACAGAGAACCTAAATTCGGGCCGCCCAATCCGGGTAGACCGCCGCCGCCAAGGCCGGGCAAGCCACCACCCGCGCCACCGGCAAACGGGTTCGGCCCCAAGCCGCCAGCCTGACCAAGGCCAGCCATATCCTGACCCAGCGCATCCGGGTCCATCGACCCCGCCATCAGCTCCAGCTCATCGGCCTTGCCGCCCATCATATCTTTCATCATGTTCATCATCTTGCCGGTGCCCATCTTGCGCATCTGCTTCATCGCGGTTTGCATTTGCTTGAGCTGCTTGGCCAGCTTGTTGATATCCTGCACGGAAGTCCCTGACCCGGCAGCGATGCGCTGTTTGCGCTTCATATTTAGCAGATCAGGCTTGGCGCGCTCAGCAGGGGTCATCGAATAAATAATCGCCTCTTGGCGCTTGACGAAACTGTCATCTAAGCCCGCTTCATCGAGCTTACCGGCCATACCGGACAGGCCCGGCAACAGCTTGAGCATCGCGCCCATGCCGCCCATTTTCTTCATCTGCTGCATCTGAGAGAGCAAATCGTTAAAGTCAAACTGGCCTTTCTTGAACTTCTTGGCCATTTTCAGGGCCTCTTCGGAATCCACCGTTTCGACGGCTTTTTCCACCAGAGACACCACGTCGCCCATCCCCAGAATGCGCCCGGCAACCCGTTCAGGGTGGAAGGTCTCGATCTCGTCCCATTTCTCGCCAACCCCGATCAGCTTGATCGGCTTGCCGGTCACGGCCTTCATGCTCATCGCCGCACCGCCGCGTGCATCCCCGTCCACGCGCGTCAACATGATTCCGCTCAAAGGCACGCGTGCGTCAAACGCCTTGGCTATCTGCACCGCATCTTGCCCGGTCATCGCATCGGCCACGAGCAAAGTTTCAACCGGCTTGGTCGCTTTTTGAACTGCGGCCACCTCATCCATCAGCGCCTCGTCAATCGATAGCCGCCCGGCCGTATCCAGAATCACCACGTCAAAGCCTTCCTTGCGCGCCGTATCCAGCGCGCGCTCGGCGATTTTCAGAGGCGCTTGCCCATCGAGTATATCCAGCGTCGCCACGTTGGTCTGCTCGCCAAGCTGTTTCAGCTGTTCCTGCGCCGCCGGTCGGTGCACGTCGAGCGAAGCCATCAGGACCTTTTTGTTCTGCTTATCGGTCAGCAGCTTGGCAATCTTGGCTGTGGATGTGGTTTTCCCCGAACCCTGCAAACCCACCATCAAGTACACGCTCGGCGGAGAGGAGAATTTCAGCGCATCGGTTTCGCTGCCCAGCATTTCCACCAGCGCGTCATGCACGATCTTGATGACTTGCTGGGCCGGGTTCACCCCCTTGATGATGTCCTGACCAACGGCCTTGTCCTTAATCGAGGCGATGAAATTTTTGACGACGGGCAGGGCGACATCGGCTTCCAGCAGCGCAACGCGGATCTCACGGCTCACCGCCATGACGTCGTTTTCACTAAGGCTCCCTTTACCGCGAAGCTTTGTAAAAACACCACCGAGCTTTTCGCTCAAAGATTCAAACATTTGCAACCTTTACTTCACAAAACGATTCAAGCCCCAGTGAGCGTTCGCGCCGACTGAGGTGTACCTGGTCCCCAAAAGACCTTGGGCACTGACAAATAACCAATGTCAGTGAAATTGCACTGGAAAATAGGGGAGCCGCCCTATATTGTCAAGGACTTTAGACGCTTTCCGTCATTGCGAGGAGCAAAGCGACGAAGCAATCCAACTCTTACATAAATGGATTGCCGCGTCAGGCCTTCGGCCTTCCTCGCAATGACGATGTTAGGAAATGAATGATGCACTTCAAAAAAATGCATGGGCTGGGCAACGATTTTGTGATTATAGACGCGCGAACGCAGTCTGTAACTCTCGGCCCTGAACAGACACAAGCCATTTGCGACCGGCATTTTGGCGTCGGTTGTGACACGCTGGCCCTGATTGAGCCATCCGAAAAAGCCGACGCTTTTGCCCGGTTTTACAATGCCGACGGTTCGGAAAGCGCAGCCTGCGGCAATGCCAGCCGCTGCATTGCCGACATAATCATGCAGGAAACTGGCAAGGAGAGCTGCGTCATAGAAACCGGGCGGGGGCCTTTGAAGTGCATGCGCGCTGGCGAGGGACTGATCAGTGTCGATATGGGGATACCCAAATTCGAATGGCAGGACATTCCGCTCTCAGAGGAAAAAGACACGCTTCACCTGAATTTTAAAGAGTTTCAGGACAGTTCGGCCACTCTTGTAAATATGGGCAATCCACATTGCGTATTTTTCGAGGATGACGTTGATGCGTGGCCTGTCACTCAAATTGGTCCGCAGATTGAGAATTATCGTTTCTTTCCCGAACGCACAAATGTTGAATTTATACAGCTTATTTCGCCAACGCGGATTAAACAGCGCACATGGGAGCGCGGCTGCGGCGAAACGCTGGCCTGCGGGTCGGGAGCGTGCGCAGCCGTTGTCGCCGCCATTCGCCGCGAAGTCGTGCGGGGGCGCATTATCGATGTCGAGCTAAAAGGCGGCGAACTGCGGATAGAATGGCGCGAAAGTGACGGCCATGTCATCATGACTGGCCCTGTCGAATATGTATTTGACGGATATTTAAGGAATATATAAGGTCGCGCCATGATTGACAAAAAACCGGAAATTTTCACCTTTGAAGGCGCGGGCAAAGGCCCTGTGCTGACGGTATTCGGCGCCGTGCACGGCAACGAAAAATGCGGGCCGCAGGCTATCCGCCGCATTATGAAGCTGATTGAATCCGGCGATATACAAGTCACGGCGGGAAAGGTCGTGTTCGTGCCGGTCTGTAACCCGAGAGCTTATGATGGGGACGTGCGCTTTGTAGAGCGCAATCTAAACCGCTTTTTCTACCCCAAGCCCAAGGACGAGATCACCCATTACGAAGACAATCTCGATCTCGTTCTTTGCCCGGTGGTGGAAAAGACGGATTATCTGCTCGATCTGCATTCCTATACCTCGCCGGGCGGAGCGTTTATCTTCCTTGAAGATCTCAGCCAAAAAAGCGTGGCTTTTGCCGAATGCCTCGGTGTCCCGCGTATGGTTTACGGCTGGGCCGCGGCTCTATCGTCCAATGATGAAGTGATCGATAAAAAACAGGCCATGGGCACAACGGAATATGCCCGCGAATTTGGCGCCTTGTCGCTGACTCTGGAATGCGGACAGCACAAGCACCCACGCGCTGCAGACGTCGGGTTTCAGGCAATCCTGAACGCTTTGGCATTTTTAAAGCTTGCGAAGTTTGATGACACGCTGAATATTGCCGACCTGCCGGAGGAGCGCAGTTACAAGGTCAAAATGCGCGGCTCGCGCTTAAAGCTCAGAGATGGCGATTTCACGCGCGACTGGAAAAACATGGACCCGCTCAAAAAGGGAGATGTTATCGCGCGTTACGATGATGGTGAAGAAATCACCGCACCCGAAGACGGTATCATCGTTCTGCCAAAGCGCGATCAGCAAATCGGGCATGAGTGGTTTTTCTGGGGTGTAGAAGAAGAGGTATGAGCAAGTCTCAACCCGAACTCATCACCTTCGGTTGTCGCCTCAACACCTATGAGTCAGAGGTGATGCGCGCTCATGCCGTCAATGCGGGCCTTGAAGATGCGATCATCTTCAACACCTGCGCCGTAACCAAAGAGGCCGAACGTCAGGCCCGTCAGGCTATCCGCCGTGCCCGGCGTGAAAACCCGGATGCCAAGATCATCGTCACAGGCTGCAGCGCCCAGATCGCCCCCGATATGTATGCCAAAATGCCCGAGGTCGACCAGATCATCGGCAATGACCTAAAGCTCAAGGCTGAGAGTTGGGGAACGGAGCAGGGTGAAAAAATTCTCGTCAATGACATCATGTCCGTCACCGAAACCGCCAGCCATCTGGTCGAAGGGTTTGAAGATCGCTCCCGCGCCTTTTTGCAGGTGCAAAATGGCTGTGATCACCGCTGCACCTTTTGCATTATTCCGTACGGCCGCGGCCCGTCTCGCTCCGTCCCGATGGGCGTCATCGCCGAACAAGTCCGTGCACTGGTTGAGCAGGACTATAAGGAAATCGTCTTTACCGGCGTGGATGTCACATCATATGGCCCGGATTTACCCGGCGCGCCCACATTGGGGCAAATGATCCGCCGCGTGCTGGCGCTTGTTCCTGATCTGCCGCGCCTGCGCCTGTCTTCGCTTGATCCGGTCGAGATCGACGACGATCTCTGGCGCCTGATCGCCGAGGAGCCCCGCCTGATGCCGCATTTACACTTGTCGTTGCAGGCCGGTGACGACTTGATCCTCAAACGCATGAAACGCCGCCACAGCCGCGATGATGTGATCGCCGTATGCGAGAAGGCCCGAAAGCTCCGCCCCGATATGGAATTCGGCGCCGATATCATCACCGGTTTTCCGACCGAAACCGAAGAGATGTTCCGTGGCACCCTGAAGATTGTTGAGGAATGTGACCTGAGCTATTTGCACGTCTTTCCCTACTCCGAGCGCGAAGGTACGCCCGCCGCCAGAATCCCCGATAAGGTCCCGGTGCCGGAGCGTAAAGAACGCGCCGCCCGCCTGCGTACACTGGGCGAGCGCCAGATCGAAAAACTTCTTAAGCGCAACCTGAATAAACAGGCGCAAATTATTGTTGAGAAAAACAATTTTGGCCGCACAGAGAATTTTGCGCCTGTCATCCTGCAAACCGAGGCGCGTCCGGGCAGCTTACTCACAGTGAAACTCTGTGGAATAAAGGCTCACAACCTGCTTGGCGAGGTCCTCTAGAGGGGCTATAGTCTTCTTATAACAATAAGGAGACGACAATGGTTTTCTGGCGGAAAAAGAAAAACGCAGCCCAGTACGAGCAGGAAGAGCGCGACGAAAAAATTCTGCATCCTGAGGGAGAACCGGGTATCGAGCCGTCCACGGATTATGAAGCCGAAATGGATGAAGATACGCGCCATGAAATAGAGGATGAGAAGGGCAGCGAAATTCTTGATGATTTGCGTCTGGCTCCAACGCCTTCCCACGACAGGCTTAATGACGCCGAAGAGGCTGAGGAATTCGCCGATGACAGCCAAGAGGGCGGCTGGCTGTCCCGCCTGACCAGAGGTTTATCAAAATCGACCAACAAAATCACCAAAGGCCTTGGCGATCTCGTCACCAAAAAGCCGCTCGATCAGGACACGTTGGACGCGCTGGAGGAGGTTCTTATCGCCGCCGATCTTGGCCCGAAAACCGCCGCCAGAATTATCGGGGAATTTTCCAAAGACCGCTTTGGCAAGGAAATCAGTGAAGAAGAAATTCGCGAAGCGCTGGCCGAGACAATCGCGCAGATTCTCCGGCCTGTCGCCAAGCCGCTTACAATCACCAGACCCGCCAACGGCCCGTTCACGGTGCTGGTCTGCGGCGTCAATGGCGTCGGTAAAACAACAACCATTGGTAAGATCGCTCAGGATTTGCACAACAAGCAAGGCCACAAAATTGTCATGGCCGCAGGGGACACCTTCCGCGCCGCCGCGATCGAACAACTCGAAATCTGGGCGGGGCGCACTAACAGCACGCTCGTGCAGAAAGATATCGGTGCTGATGCGGCATCGGTGGCTTTCGAAGCCTATGAGCAGGCCAAGGGCGCAGGCGCCGATGTGCTGATCATCGATACCGCCGGACGCTTGCAGAACAAGGCCAATTTAATGGAAGAGCTGGCCAAGATCGTCCGCGTCCTCAAAAAACAGGATGAAAGCCTGCCGCATGAGGTTCTATTGGTCCTTGACGCCACCACCGGTCAGAACGCATTTTCGCAGCTCGAAACCTTCAAGGACATGGTCAATGTCACCGGCCTGATCGTCACCAAGCTGGACGGCAGCGCCAAAGGCGGCGTTCTGGTCGGGCTGGCCGACCAGTTCGGTGTGCCGGTCTATGCCATCGGAATTGGCGAAACAGCCGAAGATATGCAACCCTTCTGCCCGCGTGAATATGCCCGCGCACTTATGGGTCTGGAAACATAATCCCCTCCAATTCCCCTCTCTCTAAAGGGAGAGGGAAAAGTTGGGGAGCAGAATAGCAATGCCTAGAAGCTTGATAAACAACAAAAAACCTGCGAGAATAAAGGGATGATACATTCTCCTGACATGATCGCGCCCAAGACCTGCGAAACGCCGGAAGAGGCTCTTGCACAGGTCGCGGCTGCTTATGACACACATATTGGTTTTCTGCGTGGACGCTTTGACGAATTGGTTAACGGAAACACATTAACCGAGCGTTCTCGCGCATATTATCCTTACGCCAAGATTTCAACAAAACTGGCTCGCCGGGCCGATACGCGGATGTCTTACGGCTTTGCCCCGCGCCCCGGAATCTATAGCACGACCCTGACCCGCCCCGATATTTTCGGGCGCTATTACCTCGAACAGTTCCGCCACATCATCAAAAACCACGATATTGCGATCGAAGTCGGGGTCAGCGACACGCCCATTCCACTGCATTTTGCCTTGGGCGAAGAATTCCATCTTGAAGGGGATTTAAAGCCTGAACAGTTGCAGGATCTTCCCGATCTTTTCGACGTGCCGGATTTAAGCATCATGGATGATGAAATTGCCAATGGCACCTTCATGCCAGCCGAAGGACAGGACCACCCCTTAGCGCTTTTTACCGCCCCGCGCGTCGATCTCAGTCTTCAACGTTTGCGTCATTATTGCGGCATGCCGGCAGAGCACTTCCAGAATTTTGTCATCTTCACCAATTACCAGTTCTATATCGATGAGTTTGTAAAAATCGGAGAAGATAAGGCCCAAAAAAATGGCTATCTGGATTTTACCCAGCCCGAACCGTCGCCTCGCCTGCCGCAGATGCCCGCTTACCACTTGAAGCGGGAAGACGGCAAAGGCATCACCATGGTCAATATCGGCGTCGGCCCGTCCAACGCCAAGACGATCACCGACCATATTGCCGTGCTGCGCCCGCATGCGTGGCTGATGCTCGGACATTGTGCGGGACTTCGAAATTCGCAAAGTCTGGGCGATTACGTCCTCGCCCACGGCTATCTGCGCGAAGATAATATTCTCGATAGCGATCTGCCGCCCAATATCCCGATCCCGGCCTTGGCCGAAATCCAACAGGCGCTCGAAAAAGCTGTGGGAGAAATCTGCGGTTTTGACGGGTATGACGTGAAAAAGATCATGCGCACAGGCACAGTCGCCACGACCGACGACCGTAACTGGGAGCTGCGCTCTTCGATCCGCCAGAATAAACGCCTCAGCCAGTCCCGCGCCATCGCCATGGACATGGAAAGCGGTACGATTGCCGCCAACGGCTTCCGCTTCCGCGTACCGTACGGCACGCTGCTCTGTGTGTCGGATAAACCGCTGCACGGCCAGCTTAAGCTTCCCGGTATGGCTAACAGCTTCTACCGCCAGCGCGTCGATCAGCACTTACAGGTCGGTATCCGCGCCATGGAAATGCTCCGCGAACTCGACCCCGAAAAACTCCATAGCCGCAAACTCCGCAGCTTCAACGAAGTCGCATTCCAGTAAGCATTATAAAACGCACCGCTCGGAATCGAAAAAAGGCGCTTCTACAAAAGAAGCGCCCATCCCCACAGATATAAAATCTCTTGCTTATTATTTATACAACGACATCAACCAGAGAACCGCGACGCGGCGCTTCAGCGCCGGACAATTCGTTCCGACTACCGGCAATCGCCTGATCGATCTGCTGTTGCAAGACGTCCTGATTGTTGCTTTCGCTTGTCTGGGTCTCCGCCGCAGGCGCGCCTTGGGGCTGCACCCGGCCCACTTCCGGCTGCCGTTCTTCATTTTGACCGCGAACGCCATTCGTATTCTGATTGGATGTCTGCGACGGCTGCGTCAGGGGAACCTGTTGCTGGCCTGCAATCCCGCTTAATGGTCCTGCCATGAGAACAATCCTTCTTTAATGAAAGCCCAAAAAATAAAACCCAATATATAGGATACTCTACAAGCGTTAAAAAACAGTATAGGGACGCCATCCTTATAAATCAAATTCGGCAAGTTTCGTATATTAATTTTTCAGTAATTTTTTCTTAACGGAAACGTAACAAATACCTCGTATATATAAGGGCAGGGAACGGAAACAACTGTGTAAAATTTATCTCAAATGCAGGCTTTTACAGGCTGTTTCAACGAATTCTTATATAAAAAATAAAAAAATTAAAATGACATGTTCTGGGGCATCTTATGGATCTAGGTTTTTTAGATAAAACATCGGCAGTAACACCATTATTGGTGCGTTTGTACGATTCGCAAAAATTGCATTCTCTGGCCAGCGACGAGCAACCGCTTGCACGCGCCGAACTGACATCAGCTGTTAGTGAATTGCTGGAGATGGATCTTTCACCAAAAGAAAGTGAGCTTATCGCCGATGTGTTGATTGGGCTGATGCGTCAGGCTGAAATCGATTTGCGCGAAGCATTGTCCGAACGTCTGGCCATTTTAGATAACGTACCGCTACGGTTAATTCTTCAACTCGCCAATGACGAAATTCCTGTCGCTGCGCCTGTTTTAAGCAAAAGCTCGGTTTTAGGCGATATGGACCTGATCTATATCATCAAGTCGAAAGGCCCGGATTACTGGCAGGCCATCGCCCGGCGTGAGGAGATGAGCAACCAGATCATGAATCTGCTGGTCGATACCCGCGATCTAGGCACCGCTATTGAATTGGCGAAAAACGAGAATATTCATCTGACCCAGCATACCGTGACGGTCTTAAGCGATATGGCGCAGAAATCCGATGCTCTGGCCGCTCCGCTGTTACGCCGTGACGAGGTAACGCCTGAACTGGCCAAAGCCTTGTTCCAATATGTCGGGGAAGAAATCAAAGCACAGATTAAAACGATGTACGGGGTGGAGGCGACCTCGGTTGTCGAGGCTGTTGATGAAGTCATCCTTGAAATGGTTGAAAGCAGCGAAGCAACGAGCGAGTTCATGCCGAATGAAATAGCGCTCAGAGCCGCAGAGCGTTATAAACAAAAAGGGCTGCTGACCATGAAACTGATGCTCGGCACCTTGCGCCGTGGACAGGTCGCCGCCTTTATTGCGCAATTTTCAAAATATACCGGCCTGCCGGCCAAAACCACGCTGGAAATTCTCTCCCAGACCAGCGGGCAGGGGCTGGCCGTCGCCTGCAAGGCTTTCGATGTAGCCAAAGAAGATTTTGTTTCGATCTTTCTGCTCTCCAACCGCGTCCGCAATCAAGGACGCATGGTTGAGTTGAGCGACCTCAACAAAGCGGTGAACTATTACACCCGCATCAAGCAAGACGTTGCGCGCGGCATCATCAAGAATTCTCTCGATGAAGAACTCTCAAAATAATCTGAATTTTCTAAAAGGAAGATCAAGAATAGACCATGAAGATTAAGCAAAATACATTGTCCGGCAAAACGGAATTTGAATTTCTAGATGAAGCCCTGAAATACAAGATTGAAGATAGCGGCGGCAGTCTAGCGTTTTCCATCCCATACGGAGATATTCCTGCCGAGGGGATTGAGCTGAAATTACGCAATATTTTTCTCGGAACCACAGGATGGTTGCTGTTCACCGTAGGGTTCTTTTTTGCGCTCCTAAACGCAAATAGTGCAGAGTATAACTATGAGGTCGGTGGCTATTTGCTCGGAGCCATGCTTCTAGGGATAATCTTTTATATCGGCTATCACTTCTCGGCAGTTTCCATGACGATTTTTCAAACAGATAAAGGAGAAATCCGTGTTTTGAAAGGCGCAAAGCACGATGAAGTGCTGAAGGAAATTGACCGGCGTCGCAAAAAACAATGGTATCAATGGTACGCAGATATAGATTACAGTAATGCGCCGGAAAACGAAATTGACAAATTTAAATGGCTTCTGGATCATGATGTGATTACAGACAGAGAGTATCAGGATGCAGTTGAAAAAATCGAAGCACATCATGACCCTGCGAAGCCGAAAAGTTCCGACTCATCAAGTAAAACCGTAAATTAAGCCTGATAATGTCCTGCTATTTTCGCTGCTTTGGCTGGCCTCATGAGCGCTTCCACACCGGGCAAAGGCTCGCCTTTCAGCCATTCCAGAAACGCGCCGCCGGCCGTGGAGACATAGCTGAGATCATGACAAACATCGGCATTTTCGAGCGCCGCAACCGTATCGCCCCCCCCGGCAATGCTGACCAACTGGCCGGCCTTGGTGAGTGCCGCAGCTTTGTGGGCCAAGGCATTGGTGCCGGTATCAAACGGCTTGATCTCAAACACGCCCATCGGCCCGTTCCACAGCAGCGTTTTGCATTTCTCAAGTATGTCTTCGACATGCGCAAGGCTTTGCGGTCCGACATCAATCGCCATTTTCCCCTCAGGAATAGCCTGAGAATCAACCGTTTCAGACGGCGCATTCAGTTTCAATTCACTGACCACAACGCTGTCGATCGGTAGCACGATTTCGCAGCCATACTTTTTCGCCGTTTTAGAAATCTTCAGCGCTTCTTCTTTCATGTCGGTCTCGCACAAAGAACTGCCGACATCCGCGCCCCCGGCATAAAGGAACGTATTGGCCATCGCCCCGCCCAGTATCAAATAGTCAACTTTTTGAACGATGTTATTGAGCACGCCCAGCTTGGTCGAGATTTTCGATCCGCCGACAATCGCCGCGACCGGTTTTTGCGGGTGCTCCAAAGCCGTATCCAGCGCGTTCAACTCCTGCTCCATCAACAAACCGGCTGCCGACGGTAAGAGGTGCGCCAATCCTTCGGTGCTGGCATGCGCGCGGTGCGCCGCAGAAAACGCATCATTCACATAGATATCGCCCAGCGCCGCCAACTTGGCCGCAAACCCGGGGTCATTGGCTTTTTCTTCTTTGTAAAAGCGCACATTTTCCAGCAAGGTCACATCGCCTTCACCCATTTTTTCGATCACCGCTTCGGCTTTCGGGCCAATGCAATCAGGGCTGAAACGGATATCACAGCCCCAGCGCTCTTCAAGAGTAGGGGTTAAAAAGGCCAGTGACATCTCCGGGTTTTGTTCGCCTTCCGGGCGGCCGAAATGCGACAGGATCAATATTCGTGCCCCGGCCTCACGCAGGAAATCAATCGTTGGCTTTAAGCGGTCGATACGGGTCGTGTCTGTGACTTTGCCGCGCCGCGCCGGGACATTTAAATCGGCGCGCAGCAAAACCCGCCGCCCTTTCAGGTTCATATCGCGAAGGGATTGAAAACTCATCTCTGTCTCTTTTTGAATGTCGTTCATCAATTGTGTCTTTTACGTTGCACATAAACGAAGAGAAATGTGCCGAAAATGACAATGCCCGAGAACCGGAACGGAACATACATGCTGTATTTGAGTACCGGAAGCGCAGGGGATTGTCATTTGCAGGCCATTTATCAAAGTTTACGAGAGGGTTTTGGCACGTTCCGTCGCTTCAATCAAGCGCGAACGCAGCGCCGGGTCGAGCGCCGAATGTCCGGCGTCAGGCACAACGATGTAATCGGCTTCCGGCCAGAGCTGGTGCAGCCTATGCGCCGTACGGATCGGGCAAATAACGTCGTAACGTCCATGAATAATTGTCGCCGGAATATTCCGCAGCGTATCCATGTGGTTCAAAAGGCTGTTTTCCGGGCGAATCACTTCATGCACGAAATAATGCGCCTCCATCCGCGCCAGCGCCAGCGCGTGGCCTTTCTGCTCATCGGTGGTGATTGTCTCATAATTAGGCAGCAAAGACGCGCACGCCCCCTCATAAAGGCTCCAACGGATTGCTGCTTCCATCTGCTGACGCTTGTCATCCCCGGTCAAAATCTCGTAATAGGCATTCAGTAAATCATCCTGCCGCTCCGCAGCGATAAAACCGGCGAACTGCTCCCACGCCTCGGGGAAGATATTGCGCATATCATAGAGGAACCAGTCGATTTCATCCTGTTCGCACAGGAAAATCCCACGCAGGATCAGGCTGATGCATTGGGCCGGATGCCGGATCGCATAGGCCAGAGAAAGCGTGCTGCCCCATGATCCGCCGAAAATATGCCAGCGCTTGATGCTCAAATGCGCGCGCAGGGCTTCGATATCGCTGACCAGATGCGCCGTTGTATTGTTCTCAAGGCTGCCCAGCGGATGCGAACGCCCGGAGCCGCGCTGGTCGAAAATCACAATGCGGTAATGCTCGGGATCGAAAAACCGCCGATGCACCGGCGTGGCCCCGGCTCCCGGTCCGCCATGCAAAAACAGGATCGGCACACCATCGGGGTTGCCGCTTTGCTCCCAATACAGCGTATGAGTGTCATCCACCTCTAAAAACCCGCTGGAATAGGGCGTAATCGCAGGAAACAAATCCAGTAAAGGCGTATGGCTTGTATGCGCGGTCTTTTTACGATGAGGCATGCGTTATTGTTCTATGTTGGATGAATTAAGGCTAGACTGTCCGTCGTTCACCGTCAACCGATCACTCAAAACCTCCAGCGCTTGCGGATGATTGATCTCGATATACGGTCCGTTATACTCTTCGATCCACCCGCGCACCCGCACATGCGCACCGTTCCAATCCAGCGGGTTGATCTGCGCCTTGGAAAAAATCCGCCGGTCTTCGGGCGCAATCGATACGGTAAAATCATCGCGCCAGTTGCCGCCAAAATTCAGATAGATGCGGTTTTTCTTGATCGCGGCACTTTGAATAACCCCTTCGACGATTTGAAAACTGTTGAGATGCTCGCCCGCGGTCTCCGGCGATAAGATTTGCTCCGTTTCCCAAATGCCGAGCTTTTCGCTGCGGGCCAGGGCTTCAAGGGCGTAAAGATGTTCCGCCATTTCAGGATTGCGCTGCGAGGTTTTCACCTGCGCGAGGCCGAGCCGCACCAAAGTCCCTTGCACCCACGCGCCATCATTCTTACGCATCAGATGCGCCAGCGCATGGCCCATCTGATTGGTCCTCCCCCAATCTTTTTTCGGCGTTTGGTAAATCTCAACCTGTTGGCCCTCCAGCATGTCTTTGAGGATTTTCAGCGCCGTCAGAGCGAAGGGTCCGGTGCGCTCGCCTGTAAAATCATAGTCTGGAAAATGCACGCCGCTCAGGCGCACGATAGAGCCATTACTCAGCTTGAGCGTCAGCGGGCTGATCGCTTCCAGAACCTGCGCGCTGCCTGTGCGTTTGAGTTCGCCAAAATCGCCGCCGGGCAGGGCATCTTCACTTTGCGCAAAGGCGGCGGATGCGAAAAAGTTGGCCAAACACAGGAAACATAATATGATGTGGCGGTTTTTAAACAGCATGACACAAGATTGGATGGTTTCGATGCAACGTTTCAAGACTTTCTTTGCGATTTTTTCGGTTTTGCTCACACCGGCTTTGGCCGCATGTTCGACCAATCCGGCCACCGGCCAGCAGCAATTTACCGCCCTGATGTCGCCCGGACAAGAGGTTCAGGTCGGTGCATCCGAGCATCAGAAGATCGCCCAGCAATTCGGCTTTTATGACGATGCGGCGGTGAACGCCTATGTTACGCGGGTTGGCCGGAAAGTCACAACCAAAACCGAACGCCCAGACGTCCAGTATAAATTCTTCGTCCTCGACAGCCCCATTGTCAACGCCTTTGCGCTGCCCGGCGGTTATATTTATGTTTCGCGTGGGCTTTTAGCGCTGGCGGGCAGCGAGGCCGAACTGGCTGCTGTGCTGGCCCACGAAACCGGGCACATCACCGGGCGGCATTCGGCTGAGCGCTATTCGCGCGGCGTAGTGACAACGCTGGGGGCAGGGGTGCTGTCCGCTGTTTTAGGCAGTGATGGTGCGTCGCAAGCGCTGGGGCTTGGTGCAAATCTGTATTTGAGCGCGTATTCGCGCGGGCAGGAAAGCGAGGCGGATTCGCTCGGTCTGCGCTATATGAACCATGGCGGCTATGATGTGGATGCGATGGCGAAATTCCTCGGCTCGCTCAAGGCCCAGTCCGACCTCGACAGCCGTCTGGCAGGTAACGGCAATGCGAACGGCTTTAGCTATTTCTCAACCCACCCGGCCACCGCCGACCGCGTCGCCCAGACCCGCGCGCAGGCCGGAGCTTATCCGCAAGGCGGTCTGGTTGATCACAACGCGCACCTCAAAGCGATCGACGGAATGATTTATGGCGACAGCGAGAAGCAAGGCTTCGTCCGTGGACAAAGCTTTTACCATCCGCAAATGGGCTTCACCTTCAGTGTGCCTGAAGGCTTTAATCTGAAAAACTCTCCGGCGCAGATCAGTGCGACCTCCCAAAGCGGTGCCGTGTTGATCTTTGATATGGCGGCGAATAAACAGCGCATGGACCCGCGCCTCTACGTGCAGAGCTGGGTCAAGGATAAGCAGTTGCAAGGCCTTGAAGCGATCAGTGTGAACGGGCGTAAAGGCGCCACCGCCAGCTTTACCGGTAGCATCAATGGCCGCGCGGTGACGATCCGTTTGGTCGCAATCGAATATGGTGATCGCTTTGCCCGTTTCCAGATGGCCATCCCGCAAGGCGCATCTGCCGCACTGGTCGACGGCCTGAAATCCGCAACCTATAGCTTCCGGGATATGAGCGCATCGGAAAAACAATCGGTACGTCCGTACCGTATCGATATCTTTGCCGCCCAGACCGGAGACAGCGTCAGCGCGATTGCTCGCCGTCAGCCCTTTACCCAGTTACAGGAAGAGCGTTTTCGTGTCCTGAACGGGCTGAACCCCGGCCAAAGCCTGCAAGCCGGGCAGCTTTATAAAAAGATCGTTGAATGAAAATAAAAAAGACTGGCCGACCCGAGAGGGGAGAGGCCGACCAGTCAGTCCTGTGGGGACAGGGTAGGGAATTCAACTGCGCAGTGTTAAAGCGCACCGGCAAACATATCCGGGCCGACCTCAACCTGATCTTCGATAGAAACCTTAAGTTTTTCCATCGCGCGTGCTTCAAGCTGGCGCACCCGCTCTTTGCTTACGCCCAGCTCTTGGCCAAGCGCTTCCAGCGTCACAACATCCTGACCGAGATGGCGTTGACGGATAATCGTCTGTTCGCGGTCGGTCAGGCTTCCCAAGGCTTTGTTGAGCCAGCGGGACCGTGCCTCGCCATCCACAACATGCAGCGCGATCTCTTCCGGATTTGGACGCTCATCGGCCAGCATGTTTTGCCATTCCTCGTCGCCATCCTGCCCGATCTGCGCATTCAGGGACTGGTCACTCGCTGCCAGACGATTTTCCATGGTTTCAACGTCTTTGACCTTCACCTTCAGATTCTTGGCAATCTCTTTACGCCCCTTGTCAGTCAACCCCTCGCGCTCGGAAGCCTGCTCAATTTTCGAGCGTAGCCGCCGGTAATTAAAAAACAACGACTTATGCGCCGCTGTCGTACCGGTGCGCACAATCGACCAGTTGCGCAGCACATAATCCTGAATAGCCGCCCTGATCCACCATGTGGCATAGGTTGAAAACCGCACGTCGCGTTCCGGGTCGAACCGATCGGCGGCTTGCATCAGGCCGATGTTGCCTTCCTGAATAATATCCCCCATCGGCAGGCCGTAATTGCGAAAGCGCGAAGCCACCGAAACCACCAGCCGCGTATAAGACTTCACAAGTTCATGCAGCGCACGTTCATCTTTTTTGTCACGCCAGCGCCGCGCCAATTCAAGCTCGCGGCCTTTTTCCAGCAAAGGCTCGTTCATCGAATTACGAATATATTTCAGATTGGCCTGTTGCGTTTGCGGGTCATCTATATAGGCCATAAAAATCCTCCTTTTGCCTTTTGAACACATCTCCTTATACGGGGGATGCTCATAAGACCATTCGCATGAAAAGCAAAAAAGTTAACAAAAATTAAGATTTTTTGAAATTTGCTGAATTTTATTGACGTAACGTCAATGGGGGGGAGAGGTCATTATCTTTCTGGCCAATGCCCCAAAGGTTGGGGCGCAAAAACAACGGGGACACAATATTATTGTGTTCCGCATGCTTTTGATACCCCACTGCTTGCGGCGGGGTTGTTCATTATCAAGCTTCCAGAATATGACCGGCCGCGCCATCCGCATCAAAGCCGACACTGATCAGCCGCCCGCCGAACCCGCAGCCGTCATCAACCGTTGCGCTGATGCAGTTCAAATGCATCCCGCCATGCGCCGGGTCGAATCCGCGCACAACCTTGGCAAAGGGCGCATACGCCGTTTGGATGCGGTCAAACGCTTCACCGGCCCACCAGAAGTCATCTCCCTGTTCGTGCAGGGCGCGTTCGATATTCAAACCGGCATGCACAAACAGCAGGGGAGAGGCTATAGTCGCATCGGTAAACGCGGCGCGCTTAAGCTGGTTCATAAAGGTCTCATGCCCTGCATGTCGGCGTTGCGCCTTACGAATACTGTTGGTCCATTTGGTCAGACCCATAATCCCGGTTTTACAGGCTTCAATCCCGTCATGCGGCGACACGCCGTAATCATAAAGCGTATTGGTCAACCCGTTGCCCAGCATCCATAACAGAACATTCGTCGGATCGGGTGCGAACTGAATTTGCAAAAGTTTTTCCCAGATCAACTCCTGTTGCCCGCGTAAATACACAATATCCGAGGGCAGCATGCCGGGCAGGGCGAGCACCATCCGTCGGAACGCGAGAATCTCGTCGATGCAGACGACAGCATTTTCGCCATAGCCGGTGTAGTTACCGTGATAGACAATCCGGTCGCCGGGGCGGATATGCTGAAAAATCGCATCATGCAAACGGATGAGTTGGTCAAGGTCGCTGTGAATGGCGGGGACGCTCCACACCGTAGATGGGCGGCCCATTACGGAGATAGAATCAGAATCTTTCCAAACCATATTCACGTTTGCGTTCGTTCTCGTAGAAGTGATTTTCGTGATCGAAAAAGGCAGGCGGGAAGAGTTCCCAGAATCAAGTATAGTCTATAATAAAATCAGGCGCATAGGAAGTGGAAAACTTCAAACCATGCGCCTGATAAAAATTAGAAAAGAAAAAGAGTCGCTTACGCGGCTTTTTTGTTCTCGAGCGGAGCCTCTTTCGGAATGCCCATAATATCTTCAAGACGTTCTGTAGCCTTGCCCTCGGAAATTTTCTCAACAGCGGCAACTTCGCGGGCCAGACGCTCAAGAGCGGACTGGTAAATCTGACGTTCGCTGTAAGATTGCTCGCTGTCATCATTGCTGCGTTTCAGATCGCGCAGAACCTCGGCAATCGCAACCGGGTCGCCGGAATTGATTTTCATTTCATATTCTTGCGCGCGGCGGCTCCACATTGTACGGCGTACACGGGCCTTGCCTTTAAGGGTTTTAATAGCATCGGCCATGTGATCGGAAGAACTCAGCTTGCGCAAACCCGCAGCCTCGGCTTTTGTCACAGGAATTTTCAGGCGCATACGGTCTTTTTCAAAAGAGATGGCGTAAAGGCTGACTTCCATGCCGCCGATATTTTGGGTTTCGACACCCTCGATAACACCTACGCCGTGGGCGGGGTATACAACGGATGTTCCAGCTTTGAAGTCAAAATTGTCATGAGCCATGTTTGAGCACCTTCTCTTAAAAATAAGGGTTGTCCACTAAAAACGCCCGAACGCGAGGGGCAAGAATCCCCGCAAAACAAGCATTTTTGTTTGCTTACAAAACAATCATAGTTCTGATTGCGAAGCTGCAGGGTACCTGAGTTTTCGTAAAATTTCAACAAAAACTTATTTCGCTGCTGAAAATTTATATAAAGAAAACCCTTTAACCATATGTTTTTTATTGGATTACTGCAGGTGTGCATAAGTAACCTTCCCCGGCACACGTATTTTCTGGAGTTTGCTTTCGGGCATCTTCGATGAAGCTGTGAGGTTATGCGTCTTCTTTTATGGTGTTGGTTCTCAACGGAAAGCTGAGCAGCTTTCTCTGCGTATCCAGTGTACCGGGACGGCCTATCGGAACGGGCAGTAAGCGCGCGCCATGGCCGAAGGGCGCATTCATGACGACAGGGATATCCCGCCCATCCAGAGCCTCAAGAACAATATCCTCAAGCGTAAAACCAAATGGACGGCCGCCCTCGCGCAGATCATCAAAACGACCGAGGATAAGCCCGCCAATTTGCTCAAACGCGCCCATGCGCTTCATCTGAATGAACATGCGGTCAAACCGGCTCAACGCATCGCCGGTATCTTCCAGCAACAAAATAGCCCCCTGTAGGTTCGGGCAATCATTGGTGCCCGGCAGATAATGAAACAGCGACAAACACCCGCCAAGGATCGGCCCCTCGGCCAGCCCGTCCTGTAAGATATCCACGCCATGCAGATTGAGCGATGAGGTTCCGCCGCTGAGCACCGCCAGTGTTTCCTCAAGCTGATCAAATAGGTGCAAATTCTTAAACACCTGTGCATGAAAGCCTTCGTGGCCGGTGTGCGCATAAAGAGGGTTGAGCAGGGCCGTGGCATCGCTAAACCCGATCAACGGTTTCGGGTTTTTGCCAATCAAATCGTAATCGAGACCATCCAGCAGCCCCAGCGCCCGATTACCGCCCCCGGCGGCCCAAATCGCGTGAATGCCTTGATCTGCATAAAGGGCATGCAGCGCTTTAATCTTCTCAGCCGCGCTGCCGGCGGATTGATGTTGGCGGGCAAATGTCTGCGGATGAACGACCACGCGATAGCCCTTGCCTTCCAGCAAGGCTCGCGATTTCTCAATATCGTCTTTTTCCACAAAAGACGACGGTGCCATGACGCCGATTGTATCTTTGGGCTTGAGGGTGAAAGAAGTCATGGGACAGGTCGGCGCAATGTTACACGAAAGTGACAGGTGGACTAGCCATCTGCCGTTATTTTTTGAATGATGTGCTGCAACGTTTCTTCGGCGCGCAAATTCTCAACCTGACACGTCCCGGCCGCATTATGGCCGCCGCCGCCATAGCTCAGGCACAACCGCCCGACATCGGTGCTGCTGGTGCGGTTCAGGATGGACTTGCCAATCGCGAACACGGTGTTTTGCTTGTTTTTGCCCCACAAAGCATGAACGGAGATATTAGTCTGCGGGAAGAGGGCGTAAATGACAAACCGGTTACTGGCCCAGATGGTTTCTTCTCTGCGCAAATCAAGCACAACCAGATTGCCGTGGACAACCGAGCAGCGCTCAATCTGTTCGCGCGCTTTGAGTTGGTGTTCGAAATACAAATCAACGCGTTCCCTAACATCCGGCAATTCAAGGATTTGCTCAATGGTATCATGATTGCGGCAGTGATCGATCAGCTTCATCATTAACTGGTAGTTCGAAATGTTGAAGTCGCGAAAACGCCCCAGCCCGGTCCGTGCATCCATGATAAAGTTGAGCAAATCCCATCCTTCGGGATTGAGAATGTTTTCTTTGCTGAATTGAGCGGAATCCGCCTTGTCGACGGCCTCCATCATATCGGTGGCGATATTGGGAAATTTTTCCACCCCGCCGAAATAATCATAGACAACCCGCGCTGCCGAAGGGGCTTTGGCATCAATAACGTGATTGCCCGCAATCTTGCCCAGACGTTCTGTTTCGCTGGCATGGTGGTCGAAGGCCAGATACACGCCACTCACATAGGGCAGGTTGGTCGAGATATCGTTCGGTCCGACATCGATCAAACCGTCCTGCATGTCTTTAGGGTGGGCAAAGGTTACATCGTTAATCAGGTCCAGCTCTTTAAGCAGAACCCCGCAGACCAGCCCGTCCATATCGCTGCGCGTGATCAGGCGGTATTTTTTGTTTGGCTCAGGCATGATTTTAGCGGTTTGCGACATGATCAGGAAATCCCCCCTATGAATCAATAACGTCAAACTTGATGATACATTATTTTAGGCCCCGAATCTAAGCACAAAATCATGAACACAAAATGAAAAAAGCATATTTGCCCGGCAACGCGCGCCACTATTTTATTGACATAATGTTTGTACTTTTGTACATAAGGGCATTTATTTAAAAGAGGGTAGCACAAAACGCAGAGGTGAATTATGAGCAATCCGCAAAGAGATATTGCAACAGAGTGCATAACATACATTAATACGGCAACGGGAAGTTTCGGCATAAGACAAGTTTCTGAAGATTTTGCCCCTGTGCTTGCAGGCTTGTTTGAGCGCAAAGCGGATAAAATCAACGAGTGGTTTGAGAGAGCTGGAGATGCGCAAAGAGATTGTATAAATCAAATCAACACTTTCCTGACAAGACCAACGCTTTCTCATTTTAGCTTGGAAACATGGCAAGCGTGTTCAACAGAGGCTCAAGAGACATTTAACTCTCTTTTTGAACAAGCCTTTGATAAAGGCGGCTCTTTGAGAAAAACGCAGATGTTTCTTGCCGTTCTTCATAAGCTACATTCCCTCCCGTTAGGGAAAAACCGTGAGGATTATACGTTTTTTTATCTGGCACAAGAAATTGACCCGAGCCACATCTCTGATCTAGCCGCTATGGATGTTGAAGAAATAAAAGGATGCTATGGCACCTTGCATTATATCAAAAGTTTTAAAGATAAAGAAAGTCCAGTTAAAGACAAGTTATGTGATCTGACTATGGTGGGTCTTAACGAAGACCAAAACGGCGCTTATTTTCAAGGTCTTTACCAAGCCGTTGGCAAGCTTAATTCCATCAAAAACACACAGATACAAGCGCGCTACCTCAATAAGGTTGCTTCTGATTTTTTGACTGACGCGTCCGGAGACGATGTAAGAAATTCTATTGTTTCGCTTGGTGAACAATGTGCTTCACTCTCTCCTGATGATGTCGACGAGGTTTTGGGTGCCTCCACATTCACATTCGGCACAACGGATGAAACAGAAAAAGCAAACAAGTACGCCAATCAAGTGATTAAGGATTTCCTGAACCGTAACCTAAACATGGAGTACGACGAAAACCCCGATGAGCGTTTGACAACTTGCGCTGCCACACTGCAAAAGCTGCTATCCGATGATAAGGATATTGGGTTTAAAAGCCGCTTGGCTGACGTTTTGGATCAAAAAACGACAAGAAATCCTGATATCATAGGCGTTCTCGCAAACTTAATTGAAAGAAAAGACGTTGATGCGATCCCCTATCTTCTTAAACTTGGAAAATTACAAGGTTTTAACAACAACCTAAGAGGAGCGGCGCTTCGTTCCTCAGCAAAAGCTTTTGAGGCTTCTGTTGGTATTGAGGACTTGGCAAACAGAAAAATGGCTTTCGATCTTCTAGCTGAAATAACCCCAGCTTATAGTAGTGCCAACGGCTTAAACTACTATGAGATAGAACCGAGTGAGCACGATAAATCACGGGGTATGGGAAGAATTGGCACCATAAAAGACCCTCGCATGCAGCGCCAAGCTTTAGAGGTTTTGTCCAAAACACATCTCCTGATTTTTGAACTGGATAAGAAAGAAGGACGTTATAGCGGAATCCGCACCCCCTTCAAGATATTGGAAAATGCGGATGATCGGGATTTGCCAATGGTTTTGGGAGCGCTGTCTTTCATTTTTATGTCAGAACAAAGCGATTATCAGCGTGGTCTGCAATATAAGAGATTGCATAGTGCTCTAAGCCATAAAAAAGACAAAATATATGCTTCAGTCCTTGAGGCATTTGCGCAGCAATCGGTTCCTGTGAATGCCTTAACGGCAATTTTCATGGAAAAACACGGCAATACAATATCGGGAGATAAGACGGCCCTTGCGCCAGTTGTAGATTTTATCGGCGATTATGATAACGATGAAATAATCGAGCAGCTGTATGCAGACAACAGGGTGTCAGAAATGACGAAATATAGTGACAGGGAACGGGACAGCTTGCTTGGCAGCCTTTGTGAAGCCGCAGGCTATAAGCCATAACCAGACCTTTCGGTGATGAAGAAAACAGAAGCAGGGGCGCTCTTTTCTACCCCTTCGCGGCTTCCTTGTCCTTTTTACCGGCAGGTTTTTTCTTTTTCTTTTTATCGTCAGCAATCACCATCACCGGGGGCTTGCCGTCCTCGACGGTTTTCTTGTTGATGATAACCTCTTCCAGCCCTTCGATATCGGGAAGCTCAAACATCGTATCCAGCAACAGATTCTCTAAAATGGAGCGTAAACCCCGCGCTCCGGTCTTGCGTTCAATGGCTTTCTTGGCGATCGCCGTTAAAGCGGAATCTTCAAAAGTCAAGTCAACCCCCTCAATATCAAAGAGTTTTTTGTATTGCTTGACCAGCGCATTCTTTGGTTCGGTCAGGATGGTGATCAACGCATCCTCGTCCAGATCCTCCAGCGTTGCAATCACCGGCAAACGACCGACGAATTCGGGGATCAGGCCGTATTTGAGCAAATCTTCCGGCTCCAGCTCTTTAAACAGCTCGCCAATCCCTCGCTCGTCAACATCCTTGACGTTGGCGCCAAAACCGATTGTGGTTCCGCGCCCGCGCGCCGCGATCACCTTATCCAGCCCGGCAAACGCCCCGCCGCAGATAAACAGAATATTGGAGGTGTCAACCTGCAGGAATTCCTGCTGCGGGTGCTTGCGCCCGCCTTGCGGCGGCACGGAGGCGACGGTCCCTTCCATCAGTTTCAGCAAAGCCTGCTGCACGCCTTCCCCAGACACATCGCGGGTAATCGACGGGTTGTCGGATTTGCGCGAAATCTTGTCGATCTCGTCAATATACACAATACCCTTTTGCGCGCGCTCAACGTTGTAATCACTGGCTTGCAGCAATTTGAGCACAATATTTTCCACATCTTCGCCCACATACCCGGCCTCGGTCAGGGTCGTCGCATCGGCCATCGTAAAGGGTACATCGAGAATGCGCGCCAGCGTCTGGGCCAGCAGCGTTTTACCGCAACCGGTCGGCCCGACCAGCAGAATGTTGGATTTCGCCAGTTCGACATCAGAGCCGGAGCCCGTGCCCCCATGTTCCAGCCGTTTATAGTGGTTATGCACCGCGACGGACAGCACACGCTTGGCGCCTTCCTGACCGATCACATAGTCATCCAGAACCTGCTTGATCTCGGACGGGGCAGGGACGCCTTCGCCTTCACGCACCAGCTGGGTTTTATCCTCTTCACGGATAATATCCATGCACAGCTCAACGCATTCATTGCAAATGAAGACGTTTGGCCCGGCGATCAGTTTACGCACCTCGTGCTGGCTCTTGCCGCAAAAAGAACAATACAGGGTATTTTTGCTATCGGTTTTGTCTGATGATTTGCTCATAGAAAGATGGGTCCATCCTTAGTGTTACTCTCCCAATCTAGCCGCCCCGCGCCCTCGCGCGCAAGCCTTATATAAAGAATTTAGAGTTTTTCTCACGAAAAACCTTTTATCAGTAGATGTCATCCCGGAGGCACAGCGTAGCTGTGCTCAAACATCCGGGATCCAGTTAAAGTCGACCGACTTTGTCGGTCGGCATATAGATCCCCGCTGTTTAAGCCTTGCATTGCAAGTCCGCGGGGATGACAGGGGGAAGTTTTTGGTCTATGAAACCAGCATGACCCAAGAAACCCTGAACGAAATGGTTTCCGATTTCGCGCTTTTCGACGATTGGGAAGAGCGCTACCGCTATCTGATCGATCTCGGGCGCGGCCTTCCACCCATGGACGAGGCGCTGAAAACCGATGAAACGCTGGTGCGCGGCTGCACCTCGCGTGTCTGGATTGTCCCGGAAATTCGCGACGGGAAGTTTTATTTCAAGGCCGACAGCGACGCCCACATCGTGCGCGGCCTGATTGCGATTCTCGATAAAACCTACCAAGGTGTGGAGGTCGCAAAATTGGGACAGATCGATATTCAGGCTGCGTTCGCAAAAATGGGCCTCGATCAAAACTTAAGCCCCAACCGCCGCAACGGCTTTTTCGCCATGGTCGAGAGGATTCAGTCCTGCGCCGTTTAAGCCTATATTAACCTGTTGTTGCGTACAATGTCTCTAGTACGAGATACATTAGGGAGGTTGATGCAATGGGTGACCATAAGTCAGGCATTACTTCGGAAATAGCAGCAAGAGAGGCTTTTGTGAAAGCTGCTTGCGATGTCGATCCAAAGGCTAATGGTTTAAAGCTTATATTTGGGTCTGTTTTTGATTCTTTGCTTGAAAGAGACGATGTTCGTATTGAATTGCTCAGAGCAGACGAGAACGAGCCATATTTCGCTCGTATTACAGTAGATGGCGATGGTAGAGAAACTCACGACGTAGCGCATGCTGAATTTAGAAAGATAGTTCGTGAAATGGAAGGGAATAAGGCGCCCGCAAAAGGCACCTACGGATACGGAGCTAATTATGATGATAGTGATTTCATGGCCCCGTTCAATGAATGCAGGCATAAACTTGAAAAATTAGATATGTTAAACGCTGAATTTGTTCAAGGTGCGTCATATCCCACCGCCATCGCGCCAAAATAAAAACAGGGCGAGAGGCGCTAATCCCGCTTTGGCGCTTCGGTTTTAACCGGCGGTTCAATCGCTTTCACCCCTGAATAATGAATGCTTTTCAGCAGGTCGCTAAACGCCTGATCCGCCGCATCATGTGCCTCACCGATCAATTCGGCTTCCACGGTCATCGCCGACTGCTTACCCACCCACATCTGGGCGATATAGATCATCGGCATCCGCCCGACGTTGCCGCCCCCGGCCAGCCCGGCTTGTTTATAACCTTCTTCCTCGCGAAAACCGCTGTTGAATTCCTCAACGACAGTATCGCGGGTCATCGCCCGCAGCGTCGCGGTCATGACTTCCGGGCTGTAATCATTGAAAACACTAGCCTCAATCGGGTTGCAGATCACCCGCAAATTGATCGTCGAGGACATCTCGTAAACCCGCGTATAGCTGACCAGATCATAGCAACGCTCTTTGTTGTCATCTTCACAGCGCCGCGTGCTGTATGGCTCTTCGGGGAAGGTCGCGGAAAATTCGCAAAAATCCGGGGAATACGTATGCCCCTGTGGCTCTTCAGCAGGTTGCTCCGCCGGAGCTTCTTCCTCTGCAGATGCTGAAGGCTGTTCATCTTGCGCAAATGTTGGAAGGGCCGTCATTGCGAGCGCAAGCGAAGCAATCCAGAAGATGGTTGCAATAGATTGCCGCGTCGCTATCGCTCCTCGCAATGACAAAAATCCAAACATTTTAAATTGTCCAATCATTTGGGCTGGCCTCCGTTTGTTCGCCAGTGCTCATGTTTTTCACTTCATGCGCCAGCCCGTCTTCAAACGGCGGGAACCAGACATACGGAATACCCTTTTTCTCGGCATAAGAGATCTGCTTACCGACCTTTTGCGGGGCGTGATACAACTCGACTTTCATGCCCCGCTCACGCAAAGTCCGCGCCGCTTGCGCCGCTTCATCGCGCCGCTCTTCCGATGGGAGAACCACCAGCACGTCAGCCGGAGATTTCGGCCCCGGTTCAATCTTGCCCGCTTGGCGCAGAACGTCAAACAGCCGCGTAAAGCCGATGGAAATCCCCACGCCGGGCAAGTGCTTGTTGATATAACTGCCCGCCAGATCGTCATACCGCCCGCCGCTGCACACCGAACCGACAAACTCCGGAACATCCAAAAGCTGCGTCTCATACACCGTCCCGGTGTAATAATCCAACCCCCGCACGATGGACAGGTCGGCGACAACCCCATCGCCAAGGTGTTCGAGTTGTTTCAAGACAAAATCAAGTTCTTCAATCCCCTCGTTCATCATCTGGATTGCCGCGTCGCTGCCGCTCCTCGCAATGACGTCATTGCGAGCGATGAAATCGCGAAGCAATCCAGAAGCATTGGACGGGTTCTCTTTTACAGCGTTCGATAGTTCAACAAATTGAATGATTGCGTTTTTGACTTCTTTTTCGGTTGTACCTTCTAATTGAACTTTAAATTCCAGCAATCCGATCTTGTCCATTTTATCGATCAGCCTGAGTATTTCTGCCGGATTTTTAACTCCGATGTTTTCCAGTAGACCTAATAAAATCTTCCGGTTACTCACCCTGAGTTGCACGCGGCCCATATCCATCGCCGCGAGCGCTTCATAGCAAATCGCCGCCACTTCCGCATCGAAATGCAGCGGCAGTGAATCCACGTTAATCACGTCGATATCGCATTGGGTAAACTCGCGCATCCGGCCCATCTGCGGGCGCTCGCCGCGCCAGACCTTTTGCATCTGATAGCGTTTAAATGGAAAGGTCAGATCGGCAAAATGCTGCGCGACATAGCGCGCCAGCGGCACCGTCTGGTCGAAATGCAGCGCGAGGCGCGCGTCTTTCTTTTCATCCGGGTCGGCCTGCAGGCGCTCCAGCACGTAAATCTCTTTATCGACATCCTCACCCTTGGCGGCAATCACCTCCAGTTCCTCAACGGCGGGCGTCTCTATCGAACAATACCCATAGCTTTCAAACACGGCGCGGATTTTATCCAGCCAGCGTTGCTCGACCGCGCGATATTCGGGAAGCCATTCAGGAAAACCGCTCACGGGCTTGGGTTTATATATCTTCTTTTTCTCGCTCATAAAGGTCTTTTACATGGCATCTTTGGTGAAGTCGAGAGGGGGATAAATTTGAGATCGCAAATTGTGGCTTCAAAGTTCCCCTCACCCAGCCTCGGCTAGGGCGCAAGCGCCTAAGCCTCGTCAACCCTCTCCCTTGGGGAGAGGGATATGTTGAGCTTATCACGCCGTAACGCAGTGAAGGCGGGTTAGCGAAACTTGGGTGAGGGGATAACATTGCTATTTTCCAAACAACCCTTCAAGCTGGTTGATCAACGCCTTGGCCAGTTCGTCCGCATCGGCAATCGTCATCGCGTTGGAATAATAGCGCGTCACGTCATGGCCGATGCCGATCGCCGCGAGGCCCACATCGCTTTTCTCCTCAATCCAGCCGATGACATTGCGTAAATCCGCCTCGAGGATATTTGACGGGTTCACCGACAGCGTGGAATCATCGACCGGCGCACCGTCGGAAATCACCATCAGGATCTTGCGCGCCTCGGGCCTGCGCGCCAGCCGGTTATACGCCCAGACCAGCGCCTCGCCGTCGATATTTTCTTTCAATATCCCTTCTTTGAGCATCAGGCCGAGATTTTTCCGCGTCCGGCGCATCGGCGCATCGGCGGCCTTATAGATAATATGGCGCACGTCATTCAAGCGTCCCGGCTCAGGAGTCCGGCCCTGATCCATCCACAACTCGCGCGACTTGCCGCCCTTCCACGCCCGCGTTGTAAAGCCCAAAATCTCGGATCGAACCCCGCAACGCTCCAGCGTGCGTGAAATAATATCAGCACTCATCGCTGCCAGCGCGATGGGGCGTCCGCGCATCGAGCCGGAATTGTCGATCAGCAAGGTCACGACCGTGTCGCGAAAATCCGTCTCTTTTTCCGCCTTATACGACATCGGCACCGTCGGGTTAGCGATAATCCGCGCCAGCCGCGACGGATCGAGAATGCCTTCATCCAGTCCAAATTCCCAGCTCCGGCGCTGCTGCGCCATCACCTTGCGTTGCAGCCGGTTGGCCAGCTTGGTGATAAGCGCCTGATGGGCGCTCAGCTGCGTATCGAGCATATGGCGCAGGCGCGTGAGTTCGCCCGGATCGGCCAGCTCCGCCGCATCAATCTCTTCATCAAACTGCGTGGTATAGACATGATAACGCCCCCGCGCGCCTTCGAGGAAGTCCTTGCGTTTTTGCAAGGCCGGATCGCTTTGCGCCTGCCCGGAATCATCGGGCATGTCGTTCATCTCGCCCATCTCTTCGCCCGCGCCGTCTGGATCCTGCGGCTCGTCGTCGCCCTCATAGGTGTCATCCGCCCCGGCCTCGGTGCTGGAATCCTCGCCCGCCTGTTCGTCCCCGGTCTCGTCTTGTTTTTGCGGTTGATCGGCCTGTTGTGCGCTTTCGGCCTCGCCGGGCTCGTCGCTGCCTTCCAGCGCCCCGTCCAGATCAATCGGCATCTGCAGCGATTGAATAAACCCTTTGGCTTGGGCGGCAAAGGCCTGCTGGTTGTGCAGATTGTCTTTGAGCGCCTTTAGGGCCGCTTGTGCTTCCGGGCTTTGCAGGGCCGGACCCCAGAAATTCAGCAGCGTATCGGCCGAATGCGGCGGATCTTCACCGCTTAGCGCCAGCCGCGCCAGCACATGCAGCGCATCGCCGAGCGGGGCTTGGTCTTTACTGGTCAGCGTATCAAACCCGGCGCGTTTGCATTTCTCATCCAAAACGGCCGAAAGATTTCCGGCCACCCCGCGCATCCGCGCCATGCCCAGCGCCTCGCATCGCGCCTGTTCTAAAGCATTAAATGCTTCCTGAGCCTGAGCATCGCGCGGGGACAGGCGCTTGTGCAGGGCTTCGTCATGATGCGCGATATACAGCGCCTGCGCATCGGCACATCCGCGTAACAGGCGTTTCTCCTCCGGTGGCAAATTGTGCCCCGGCACCCATGAAGGCTCAGGCAGGCGGGGACGCCCGGCCAGCGGTACCTTGCCAATCGGTTTTTCAACGGCAGAATAGGTAACCTCTAAATCCTTCTCCCCGGCCAACGTCCGCAAAGCGGCGGCCGTGATCTGTTTGAAATTTTCGGTATTTTGAGAATGCTCACTCATGAGGTGTTTTTACCACAGAGCCTTCATCATTGCGACCCCGGCCTTGAGCCGGGGGGAAGCAATCCAGTATGACAGAAAAAATATTTTACGAAAAAACTTGATTTTTTTTTCATATTGAATATGGTGAGGCAGTTTTTACTGAAATCAGGAAGCATACAAGAAAATGAAATTAGCGAGATTATCGGTTGCCTTACCGCTGGTGTTTGCTTTGCAGGGATGCGGCGATGTTGATCTGGATGTCGGTGATGACATCATCGAGGCCGCAAAGAACAAACAACCTCTTACGCAGAAGCAATTCTCCTCGCTTCGAAACGTCAGCGCGCAGCAAACCTGCAGTTTTCTGGCAAATACAGCATATCATGGTAGCGGAACCGGAACTCGGGATAATTCGAGAACGGTTGAGAAAACGATAGCTGAGAACACGGGATGGCTCGACTATTACAAAGAGTGTTATGATGGTTTTACAAATCCCGTCGAGACAGACCCGGGCGCAACAATCCCTACGCCGGATGATCAGCCTTAACCCACCGCGACATTGCGGATTGAGCTAGCCGGCAGCTCCACATCAAAGCAGCGCTGGTAATATTCCGCGATCAGCGGTCGCTCGGCCTCGTCGCATCTGTTCATAAAGGACATCTGGAACGCCATATCCCGATTGCCGTCAAAAATCAGCGTATTTTCAATCCAGGCAATCACCGTGCGCGGGCTCATCAATGTCGAAAGATCGCCGTTGATAAAGCCCTCGCGGGTCAGGTCGGCCATGCGCACCATCTTGTCGATCATATCGCGCCCCTCATCTGTTTTGAGCTCAGGGAATTTGGCCAGCATGATATTCATCTCATCGTCATGCGGCAGGTAGTTCAGCGCCACACAGATATTCCAGCGGTCCATCTGCGCTTGATTGATCTGCTGCGTCCCGTGATACAGACCCGAAGTATCGCCTAGCCCCACCGTGTTGGCCGTGGCGAACAGGCGGAAAGCCGGATGCGGACGGATCACGCGGTTCTGGTCGATCAGGGTCAGTTTGCCTTCCTGCTCTAAAATCCGCTGGATGACGAACATCACATCCGGGCGCCCCGCGTCATATTCGTCAAACACCAGCGCCACCGGGTTCTGGATCGACCACGGCAGCAGGCCTTCCTTCCATTCGGTGATCTGCTTGCCTTCTCTCAGGACGATGGTGTCTTTGCCGATCAAATCGACCCTGCTGACATGCGAATCGAGGTTGATCCGCACACACGGCCAGTTCAGCCGCGCGGCGACCTGTTCGATATGGGTGGATTTCCCGGTTCCGTGATAGCCCTGGATCATTACCCGGCGGTTATAGGCAAACCCGGCCAGCACCGCCAAAGTCGTGTCGTGATCGAACTGGTAGGTTTTATCAACCGCCGGAACATTCTGGCTGTCTTCGCTAAAGCCCGGCACTTCCCAATCAACGTCAAGGCCGAACGTCTCGCGCACATTCACCTTGATATCGGGAATGGAGGAATATTTCCCTTCCTTGGCCTTGATCGTCGTGATGTCGAACGACATCCCGGCAGATTCTTTTTCCTTGTCCAGCTCTTCTATGCTTTCCATGATAGTCCTTAACTCGTCTGTGGTGGGCTGCTTGGATTGTAATGATATCCGGGGGAGACTAGCAAGACAGAATGTTGTCTATTTAGGAGTAGAGAGCGACATCGGGCTTACGTTTGGCACAGCCTGTTCTGGCGCATCGATTGTTTTTTCTATTTCTGACAGGGGCGTGTGCTGTCCATTCATCTTATCTGTTTGTGGTGTAGCTTGGTAAAATTCTCTATTAGGGTTCTGTCCTTGATATATTTCATCCATAGCGCGGTCAACTACGTGGACGACGCCATTTTCAACACGGTCTGTCCATATTTCACTTTCGAGTTGTTCCGTCGCTGCTATGGCTCCATTGTAAAGGGAGGAAGGCATTTTTCCTCTTATATTTTCTAGTATGCGTGC